>JAJTYX010000060.1:0-2473 GCA_021462865.1 Gammaproteobacteria bacterium | reverse complement strand
CCGTGGGGACCGGCTGGCGCTCAAGGACACCTGGACCAAGGGTGGGCGGCCGCGCGAGATCCCGATCCGCAACGCGGAGCAGCGCCAGGTGCTCGACGAGGCCAAGGCACTGGCCGGCAGGGGCAGCCTCATCCCGGCCGAGCGAAGCTACGTCGAGCAGTTGCGGCGCTTCGAGTACCAATCCGCCGCGGCCGGCGTGCACCGCATTCACGGCCACCGCCACCAGTACGCGCAAACTCGTTACCGCGAGCTGACCGGATGGCCGCCACCGGCGGTCGGCGGGCCGCGGTCGAGAGACCTCACACCCTCGCAGCGCGAGGCCGACCGCGAAGCGAGGCTCACGATCAGCGAGGAGCTGGGGCACGAGCGCGAGCAGATCACGGCCGTTTATCTCGGCCGATGAAGTCCTCGATCGAAGGGTTGGGCGCCTGGGTGTCGCGCCTCTCCGCCCGACATGTTGCTGCTCTCGGTCACCGCGCTTCTGGCTGCAGCGCGATGACTGCCATGCCTACCAGTGCAATGCTCGCGCCGGCAAGATCCCAACGCGTCAGCGTGACGCCATCGACAAGCCAGAGCCACACCAGGGCGACCGCGATGTACATGCCGCCGTATGCGGCGTACGTACGGCCGGCCGCGCTCGGGTGCAACGTGAGCAGCCAGGCGAACAGGGCCAGGAAAGCCGCGGCTGGAATGAGGAGCCAGGCGCTCCTGCCCTGCTTGAGGACCAGCCACGGCAGATAACAGCCGACAATCTCCGCCACGGCAGTCACGGCGAACAGACCCGCGATCCTCAGCATTTCCATCACGTGGCCTCCTGCAGCGACGCGATCAGTGGACAGCTGACCCGGCCGCGAACGGCCGAACATCGCGCCACCAGTCCCGCCAGCACCGACTCGATGCGCTGCAGGTCGCTGAGCTTCTGGCGCACGTCCACGAGCTTCTGTTCGGCCAGTTGTCGCGCTTCGCTGCAGCGTGCGCCGTCCTCGAGTTTCAGCAACTCGCCGACTTCCTCCAGGCTGAAGCCGAGCCGCTGCGCCGACTTGATGAACCGCACGCGGGCCAGCTCCGCCGCGCCGTACCGGCGGATGCTGCCGTAGGGCTTCTCGGGCTCAGGCATCAGGCCCTTGCGCTGGTAGAAGCGGATCGTCTCGACGTTGACCCCGGCGGTTTCCGCCAGGGCGCCGATGGTGGCGCCGGTCTTGTCGTGCATGGGCCTTGACTCCGTACTTATGTACGGAAGTAAGGTTACACCCCGGATCACGTTGCGCGGAAGGAGTACTCGATGGCTGAACCCACGCAGGGCCGTGGCGCTCTGTTCGCCGGCGGGCTGGCCGCGATCCTTGCTTCGACCTGTTGCCTCGGGCCGCTGGTGCTGATCACGCTCGGATTCTCCGGCGCGTGGATCGCCAACCTGACGGTGCTCGAACCGTTTCGGCCGGTCTTCATCGGCGCGGCGCTCTTGGCCCTGTTCTTCGCGTGGCGCCGTATCTGGCGCCCCGCTGCGACCTGTCAACCGGGCGAAGTCTGTGCGGTGCCACAGGTGCAGACGACCCACAAGGCGCTGTTCTGGCTGGTCGCCGCGCTCGTGGCGATCGCGCTCGGCTTTCCCTACATCGCCCCCTGGTTCTATTGAAAGGACAACACCATGAAGAGAGCATTGCTCGCGTTTGCCACCGTCGTCGCGATGTCCGGTCCCGCCTGGTCTGCACCCAAGACCGTCACGTTGTCGGTGCCCGACATGAACTGTGCGGCCTGTCCGATCACGGTCAAGAAGGCGTTGGGCAAGGTGGCCGGGGTCGCCAAGACCGAGGTCAACCTGGACAAGCGTGAGGCAACCGTTACGTTCGACGACACCCGCACGAATGTGGATGCGCTGACCCGGGCGACACGGGATGCCGGCTATCCCTCGACGCTCGTAGGGAGCGCCAAGTGAGCGAGGTCATCCTGCAATCGACCCTCACGTGCCCGCAGTGTGGCCACGCGAAGACGGAGACCATGCCGACGGATGCGTGTCAATGGTTCTACGAATGCGAGCAGTGCCACGTCGTTCTGAAGCCGAAACCGGGCGACTGCTGCGTCTACTGCTCGTACGGCAGCGTGCCTTGCCCCCCAATCCAGCAACGCGGCCGTGGAAGCCAGCACTGCTGCGCGATCGAAACAAGCGTCGAGTGAGCCGGTAGCACTGTGTTTGCCGCACACGTCCGTCAGCACTGCTGACAGACGAAAAAAGTGCCCGGGCAACCGTGAGGCTGCGCCGGGCGAGGGGGGAGGACTTCAATCAGGGGCAGGAGTCCCGAAGCACCGCGGGCGGCGGTGCTTCGGGGGTTCTCAGGCGGCGTGGGCCAATTCCTTCCAGTCGCCGGGGGCCAACTCGATGAGCTTGCCTCCCAGCGCCTCGAACTCGGTGGCACGGTCGTAGTCCTCGACGTCCTGCGAAAAGTGCGTGACGGCGTTGACCAGACCATAGGCACTG
>JAJTYX010000006.1:0-59478 GCA_021462865.1 Gammaproteobacteria bacterium | reverse complement strand
CGCTCGCTCGGGTTCGGCTGCGGCTGCGCTCCTGCTGCGCCGGCCTCACACGCCCGTTACAGGCCGTCCGGACCCGCAGCTATCGTCAACCAGCGCACGGCGATGGTCATCCTCCAACACGCCCACCGCACCATTCGCACATACCAGACGAAGGTGCAGGCGTGTCTTCATACCGGGGACGCGACCACGGCGCCTTCGGTGCCGCGGCGCGTGCCCGGTTCAGTCGAGCGCCTGGTTGAACTCGTAGAAGTAACCGTCCGGGTCGAACACCGACACGCTGACGAAGCGTTTCATGCGGCCGTCGGCGCCCATTACGGACCACTCGTGGGGCAGCGAATGCACGTGCGAACCGAGTTCCCGGGCCCGTCGCAGTGCCTCGCGACAGTCGTCCGAGGCGACCACGAAGGTCGGGTTGCCGTAGGTAACGCTGGTGGGAATCGCCGGCGGCGCCGGCAGCGGCGGATCGACCCACTGCAGAAGTCCGATCATGCCGATCTCGGGGTGCTCGCACCGCATGATGACGAGATGCGTGCGATCGCCCTTCCTGCCGGCCGCCATGCCGTTGCCGGAGAGCACGACCTCACCCTCGTAGAAGCGCGTCATGCCGACGACGTGCTCATACCAGTGCGCGGAGCGCTGGACATCGCGCACGATCAGCGTCGTGCGTCGGACGATGTTCTTCATCGGCGGCCAACGCGTGGTCGGTGCATCGACGCGATTAGATGCGCTCCGGCCGGCCGTCGTCAACCGTGACGGTGGCCGGGGCGTTACCGGCCGCTCCGGCAACCGGAAATGTTCTGCTGCCGGTTTGCCGTTACGCGGCCTTGATCTCGTCGTAGTTCGTGGCCCGGTTGCGGCCACTGCGCTTGGAATGGTAGAGCGCCGCGTCGGCCGCTGCGAGCAGTTCCTGCGAGGTCGCGAAGGCATGCTTCGCGTCGTGGGTGGCGATACCAAGGGACAGGGTGATCGAGAACGACTGACCATTGCCGCCAGTGACCTTGCGATCACGTGCCACCTGGACCAGGCGCCGGGCGATCGCATTGACCTGGCCCGTGTCGACCCCGGGCAGGAGCAGCACGAACTCGTCGCCGCCGTAGCGTGCGACCACGTCGCTCTCGCGCAGCGATTCGCCGAGCAGCGTCGCGACCTCCTTGAGCATGGCATCGCCGCCCTGGTGACCGTGCGTGTCGTTGATGTCCTTGAACTTGTCGAGATCGACGAACACGATCGAGAGCGGCCAGCCGTTTCTGGTCGCTGCGGCGAACTCGCGCTCGATGGACTTCTCGAAGGCGCGGCGGTTGAACACGCCGGTGAGGCCGTCGCGTTCGCTGTCCACGCGCAGCACGGAGTTCTCCTCCTTGAGCTGCGAGCTCTGGCTCTCGAGAACCTTGTTCTTGTCGATCTCGACCAGGTTGCGGACCACGAGCGCTTCACGCGCGGTTTCCATGATCTCCTGGAGATGCTCCGCCGTGAACATCTGCACGTCGAACAGGCCTTCGGCGACCGGGACCTGCTCGCGAATCATCTCGAACATCTCGTGCAGCCGATTGGGCAGGATGCCGAGGTGACGCCGCGTCTGGAACCCGGCGCGCTGCATGCCGTCCTGGCTCTGGTCCGTGAGCCAGACGTCCGCGAGTTCGCCCGACAGTGCCACGCAGCGCACGAACTCGCGGTGGTCGGCTTCCACGCCGCCCGCTCCGGGGTCGTGGCTGTGCTGCACGCCGCGTGTGAGTCCCGGCGGCATGTTCCAGCTCTGCAGCAGCCAGCTTCCCACCGAGCGGTGATCGGTGCCGATGCAGCTTTGCTCATGCTGGCACACGCGCGCGTGCTCGAGCTGGAACGGGGAAATGCCCGAATAGACGTCGGGCGCGATCTTGTCGATCGCCAGCATGCCGATGTCCTGCAGCAGGGCAGCGAGGAACACTTCCTCGGCGTCGCGTCGGCCGAACTCGCTGGCGAGCAGCTTGCCCCAGGTGGCCGCCATGATGGCCCGTTTCCAGTAAGCGTCGAAATCGAAGCCCTTGGCCGGGTCGCGGCGCAGGGTGCTGACCAGCGTGAATGAGAGCGCGAGCGTCAGGGTCGCGTTGAGGCCGAGCACGATCAGCGCCTGGCGCAGGTTGGTGCTCTGGCGCCGGCGCGCGTACATGGCCGAGTTGGCGATGCGCATGACCTTGGTGGCAATGGCCGGATCGGCGCTCACGGTCTCCGCGACGCGCGCAAGATCGATATCCGGGTCCTGGGCGAGTGCGATGACCTGCATGGCGACGGCGGGAGGCGTCGGGAAACTGGTGCAGGTCTTCAGCCGTTGCACGATCTTGTCTGGGATCTCGGTCATGGCACTCGCTCCGGTGTTGGCAGTTGCGCTGTTGTTGGTGAATTGCCGAATGAAACGTTCCCGCTCAGGCGCGGCCCGCCGCGACCTCGGTCGCGTCACGGGTCGAGCCGTACAGCATCTGGATCAGCCGCGCCTCGCTCTGGCCGATGCGGCAGGTCGAGACGAGCTCGTCGATGCTCGCGCCGTGGCGTGACAGGGCCACTGCCTCCCGCAGGCTCGGGCGGGCCGGCAAGGCGGCCGTGCGCTCGCGCTCGGCCAGCAGTTCGGCGAGCTGCGCGGTTGCGCCGCTGAGCGCAGCTTCGAGTTCCGCTGTCCGGGCCGCGGCGAGCTCGATGGCCGCATGCGCTGCCCGCGCCCGCTGCAGCGCTGCGCGGCCGAGCAGCAGGCCGGCAAGTGCGAGGAGCAGGGTGCCGGCGAGTGTGCCGGCGGCGATCAGGGCGAGGTAGCTGACACTGATGATCATGTTCGTTTCCCCTCAGGCAAGTTCATCCACGACGTGCTCACGGCCATCCGGCCACTCGCCCGGGTCTTTGCCCGGGCTGTTCTGATCCTTCGGCGCGCGCGGCGGCTTGCCGCCGCCGTCGCGCTTGTTGCGGTTCTCGACCCGCCGCGGCCAGTTGCCGGGCAGCGTCGGTTTGACCTGGTCGATCGGGCTCATGACGGGGCCTCCTTGCCGCCGGGCGCGGGGCCGGACGTTGCGGCCTCGGGGGCGGGTGGGTCGAGGATCAGGAGCGTGACGCGACGGTTGCGATTGCGTCCCTCGGCGGTGGCGTTGTCCGCAATCGGCTGATGCTCGCCCTGGCCGGCGACGCTCATGCGGGTGGGATCCACGCCACGGCTTTCAAGCAGGCGCACGATGCGTGAGGCCCGCGCGCCCGACAGTTCCCAGTTGGAGGGAAACTGTGCCGTGGCGATCGGTCGGGTGTCGGTGTGTCCTTCCACGCGCAGGCGGTTGGGCAGCGGCTTGAGGATCTCGCCGATGCGGTCGATGATCCCGACGGCCCCGGGCTCGATCTCGGCGCTGCCGCTCGGGAAGAGGATGTCTGCCTTGATCTCCACTTCGACCCACAGCGGCTGGCGGGTCACGGTGACCAGCCCTTTGCCGATCAGCGCGGACAGCGCTTCGGTCACCTGCTCGGCGAGTCCGCCGGCCGCCGGGCCGCCCTGTTCGGCGGGCTGCTGCGCGAGTTCCAGCCCCTGCAATCCGAAGCGCTCGACGACCGATGCCTCGACGTCGGCGCGCTCCGCGGGCAGCTTCATTACCTGCGAAGGCGAAAGTCCCGCGACGGTGGCGTCGGCTTTCGCCTTCACGGTCTTGTCGCCGATCTGGATCGGCTCGGTGCTTTTCGGCGAGCCGCGGAAGGCGGCCACCATGGAATCCGACAGCACCCGGTACTTGCCCTCGTTCACCGACGAGACCGCGTACATGACGACGAAGAAGGCGAGCAGCAGGGTGATGAGGTCCCCGTACGGGATTGCCCATGCCTCGTGATTCGCGTGTTCCTCGTGTTCGTGCCTGCGTGCCATGGCCTGTGCCGCTCGCTGCTGCGTCAGCCGACGAAGCTCTTGAGCTTGACCTCCAGGTTGCGCGGATTCTCGCCCTCGGCGATGGCGATGATGCCCTCGATCACCATCTCCTTGCTGCGGCTCTGTGCCTTGATGATCTCCTTGAGCTTGTTGGCAGTGGGCAGGAAGAACAGGTTGGCGAGCCCGATGCCGTAGATGGTGGCGGTGAAGGCCGCCGCGATGCCATGCCCGAGCTTGCTCGGGTCGGCCAGGTTCTTCATCACCGCGATCAGGCCGAGCACGGCGCCGATGATGCCGAGTGTCGGGGCGTAGATGCCGAGGCCCTCGAACACCTTCGCGCTCTGCGTGTTCGCCTTCTCCTTGGCGTCGAGCTCGAGTTCCATGGTCTCGCGGATCTTTTCAGGTTCCGTGCCGTCGACGAGCATCTGCAGCGCTTTCTTCGAGAACTCGTCCGCTTCCTGCTCGAGGGCGGGCTCCAGTCCGAGCAGGCCCTGCTTACGGGCCGTTTCGCTCCACGCGACCATCTTCGCGATCAGCACGTCGGTGTCGGTGACCGGCGGCTTGAAGATCCACGGGAAGATCTTCCAGGCCCGCATGAAGGTGTCTTTCGGCGTCTGCACCAGGCTCGACGCGAGCGTGCCGATGAACACGATCACGAACGCGGCCGGATTGGCGAGCGAGGCCAGTCCTGCGCCCTTCAGGATGCTGCCGCCGACCAGTGCGACGAGCGCCAGTATCACGCCGGTTGTCGTCAATGGATCCATGGTGTCGTCAGCGGCCTGCCGCCCCCTGGTCATGGTGTGCCGCGGTCCAGTTCTGCAGGCGGGCACGGAGCCGCGTGAGTGCCTGGCCGTGGATCTGGCAGACGCGTGACTCGCTGACGCCGAGCGCCTCGCCGATTTCCTTCAGGTTCAGTTCTTCGTCGTAGTACAGCGACATGACCAGCGCCTCGCGCTCGGGGAGTGCGCCGATCGCTTCGCTCATGGCCGCCCGGAACTCCTCGGACTCGAGTTCCATGGAGGGTTCGACGGCCGCTTCATCGGCGGTTTCCTCCCGGGCGGTGGCGTCGGGGTCGGCCTCATCGAGGCTGAACATGCGCTGCGTCGTGGTGGCCGCCACCATCTGGAAGTATTCCTCGAGCGGCACGCCGAGTTCCGCGGCGATCTCGCGCGCCCCGGCGTGCGTACCCGTGCGATTCTCGACGGCGCGTACGGCCGCGGTGAGCTGGCGCTGCTTGCGGTACACGGAGCGTGGCGCCCAGTCGGTGTTTCTGAATTCGTCCAGCATTGCTCCGCGCACACGAATGCTCGCATAGGTCTCGAACGACGCGCCCTTCGTCGGGCAATACTGCCGGGCCGCATCGAGCAGGGCGATCAGGCCCGTCTGGATGAGGTCCTCCAGTTCCACCCCGTCCGGCAGCCGGCCAAGAAGATGGTTGCCGATCTTCTTCACCAGCGGCGCGTATCGCTCCACCAGCTCCTCGGGTCGAAGCTGACCGGCGAGCGCGTAGGCGGAGGCACTGCTCATGCCAGCGCGTCCTCCGGCTGGTTCGGCATCTGCAACAGCCGTTCCACGAAGAACTCGATGTGCCCGCGCGCCGCGCGGGGTGCGGTCCATTTATCGGCACGGTGCGCCAGTTGCTTTAGAGCGGATGCGGCAAGGCTGGTTGGGAACGCCGTCACAAACGGGGCCTGCAGCTGCACGGAGCGCCACACGCGATCGTCGTAGGGGACGCTGCCGGCGTGCTCGAGGGAGACCTGCAGGAAGCGCTCTGTGACGCGCAGCAGCTTCTCGAACAGCGCGCGTCCGTGGCCACCCTCGCGGGTCATGTTGGTGACGATGCGAAAGCGCGTCACGTTGCGCTCGCGCGAGAGAACCTTGATGACCGCGTAGGCGTCGGTGATCGAGGTCGGCTCGTCGCAGACCACGACCACGACCTCGTGTGCCGCCTCGGCGAAACGCAGCACGGGGTCGGAAATGCCGGCCGGCGTATCGACCATCAGGACGTCGAGGTCGCAGGTCAGTTCGCTGAACGCATTGACGATGCCCGCGTTCTGCGCACTCGTCAGGTTCGCCATCTCCGACAGACCCGAGGCGCCGGGCACCACCATGACGCCCGCGGGGCCGGTGACGATGATCTCGCTGAGCGAGCGCTCGCCCCGGACCACGTCTGCCATGGTGTGCTGCGGCTGCAGGCCGAAGAGCACGTCCACGTTGGCGAGGCCGAGGTCACCGTCGAGGAGCATCACCCGGCGCCCGAGCATGGACAGCGCAACCGCCAGGTTGGCGCAGATGTTGGTCTTGCCGACGCCGCCCTTGCCGCCGGTCACGGTAATGACCTTCACCGGCCTGGAGTGGCGGATCCGCCGCAGGCCTTCGGCCTGATCGCCGCGGCTGCCCTCCATGGGAGAAGCACCGGCGACGCTACGTTCGTTATCAGGCACAGGCATTGACGCTCACCTCGGCAAACTGTTCCGCCATGAAATCCTCATCGAGTTCCCTGCGCCGGCTCATCAGTTCGAGCGCGGTCTTCACCAGCCAGGTCTGCCGTGGCTGGGCGAAGTGCAGGTCCTCCGGCACCCGCTGGCCGTTTGCGACATAAGCCAGGGGCAGCCGGCTGCGTACCAGCGCCGAAATTGCGCCACCGAGAGAGGTCGCCTCATCCGTCTTGGTAAGGATGCACGCGGAGGGCCGGGCTACCATGAACGCCTCCACAATTTCCTCCAGAGCCGCGGCCTGGGCGTTGGCCGGCAGCGCCAGGAGCACGCGCACGCGGCTGTTCGCCGTGGCGAGCCAGGAAAGCTGGCGGGCGAGCCGCACGTCGCGCTGGCCTGTCCCGGCGGTGTCGATCAGTACCAGCCTGCGACCGGCGAGCAGGGTGAGGATCTCGGCGAGCCGCGCGCTGTCGGCGGCCTGGTAGACCGGTGCGCCGAGGATCTCGCCGAAGGTTTCGAGCTGTTCGCGCGCGGCGATGCGAAAGGTGTCGGTGGTGATCAGCGCCACGTCGTCCGGCGAGGCATTCAGTGCGAAGCGTGCCGCCAGCTTGGCGATGGTGGTCGTCTTGCCGACTCCGGTCGGACCGACCACGGCGAAGATCCCGCCTTCGGCGATCAGGTCCTCGTCGCACACGGGGATTGCGTCCACGAGCTGCTTCAGCGGGGCGGTCCAGGCATTGTCCGTGGTCAGGTTCGGGCCGAGTGCCGCCATGATGTCGCGCACCACGTCGGCGCTGATGCCCAGCCTGGCGAGATTGCGCATGGTGGTGGTCGCCGCCGCATTGCGCCGGACGTTGTCGTTCCACGTGAGCCGCGCGACCTGCGACTCGAGCAGATCGCGCAGGGCGCGAACCTCGTGGCGCAGGCTGTGCAACTCATCATCGTCGGTGGCACGCCGGTTCGCCGTCGCGGGAGCCATCGCCGGCACGGCCTCGGGCAGCGGTGCCGCCGCTGGTGCGTGCCCGGGATTCGAACCGGAGCCGGCGTGAACCGGCTTGGGCTCGGCGGTCACGCTGCCGAGCGACTCGTAGTCCACTGCGGCGGCGAGTTCGATGCCGCCATCCACACGCTGGGTTTCGAGGATCACGGCATCCGGGCCGAGCGCAGCGCGTACCTGGCGCATGGCTTCCCGGATGTCCCCGGCGACGAAGCGTCTGATTTTCATGTTCCTCTCCCTTCCTTCAGCCGGCCCGGTGGGTGACGGGAATCCGTCAGTTGCCCACGGCCGCCACGAGCTTGACGCGCCGGTTATCCGGCACCTCGTTGTAGGCCAGCACCTTCAGGCTGGGCACCGCGAAGCGCAGGAACCGTGCGAGCCAGGGCCGTAGCGCCGGGGAGACCAGCAGGACCGCCGGCTGGCCGGCGATTTCCTGGCGCTGGGTCGTCTCCGAGAGCTGGGCCTGGACCCGCTCGGCGAGCGTGGGCTCGATGCTGCCCTCGCCGCCGCCCTTGAGAGCATCCTGCAAGATCTGTTCCAGCCGGGGTTCCAGCGTGATCACCGGCAATTCGTCGGACTGGCCGCCGAGCTTGTGCACGATCGCGCGACCGAGTGCCGCGCGCACGAAACCGGTCAGCGCCTCCGGGTCCTGGGTGGTGCGTCCGTGCTCGGCGAGGGCCTGGCAGACGGTGCGCATGTTGGTGATCGCGATCTGGTCACGCAGCAGCTCCTGCAGGACGCGCACGATCACGGACAGCGGCAGGGTCTTCGGCGTCAGCTCCTCGATGAGCTTCGGCGCGCTCTTGCCGAGACGGTCGAGCAGTTGCTGTGCTTCCTGGTGGCCGAGCAGCTCGTGGGCATTTTCCTGCAGCACCTTGGAGAGGTGCGTGGCGATCACCGTCGGCACGTCGACGACGGTGTAGCCGCGCGACTGCGCTTCTTCACGCTGCACCGGGTCGATCCACACCGCTTCGAGATTGAAGGCGGGATCGCGCGTCGGGATGCCCTGGATCGGCTGGTCGATATGACCCGGATTGATCGCGAGCTCGCGCTCGGCGTGGACCTCGCCCTGGGCGACCGGCGAGCCGAGCAGGCTGATGCGGTAGCCCTGCGGCGGCAGGTCGAGATCGTCGCGGATGCGCACCGGCGAGACGAGGAACCCGAGTTCCTCCGACAGGCGCCGGCGTACGCCCTTGATCCGGCGCATCAGCTCGCCATCCTGCTTGCGGTCCACCAGCGGAATCAGCCGGTAGCCGACGTCGAGGCCGATCGGATCGGCCTGGCCGACATCGTCCCATGACAGCTCGCGCGCAGTATCGGCTTCGGCCGGCGGCGGCTCGGGGGCCGGTTTGGCCTGGGCCACACGCGCCGCCTCGGCATTGCGCGCAAGCATCCAGCCGAGGCCCGCGCAGGTCGCAGCGGCGAGCAGGAAGGCGACGTTGGGCATTCCGGGCACGATGCCGAGCAGCCCGAGGATCAGGGCGACCACCCGCAGCACGCGCGGATCGCTCAACAGCTGGGCCGCGAGTTGACGACCCATGTCCTCGGCCCGCGACATGCGCGTGACGATGATCGCAACCGCCGTGGAGAGCAGGAGCGAGGGGATCTGCGCGACCAGCCCGTCGCCGATGGTGAGCAGGGCGTAGGTCTGGGCCGCGCTGGCAACCTCCATGTCGTGCTGGATGGTGCCGATCAGCACGCCGCCGATCACGTTGATGAACACGACCAGCAGGCCGGCGATGGCATCGCCGCGCACGAACTTGCTCGAGCCGTCCATCGCGCCGTAGAAATCGGCCTCGGCGCGCACCTCGGCCCGGCGGGTGACGGCTTCTTCCTGGGTAATGACGCCCGCATTGAGATCGGCGTCGATGGCCATCTGCTTGCCGGGCAGGGCGTCCAGGGTGAAGCGGGCGCTCACCTCGGAGACGCGGCCGGCACCTTTGGTCACGACGACGAAGTTGATGATGACCAGGATCGCAAACACGATCACGCCGACGGCGTAGTTGCCGCCGACCACGAACTCGCCGAACGCCTCGATGACCTTGCCGGCGGAATCCGTGCCGGTATGGCCATGCAGCAGCACGACGCGCGTCGAGGCCACGTTCAGCGCGAGCCGCAGCAGGGTCGCGAGGAGCAGCACGGTCGGGAAGATCGCGAAGTCGAGCGGCCGCATCACGTAGATGACGGCCAGCATCACGATCAGCGACAGCACGATATTGAAGGTGAACAGTGCATCGAGAACCAGCGGCGGCAGCGGCAGCACCACCATCGCGAGCATCGCGAGTATCAGGAGCGGCACACCGGCGCCGCCGCCGAGGCTGCGCAGGAATCTGGTGTAGGTCTGTGCGGTCGTCATGCTCGTTCCTCGTTACTCGTCGTTGGCCGGGCGTGCGCTGCCGGCCGTATCCGTGGCGGCGGCACCTGCGCCCCTGCGTCGCGCGGAGCGCGGCTGCGCGAGACCCGCATCGACCCGCACCACCGGGCGCTCCGGCCAGGGGCTGCTGCCCTGCATGGCCGAGCGGACACGGAGCACGTAGGTGAGGACCTGGGCCACGGCCAGGTACAGCGGCGCCGGGATCTCCTGGTTGAGCTGGGTGGTCCAGTACAGTGCGCGGGCGAGCAGCGGCGCCTCGAACAGCGCCACCCGGTTCTCCGCGGCGACGTCGCGGATGCGCGCAGCCATGTGGTCCACGCCCCTGGCGACCACCACCGGGGCCCGCATGCGCGACTCCTCGTAGCGCAGCGCGACCGCGAAGTGCGTCGGGTTGGTGACGACGACGTCGGCCTTCGGCACCTCGCGCAGCATCCGCCGGTTGGCGAGCTGCTGCTGCATCGAGCGAATCCGGCTCCGGACCTCGGGGCGGCCTTCCGTTTCCTTCAGTTCTTCGCGAATTTCCTGGCGGGTCATCCGCAGCTCGCGGCTGTGCGACCAGACCTGGAAGGGCACGTCGACGAGGGCGACGAGCAGCATCCCGAAGCTGCACACCACCAGCGTGACGACGATCATGGCGCCCGCGTCGCCGAGCGCGGCGTGCAACGGCGCGGTCCCGAGGGCGACGACGTCATCCTCGACCCAGAGGAGATAGCCGAGCGCAAGGCCGCCGATCAGAAACGCCTTGGCAAGCGCCTTGCCGACCTCCACCAGGCCGCGCAGCGAGAAGATCCGCTTCACGCCCTGCACGGGATCGAGGCGATTCCACCTGGGCGCAAAGGTCTCGGTGCTGAATACCCAGCCGCCGACCGCCAGTGCGCCGGCCACCGCCGCCAGGGCGAGCACCAGCAGCAGCGGGGCGAACGCCGCGAGCGCGGCCAGTCCCGCGTCGCCGAGCGCCTGCGTCATGAGTTGCGGCTGGTCGAGCGCGGCCGGGTCGATCGCGAGGCCGCCCCGCATGATCTGCGCCAGCGATGCGGCAAAGTGAGGACGGGCAGCGACCAGCAGCAGGGCGCCGGCGAGCAGCACGGCGGCGATGTTCAGCTCGCGTGAGCGGGCAACCTGGCCGCGGCGTCGCGCGTCTTCGCGGCGTTTCGGGGTTGCTTGCTCGGTGCGTTCCTGGAAGTCCATCTCGGCCATGGTCAGCCTCCGGCCAGCAGGCGGCTGATCGCGGCGAACGTTTCAGCGAACTGGGCATTCCAGATCACCCCGTGGCCGCCGATGTCGAGCAACATGATGAGAAACCCCATCAGCAGCGTGACCGGAAAGCCGACGGCGAACAGGTTCAGGGTGGGCGCGGCCCGGCTGATGACGCCGAAGGCCACGTTCACCATGAGCAGCGCCACCACCGAGGGCAGCGCGAGCTTGAGGGCGCCCACGAACATGATGCCGGCAAAGTCGGCGACCTGGTGCGCATCGGCGGCGCCGAGGCCGCCGCTGCCTATCGGCAGCAGGCTGAAGCTGGCCGCGAGCAGTTCGATCAGCTGCAGGTGTGCGTCGGCGGCGAGCATCAGCAAGGTCGCGATGATCAGGTAGAAGCGGCCGAGCAGCGGGATGCCGCCCGCCTGGGGATCAACCACCATCGCGAACGACAGGCCGGTGCCGCTGGAGACGATCTGACCCCCGAGCACCGCGGCTTCGACGGCGATCTTCAGCAGGAAACCGATTGCCACACCGACCACCAGTTCCTGCGCGACCGCGAGCACTCCCTCGACGCTCAGCGGCGAGTACGACGGCATGGCGCCCATCACCGGGAGCATGGCGAAGGACAGCACGAGCGTGATCAGGATGCGCAGGCGCGGCGGCACGAACATGGCGCCGAATACCGGTGCCATCATGACCATCCCCGAGACGCGCAGCGCCGCCCACATCACGTGGAAGAGGGTGTCGACGAGTGCGGCGAGCGTCAGCATGGCCGGCGCCGTCAGCCGAGCATCGAGGGGATGTTGCCGAACAGCGTGCGCGTATAGCTGGTCAGCAATTGCAGCATCCACGGCCCGGTTGCCAGCAGCATCAGCACCAGCGCCAGCAGCTTCGGGATGAACGACAGGGTCATTTCGTTGATCTGGGTGGCCGCCTGCAGCACGCCGACGAGCACGCCGGTGACCAGCGCCGCGAGCAGCAGGGGCGCGGCGACCATCACCGTGACGGTGAGCGATTCGCGCGCGACGGTCAGGACCATTTCAGGCGTCATGTCGGGCCTCTCAGCCGGTGGCAAAGCTCGCCGCGAGAGTGCCCGTGATCAGGCTCCAGCCGTCCACGAGGACGAAGAGCATGATCTTGAAGGGCAGGGAAATGAGCATCGGCGAGAGCATCATCATGCCCATGGACATCAGCACGCTGGCGACCACGAGGTCGATGATCAGGAACGGAATGAAGGTGAGGAAGCCGATCTGGAATGCCGTTTTCAGCTCCGAAGTCATGAAGCTCGGCAGCAGCACCGTCATCGGCACGGCTTCGGGGGTCGCATACTCCTCGTGGCCGGCGAGCCCGGCGAACAGCTCCAGGTCCGGCTCCCGTGTCTGTCCGAGCATGAACGAGCGCAGGGGCTTCTGCGCCGCACTCGCGGCAGCATCGAGTTCCATCGTGCCGGCGATGTAGGGCTTGACCCCGACGTCGTAGGCCTCGGTCAGTACCGGGCCCATCACGAAGAACGAGAGAAACAGCGCCAGCCCGACCAGTACCTGGTTCGGCGGCGTCTGCGGCATGCCGATTGCCTGGCGCAGGATCGCGAGCACGATCACGATGCGAGTGAACGACGTGGCGGCCAGCGCGAGTGACGGCAGCAGCGTGAGCGCCGTCATGAGCAGCAGGATCTGGATGCTCACGGACCAGGTCTTGCCGTCGGCGCTCGAACTGACCAGTTCCAGCGCCGGCACGGCGGCTTCCGCCCAGGCGAGCGCGGGCAGCAGCAGCAAGGCTGCGAGCAGCCACGGCGCACGGCGCGTCATGGCTTGTGCTCCATGAGCGAGGCGAACGGCTCGGTGCCGGTCGCGTCCTTCAGTACGTGTAATGCCCGCATGCCGGCCGGGCTTACGCCGACGAGAATCTGTTCCTGGCCGACGCGGAGCAGGACGACTTTCTCGCGCGCGCCGAGCGAGACGCCGCTCACGATCTCGATCAGGCCGGTCTTCAGCATGCCGCCGGCGCGCAACCGCCGGGCGACCCAGGCGAGGGCCGCGACCAGGCCGAGTACTGCGCCGAGGGAGAGCACCATGCGCAATGCGGAACCCGCGAGCGTGCCGGTGTCGAGCGCGACCGGCACCGGCTGAGCCGGCATCGGGCCGGCTGCAACCATGCCGGCGGCCAGGGCGGCTGCCGCGAGGCCGGTCACGACCGCGATCAGGCGACTGCGCTTCAAGGGTCGCTCCTTCAGCCCGCCTGCTTCGCCGCCGGAGCGACGACGTCGGTCAGGCGGATGCCGAACTTGTCATTGACGACGACGATCTCGCCGTGAGCGACCAGGGCGCCGTTGACGAGGACGTCGAGCGGTTCGCCGGCGCCGCGGTCGAGTTCGACCACCGAGCCCTGCGACAGCCGGAGCAGGTTGCCGACGCTCATCTGGGCACGGCCGACTTCCAGCGACAGGGTCACCGGCACGTCGAGAATGACGTCGATGCTCGGATGTCCCTCGCCGTTGCCGCCGCCGCTGGCGCTCACCTGCTGGAAGGACGCGGCACGGAAACCCGCGCTGTCGGGGTTTGGCCTGGCGCCGGTCGTGGCGCCGCCGGTCTCTTTTGACTGCTTCTCATCCATATTTCTCTCCCAAGGCGCGGCGGTTCAGTGGCTTGTTGATGCGCACCGCATTGCGTCCCTGGAAGACCCCGAGGGTGCCCTCCAGGAGTGGCTGATCGCCCGCGTAGAGCACGACGTTGGCGGGCAGGTCCGTCGGAATCACATCGCCGGGCCGCGCCAGTGCGATGTCACGCAGGCTGATCTCGGTCGCGGAGAGCACGGCGCGCATGGCGACCCGCGCCCCTTCCACATCTTCGCGCAGGCGGTTTCTCCAGACCTGCGCCGTGCCGGCGGCGCTCTCGGACTGCGCTGCGCCACGCAGGCTGCGCAGCGGCTCCACGAGTGCGGCTGGCAGCACCACGTCGAAGGCATGCTCCGCGTCACCGATGACGAAACCGAAGCGGGCCACCGAGACCGTCTCGGAGGTGCTGGCGACGCCGGCGAAGATCGGGTTGTGTTCCGTCTTGCCGAGCGCGAATTCGAGATCCAGGAATGCCTTCCAGGCCTGTTTCAGGTCGGCAGCGACCGCTTCGACGAACTTGCGGGTGAGGCGTTGCTCGACGGGAGTGAAGTCGATGAGATCACCGGGCCGCTGCCCCAGGCCGTCGCCGCCGAAGAACACTTCGGTCAGGACGAAGACGAAATCGGGACTGAGGCTGAGCGCGCCCCGGAGGCTGGTCGGCTTGATATCGAGTACCGTCAGGCTGACCGGTGCCGGGAGCGAGCGGACGTATACGCCCCAGCGCACCGAGCGCACCGGATGGGCGACGATGTCGAGGGAGGCGCGGAAGAAACGCCGCCCGGTGGCCTTCAGCAGGCTCGCCATGCGTTCGGCGATGGACTCCAGCGCGGGCGCGCGGTCGGCGAGGATGCGTTCCCAGTGATCGGCATGCAGGTCGCGGACCTGGCCGGCCGGCGTGGAACCGGATTGCGAATCGCCAGGCGGCGACAGGGTGCGCAGCGCCTGGGACTCTTCCTCGGAAATGATGTCCTTCTGATCCATGGGCGGGCGGTTACTGGACGACGAAACTGGTGAAGTACAGGTCTTCGACGTTGACTGGCTTGTCCCTGGTCGCGTTGGCTTTCAGGATGCGCTGCACCTCGGCCAGGGATTCCTTGCGCAGCGTTTCCTTCCCCTCGCGACTGGTCAGGTCCGTGAGACTCTTGCCGCTGAGCACGTTGAGCAGGTTGTTGCGGATCACCGGCATGTGCAGCCCGACCGCAGCGATGCTTTCTTCATCGCGGGCCATGACCTCGACCGTTGCCTGCAGGAAGCGCATCGTGCCCGCGTCCTGGAAGCTGACGACCAGCGGCGGGTCGAAGGCGAGGTAGACGGGCGGCCCCTTCGGTGTCTCGGCCTTTTTCGCGGCGGCCTTGGACGACTTCGGGTCGGCCTCGGGCGTGTGCTGGCTGCATCCCGGCATCAGCCCCGGCATGACCAGGCAGCCGACGATGGAGGTCACCAGTTGCGCCGCAATGACGAGAACGAACAGTCCCGCCCCCAGGCCGATGGTCCGGGCCAGGCCGCCACTGCTGGCCTTGGTCTCGGTTTCCGTCCCGGTGACTTCCGCTTCTTCCGTTGCCATGAGCTGCCACCCCTGTGGTGGGTAATCCCGTGGCTTATGAAGCAAGACCTGTGCCAGCGATGCACCGGCTAAAAAAGATCAATGTTCTTAACAGGTTGGCAAGTCTGTCCTGGATGCTGTCAACGGCTTGGCGCGACGCAAGCGGTGACATGGCCAATCCCTTGGCATGGCCCGGGCCGATGGGCCTACACGAAGATGTCCACGCGCCGACTGGAAAGCGGCTGGATCTGCCAGGCCGATGCGGCAGCCAGCGTGGCGGCCTCGTGCTCGTCGTTCGACCAGTTCGACCAGGCGGGAGCGGCGGCGGCAAAGCCCCGCTGGGCGAAGCCGTTGCGGCCGGCATCCACGTTGGCCTGCATCAGGTTCAGGCCCTGGTCGGCAAACAATTCGCGCAAGCGCGGGATGGCGTGCTCGAGCGCATCGCGCGTCGGTGCCTGCTGCGCACTGAACAGCACCTGCGCGCTGCCGTCCTCATCCACGTGAATGCGGATCTGCATCTGGCCCAGGTGTTCGGGATGCAAGCGCAGCGTGGCCGACTGTACGCCGCGCTCGGCCATCAGCAGTAACCGGTCACCGAGGTTCTGCGACCAGGCATCGCGATCGGCGAGCGGCTCCAGCGCGGGCGAAGCATCGAATGGCAGCGGAGTCGCGGGCTGCGCCGCAGGCGCGGACCCCGGCGCCACGCTTCCCGTCGGAGGCGTTGTCGCGAGGATCGGCGCTGCGCCCGTCTCGCTGCCGGCAGTGAGGCGCGGCGCGCCCTGGAGCAGCGCGTCGAGTCTTGCGCGCGCATCGGATGGAAGCGGCGTCGGGTCAGCCGTCGGCGTGCTGCTGTCGGCGGTCGAAACACTCGCGGCGTCGTTGCCGGTGGGCAGGGGATCGGGGTCGGCGCGATGTTGCTGGCCGTGAATGGCTGGATCAGCGGCCGGCTCCTGCGTCGCCATGCCGGCGCGGCCTGCCACCGCCTGCGCCGGGTGGGCCGCGTCGGCCGGCTGCCCGGTGATCGGCGCAATACGCGTTGGCGGTGCCGACAAACTGTCGGTCGGTGCGGCGACCGGTGACGGTGGCGCTGCCGCTCCGGGCAAGGCATCGGGCAATGCACCGGGCGGCGCGAGGCTCGCCAGCAGGGTCGTGACGTCTGGCGGTGGCAAGTCGTTGCCGTCCGCCGGCAAGGCCTCGCCGGTACTGCTGCCAGGGGCGGCCGCCTCTGGCGGTGCCGATAATGGTTCGATTCCGTCGGTCCATGCGGTCGATGCGGCTGCCTGCGAGGCCTGCACCGCTCCTGCGGCAGCGGTAGTCATTGCCGCAAGGCTGGCATCCGCGGGCGTGGCGGTGTTCGGGCGCAGGGCGAGCAGCAGCGCGGAAAATGCGCCCTGGCTGGCGTTCGGGGACGGGCCGGTATGGCTGCCCGGGGCCGACGTGCCGGTCGCTACCGTCAGCGGGCCGCGCGCCGTGGTCGCGAGGCCGGCCTGGACTGGATCGGGGATGATGGTAGCGGTCACTGAGGGTGTCGTCTTTCAGCCTGGTAGCTGAAAAGAGCAACAACCGTGCCAGTGTGCCATCCCTCGTTGTGACGCGTGCCCGGTTGCGCCGGGTCTCACCACAGGCGCCGTGCGCCGCCACGCTACTGCGGGGCGTGCATCACCGCTTGCGCTGGGCGATCTCGTCGAGCGCCGCCTGTTCCCGCCGCTCCAGGCGGTCGGTCTCGTGCTGGCGGATGCGTTCGTTGAAGCGTTGCAGCCCGAGCGAGCGCGAACGGGCGGCGCGCCAGTGCTCGACCTGCCGGATATACAGCACGCGATAGTCCTCGACGACCTGCGCCTGCCGATCCGCGGCTTCGCGCAGCC
Source organism: Gammaproteobacteria bacterium (assembly GCA_021462865.1). Lineage (GTDB taxonomy): Bacteria > Pseudomonadota > Gammaproteobacteria > Steroidobacterales > QUBU01. The sequence goes on along the minus strand of JAJTYX010000006.1, from coordinate 42,588 downwards.
GGGCAGCGAACTGGCGCCGGCCCTGCAGGGCGCCGAGCGTGAGCGCGGCGCTGCCGGCGACGGACATGCGCTCGTAGTGCTCGAGGTAGCCGCGCACCTGGCGCAGGCGTTCCTCCTCGGCCTGCAGCGAACGCAGCCGCAGGCCCACATCGCGCGAAGCGGCGTCTGCGCCGTGCTCGGCGAGTCGCTGGATCGAGTGCAGGGCCTTGCGGCGGCGCATGGCTTATGAGTTCGCGGCCGCTGCGGCCGCGAGGCCGGCATCGCTGTTGACCAGCGCTTCGAGCTCTGCAACAGCGCTCTCCATGCTGACTGGCTCATTCATGGCCTGTGCCATGAAGGCTTCGATTCGCGGCCACAGCCGCACCGCCCGGTCGAGCTGCGGATCGGAGCCGCTGCGGTAGGCGCCGACCGTGATCAGGTCGCGATGGCGCTGGTAGTAGGCGTGTATCTCGCGAAAGCGCTGGGCGGCCCGCAGGTGCTGCGGCGCGCAGATCCGGTTCATCGAGCGGCTGATCGAGGCCTCGGGATCGATGGGCGGGTAGATGCCGCTCTCGGCGATCTCGCGCGACAACATGATGTGTCCGTCGAGCACCGCGCGTGCCGCATCCACGATCGGGTCGTTCTCGTCGTCGCCTTCGGCGAGCACGGTGTAGAAAGCGGTTATCGAACCGTTGCCGCTGGTGCCGGTGCCGGCGCGCTCGATCAGCTGCGGCAGGCGGGCGAACACCGAGGGCGGGTAGCCCTTGGTCGCCGGTGGCTCGCCGATGGCGAGCCCGATCTCGCGCTGGGCCTGAGCGAAGCGCGTGAGCGAATCCATCAGCAGCAGCACCTGCTGGCCCTGGTCACGGAAGTGCTCGGCGATCGCCGTGGCCATCCACGCGCCATGCAGGCGCAGCAGCGGCGAGCAGTCGGCCGGTGTGGCGACGACGACGGCGCGGGCGAGGCCCTCGGCGCCGAGATTGTCCTCGACGAACTCCTTGACCTCACGGCCGCGTTCGCCGATCAGGCCGACGACGATCACGTCCGCGCTGGTGAATCGCGTCATCATCGCGAGCAGGCTGCTCTTGCCGATGCCGCTGCCGGCGAACAAACCGAGGCGCTGGCCGCGCCCGGCGGTGAACAGCGCGTTCATGGTGCGTACGCCGACGTCGAGCGGCTCGACGATCGGGCGGCGCAGCAGCGGGTTCACGGGACGTCCTTCCAGGGGCACGCGTGCGTCCGGCAGCACCGGGCCGCGTCCGTCGAGCGGGTTGCCGGCGCCGTCGATCACCCGGCCGAGCATCGAGAAGCCGACCGGCACCTGCGCCACCGTGCGCGTCGGGATCACGCGGGCGTTCGGCATCACCCCGGAGAGCGCGCCGGTCGGCATCAGGTACAACCGGTCGCCGGAGAACCCGACGACCTCGGCCTCGATCCGGCTGCCACCGTGGCCCTCGATCAGGCAGCGGGCACCGAGCGCAGCCTCGCATCCGGTCGCCTCCAGTGTCATGCCGGCAGCGCGGGCGAGTTTGCCCTCGACGGTCACGCCGGGATCGCGCACGCGGCCTCGCAGCCGCAGGAGCTGCGCCGACCAGCGTCGCGCGCGGTCATTGGCCAGGGTCAGTGCCGGGTGACTCATCGTGTTCCTTGCGTTCGTCGTCGAACATGGTGGCAATGGTGCGGTCGAGGCGGGGGCGCAGGTGACCATCGATCTGCGACTGTGCGGTGACGATGACGCAACCGCCACGTTCCATCAGCGGGTCGGTTTCGATGCGCCAGTTGCGCTCACCGGCGGCCTGCGGCAGGCATTCGCGCACGGCGTCGGCGTCTTCGGGATGCATGCGCACGGTGATATCGGTCGCCGCCATGGGCAGCGCCGAGAGCCCCGCGCGCACGACGCCGAGCAGGTGCGCAGGATCGGCGCGCAGCTCACGCCGCAGCAGTTGACTTGCCACCGTCCGGACGAGTTCGAGGACTTCGTCGTAGAAGCGGTGATCGAGTGCCTCGAGCGGCCGCGACAGGGCATCCAGTGCCTTGTCGAGTGCAGCGGCACGCGCGGCCGCTTCGGCGCGCGCGGCGTCCATCCCCGCGGTGCGGCCCTCGGCGAAACCTTCCTGCCAGGCCCGCTGGCGCGTGGCGCGCAGGTCTTCGGCGGCGGCGCTGGCGCCGCCGGATGGCGCGAACACTTCCGGCGCCTGCCAGGGCTGGCAGCGCTCGGCGATCTCGTGGCCGCGCAGCAGCTTTGAGGTCATTACACGAACTCGTTGCCGCCACCGCCGAGGTTGATCGTGCCCTCGTCGCCGAGACGGCGGGCGGTGGTGACGATCTCCTTCTGCGCGGCTTCGACGTCGGAGAGCTTGACCGGCCCCTTGGCCTCGAGATCCGACCGGAGCAGCTCGGCTGCCCGCTTGGACATGTTGCGGAAGATCTTGTCCTGCAGGGCGGGGTCGGCGCCCTTCAGTGCGACCACCAGCGTATCGGTAGTCACCTCACGCACCAGCGCCTGGATGCCGCGGTCATCGATGTCGAGCAGGTTCTCGAACACGAACATGTTGTCCTGGATCTGCTGCGACATGGCGGCGTTGACCCGATCGAGCTCTTCGATGATCTGCTTGCCGGTTTCCTTCTTCGCCTGGTTGAGGATCGTGGCGGCGCTGCGCACGCCTCCCATGGTGGTCATCTTGAGAGTGCCGGATTGCTTGAAGCGGTGCTGCAGCACTTCGTCGAGTTCGGTGATCGCAGTTTCGGGGACTTCTCCCATGCGCGCGATGCGCGTGACGACGTCGGTGGCCTGCCGGACGTGGAGCTCGGCCACGATCTGCGCCGCCTTGCCGGGATCGAGGCCGGCCAGCACGGTGGCGACGACCTGGGGGTGTTCGCCCTGGATGATCTCGGTCACTTCCTTGGCCTCCATGAGCTGCAGCGAGTCGAGGCCCTTGCCTTCCTCGTCCACGAGCTTTTCGTAGAGGGACGTCGCGCGCTCCTCGCCGAGCGAGCTGGCGAGCAGTTTCTTCAGGAAGCGCGGCGAGCGGCCGACCAGCGGCGCTTCGGATTCGATGTTCTCGGTGAAGTTGTGCAGGACCGAGTCGGCCTGGTGGCGTGTGACCTTGCGCAGCTTTGCCATCGCCGCGCCGAGTTTCTGCACCTCGCTCACCGGCATGTGCTTCATCACCTCGGCGGCTTCGCGCTCGCTGAGCGACATGAGGAAGATGGCAGCGCGCTCGCTGCCCGAGAGGTTCTGTGGTTCACTCATCGGTCTGCATCCATGTTCGGACGATCTGCGCTACCCGCTCGGGGTTCTTGTCGGCAAGCTGGCGCGCGACGCTGACCTTGTCGTCGAACGACAAGGGCGCGCGGGGCGCCGCGGCGACATAAGCGCCGGCGGCCGCAGGCTGGCCCGCCGGCAGCATGCCGGCGGTCGCGACGCCGCCGCCACCGACACCGAGACCGCGCATGATCGGACGGATGACCGCGAAGGCGAGTCCGAGCAACAGGACGCCGGCGAGCACGTTGCGGGCGTTGTCGAACAGTCCCGGCGAATCGAGCAGGCCCGGTTCCTCGATTTCCGGCTCGGCGGGCTTCTCGTAGAAGGACACGTTGCTGACGCTGACGCTGTCGCCGCGCGCCTCGTCGAAGCCCACGGCTTCCTTGACCAGGCGCGTGATCTCGTCGATTTCCGGCTGCTCCAGCGGCTGCGTCGTAGTGCTGCCGTCCTCGGCGACCAGGCGCTTGTGATCCACCAGCACGGCCACCGACAGCCTGCGGATCCGGCCGGTCGGCTGGCGAATGCGGCTGAGCGTGCGGTCCACCTCGAAGTTGCGGGTACGGCGCATCGACTCGCTCACCGGTCCGGCCGGCGTGGCCTGGGTGGCCTGGTTCGCCTCCGACGCCGCCGCGGCAGCGCCCTGCGGAGCCGGGGCGGGCGGATTCGCGGCGTTGTTGGAGATCACCGGTGGTGGCGGAGTATTCGACAGGGCGCCCGGAATTCCACCGATGCCGGCTGCGCCGCCGGCATTGCGGTCCTCGGCGACCTGTTCGCTGCGCACGGCGGTGGTCTCGGGATCGAACCGTTCGCGCGTTTCTTCCTGTTCGGTGAAATCCATGTCGGCGGTCACCGTGGCGCGCACGCGATCCGGTCCGAGCATCGGGTTGAGGAGCCCGACGATGCGCTCCGAGTAGGAACGCTCGATGCGTTCGGTGAGCTCGAATTGCTGCGTCGAGAGTCCGAGCGCGGAGGAATCCCCGGGTGCGTTGAGCAACCGCCCCTGCTGGTCGACGACCGTGACCCGGTCGGATTCCAGCCCGGGAATGCTCGACGCCACCAGATGCACGATCGAGGCAATCTGCGACTTTTCGAGTTCGCGGCCGGGATAGAGATTGACCAGGATCGAAGCGCTCGGCTCCTTGCGCTTGCGGAGGAAGACGGAGGACTCCGGTACCGCGAGGTGTACTCGCGCTGCCTGCACCGGGCGCAGTGTGCTGATGGTGCGCGAGAGCTCGGTCTCGAGCGCGTGGTGATAGCGTGCATTCTCCATGAACTGGCTGCTGCCGAAGGTGCTGCTGTCCTGCATGATTTCGAGGCCGAAGCCCGAGCCGCGCGGCAGGCCCTGGGCGGCGAGCTTCAGGCGCGCTTCGTGGATCTGATCGGAGGCAACGAGGATGGCGCCGCTCGCGGGGTCGAGACGATGGGTGATGCCGGTGCCGGCCAGCGTATTCATGATCTCGCCGGCGTCCTGCTGGCTGACGTTGCTGAAGAGCATCGTGTAGGCGGGCTCGCGCACGTAGAACGCGGCGGTTACGCCGGCGGTGATCGCGATCGCGAGTCCCGCAAGCAGCAGGATCTGCCGCAGACCGGGGATCCGGTTCAGCGCGGCGAGGGGACTGGTGTCAACGGCTTCCATCGCTTTTTACCCTTCGTTCCGGTGCGAACGCCTGGCGGCGTTGCGTTCAGATCGGCATGTTCATGACTTGCTGGTAGGCCTCGACCAGGCGGTTGCGCACTTCCGTCATCGCCTGGAAGGACAGGCTCGCCTTCTGCATCGAGATCATCACCTCGGCGACGCTGACGTCCGCAGCGCCGCTCTCGAAGCGCGCCGCGAGCGTGCTCGCGGCGGTATGCTGGTCGTTCACCGTTTCGATCGACTGGCGCAGCAGATCGCCGAAGGGCGAAGGCGCAGTCGACGGCGTGGCAGGCTGGCCCTGGATCTCGGCGGACAGCGCCCGCATCTGGCTCAGGACCCTGGTGATCTCCGTGTCGATCATGACCTGTCTCCGTCAACCGAATTCATGGGCGGTGCGCTCTGGAACGCTGACACCCGCATCACGCAGGCGAGCGAGCTTGTAGCGCAGCGTGCGCGGGCTGATGCCGAGCAGTTCTGCGGCACGCTTGCGACTGCCACAGCGGTTCAGGGCGTCGAGGATGAGCTGCCCTTCCACGCTCTGCAGGTTGTCCTGCAGGCGAGTGAGGTCGCCCGCTCCGGAAATCGTGACCGGGTCTTCCCGCCGCGGTTGCCCGGGTGACCATGCCTGCACGGGATGCCCGGTCACTGCTGCCGGCTGGCCTCGCGGGAAACCGTTCACCGCGTCCGGTTGCGGGTCGAAGCGCAGGTGACGCGCTTCGATGGTGCCGCCGGCGCTCAGGATGACCGCGCGCTGCATGAGGTTGGCCAGTTCGCGCACGTTGCCCGGCCAGCCGTAGGTCTGGAGCGCCGCGATCGCCTCCGGCGTGACGGCGGGTCGCGGCCGCGAGCCGCTTGCCTCGCCGACGAAGTAACGCGCGAGTGGCTCGATGTCGCCGATGCGCTCGCGCAGCGGCGGCAGCGTGATCGGGAATACGCTCAGGCGATAGTACAGGTCCTCGCGGAAGCGCCCTGTGGCGACCAGCGCACGCAGGTCCTGGTTGGTGGTGGCCAGCACCCGCACGTTCAGGGGAATCGCGTTGCGTCCGCCGATGCGTTCCACTTCGCGTTCCTGCAGGACGCGCAGCAGCTTCGCCTGCAGGGCGATGTGCATCTCGCTGACTTCGTCGAGCAGCAGCGTGCCTCCCTGGGCCTGCTCGAACTTTCCGGCGCGCGCCTCGTGCGCCCCGGTGAAGGCGCCTTTCTCGTGGCCGAAGAGCAGCGCCTCGAGCATGTTTTCGGGTATGGCCGCGCAATTGATCGCGACGAATGCTCCCGCGCGGCGGGGCGAGTGCTGGTGGATGTAGCGGGCAAACACTTCCTTGCCGGTGCCGCTCTCGCCGGCCAGCAGCACGGTGGTGTCGGAGGCGGCGACGCGCCCGGCGAGCGAGAGCGCCTCGCGCGTCACCCGGTCCTCGGCGACCATGCCCGTCGCGGGCATGTCGCGCGGCACGAGCCGCGTGAGCTTGTCGGCGAGCACCTGGGCCGCGAACGGTTTGACGAGATAGTCGGTCGCGCCATTCATCATCGAGTTCACCGCATGCTCGATGCTGCCGTACGCGGTGATCATCAGTACGGGCAGTTGCGGCAGCCGGTCGCGAATCCGCGCGAGCAGGGTGGAGCCGTCCATCGGCTTCATCTGGTAATCGGTGACGACTGCGGCGATGGGTGCGCTGGCGAGGACCTGCAGGGCAGCGCCGCCGTCGGCGGCCTCCAGCACCTCGAAACCGCCGAGACGCAATGTCTCGGCGAGTGCCTCACGCAGGCGCTCATCGTCTTCGACGAGCAGGATCGGTTTCTGGCTCATGCGGCTGCATTCCTGTCGTTGCGTGTCTGGTCGGAAACGGGCGGGGCGATCGGCAGGCGCAGCGCGAACGCGGTCTGGCCCGCCGCGCCGTCCACGAGCAGCACGTCGCCGTGATGCGCCCGGGCGACAGAACGGTCCACCGGCAGCCCGAGGCCCGTGCCATCGCTTCGGGACGTGAAGAACGGTTCGAAGATGCGCTCGCGCAGCCGCTCGGGGATACCGGGTCCGTTGTCGCTCACGCGGATTTCCACCTGCAGCCCGGCCACACGCGCCGAGATCGTGACTTGCGCCGAACTGCCGCCAGCCTGCAGGGCGTTCATGGCGAGATTCACCAGGGTGCCTGCCAGCGCCTCGCGATTGCCGGTGAGGACGACGTCGAGGGACAGGCGCCTGACCGCCAGCGCCTGGTCGGGTCCGAGGAGCGGGCGCAGCGAATCGTCGACGTCCGCGAGCAGTTCCAGCAGACTGAATCGCTGGCCTGCCAGCGTGGCGCCTCGTGCGAAGGCGAGCATGTCGGCGATGAGCCGCTCGAGGTCGTGCATGCAGCCGACGGCCTTGCCGAGCAGGGTATCGCGCTGTTCGGTGGGCAGTTCCGGCCGGCTGGCGTTACTCGCGTAGAGGAGGGCGGCCGCGAGCGGTGTGCGGATCTGGTGGGCGAGTGCCGCTGCCATTTCGCCCATCGTCGCGAGGCGACGGTGGCGGGCGAGCAGATCCTCGATGCGGCGTGATTCGGTGATGTCGGTCAGCAGCAGCACCTGGCCGGGGCCAGGCTGCAGCGCCTTGCGTGCGACGTTGACGCGTCGCCCGCTGGCGAGTTCGAGTTCGCCATGACCGATGTGGTCAGGGACGAAAGCGCGTTCGCGGATCCGCGTCCATGGTTCGCCGAGCAGCGGCTCGCCGAGCAGCGCGCCGGCGGCGGAGTTCACCTGCTGGATGCAGCCTTCGGCGTCGAGGAGCACGACCCCGCCGGGCAGTGCTTCGACCAGCGCAGCCAGCCGGCCGGCAAGCTCGGCCTTGCTGCGCGCTGCGGCGGTGCGACGTCGTCTGGCGCTGCGCAACTCGCGGCGCAGGTGCGCGGATTCGCGCTCCAGCGTCCGGTAGGAATCCGTGAGTTGCCGCGACACGTCGTTGAAAGCGGCGAATGCCGCGGCGAGCGCGGCAGGGCCTGGCGGCAGCGCGGGCGATGCAGAAATGCTGGTGGTCGGAGCGGCGGAACGGTTCATGTCCAACTTGGAGCAAGAACCGTGCCGGATCAACGGGGTTCAGGTAACCACATGATCCAATAGAGAAATCAGGTTTCCCTCCAGTTGAGGTGCCAGATTTCCGGAGCCGGGCGCCAGCCAGAGGTCAGAATTTTGACGCCCTGAAGATGCCGGTTTCCGTGAACACGCCGGTGCCCTTGCTGAAGGCGACCTGGCGGCGGTGCCGGCGAAAGACCATTTTTTCCAGACCAGCCGCCACGGCAGGCGAGAGGTTCTCGAAACGGGTCTGCAGCCAGCGTGCGCCGGAGCGCTCGACGCTGCCGACGATGCGGGCGGGCAGACGCAGGCACAGTGGCAGCATCGGGTTCGGGTAGATCAGCGCGTAACCGGTGTCACCCGGTTTCGCCTTGCTCTCGTCGGCCCCGGACCACTCCACGCTCTGGCCGCGCAGCACGAGGGAGTGGCGGGCGGGCGCGCCCGCGTTATCGGCGACCAGCCGGCCCATCAGCGAGAGCAGCACGTCCACCTTGATCTGCAGGTGCAGGATCTCGGGATTGGCATGGTGAGTAGTCTCGCTGGAGATCTCGCGCGGTGCCTCCTCGTAAACGGCCAGGGCCTGGAGCGTGCGCGCGCTTTCGTGGTTCGCCTGGTCGAGGACGTTGAGGTCGCCGAGATCTGCCCCGAGCCAGCTGAACGGCAGCCGCTCGTAGAGCGAGATTCCTTCGAAGTCACGCAGATCATGTGCGGTACTCATGGCTCTTGCACCTGTGGTTCGCGCAGGAAAACCAGATTGCCGGGGCCGGTGTTGCGACGGTAGGCACGCACGGCGCCGTCGGCACGCGCCAGCATGTTCGAGGCGCGGCCCAGTTCATTGCGTTGTGCGCAGACCCGCTGGATGGTCTGCTGGTTGCGCAGCAGGAGTTCCTGCAGGATGTCGCGGTAGGCCGCGAGATCTTCTGCCGAGGCGGGGTCCGCGAACAGTTCTGCGAGGCGGCGGCAACGCTCGGCATCGAGCGCGCCGGCTTCCGCCCATTCGCCGCGTTCCACATGGCGTTCCACCGACTCGGTGAGGGCGACGATCTGATCGAGTGCCTGCATGGCGGTGGGAGGCGTCAGGGCCGCGCGTCGGCGCCAGCCGTGGCGGACGGCGGCGAACGCACCACCGACTGCCATGCGGAGCGGATCTCGTCGAGCAGCGTGGCGACCTCATCGAGGCGACGCTCGTCGTTGCGGAGGTTGGCCTCCACCAGGCGACGCATCATGTAGTCATAGAGCGATTCGAGGTTCACCGCGATTGCGCCGCCGCGCTCGCGGTCGAGAGACGTTCGCAGGCCGTCGATCAGCCCGATGGCCCGGCCGATCGCCTCGCCCTTGGCTGGAATCTCCTGGCGACGCATGTGCCCCTTGGCGGAGACGATGCGGTCGATCGCGCCGTCCATCATGCGCAGGATGAGCTGCAACGGGTCGCCGCTCGCAGCCCCATAGGCATCGATGCTGCGGTACTGACCGAGGGCGTTGACGGGTGCGCGGTTCATGAGGAGTCCTGCAAGGCGGAGGATCAGAGGTTCGCCAGCTGGCGGGTGAGGAAGCTGCTGGTCTGGTTGAGCTGGCCGACCAGACGGTCGAGTGCGTTGAACTGGTTCTGGTAGCGCTTGCGAACCTGCTCCATGCGCGCCTCGAGTCCGGTACGCCGCTCGCTGATGTCGTCCAGTCGGGTCTTGAGCGTCGCTTCGCGCGCACCGATGTGTCCGTCGCTGGCGAGAAAATCGTCGATGCTGTCCCGCAGGCGCACGGCAACGCCGTGCTGACTGTCGGCGAAAAGCTTCCCGACGGCGTCGAAGTCCGCGGTGATCGCATTGCCGAGTCTGGCGGCGTCGAGCGACAGGCTGCCGTCGGTGCCGGTGCTGATGCCTATCTCCGCCAGTGTCCGGTACGGGTCCGAGGCGCCGCCGACCGCGCGGCCCAGGGCTTCGCGCAGCGCGTTTTTGATGCCGCGCGTGGCTGCATCACCGAGCAGGGCACCGGCCGCACCGGTGTCCGCGTCGTATGCGGTCAGCTCCCTGATGGTCCTGGAGACGGCGTTGTAGGCGTCCACGAACTTTGAAACCGCCGTTTTGGCAGACTCCTCGTCGTGGCTGATTTCCAGGCGGAGCATCGTGCCCGGCTCGGCCTGCAGCAGATCGATCGTTACGCCCTCGATGGCGTCTTCGATGCTGTTGGTCGAACTCGTCACGAGCAGCCCGTCGATGCGGGCCGAGGCGTCGGCCGCGGCCTTGAGTTCGGTGAGACTGTTGCTGGTGCCGGCGCCGAACTCCAGCACCTCGAGCGGGCTGCCGGGAGCCAGCGCATCGATGCTGATGGCGCCGGCCGCTCCGGTTGCTGTCGCGCTGAGGATCAGGTGCGCGCCGTCCGCGCCCGTCACGATGCTCGCCCGCACGCCCGGGTTGTTCGTCGAGTCGTTGATCGCATCGCGAATGCCCGCCAGCGTGCTGTTCGCCGCGGTGATCTCGATCTGCATCGAGGCACCGTTCGCGGTGATCGCGAGCTGGCCCTCGCCGACGATGGAGCCGGCCGAGGCGAAGGGGCCCGACGCCAGCCGGTGGGCGGTTGCGAGGCTGTTGATCTCCACGTCGTAAGAGGCGGGCTCTGCGTCGGCGCTGGCGCTGGCCGCGATACGCTCGGCGTCGCTGACGGTGGCAAGGCGCTGCTGGAACTGCCCGATGTCGGTGAGTCCCGCCGCTGCGCTCTGGAATGCGGACAGGGCGCCCTTCAGACGGCCGATGGCCGTGAGCTGCGCGGTGGCGCGCGCTTCCTGCGCCGCGAGCCGCGTGGCCACCGGCTGCCGCTCGGCGGACACGAGCTGGTCCACGAGGCTCTTGATGTCGAGCCCGGAGCCAAGTCCGGTTGCGCTGATCGCCATTGAGTTAATCCGTGTCGCCGTGAGGCGGAACCAGGGGTTTCATGCCCGGACCTTCAGCAGCAAGATCCGTGCCACGGCGGTGGCCCGTCTCAGGCCTGCTCGTCGACGGTGTGGAAACCCTGTGCGTCGATGATCGCGGCGATCTTCAGGATTTCCTCCGGGGGAAACTGGCGAATCACTTCGCCGGAGGCCGGGTCGATCACCTTGATGACCGTGCGTCCGGTGCTCTCGTCGCGCTCGAAATCGAGCTGCCGCTTCGACTCGCTGAGAAAGGCCTTGATCTGTTCCAGCGCGCGCTCGATGTCGACCGGCGGCGTGCTGTTGCGTTCGGGCGGCCTGGTGCTGCCGCCGGCCGGCAAAGTCTTGCCGGCGGGTTCAGACCCACGTGCCGGCTCCGTACCCGCACGGGCAGGAGCCGTCATGGTTGCTTGCGTTGTTGCAGTGACGTTCATGACTCGCCTCTGGCAACCGGTGCGTCAGCCCGGGTCCGGGGGGGCGCTGACGCCGCCAATGGAGATACCTGTATTCAAGAATCCTGCCTCTGTCCGCTCGCGACTGCGGCCTGCGCTACCCGCGAGGGGCGGCAGGCCGCTTCTGGTCCGCCACCCGGGTGCGGTGGCCGGTTTTCACCGGCCACCGTCCGGGTGTTTCGGGGTCCGCTTACCGGAGCAGACCGAGCACGACCTGCGGAGCGGCATTGGCCTGGGCCAGTACCGCGACGCCAGCCTGCTGCAGGATCTGCGCCTTCGTCAGAGCCGCCGTCTCCGCCGCGAAGTCCGCATCCTGAATCCGGCTGCGCGAGGCAGTCAGGTTCTCGGCGACCGCGGTGAGATTCGCGATCGTGGACTCGAAGCGGTTCTGGATGGCGCCGAACTGGCTGCGCAGCGAGGACACTGCGGTCAGGGCGGCGTCGGAGCGCTGGATCGCCGTGTTGGAGTTCGCCACCGAGGTGACGCTCACGCTCGACAGCGTGATGTTGTCTTTCGCGATGGAGGTGACGCCGGAGAAGCCGATGTCGGCCGGTGTGCCGCCGAGCGTGATGTTCTCGGCTGCGGACAGCGCGATCGTGCCACGGAGCGTGCCTTCCTGGGCTCCGGCGATGCCGGTGCCCGAGGCCGTGCCCGAGCCGTCCGCGATCGACTCGGTCACGACCACGTTGCGCCCGTCGGATGCAGTCAGCGTGAACGTGGTGCCGGACACCGAAGCCGATACGCCCGTCTGCGAGGAGAACAGGTTCACCTGTGCGGCGACGTCGGCGGCGGTGAGCGATGCGCCCGAGGCGATGTTGCCCGTGCCGGAGTAAACGGCCACGCCGTTGACTGTCAGGTTGTAGGTGGAGGTGCCACCTGCACTGCTGACGGTCGAGAACGTGCCGGAGCTGACGTTGGTGGCCGTGGCGGTGAGGCCCGAGACGCCCGCGGCGTTGATCGCATTGATCTTCGCGTAGGCGCTGTCGGACGTCTGGCCAGCCTGGGTGCCGGCGGCGCTGGCGCGTATGGCGACAGCATTGCCAGAGCCGACGGCGATGGTCACGCTGCCGTCCGTCAGGGCATTGGCGGAGACGGCCGTGCCGGTCTGGGTGGCGATTTGGCCAAGCTGGTCGGCACGCACGCCGGTGGTCAGGTTGACGCCGATCGTCTCGCCGACGTTGGCGCCGACCTGGAACTGGGCGGCGCCGAAGCTGCCGTCGAGCACCTTCTGGCCGTTGAACGAGGTCTGCGAGGCAATCCGGTTCACTTCCGCCAGGCGCTGCTGCACTTCCTGGTCGAGCGCGGCGCGGTCGGACGCGGAATTCGTCGAGTTCGCGGCCTGGACCGCCAGCTCGCGAATGCGCTGCAGGTTGTTGGTCAGTTCGTCGAGCGCGGATTCGGCAGTCTGGGCGAGCGAGATGCCGTCGTTGGCATTGCGCACCGCCTGGTTCAGGCCGCGGATCTGCGTGGTGAAGCGGTTGGCGATCGCGAGCCCCGCCGCGTCGTCCTTGGCGCTGTTGATGCGCAGGCCGGACGACAGACGCTGCAACGCGGTCGCGAGGGTGCTGTCGGAGCGCGACAGATTGCGCTGCGCGTTCAGCGACAGGACGTTCGTGTTGATGACTACTGGCATGACTGCCTCTCCTTACAGAGTGTGATGGGTCCCAGGTAACGCACGCGCTTTCCGGATCCCGCTAACGGCCACTCGACTTGTGGCAAGCGCCCCACACGGGATCTTTGAGCCATTGCGACGGTTTTATCGGCAGGGCGGCCGTGGACTTTAAGTGCCGGGATGTGACCGCCGTCGCAGAACCACGGTGTCGATCGTGGCGTGCGCGAACGCGGGCCCGCTGCGCCGGCCATGCGGAATATTGTCAAATGCCGCTGGGCGCCGGCTGCGGGCAGTTCCTGCCGCGGTTCGGCACACGCCGCTCCGTGCGGTCGCAACGAGGTTCGGGCTTGGTATCATCCGGCCTGATGGTGCAGTCACAACAACAAGAAGAGACTGCAGTCGGGCTGTGCCCGGACACCCGGCGGCCGGTGTCGCCGATGCCGTTGGCCGTGCTGTGGCTCTGCATCGTGTCCTTCGGTAACGCCATCGCGGCCCCCGTCAATGACCGCCTCGCCAACGCGAGTGACTTGTCCGGAACAGGTGGTGAGGTACTTGCGACCAACGTCGGGGCCACGGGAGAGAATTTCGAACCCGACCACGCCGGCCAGAGCAGTCCGCGAGCCTCCGTCTGGTTTGAGTGGACCGCGCCGGGAAGCGGTGTGCTGCGGCTCGATACCCACGGCAGCGGCTTCGACACCACGCTCGCGGTCTACACCGGCTCGACGATGTGGCTGCTGACCGAGCGGGCGAGCAACGACGACAGCGAGGGCGTGCAAAGTGCCGTTAGCGTCAACGCGGTATCGGGAACCGTGTATCGCATCGCGGTCGATGGCTTTGCGGCCGATGCGGGCGAATTCGTGCTCCATTACGCCTGGTCGCCCGATGGTGCGCCGGTGAACGACGCCTTCGCGACGCGCACGATGCTGGCCGGCGCCACGGCGAGTGCGTCGGGCTCGAACTTCGGTGCCACCGGTGAACCAGGCGAGCCCGATCACGCGCTGATCTCTGCCCCTGCGGCTTCGGCGTGGTGGTCATGGACGGCGCCGGCGGCCGGTCGTGTTACGGTCTCGACCGCGGGCAGCGGCTTCGACACGGTGCTGGCGGTGTACAGCGGGAACGCCACCGACCGGTTGAGCGAGATCGCGTCCAACGACGACCACATCGACCTGACCAGCCAGGTGGTTTTCGCAGCGTCTGCCGGCACCGCCTACGGCATCGCCGTGGATGGTTTCGGCGAGTCGCGGGGCTACGTGGAACTGGCCGTGACGTTCGAAGCGGATGGCGGCGCCGATAGCGATGCCGACGGCGTAAGCGACCTGTGGGACAACTGCCTGCTGGCGCAGAACGGGCCGCTCCTTCCCGACGCCGGCGGCAACAGCCAGCTCGACGCCGACGCCGATGGCTACGGCAACGCGTGCGACGCGGATCTCGACAACAGCGGCGGAATCGTCAATTTCGCTGATCTCGCTGCGTTCCGCGCGGCTTTCGGTGGTGCGAGCGGCGTGGCCGACCTGAACGGCTCGGGCGGTATCGTCAATTTTGCGGATCTCGCCTTGTTCCGCTCGTTGTTCGGCAAGGCGGCCGGTCCGTCGGGCATGGTGCAGCCGTAGGCGGGAGCCGGGGGCGCCGCGCCTTCGCGGACCGCAGAGGCGGTCGATTACAGCAGATCGAACAGCGACAGCGCCCGCGTCTGGGCGAAAACCTTCTGCGCGGCCTCGAGCGCGGTCAGGTTGGTCTCGAGATCCGAGATCGCCTTCGGGTAGTCGACATCGCGTACCGTCGACAGCGTGGTCTGCAGCTGCAACGTGAGCTCCTCGTTGTTGGAGCGCTGCTCGTCGATCGCATTCAGGCGCGCGCCGATGGTGCCGCGCACGTTGCCGAGGTGAGTCTCGGCCTGGTCGAGGTCGAGCAGTGAAGCGTTCAGTTCATTCTGGAAGCTGGCCCGGCCCGCAGGCGACAAGGTGTCGCCCTCGAGCGCGGTGATGAGCCGGCTCACCATGTCGAAGGCATTGCGGTTGGCGCTCGGCTGCACGCTGAAGCTGTCGCCTGCGGCGGGCACGCCGTCGAAGCGTACGGTCGCGCCGCGGAAGCTGATGGCCTCGCCGCTGCTCCAGCTTCCGCTGGCGACACTGTTGCCGCCGGAGTCCGTGACCGCGAATGTCCCCGGCGAAGTGAACGTGATGGTGTAGGAATCGCTCACCCAGGCCGAGGCATCGCTGATCACGGCGGAGCTGAAGAAGGCCGTGCCGAGATTGCCGGCCGTGCCGTCGACCGCGAAGCTGCCGTTGCCGTCACGGATGGCGAAAAAGACCTCCGAGCCCGGGTCGTTCTCGCGGATCACGCGGTTGTCGCCGATGCGCTGCATGCGGACTCCTGCATCGCCGTTGTAGAGGGCAGCACCGCCGGCCATCGCGACCGGCACTGCATCGACGGCATTGCCGGCGAACAGGTGGCGCCCCTCACCGTCCTGGCTGTTCGCGACATTGACCATGCTCGCGAGCAACTCCCGCATCTCTGCGGCGATTGCGGTACGCGTTTCGTTCGTCTGGACGCCACCGCCGGCCTGGACCGCGAGTTCCCGCACGCGGGCGAGGGAGTTGCCGAACTGGTCGAGAGCGTTCTCGCCCAGCGCCAGGCGGCGGCGCACCGATTCCGCGTTGGCGCCGAAGTTCTCGATGCGGTCGAGCCCCTGTCGCAGCGCGATCGCCTGGCTCGCACCGGCGGGGTCGTCCGCCGCGGTGTTGATTCGCAGCCCGGGGGACACCTGCTTCTGGATGCGTGCAACCTCGGCCTGCCGCCGATAGACGTCGGCGAGCCACTGGAGTTGCAGGCTGCGGCTGGAGATACGCATTTAGCGGATGATCCCGATCAGTGTCTGGAACAGGTCGTCGGCAACGGCGATGATCTTGCTGGCGGCCTGGTACGCCTGCTGGTAGCGCAGCAGATTGGCGGCTTCCTCGTCGAGGTTGACTCCGCCGATCGCATCGAAGTCGAGCTGGGCCTGCTCGCGCAGCGCGCCCTGCACCTGAAGGTCCTGGCTGTGACGCTGGGCCGCGGTGCCGACGGTGGCGACCAGCCGTGTCGCGAGGTCGTCCGCCGAGACCTGGCCGCCGGCCAGGTAACCACGTCGCGCGACCCGTGCGAGTTCGAGGGCATTGCCGTTGTCGGCGCTGCCCGGTGGCGTCGGCAGTACGTCGAAGCGGTCGCCGGTGGCCGGGCTGCCGGAGACGCGAACCGTCCAGCCGTTGAAGGTGATGTCCGCGCCGCTGGTATAGGCGAGCGGCCCGCTCAGGTCGTTATTGGCACCGTCGTAGATGCGGAAGGTGCCGGCCGACTCGAAGCGCAGCTGTACCGGCTGCTGCAGGGCGGGATTCGAGACGTCGGAGATGCCGCCCGGCGCAATGGTTGCATCCGAGGCGTTGCCGAGGAACCGGGATGTGCGCATGGGCGCCGCCGCGGCGATACTGCCGGCATCGGCGATCGACAGCGCGACGCGCGAGGCGGCATCCGTCACCGGGCGCACCAGGAAGCGGTCGTTGGTGGCCGCGCCGGCGGACACGCTGAGCGCGAGGCCGTCGAACAGGAACGGGTCGGCGACGCTGCCGGTGCCGGTCATCGTGAGGGGCTGGCCGGTGCCTGCGTCGGCGAGCGACCATGCGGTGCCGTCAAAGCGCAGTTCGTAGTCGCGGGCCTTCAATGCCGTGGCATCCGCGACGGTTGCGGTCAACGTGGCCGTCCCGGCATTGCGCGCGCTGTCGGCGACGAGAGGCTGCAGGGTACTGAAGAATGTGCCGCCGAGGTTGCCACGCGCATCCACGCCGAGCGCGTGTTGTGCGTTGAAGGCGTTGGTGATCGTGGCGGCCAGGAGCCCCAGTTCGCGCCGCGCCGGGTCGAGCGCCTCGCTGCGGAAGGCCAGCAGGCCACCGAGTTCGCCGCCCGACACGACCCGTGAGATCGGACGTGACTCTGCGCCGAAGTCGATGTTGACCTGGAGTCGGGTCGGGTCGAACTCATCCTGCGCGAGCGTCAGCTCGGCGCTGTTGATGCCGAGGACCAGCGGCTGGCCGTTACCGATCATCACGGTAGTGGTGCCGTCGGCCTGTTTGAGCACGTTCGCATCGATGAGCCGGCTAAGTTCGCCAAGCAGCGCATCGCGCTGGTCGAGCAGGTCGTTGGCGCCGGATGCGCCACGCGCCAGGGTTTCATTGATGGTGGCGAGCGACCTGGCAATCGCATTGATGCGGCCGGTCATGTCGGCGAGACGCCGGTCCACCTCGTCGCCGAAGCGCTCGAGCTGGGTGCCGAGTTGCTGGAAGCGTCCCGAGAGCGAGTCGCCCTGCGCGAGCAGCGCCTCACGGCTGGCGGCCGAGGTCGGATCCCGGCCTAGCAGTTCCACCTGGTCGAAGAAGGCCTGGACGCTGCGGTCGAGGCCGAGGTCCGGATTGCCGATCAGCCCGTCGAGCCGCGCGGAGAGGTCGCTCATGATCTGCGCCCGGCCCTCCATGCTGGAGATGCCACGCAGCGACTCGCCGAGAAACGCGTCATAGAGCCGTTCGACGCCGGTAACGCGTACGCCCGAGCCGAGGTCCGCGGTGAGCCCGGCGCCGGTCGTTATGGCTTCCGCCTGCACGATGCGTCGGCGCACGTATCCATCCGTGCCGGCATTGGCGACGTTGTTGCTGGTGGCCTCGAGGCCACGCTGGGCCGCCACCAGTCCGGAGAGTCCGGTGCTAATGATCGACATGGCTCGATTCCGGTGTGCGGGTCAGGGCGTGCATGGGTCGGGTCGTCACATCACAAGGTCGGCACGCGCAGAGAACTCTTGAACTGCGCGATCAGGTCATTGAAGCGCGGGCTCGCGAGGATTGAACGTAACTTGCCGGCGTAGCCCGGATCGGTCGCGTAGCCGGCGGCCTGCAACGAATCGGCATATCTCTCCGCCTGCGCACCATTCGCAAGCGCGTTGGCGTAGCGCGGATTGCCCTTCATGAACTGCACATAATCGGCAAACGCGGAACTGAGATCCGGGTAGGCGCGAAACGACGCCACCTGCGGTTTAGGCAGCCCATCCTCGAACTCGAGCGTGCGTACGCTGACGCGTTCGCCGCTCCAGCGGGTGTCGGCCTTGATGTTGAACGGGTTGTTGCCGCTCTGTCCGACGCCGTCGCGGGCCACGTTGCGGCCCCAGCCGGTCTCCAGCGCGGCTTGCGCGACGATGGCGCGCGGCTCCACGCCGAGTTCCTTGCCGGCGCGCTCGGCCAGCGGCCAGACGTCGCGCACGAACTCCTCCGGTGTCGCCGGGCGCCAGTTGCGCCACGACGGCGAGAGCGCTCCGAAATCCACCTCGGGTAACGTTCCGGCGGCCTGCAGCGCCGCATGGTCCGGCATCAGTTGCTCGAAACGGGCGCCTGGCGGAGAGGGCAGGGCCGGCTCGCGGGCCGCGACGAAATCGCGTGCCGTCAGCTCGCGGGACGGTGCGGCCGGATCGCCGGTCGCGTCCTGCGCCAACTGGCGGGTCAGTAACTCGGCGATGCCGAGACCCTTGCCGCGGCTCATCTCCAGCGCAACCTGCCGGTCGAACATGTCGCGATAGGTCTTGTCGCCGCCGGTGCCGAAAACGTCGACGGCCGAGCGCATGGTCTGCAGCATCATCTGCACGAACAGCGCTTCGAACTGCCGCGCCGTCTCGGCCGTGACCGTGCGGGAGTCCTCCGCGGCGTGCGCGCGCAGTTGCGCGAGCCCGGCGAAGTCCATGGTCGTCTGCGGTGGCTGGTTGGTGATCGAGGCCATGGCTTGTCGCCCGTCAGATCACCAGTAGTTCCGCGCGCAGCGCACCCGCCTCGCGCAACGCTTCGAGGATCGCCACCAGGTCGCCCGGGGCGGCGCCGACCTCGTTGACGGCCTTGACGATGTCGTTCAGGTCCACTCCGGGGTGGAAGAGGAACATGCGCCGGTTGTCCTGCGCGATCTCGATATTGCTCTGTGGCGTGACGACCGTCGTGCCCTGCTCGGCAAAGGGCTGCGGCTGGCTGACATTGAAATCCTCGGTGATGCTGACCACCAGCGAGCCGTGCGAGACGGCGGCCGGCGTCACGCGCACACGGGAGTTGATCACCACCGTGCCGGTGCGCGAGTTGATGATGACCCGGGCCGGGGCGTCGCCCGGAGTGACCTCCAGGTTCTCGATGGTCGAGAGGAACGCAATGCGGTCGCTTGCGGTGACCGGGGCCGAAACGCGGATCGAGGTCGGGTCGAGCGGCATCGCGGTGTCTTTACCGAGCAGCTTGTTGATGCTCTCGGCCAGGTGGGCCGCAGTCGTGAAGTCCGGCTGGTGCAGGTTGAGCATCAGGTAATCGTTGCCGGCGAACTGCGTGGGCACTTCGCGCTCGACGGTTGCTCCGTTCGGAATGCGGCCCACGCTCGGCACGTTGATCGACACCCGCGAACCGTCCTGGCCCGAGGTGCCGAGGCCGCCGACTGCGAGGTTTCCCTGCGCGATCGCGTAGATCTGCCCGTCCATGCCCTTGAGCGGCGTGATCAGCAGCGTGCCGCCGCGCAGGCTCTTGGCATTGGCGATCGAGGATACCGTGACGTCGATGGTCTGACCCGGCTTGGCAAACGGCGGCAGGTCGGCATGCACCGCCACGGCGGCGATATTCTTCAGCTGCAGATCCGTGCCCGCCGGCAGGTTCACGCCGAGCCGCTCCAGCATGCTGAGAAGGCTCTGGGTCGTGAAGGGCGCCTGCGTGGTCTGGTCGCCGGTGCCATCGAGGCCGACGACGAGGCCGTAGCCGATCAGCTGGTTGTTGCGTACGCCGGCGACGGAGGTGAGGTCCTTAATGCGCTCGGCGCGCGCCTCGCCGCCGGAGAGCAGCACCAGGATCATGGCCGTGAACAGCCATACGACCTGCACCACCTGGGCCTTGCTACGTTCGTTCATCTGGGTCGCTCCTGAATCTCTCACATCGGCCACAGCTTCATGAAGAAGCGGGCAAGGAGGCCCGGCCGGTTGGCGTCATTGAGGAAGCCGGTGCCGCTGTAGGTGATGCGGGCATCGGCGACCTTGAAGGACGGCACGGAGTTGTCCGGGCCGATGTCGGTCGGGCGCACGATGCCGCTGATCTGCACGTATTCCTCGCCCTGGTTGAGCGTGAGCCATTTCTCGCCACGCACGACGAGGTTGCCGTTCGGCAGCACGTCGGCCACGGTCACCGTGATGTTGCCGTCGAGCCGGTTGCTCTGGCTGCTCGAACCGCTGCCTTCGAATTCCTGCGTGGTCTCCCACTCGTTGTTGAGAATGCTGTCGCCATTGCGCGTGACCGTGTCGCCGAGCAGTACCGGCGAGCCGGTGTCGGTGGAGGTCTCCTTGGTGGCGTCTGTGCTCGCGCTCTTCGATGCCTGCGTGCGTTCGGCGAGCTTGATGGTGAGCGTGTCGCCGACGCGGCGGGCCTTCACGTCCTCGAACAAGGCGATCGAAGTGGTCGGCCGGTAAATGGCGCCACTCCCGGCGGGCGGGGGCGTCGGCTCCGACGGCATGGCCGGCGGGAACTCGCCCGGTCGCTGCCCGATGACCGGGCTGCAGCCGACGGCGAAAGCCAGCAGCATCAGCGTCGCTGCACGTGTCCGCATTGAGTTCATCGGCATGCCTTCCATCATCAGGGTGCGGTCGTTGCTCATCGCTTACAGGTTGTTGTTGAGGTACTGGAGCATCTGCTCGCTGGTGGAAATCGCCTTCGAGGCCATCTCGTAGGCCCGCTGGGTCTCGATCATGCCCACCAGCTCCTCGACGACGTTCACGTTCGAGCCCTCGACGGCGCCCTGCACGATCTCGCCACGACCTTCAAGCGCCGGGTTGCCCACCTGCGGCGTGCCGCTTGCAGCGGTCTCGACCAGCAGGTTCTGGCCACGCGGCTGCAGTCCGGCCGGGTTGATGAAGTCTGCGATCTGCATCTGACCCAGCGTCACCGGGTCGACCTGTCCGGTCATGGTGGCCTGGATCAGGCCGTCGCCCGCCACGGTGATGCTGGTCACACCATTCGGGATGGTCAGCGCGGGCTGCACTTCGTAGCCGTTGGCGGTGACGAGGCGGCCCTCCGAATCGATCTTGAAGGAACCGTCGCGGGTGTAGGCCTGCGTGCCGTCGGGCAGCAGCACCTGGAAGAAGCCGCGGCCGCTGATCATCACGTCGAGGGGATTGCCGGTGTTCACGGTCGTGCCCTGCGTGAAGGACTTCTCCGTGGCCACCACGCGCACGCCGGTACCCAGGTTGAGCCCTGTCGGCTGCTCCGTGTCCTGGGAGGTTGCGCCGCCCACCTGCGAGATATTCTGGTAGAGCAGGTCCTCGAAGATCGCCCGGCCACGCTTGAAGCCGTTCGTGTTCACGTTGGCGAGGTTGTTCGAGACGACGGTCATGCGCGTCTGCTGCGCATCGAGACCGGTCTTCGCCACCCAGAGTGCTTCCATGGTTCGTTCTCCTCAATTCAGATCAGTTCATCCGCCGGAACGCATCAGCTTTGCGGCTGCGGCGCTGTTCTCGTCGGCGCTGTGCATGGCGCGCACCTGCATGTCGTAGGTACGGGCCAGCTCGATCATCTCGACCAGTGCCGCGGCGGCGTTGACGTTGGAGGACTCGAGCTGGCCGCTGGCGATGCGCACGTTCGCGTCGGCCGCGGCGGCACTGTCGTCGGCCATGCGAAACAGCCCATTGCCGCCCGGCACCAGGCGTTCGGCCCGCGGATTGACCAGCTTGATGCGGTCGACCGTGGCAAGCCCCTCCGGTGTTTGTCCCTGCGGCACGATGGAGATCTGGCCGTCGTTGCCAACGTAGAGCTCGTTGAAGGGTGGAATGGAAATCGGCCCACCATTGCCGCGCACGAGCTGGCCGCCGGCAGTCTCGAGCAGCCCCGAAGCGTTGATATGCAGGTTGCCGGCGCGCGTGTAGGCCTCCTTGCCCTCGGCGTCCTGGACGGCGATCCAGCCAGGTCCCTGCACGGCGATGTCCAGGACCTTGCCGGTCTGCACCATCGTGCCGGAGGTGGCGTTCCAGGTGTCGCCGAGCGAGACCGGATTGACGCGCGTGCCGAGACCGGGGCCCGGCACCGGCGCGCTCGAAACCGAGTGGCGCACCTCGCGAAACCCGGTGGTGCTCGCGTTGGCGATGTTATGGGCGACCAGGCTCTGCGAACGCATCGCTTCGCGCGCCCCGGTCATCGCCACGTAGATCATGCGGTCCATGTGCGTCTCGCTCCGCTAGCCTTCAGGCCTAGCGAATGTTGATGATGGTCTGCGTCACGGTGTCGAGCGTGGAGATCACCTGGGCGTTGGCCTGAAACAGCCGCTGGCTCGTAATCATCTTCACCAGCTGCTCGGTGAGGTCCACGTTGGACGCCTCCAGCGCGCCGGACTGGATCACGCCGAAGTCCGACGTGGTCGCCTGGCCGCGCTGCGGGATGCCGGAGGCAAAGGTCTCCTGGAACGAGGTGTCGCTGATCTTCAGCAGCCCCTCGGGATTGGAGAAGTTCGCGAGCGCCACCTGGCCGAGCGCCGAGGACACGCCATTGGAGAAGCGGGCAAACACGACGCCGGAGGGATCGACCTCGATGCTGCGCAGCCGCCCGGCGGCCTGGCCGTCCGGGTTGATCTGGTTCACCACGAACTCGGAGCCGTACTGCGTGGTCGGCGACAGATCGAGCCCGACGTTCATAACCAGGGCGCCGTTGCCCGGATCATGGCCGTTGAAGTTCACGACGCCGTTGGCAGGTGTCGCGAGCGTGCCGGTGGAGTTGAAGGTGAAGGGTTGGGCGGTCCCGACGATGCTGCCGTCGATCGTTGCCGAAGCATCCCAGCCGGTGGCGGTCTTCGAGAAGTAGAACGTGGTGTTATGCGCCACGCCGAGCGAGTCGTAGGTGATCGTCGAGGTGCTGTGGTTGTAGCTGCGCGGCTCGGTCGGGTCGAACGGCGCCACCGGGGGCGGTGCCGCTCCGGCCGGCAGGTTGATGTTCATGTCCACCCCCGTGGTCGGCTGGGGCGGCGAGGTGTCGGTGGTGAACTGCAGGTCGGTCAGGGCGCCGGTGTTGAAGGTCCCGTCGCCGCGCGGCGGATAGACCTGCAGGCGCTCGGCCTCGGAGTTCTCCACGAACCCTGCGGCGTCGAGGCCGAAGGCACCCACGCGCGAGTAGAGCAGGCTGCCGTTGTCGTTGACGATGAAGAAACCCTTGCCGCTCACGGCGAGGTCGAGCTGCCGCTCGGTGATGTCGACGTTGCCCTGGGTGAACTGCTGGCGCACGTCGGCGAGACGCACGCCGTTGCCGATGCCGATCGCCTCGCCGGAGAACACGTCGGCGAACTCCGCGCGCGACGATTTGAAGGCGGTGGTATTGGCGTTGGCGATGTTGTTCGAGGTGACCTGGAGGTCGGTCGAGGCGGCGTTCAGGCCGCTGAGTGCAATCTGGAAGGACATCGGTACTCTCCTTTGAATGAACCGTTGTGCCCGGGGATGACCCGTGGATCAGTAAATGGCCCGGATGTCGGCCAGGGCCACGGTCTGGTTGTCGTCGGTGGTGATTTCCGTGCGGCGGCCATCGCCACCGATCGAGACGCTGTTGACCCGTTTCTCGATCAGGACGTCGGCGGCCGTCTCGTTGCCGCCGTCGCGATAGCCAGCTACGAAGCGGTACTCGCCGGCTGCTGCCGGTTGTCCCGCGCTGTTCGTGCCGTTCCACTCGAAACCGGCGAGTCCTGCGCCACGCTGCCCGAGTGGCAGTTCCTTCACGAGCAGGCCGCTGGCATCGAGGACGCGGACGTACCCGCTGCGGGTGGATACGGGGAGGTCGACCGCGCCGCTGACCTTGCCGCCCGCGTCGAGTCGCGTCCCTTCGGCGGGGGCGAGCACGTTGCGGCCGACGACGCTCGCCGCCTGCAGCGCCTGGCCGGCGTAGAGCGAGTCGGCGAGGTTTGCGACCGAGCGGTTCATTTCGGCGATGCCGGCGACGTTGGACACCTCCGCGAGCTGTGACAGGAACTGCGACGGATCCTGCGGCTTCAACGGATCCTGGTTGCGGAACTGCGTGATCATCAGCATCAGGAACTGCTCCTGGCCGAGCTCGGTACGGTCCTTCTGCGTCGTCTGGGCCAGGCGGTAGTCCGAGCCGAGGCTGCCGAGCGCGCTACCGGCGCTGGTGGGGTCAATGCTGCTCATGGATCATTGCTCCTTATGCTTACTGGCCCAGCGTCAGGGTTCGCAGCAGCAGTTCCTTGGAGGTGTTCAGCACTTCGATGCTGTTCTGGTACGAACGCGACGCGGAGATCATGTTCACCATTTCGTCGACGACGTTGACGTTGGACATGTACACGTAGCCTTCCGCGTCGGCCTGCGGATGTCCTGGCTGGTACACGCGGGCCGGTGCTGCCGCACTTTCGACGACACCGGCGACTCGCACACCGGCGGAGGCCGCGTCGGCCAGCCGGTCCGGGGTCTGCTGCTGCAGGACTGTCTGGAACACGGGCTGGCGTGAGCGGTACGCCTCTTCCGGCGTGCCGGCGACGCTGCCTGCGTTGGCGAGGTTGCTGGCGGTGGCGTTCAGGCGCACCGACTGCGCGCTCAGCGCGGAGCCGGCGATGTCGAATATGCGGAACAGGGCCATGATCAGCGCCCTCCCGTGATTGCGGCGCGCAGGCCGCGGATGCGCTGGTCGAGCAGGGTGAGCGAGGTCTGGTAGCGTGTCGCCGTCTCGGCGACCGCAGCGCTTTCCTTTTGCGCATCGACGGTGTTGCCGTCGAGGCTCGGCTGCTCGGGCACGCGGTAGAGCGCCTCGGCGCGGGCGCCGGGTCCGCCCACTCCTTGTATATGCATCGGGTTCGTCGCCGTGAGCGTGACCGGACCGTTCTCGCCGGCTGCCTGCAGTACCGCGCGAAAGTCGATGTCGCGCGCCTTGAAATTCGGTGTGTCGGCGTTGGCGATGTTGGCCGCCAGCAGTTCCATGCGCTGACTCGCGGCCGTGAGTACGCGCTCGTGCGGCGCGAACACCTGGTTGACGTCGAGCGGCATTGCTTGCTCCATGGGCAACAGGCCCGGGCAGGTCAATGCAAGACCTGTGCCACGATGGATTCCATACCGCTCGCACAACGGTTCGTCGCGCCAACGGCAAGCGCTGGCCGTGGCGCAGGCAACGTACTGCAGGCGCGGCAACGGCTTGCCGCGTTGGCGCTGCGCACGCGGATCACCCCTGGTGTCGAGACGGCGGCACGCTTCTTGCAAACTTTCCCGTCGAGATGAATACACAAGCACAGCAATGCAAGCGCCGGGCCCTGCCGGGCGCGATGGGTGTTGGCCTCCTGCTGGCCTGCGCAGTTGCGGTGGCGGCTGCAGTCGCCTGGCAGGATCAGGCGACGATTCTTGCGGCCGCGGAGCAGGCCGCACGCGAGCACTACGGCAGCATGGATGGCGCGATCACGGTGCATGCCGACGCGCTCGATCCGCGGCTGCGCCTGCCGGCCTGCGAAACGCCACTCGTCGGCAAGCTGCCGGAGATGACTCGCGAGGCGGGGCGAACGACCGCCGAAGTGAGTTGCACGGGCGCGCGGCCCTGGCGCCTGTTCGTGCCGGTGCGGGTCTCGGTGCAGAAGCCGGTGGTCGTCGCGGCAGTCCCGCTCGAGCGTGGCAAGGTTTTGGCGGCAGCTGACGTCAATTTGGCGCAGCGCGAGGTCAGCTCGACGCCGGCCGGTTATCTCGGGTCGCTGGAGGCGGCGGTGGGCCAGGTGCTGCGCCGGAGCGTGCCGGCCGGCACGGTTTTGACCCCGGGCCTGCTCGATGCGCCGCTCCTGATCACGCGCGGCCGGACGGTCACGCTGGAGGCTCGCGCGGGCGGCATCGTGGTGCAGATGGCCGGTATCGCGAAGGCCGACGGCGCATTAGGTGAAACGATTCCCGTGCAGAATCTCTCATCGAAGAAAGTTCTGCAAGGTGTTGTTAAAAATGAGAAATCAGTCGAAGTGCTGCTGCCCTGAGGGGCGCAGGATGCGGGCTGGAATGGGCGTTAAAGGAAATCCGGAAAGCTGCCGATAAGCCTCTTACGGGAACTGAGGGCGGCGCGAGGAGCGAACGAGTCATGGCAGACAAGATCACGAGCTACGGGCGTGTCGGCATCGACACCGGCCAGGTACGGGCCCGGTCCGTCGCTTCCCGCGAAGGCGAGGACAAGACGGCTGAGACGCGCCGTTCGCGCGCTGCTGCTGATGCGGTCGAACTGACCGGCACCGCGACGCGACTGAAATCCGTCGAAAGCCGGCTTGCCGAAGTACCCGAGGTGGACCAGGCGCGGGTGAATGAAATACGCCAGCGCATCGAATCCGGCGAGTATCGCCCGGATCCGGCACGAATCGCCGCCCGGCTGATTCGCATGGAGCAGGACCTCGCCTGAGCCGCGGCTGCGGGCTTGCCCTTCCATGTCACGCGAAACTGTCCCGGACCGTGAACTGGCCCGTCTGCTCGACGAACAGATCGGTGCCATGCAGGCCGTGCTCGCGGCGCTCGAAACGGAACGCCACGCGCTTGCGAATCGTAACGGCGATGCTCTGCTCGAGGCCGTGACCGGCAAAGCGCAGCGCATCGCTGCGGCCGACGCGATCGAGCAACGCCGGCAGGCGCTGCTCGATCGGCTTGGCATTCCCGCACAACCTGGCCGTGCGCGCCGCGATTTCAGCGCCGATGCCGGGATCAGCAGTCGCTGGCAGCAGGTCGTGACGCTCACCGAACGATGCCGGGCACTGAATGAAGCCAATGGCCAGTTCATACGCGGCCAGCGGCGACAAGTCAGCGGTGCGCTGCGCGTCCTGCGTGGCGAATCTGCTGCAGCCGTCGAGTACGGCCCGGCGGGCGAACAGCGTGCACGTGCCGGCGCCCGCGTACTCGGTTCGATCTGACGCCCGGTTTCCCACCACGTTTCGCCCGCGGCTGCGCGTTCAGCCGGTCGATCGGACTTGCGACCACGGGCTTCCTCCCCGCAGACGAAGCAGAACCGCGGGTGAGCAACAGGTAACCATGGCAATTACCGCCACCTCCCCGCAGGCAGGGAAGAACCTGCTATAAAGGTGCTATAAAGAACATTCTCAACGCAGAGGGAACGACCAATGGCCGGCAAGAGCGTGATCGTGGTTCCGACAGATTTCTCCGAATTGTCCAGGGCCGCATTGCCGTGGGCGCGACGGATGGCGGATCAGATGCAGGCCGAGATCCATTGCATCTACGTCGTGGAAGAGCCGCATATCTATGCGACGCTCGACATGGGGCCGGTGCCGATTCCTTCGGTGGATGAACTGACCCGCAGCGCCGAGAAGCGCATGGAGCATTTCTCCAGCACGCACCTCAAGGGACTCGGCCAGGTTACGACGAAGGTGATCGTCGGTCGGCCCGCGGAGGAAGTCGTTCACTACGCGAAGGAAAAGAACGCCGTGCTGATCGTCATGACCACCCACGGCTACAGCGGCGTCAAGCATGTACTGCTCGGGAGCACCACGGAGTCCGTGCTCCGCAACGCGGGCTGTCCGGTGCTTTCGATTCGCAGCGGCTGAGCGCTGCCCGATCGGTTGCCGATCAGGTGACCGCGACGCCGGGTTCCCGCCGGATCGGCGATCTGCGCAGGGTAGAGTCTGCCGGGCCATCGGCAGGTCCGGACGACCAGACGCACTGAAGGACCATGCGGATACTGACTGTCTGCGCTGAATTCGCGCCACTTGCCAAGATCGGCGGATTGGCCGACGTGACCGCCGGATTGACCGGCTGGTTACAGGGGCGCGGCCACGATGTCGTCGTCGTGATGCCCTATTACGGAATCATGCGCTCCCAGGGGGTGCAGGCGGACGCGCAGGCCGCGCTGGCCATGCGCCGGTTCGGCCGCACACCGGACGCGGTGACCTACGCCGTCCATCCAATGGTGCAACCGCAGGTGGCCGCACGGGTGTACCTGGTGGATTGCCCCGCGTTTTTCGGCGACGGCGTGTACGACGAAGGCAGGCGTGAAGCGCTGCGTTTCATCCTGCTCTCGCAGGCGGCACTGGAACTGTCCGTCACGCTGGGATTTGCACCCGACATCGTCCATTGCCACGACTGGCACGCTGCGCCTGCCGCGGTCATGCTCAAAGGCATGATGCGGGCCGAGCGCGTGTTCCGCCACAGCTATACGGTACTGACCATCCACAACATCGGTTACCAGGGGGTGTTTCCCGCCGATGTCATTGCGGGCCACGAGGACAACCTCCCGCGGTCGCTGTTCCCGACCGAGGAACTGGCGCTCGGGCAGGTGAACCTGCTGCGCGCGGGCATTACCCACGCCGATGCCCTGACCACGGTCAGCCCGACCCACGCGCGGGAGATCCAGACGCCGGAGTACGGCATGGGCCTCGACGGCCTCCTGCGCCAGCGGCGCCATCGACTCGCCGGAATCCTCAACGCGGTCGACTACGGCTTGTGGAGCCCCGAGACCGATCCGTTGCTGCCGGAACCGTTTTCCATCGACGACCTGCAGGGCAAACGCGTGACGCGCGCGGCGCTGCTCGACGAGTTGCAGCTCGATGCAGACGAGCGCACCCCCGTCGTGGGGCTCGTTTCCCGCCTCGCCAGCCAGAAGGGGATCGACCTGGTCATCGAGGCGCTACCGCTCCTGCTGGCAGAGCGTGAATTCGTCTGCGCGTTCCTCGGCGGCGGCGATCCGGCCCTGGCCGAGCAACTGCGGGAGCTGGCGGATCGCCACCCGACCCGGGTGGCGTTCGTGGCCGGCCAGGACGAGCGCCTCGCGCATCTCATCATCGCCGGCAGCGACATGCTGCTGGTCCCGTCGCGCTACGAGCCCTGCGGGCTCACCCAGCTCTATGCGATGCGCTACGGAACCGTGCCCGTAGTGCGGCACACGGGCGGTCTTGCGGATACCGTCGAGCACTTCGCCCCGGCCATCGGGCGCGGTACCGGCAGCGTGTTTCTTGATGCCGATGTTGGCGGGCTCGACTGGGGGCTGCGCACCGCATTCGACTGGTTTTCCGATCGCCGGGCATGGCAACGGCTGGTGCGCAACGGCATGTCGCAGGATATCTCCTGGGCGCACCAGGGCCCGAAGTTCGAGGAGCTGTTCAGCCGGCTCGCGCGCGGACCGGCGGCGTAGCGCCTGGGTTCCAGGCAACCGCTCTCGCACGGCTGGCGTCACGCCCGGCCGGACATCACCGCGAGACGATGACAGCGCTCGGCGAGATGCGGATCGACCTGCTCCCAGCGGAACCGCCAGCGCCAGTTGCCGGTCGCGGTGCCCGGGTAATTCATGCGGGCCGTGCTGTCGAGCCCGAGCAGGTCCTGCATCGGCACCACGGCGAGCCGCGCCGGTGAGGCGTATGCGGCGCGCAGCAATGCGCCCGGCATATCGCCGGGGGTGCTCGCGAGGCAGCTATCCACGCGGGAGCGCGTGCCTGCATCGAGACTCTCGTACCAGCCGAGCGTCGTGTCGTTGTCGTGCGTTCCGGTGTAGACGACGGCGTTCTCGACATGATTGGCAGGCAGGTAGGGATTCTGCGGCGAGCCGTCGAAGGCGAACTGCAGGACCAGCATGCCCGGCAGGTTGAACTCATCGCGCAGCGCGCGCACGGCCGGCGTGATGGTGCCGAGGTCTTCCGCAACCAGGGGCAATCGAGTGAGCTCGCGTGCGATCGCGCCGAGCAGTTCCGCTCCGGGAGCGGGCTGCCAGCGGCCTTCGCGCGCCGTCGCAGCGCCAGCCGGGATTTCCCAGTACGCCTCCAGCGCCCGGAAGTGGTCCAGTCGGACGAGGTCGAACTGGCGCAGTTGAGCGCGCAGGCGCTCGATCCACCAGCGGAAGCCCTCCGCGCGCATCGCCTCCCAGTCGTACAGCGGGTTGCCCCAGAGCTGGCCATCCGCGTTGAAATAGTCGGGCGGAACACCGGCGACCGCAGCCGGGTGGCCGTCGGCGCTCACGCGAAAGAGCTTGCGATGCCACCACAGATCGACACTGTTGAGATCGACATAGAACGGCATGTCGCCGAACAACGCGATCCCGCGTCCGTGCGCGTATTCGCGCAGGTGCTGCCATTGCCGGTCGAAGAGATACTGCTCGAACGCGACGGCGCGCAGCGAGTCGCGGGCCTGTGCCAGTGTTGCCGTCAGGGTTCTCGGGTCGCGGTCACGCACCGCCTGCGGCCATTCCCACCAGGGCTTCAGCCCGGATGCACGCCGGTAGTGTTCGAAAAGAGCATAGGGCAGCAGCCAGGTGCGGTGCTGCTGGACGAAGTGGTCGAACGCCGCGCGTTCCCCGGCGGTCGCCTGTTCGCGGAACCCGCGGTAGGCTTGCGTCATGCGCGTGGCCGCATCGGCGCCAGAGAGCTCCGCCGCGAGCCAGCCGCGTGAGACGAGGTCGGCGCTGTCGATCAGCGCGGGATTACCGGCGTGTGCCGATCGCATCTGGTACGGCGACAGGCTGTCGTCCACCGGCCCGAGCGGCAGCGTCTGCCACAGGCTGAACCCTGCAGTGGCGAGGAAGTCCACGAATCGCCGCGCATCCTCGCCGAGCACGCCATGACCACTGTCGCCCGGCAGTGAAGTCGGGTGCAGCAGCACCCCGGCGCGACGCCGGTCCAGTGGGGTCGTCATCGCGTCCGCCGTGTCAGCCGCTGCCCTGGCTTTCGATGAGTGCTTCGACGGCGGTCTCGGGGCTGGCGCCCGCCGATGCATTCAGCATCTCGGGCGTGACCAGGACGACGCCGCGCTCGGTCACGTAAAAGCGCTTCGCATCGGCGGCGAGGTCGAGCCCGATGCGGGTGCCGTCGGGCACGTCGCAGCCCTCGTCGAGAATTGCCCGGCTGATGCGGCAATCGCGGCCGACGTGCACGTTCGGCAGCAGCACGGAACGGTAGATCTGGGAGCGCTCCGAGACCAGCGTGTTCGAGAACAGCAGCGACTCGCGCACCGTGGCACCGGAGACGATGCAACCGCCGGAAATCAGCGAGTTCACGGCCTCGCCGCGGCGTCCTTCCTCGTCGAGCACGAACTTGGCCGGCGGTACGTGCTCCTGGTAGGTCCAGATCGGCCAGTCCTCGTCGTAGAGATTCAGCTCCGGGGTGACGTACACGAGTTCCATGTTGGCTTCGTAGAAGGCGTCCAGCGTCCCGACGTCGCGCCAGTAGGCCTGGGCCTCCGTTGTCACGTCCTCGAAGGGGTAGGCAAACACGCGGCCCCAGCTGATCGTGTCGGGCACGATATTGCGGCCGAAGTCGTGCGCCGAGTGCGGATCCCTGGCGTCCGCAGTCAGTCGTTCCTGCAGGAACTCGCGGTCGAAGACATAGATGCCCATGGAGGCGAGCGCAATGCCTTCCTTGCCCGGCATCGGCTCGGGTCGCGCCGGCTTCTCGCTGAAACGGATGATGCGCTGGTTCTCGTCGACCGTCATGACGCCGAATTGATGCGCTTCGGCAACCGGAACCTGCACCACTCCGACGGTGATGTCCGCGCCCTTCTCCACGTGAAAGGCGATCATGGGACCGTAGTCCATCTTGTAGACGTGGTCGCCGGCCAGCACCAGCACGAGGTCGGGATGGTAGGCCTCGATGATGTTGAGGTTCTGGTAGAGCGAGTCTGCGGTGCCGCGGTACCAGCTGTCGCCGATCTGCTGTTGCGCCGGCACCAGCTGCACGAACTCGCCGAGCTCGCCGCGAAGGTATCCCCAGCCGCGCTGGATGTGCTGGATGAGGGAATGGGCCTTGTACTGCGTGAGGACCAGGATCTGCCGGATCCCGGAGTTGACGCAGTTGGACAGGGAGAAGTCGATGATGCGGTACTTGCCGCCGAAGGGCATCGCGGGTTTGGCGCGATTGCGTGTCAGGTGCTGCAGCCGTTCGCCACGTCCGCCGGCCATGACGACCGCCATGGTGCTCTTGGTAAGCTGGCTGACGAAGCGTCCGGACTTTCTCGGCTTCACGCTCGGGCGCCCCTGGGTGCTGTAGTAGTAGTTGGCAGCGGCGACGGTGAGCGGCAGTATAACCCGTTAGGGATTAGGGCACTATGGCGCAATGGCAGGAAGTTTCGAGGTGAGTACCGACGCCGTGCAACCCGCGGGAGAGCAGGGCCGGGGCGCTGGAGCGCAGGCAAGCGACAGCGGCGTGGAGCGGCTGCTCGCCGGCCGGCATCACGATCCGTTCGAAGTCCTGGGACGCCATCCGCTGCCGGACGGCGGCGTGCTGGTGCGGGTCCTGCGGCCGGCGACGGTGGAGGTGAGCCTGCCGGACACCGGCGTCTGCCTGCTGCGCGTCGGCCACACCGACCTCTTCGAGTATCGCGGGCCCGCGTCCGGGTTGCCGCGGCGCTACCGCGTTCGCTGGCGCACCGATCGCGGAGAGACCCTCGAGCAGGAGGATCCCTACTGCTTTCCGCCGCTGCTCGACGAGGCGGAGATTGCCGCATTCGGTGCCGGCCGTCACTGGCATGCGTGGTGGATGCTCGGCGCGCACCAGGTGACGGCAGACGGCATCGCCGGTACGCGCTTCGCGGTATGGGCTCCCGAGGCCGAGCGCGTGAGCGTGGTGGGCGACTTCAATCGCTGGGACGGGCGCTGCCACCCGCTGCGCTGTCGCGGTGGCTCCGGCGTGTGGGAGCTGTTCGTGCCACGCCTCGGCGCCGGGCAGCTCTACAAGTATGAGATCCGCAATCGCTGGAGCGGCGCGCTGCTGGTGAAGAGCGACCCCTATGCGCGCGCGGCGGAGCTGCGGCCATCCACCGCCTCCCGCACGCTGGCACCCTCGGCCTACGAATGGAATGACGCTGCCTGGCTGGCGCGGCGCGCTGGCGACGACTGGCTGCACGCCCCACTGTCGGTCTACGAGGTGCACCTGGGCTCATGGCGGCAGCGCGAGCACGGCGGTTTTCTCGACTACCGCGAGATCGCCGATCAGCTCGTGCCCTACGTCGCCGGGCTCGGCTTCACCCACGTGGAGCTGTTGCCGGTCACCGAGCATCCGCTCGATGAGTCCTGGGGCTACCAGCCCTCGGGCTACTTCGCGCCGACCAGCCGCTTCGGCGCGCCCGACGACCTGCGCTACTTCGTCGATCGCCTGCACGCTGCCGGGATCGGCGTCATCCTCGACTGGGTGCCCGGGCACTTCCCGAAGGACGCCCACGGGCTTGCGCAGTTCGACGGCAGCGCGGTGTACGAGTATGCCGACACCCGCAAGGGCGAGCATGCCGAGTGGGGCACGCTGGTATTCAACTACGATCGCAACGAGGTACGCAGCTTCCTGCTGTCGAGCGCGATCTACTGGCTGAAGGAGTTCCACTTCGACGGCCTGCGGGTGGACGCGGTGGCCTCGATGCTCTATCTCGACTATTCCCGCAACGCCGGCGAGTGGGCGCCGAACGTTCACGGCGGCAACGAGAACCTGGAGGCGGCCGCGTTCTTGCGGCACCTGAACGAGCTGACTCACGCCGAATGTCCCGGCACGATCACGGTGGCCGAAGAGTCCACCGCCTGGCCCGGGGTCTCGCGGCCTGCTTATCACGGCGGGCTCGGCTTCTCGATGAAATGGAACATGGGCTGGATGCACGACACGCTGAAGTACATCAGTCACGAACCGGTGCATCGGCGTTTTCACCACGAAATGCTCACCTTCGGGCCGATCTACGCCTTCACCGAGAACTTCGTGCTGCCGCTCTCGCACGACGAGGTGGTCCACGGCAAGCGCTCGCTGCTCGGCCGGATGCCCGGTGACGACTGGCAGCGCTTCGCCAATCTGCGTTTGCTCTTCACGTTCCAGTGGACCTATCCCGGCAAGAAACTGCTGTTCATGGGCGGGGAGTTCGCGCATCCCTGGGAGTGGGACCATCGTTTCGCGCTGCCCTGGCAGTTGCTCGGCGAGCAGGCGCACGGCGGCATCCGCAGCCTCGTCGCCGACCTCAACCGTCTGTATCGCGAGCACCGCCCGCTGCACCGTTTCGATTTCGAGGGACGTGGCTTCCAGTGGTTGCGCTGGGACGATGCGGACATCTCGGTGCTTACGTTCCTGCGCCGTGACGAGGAGGGCGAGGTGGTGGTGGCGCTGAACTTCACTCCGGTGCCGCGCACGGGCTATCGCATCGGCGTGCCGGGGGAGGGCAGCTACCGCGAGATCTTCAACTCCGACTCCCGCTTCTACGGCGGCAGCGACGTCGGTAACGCCCTGCCGCTCGCGGTGGAGCCGGTGCCGTGGATGGACCAGCCGCGCTCGGTCGTCGCGACACTGCCACCGCTCGCGGGAATCATCCTCGCGCGCGGCTGACAATGGCGATGGATGCGTGCTTTCAGGCCCGTCCGTACACGCCCGGTGACCGGGCAGCCATTCGGGAGACCAATCGGCAGGCGTTGCGGATGCAGCAGCCGGGGGCGTTCGAGAAGTTGCTCGATACCCTCGACGACATGCGGGCCTGGGTGGCTGTCGGTCCCGGCGCACAGGTGGTCGGCCACATTGTTTACACGCCGGTGCTGGCTGGTACAGGGCCGGGCGAGGCAGCCGGCATGGGGCTCGGCGAGCTCGCCGTGCTGCCGCAGTTCCAGCGCCAGGGCATTGGAACCCTGTTGGGCCGGACGAGCCTCGACGCTCTGCGTGCTGCCCACTGTCCGTTCGTGATCGTGGTCGGTCACGCGAGCTATTACCCGCGCTTCGGTTTCCGGCCGGGCGCGGAGCACGGCCTGCGCTGCCAATGGGCCAGGGTACCCGCCGAGAGTTTCATGGCACTCGTCCTCGATGAACGTGCCATGCGCGGAGTCGGCGGCGTCGCGCGGTTTCGCGACGTGGTGTAACTGCGGCGACGGGACGGCTGCTCGCGCGGTCAGGCATCCGCTACTTGCGCGAAGCGTGTGGCGAGGTAGTCGAGCAGGCTGCGCACCGAAGGCAACAGTCCGCGCCTTGACGGAAACACGGCGTGCACGATGCCGCTGCGGGAGGCCCAGTCCGGCGCGATCCTGACGAGACTGCCGCGCTTGAGTTCATCGACCACCATCATGGTCGGCAACTGCGTGATGCCCACGCCGCCGACGGCTGCAACGCGCAGCGCCAGCATGTCATCGGTGACCAGCCGCGGCTCGTGCGGGATGGTGACCGCGGCTCCGTCCGGACCCAGCAGCGACCAGGTGTGCCGCGGCAGCGGCGGACCCATGTCCACGCTGGGCAGCGCCGACAGGTCGACCGGCATCAGCGGCAACCTGCGCCCGGCCAGCAGGGCCGGGCTGCCCACCAGGCACCAGCTGTGTTCGGCCAGTACCCGCATCACCAGGTCGCTGTCGTCCAGGGGAGGCGGGCGCACGCGAATCGCCACATCGATGCCTTCGCCGATCACGTC
This sequence comes from Gammaproteobacteria bacterium, assembly GCA_021462865.1. Classification (GTDB taxonomy): domain Bacteria; phylum Pseudomonadota; class Gammaproteobacteria; order Steroidobacterales; genus QUBU01. The sequence continues at coordinate 7,346 of JAJTYX010000006.1, read as the reverse complement.
GACACGGCGATTGGTAGCCTCGAGGTGTACGGTCACGCGGGGGTTGTCGACCAGGTAGTCGGCCAGCATGGCGCCGATGCTGGTATCCAGCAGGGTGATCGGGCAACTGATGCGGACGATGCCGCAAGGAGCGGAGCGGGTGAGGTCGATGACTTCCTGCGCAGCCTCTGCCTCGACGAGCATGGCCTTGCAGCGATCGTAGTACTGCTGGCCGATCTCCGTGACCGAGAAGCGGCGCGTGGAGCGCTGGATCAGGCGTACGCCCAGACGTTCCTCCAGCAGCGCGATGCGGCGGCTGAGCTTGGACTTTGGGATCCCCAGCGCACGCCCGGCTGGGGCGAAGCCTTCGTGGTCGACTACCTGCACGAAGTAGCAGAGGTTGTTCAGATCCTGCATTGGAGCCGATCATCGTTCCTTTAATAGGACGATGAGGGTAGAAAATACGATCTTCCGGGTCAATCGTCCCGACAGTACGCTCTCTGGTGCCGGTTTGAGGCTATTGCCGACCGGCCAACAGGAGATCCCTCATGAAGAAGGTCCTCGGCATCTACAGCGCTCCCCGGCCGCACTGGGTCGGCGACGGCTTTCCGGTCCGCTCAATGTTCACCTACAACAGCCACGGCCAGCACCTGAGCCCGTTCCTGCTGCTCGACTACGCCGGGCCGGTGAAATTCGAGCCGGCGGCACAGCCGCGCGGCGTCGGCCAGCACCCGCACCGCGGGTTCGAGACCGTGACCATCGTCTATGAAGGCGAGGTCGAGCACCGCGACTCCACCGGCGCAGGCGGCAAGATCGGACCCGGCGACGTGCAGTGGATGACTGCTGCCTCCGGCATCCTGCACGAGGAATTCCATTCCCGCGCGTTCACCCGCAACGGCGGCACGCTGGAAATGGTGCAGCTGTGGGTCAACCTGCCGGCGAGCGACAAGATGGCCGCGCCGGGTTATCAGGCGCTGCTCGATGCTGACATTCCATCGGTGACCTTGCCGGGCGGCGCCGGCTCGCTGCGGATCATCGCCGGCGAATACGCCGGCCACGCCGGCCCGGCGCGCACCTTCACCCCCATCAACGTGTGGGATCTGCGCCTCGACCAGGGCCACGTGAGCCGCTTCCAGCTGCCCGAAGGCCACACCGCGGCGCTGATCGTCCTGCGCGGTACCGTGCAGATCAACGGCGAGCACATCGTCCGCGATGCGCAGATGGCGCTGCTCGACCGTGCCGGCAGCGACGTGTTGCTGGAAGCGAACAGCGATGCGACCGTGCTGCTGCTCGGTGGTGCGCCCATCGACGAGCCGATCGCCGGCTACGGCCCGTTCGTGATGAACACCCAGGAGGAGATCCACCAGGCTGTCACTGACTTCAATAGTGGCCGTTTCGGACAGATGCCACAATGAACCTGTCGCCGCCGGCCTTCATGCCCATCAACCATCGAGGAGCGCTGCATTGAAACCCAAGCTTCATATCGTCATTGCCAGTACCCGCCCGGGCCGCGTCGGTCCCGCCGTCGCGCACTGGTTCCATGGCTTCGCGAGGAAACACGGCGGTTTCAACGTGCGCCTGGTGGACCTGGCGGATTTCGAATTGCCGGTCTACGACGAGCCGCGGCACCCGATCATGCAGCAATACGAACACGCGCATACCAAGGCGTGGTCGCGCAGCGTGGCGGAAGCCGATGCCTATGTGTTCGTGACGCCGGAGTACAACTTCAACCCGCCGCCGTCCCTCGTGAACGCGCTGAACTATGTCTACCGCGAATGGAACTACAAGGCCTGCGGGTTCGTGAGCTACGGCGGTGTGTCGGGTGGGCTGCGCGCGGTGCAGATGGCCAAGCAGCTGGTCACCACGCTGAAGATGATGCCCATGATGGAGGGCGTCATGGTGCCGATGGTGGCGCGGGCACTGGACGAGCAGGGTGCCTTCATGTCCAACGAGCTGATCGACCAGTCGGCGCAGCAGATGCTCGACGAACTGGCCAGGTGGACCGGTGCGCTGGCGAGCCTGCGCTCCGTAGCCTGATCCGGCGGGTGTCGCGCTGGCGGCTACGAGGCCCTTGCCGGGCAGGACGGGGCTGGTCTCGATGGCGTTGCGGTCGTTGCGGTGTCCCGGCCTGCTGCGTCAACCTCATTGATGTGCGGGTGGTCAGGTACCGCCCGCGGCGACGCGAAACCCGTTGTAATAGAGGCGCCGCTCCGGTGCATAGCGGTCGCGCGTCGCGATGAAGCAGACGTCCGGCTGGTTGTACCAGGAGCAACCGCGCAACACCTTCTCATTGCCGGTTGCCGGTCCCTGGGGGTCTTCTTCGGGCGAGACGCGGTAGTAATCGGCCTGATACCAGTCGGCAGCCCATTGCCAGACGTTGCCGGCCATGTCGTAGAGACCCCAGGCATTGGGCGCAAAGCTGCCGACGCGGGTGGTCATCGGCTGCGATTTCGAGAGTTGCTCGCCCTCGCGGTCCCACCAGGCTTTCCATTCGTCGCGGCCGACGACCCGGCCGATGCGCCAGACCGAGGTGTTGGCGCCGTCGACCTGCCACTCGTCGCCGAACACGAAACTGCGACCTTCGGTGCCGGCGCGCGCGGCATACTCCCACTCGGCCTCGGTGGGAAGGCGGTAGCGCTCGCCCGTCTGCGTGGCGAGCCACTGCGCGTAGGCCGCCGCATCCGCGTAGCTGACGTTCACCACCGGGTGATTCGGATAGCGCGTCGCGTAGTCTCCCCAGCCCTTCGGCGAGAGCAGCGGCTCGCGTTTCGTCGCATCGGTGAAGGCCCGGTACTGGGCATTCGTCACCAGGAAGCGGCTCATGCGGAATGCCGAGACCCCGACCTCGTGCACGTAGGCGAAGTCCTCGCCGTACTCGCGCTTCACGACGGGGCTGTCGTTGCCCATGCGGAAGCGGCCCGCCGGGATCTCGATCATCTCGGGCAGCAGCACCCCGTTGCGCTGGACACCGAACGCGTCCCCCGCGCTCGCCGCACCGATCCCGGCGTCGCGCGCCGAGCCCTCGATTGCTGCATTGGACGCCGCCTGCGGGCGTCGGCCGCGATGCCCGGTGAAAGTTGCCTTCCCGTACAGGCCGAAGTCTATGGTGCCTGCCATCCGGTCGCCGTCCACGGCTGCGCGGTAGACGGCCGCCATGGGCTCACCGCCGAACTCCAGCACGGCGGTGAACTCGAGATCCGCGCCGTCGATGCTGCCGACGAAGCGCCCGCTCGCCGAGTCGCTCTCGATGAAGCCGATGACCCGCGTTCCTTCCTGCCGGAACAGCACCTCGCGCCGGCCCGGGCCGTTCTGCGACTGCACGTCGAAGTACCACTCGCCGGAGAGATCCGGCGGCGCGGCGGCCTGGGCGGACATCAGGGCGAGGGCTGCCATGATCAGTACGATCAGTTTCGCCATCACGGGCTGTCCTTCAGGACGTGTGCAGCGACTGCAATTTCCAGCCGGACCCGGTGCGCACCAGCACCGCCGTCCCGCGGCCACTGCCGAAGTCCATCTCCGGGCCGGTCTTCGGCAGGATGTTGAACCGGAAGCTCACGGTGGCGAGTTCGTCGTCCATCAGCACGCGCAAGCCCGACAGTCGGAAGCGCACCCTGGCGAGATCGCCGAGTTCGTCCTTGAGATGGTGGTCGCGGTAGTCGGCCCAGCCGCGATTGACGTGCTCGCCCTCGATCATCACGAAGCGCTCGTCGGCCAGCACGAACTGCTCCGGCACCGCGGCGTCCCCGGAGGTCAGTCCATCATGGTAGGCCTGCAGGGCCGCGACCACCTCCGCCTCGGCGGGTGAGAGCACGGGCTCCGGAACCGCCGGCGCAGCCGCCGCGCCTTCGGGTGCATGCCCGCCGGCGTCCTCGTCGTGCGAGTGTTCGGCAGCCTGATTACCGCTCGCCTTGCCGTCGGCGTCGTGGGAGTGTTCGGCACCCTGACTACGGCTCGCCTTGTCGTCGGCGTCGTGGGAGTGTTCAGGTCCCCCCTCGTGTGAATGTCCCGCACCCGTGGCCTGCGGCAGCGCCATGACTCCGAGTCCGTGGCGGAAGACCAGGTCCGCGCCGCGCAGTCCCGTGCCGGCCAGCCCACCCAGCGCGACCAGCATGACGGCTACGAACGCGAGTCCGGCGCGCTCTGCGCGACGTACGCGCCGGACATTCCAGGCGGCGAGCAGCATGAACAGCGCGGCCGTCGCGAACGCCCAGTACTTGTGATTCTGCATGGCGACATGGGCCGCTTCGTCGTGCGCCACTGAGCCCGCCGCCCGCAGCCCGGCTGCGATCGTGAGCGCGGTGACTACCGCTCCGATCCACAGGTTCCAGTTGGCCGCTGCTTCGAGGCCGCGCGCGCTGTCGCGCCCGGTGAGCGCTGCGACGACGAACAGCAGCGTGGCGATCGCCAGCAGCGCAATGGTGAAGTGCACCAGGATCGGGTGCCAGTTAGGAATGATCTCGATCACGGTCAGCCCCCCGTCAATCTGCCGGACGATGTCGTCCGGACTCGTCCCGCCTGCGCATGGTAGTCCCGCACGGCCGTCCTGGCGACCACCGCCGGGGGCTCGCCGGATGGTCCCGGACAGTTGCGAAACGGGGCCAATGCCTGCCAAATTGACCCGCTCCATACTCCCTGCGTGTTCAACCAAGCCAGACGGAGCCGGCCCATGACTGATCCGACCACTGCTGCAAAACCGTTTTCCCGATCCGCGCGGGCGTTGCTGCGGCACCTGTCCGGCGCGCTCGCAGTCAGCGCGCTGGCAAGCGGCGCGCACGCCGCGCAGTGCGCGATGAGCGATGTCCCGGAAGCCGACGCGCGGGCGTTGCAGTCGCGTGTGCTGTCGATCGACACCCACGTCGATATCGGGATCGACTATGCCACCTGGAAGCTCGACCCGGGCGGCTTTACCCGGGCTCAGCATGACCTGCCCAAGATGCGGGCAGGTGGCCTGGATGCGGTTTTCCTGATCGTGTTCACCCAGCAGGGTGCGCTCGACGAGGAAGGGTTCAGGAAGGCGCGCGACGCGGCCGAAGACAAGTACCAGGCCATCATGCGCCTGATCCGCGCCTATCCCGACCAGGTGGGCCTGGCCACGACCCCGGACGAAGTGCGTTCGCTGCACGCCCAGGGGAAGCGCACGGTCCTGCTGGGCATGGAGAATGCCTATCCGCTCGGTAACAGCGTCGGCGATGTCGCACTGTGGGCCAGCCGGGGAGTGCGCTACGTCGGGCTCACCCACATGGGCCACAACCAGTTCGGCGGCAGTTCCAATCCCAATCCGAAGGCGGGCGACGCGCCGGACGATCCCGGCCTGACCGCCGCCGGACAGGAACTGGTGAGGGCGCTCAACGATCACGGCGTCATGGTCGATGTCTCACACGTGGGGCGCCGCACCATGCTCGAAGCGACCAGGCTGTCCCGCGCTCCGGTGATCGCTTCGCATTCCGGCGCCATGGGCGTGCATGACAACGCTCGTAATCTCGATGACGAGCAACTCGATGCCATCCGTGACAGCGGTGGCGTGGCGCAGATGGTGGCGTATCGCGACTATGTGGCCGAGGTCGATCCGGCCTTTCGCGCAGGGGCACAGGAGTTGCTCAGGAAACATCTGCCGGACGGCTGGGCGGGAGCCAGGCCGGAGCAGATCGCCGCCTTCTCAGCCGCTGTGCTCGAGTTGCGCCAGAAATTTCCCGACGTGACCGTGGCGCAGTTCGCCGACCACATCGACTATGCGGTCAGGCGGATCGGCATCGAGCATGTCGGCATCGCGTCCGATTTCGATGGCGGTGGCGGCGTGAAGGGCTGGGATGATGCCTCGCAGACCGTCAATGTCACGCGCGAACTGATGCGGCGCTGTTACACGGAAAAACAGATCAAGTCACTGTGGGGCGGCAACCTGCTGCGGGTCCTGGGTGAGGTACAGGCCAGGGCCCGGGGCCAACGCTGATCCGGGTCGATCAGCCGGGACGGACGGGAGCGCCGCGGCTCCACGCAGATCAGGATCCGGGCGGAGGTGAGTTGCCTTTGCCGCGGCCGATAGCCGGGTGAGCAGCGCCGGGTGCACAGTCCCGCGGGGTTCCCGCGGGACTGCAATTCCCGTCAGGAGCCGACCGGTTCCTGTGCCTTGACCGGAACCACCTCGGCCACGTCGTCGATGAAGATCGTCCGCCAGCGCTCGAACCCGTGCACTGCGACCAGCGTGATCAGCAGCCACGCCATCAGGTCGTGCATCTGCAGGAACCGCCCGTAGATTGCCTCGTTGTCCGCGGCGAGGGACGAATAGGGAATGATCCCGAAGCCGAGGACTTCGTAGCCGATGAAGGCCGCGACGCCGAGCCCGATAACCACCTGTGTGAGCACCAGCGGGTAGAACACCCACTGGACGACGAACGATGGCCGCTTCCACCAGCGGGGCGGTGTGTAGAGTCGGTGCTCGCGGCGCCACCACCATCGGAACAGCATCAGGAAGAAGATGAATGTGCCGACGCCGGAATGGATCGCCAGCAGCACCTTCCGGGTCTCGAGTTCGAAGCCGTCGAGACGCCAGCCGGAAAGCAGGTTGAAACCGATGACGATCACTCCCAGCCAATGCAGAACCTGGGCCACGCGATACTTGGACTTCTTGGTGGAACCGGCCATGGCAAGCTACCTGACGAGGAACACTGGATTCAGCATCGCAGACGCGCGCCTGCACGGCTCTACGTGATTGCCGCAGGACACCCGGAGGCGTCTACGTATGAGACCGGGCCCACGGCAGAAAGCGCTCTTGCGAGATGCGTCCGCCATGCGAGCCATCCACTGTGGCGCACGGTTGGGCCACGTTCCCGGACCGGGCGCCGACTTTTTGTTCTTCGCCGATCTGCGGGCACGGAGCGTCGTCGCTATGGAGTCGATGCGTTGACCCCGCGCGCGGCCGTAAAGCAACAGGAACTCCGGGTCGGTACGGTGCAGGCGCGGGCTTCGGGTCCGGACGGCCTGCGCCGGGACGCTCGCTCCGCACCTCCTGTGCTGCGCTCGCTCGGGTTCGGCTGCGGCTGCACGGACGTGGTCCGCGGTCGGGCGGTGTTCATAATCCTTACGCAGCGGCGCTTCGTTCATCGCCGCGGGCGGCAGCACCCTGTAGGAGGCACTTCAGTGCCGACTGTAGTTCCGGACGTCGCGGTGGTCGGGACTAAAGTCCCTCCTACACGGCTTCGTTAATCGCCGCGCGCGTTGCGCTTCGTTCATCGCCGCGGTCGGCAGCACCCTGTAGGAGGCACTTCAGTGCCGACTGTAGTTCCGGACGTCGCCGTGGTCGGGACTAAAGTCCCTCCTACACGGCTTCGTTAATCGCCGCGCGCGTTGCGCTTCGTTCATCGCCGCGGTCG
>JAJTYX010000059.1:0-91427 GCA_021462865.1 Gammaproteobacteria bacterium | reverse complement strand
GGGACGCTCGCTACGCACGTCCTGTGCTGCGCTCGCTCGGGTTCGGCTGCGGCTGCGCTCCTGCTGCGCCGGCCTCACACGCCCGTTCCAGGCCGTCCGGATCCGCAGCTATCGTCAAGTAGTGCACGGCGATGGTCCTGCTCCAGGACGCTCGTCGCGACGTCCCCGTCAGCCGCCCGGTTGAGAACCGATCTAAGAACGGCTGCGCGGACGTGCGCCGCGGTCGGGCGGTCTCTGGCATCCTCACGCGGCGGCGCTCACCGCGATGCCCGGCGACGTATCGCACGCGTTACCTGGCCCGTGCTGGGTCGGGACTGAAGTCCCTCCTACAGGGTGTCATTCCTTCTAGGGCGAATACTCTGGTTCCTGCGCTCCGCCCGCTGAGCGCACGCCAGCGGTGGCCCGGTGCCCGGCGAGAGCACGTGTGGAGCCGGCTGCCAGGAGGGTAGCAGCCGGCGTAACCCGTAGCGACGAGCACAGGGACGTGCGAGGAGCGGCGCTCGCCGGACCCCGGGCCACTCCATCACGCGAATCTGCCGAACGAGGATACGCGGCGCTCCGTCAGTGGAATCTGCGCACGAGATCGAGACAGCGACTTCGCACACGTTCCGCAGACCGGCGAAGAACCACTCTGTGCCTAGGTATCACGGGGCCGGCCCGTCCAGCCAGCACTGCTAGCCGCCCACGATCCGCCGCAGGCGAAGCGCCGCGCACCCTCTCCCGCCCCGCGCCCGGGCGCTCCGGTCGAGTCCCGACCACCGCGACCTCGCGGCCGCGCCCCTGCCCATTACAATCCCTGACGTGTCCACGCTCCTCGATATCGTCGACCTGCACATCGGAGTTGATGACCGCCTGCTCGTGGAGGGCCTCACGCTCTCGGTACCGCCTGGCGCCATGATCGCCCTGCTCGGGCCCAATGGTGTCGGCAAGACGCTGACACTGCACACGCTGGCCGGCCTGCGGCCCGCCACAGCAGGCGCGGTGCGCGTGCGGGGTGACGACGTCCGGCTGCTTGGGCAGCGCGAACGGGCGCGGCGTATCGGGCTGCTGCTGCAGGAGCACGACGATCCGTTTCCGACGACGGTCATCGAGACGGCGCTCATGGGCCGGCACGCGCGCCTCGGGCTGTGGCAGTGGGAGACGACCGAGGATCACGCTGCGGCCGTGGCGGCACTCGCGCAGATGGATCTCGCCGGGACTGAGAATCGGCTGGCCGGCACGCTTTCGGGCGGTGAACGCCGTCGCCTGGGCATGGCCACGCTGCTCGTGCAGGATGCCGATGTGCTCCTTCTCGACGAGCCGCTGAATCATCTCGACCCCGGCCATCAGTTCGCGGTCATTGCCGTGTTGCGCCGCCTGGCGGCCGAAGGCAAGACCATCATCGCGAGCCTGCACGACCCGGCACTGGCCGTGCGCGATTTCGCCAGCACTCTCATCCTGTATGGCGACGGCCGCTGGCAGTCCGGACCAAGCGAGACGCTACTGGACGGCGCAACACTCAGCGGGCTCTACGGCGTGCCATTCCAGCGGTATCACGGCGAGAACGGCTCCGTCATGCTGCCGACACCGGGCCATGCTGCCGTTTCCGTCCCGGGGAACGTAACGCCGCTGCGCCGCAGGCCGCCATCCGGGCACGGCGCACGCTGAGTAGAACCTGGGTTCTGGTTCCCGCACCTTGACCCGGCTCCCGCGGGTGGCTACCTTGGCGCCCGGTCCTGCAGGTGCCCGACGGCGATTCCACGCTGGCGGGTTAAACGGGAAGACGGTGCGCCAGAGCTCTCTGGCAATTCCGTCGCTGCCCCCGCAACGGTAGGCGAAGGCAAGGATGATCACGCAAGCCACTGTGCGCTGACGCATGGGAAGGCGATCATCCCGGTACGGATTCCGTACCCCTCGCGAGCCCGTATACCGGCCTGCAGTGGTTTTACTGCGTCAGGTCTCGGCGGGAGACGGCGTGACGGGTCGCGAAGCCTGTGTCACCGGATCATCCGTTGCGAAAGCGGTGTAAACCGCTCTGAGAGCTCGTGCCCGGGCTACGGCCAGCCACCGGGAACACGCACGCTTCTTCAGCCGCGATCAGACGCGCATCAACGGGCTCGGGTGAGAGCCTGGGAAAGGTATGTATGCGCACTCGAATCCTCATCTGCGGATTGCTCCTGAATCCTGCAGTCCTCGTTCAGGCGGCTCCCCCGTCCGATTCCATGACCGTAACCGCGTATCGCACTGCGCAACAACTGCGCTCGACTGGCAGCTCCGTGAGCGTCATCAGTCGTTCCCAGATCGAGAATCGCCAGAGCATGGTCATCGCGGATGCGCTGCGCTCGGTCGCCGGGTTGAGCATCGCACGCAGCGGTCCACTGGGAGCGCAGACACAAGTCCGCATGCGTGGCGCGGAGGCCAATCACGTGCTGGTCCTCATCGACGGGGTACAGGCCAACGACCTCGCCACCAGCGACGAGTTCTCCTTCGAACACCTCGGCGCCTTCGACATAGAGCGCATCGAGGTGGTACGCGGCCCGCAAAGCGCTCTGTGGGGCAGCGATGCGCTGGCCGGGGCCATCAACGTCATCACCCGCACTGCGGAGCAGCCGCTCGAGGCAGGGGGCTTTCTCGAGGGTGGCTCGTTCAGCACTGTCAACGGTGGCGGACGCCTCGGACTGCGCTCGGAGCGCGCCGCGGTGATGTTGAGCGCCTCGGGCCTGGACACGGACGGCAGCAACGTCTCCCGCGAGGGCACAGAGGACGACGGCTTCCGCAATACGACCTTCAACATCAACGCGGATTACGCGGCGACCCCGGCACTGGCCTTGAGCCTGTTGGGCCGGCATAGCGACTCGACCGTGGAGTTCGACGGGATCGACGCAGTGGTCGGCGGCCTGCCCACCGATGCCGACAACGAAACCGACGCGTCGCAGAGCTACCTCCGCGGTGGCGCCCGCCTCGACCTGCTGGAGGACCGCTGGACGCAGCAGGTCGGCTACGCGCTCACCCGTACCGAGACCGACACGGTGACGGAGGATCTCAGCGCACCGGACCCCGACTTCGACCGCGCATCGGTGCGTGGCGACCGATACGCGCTCTCCTACCAGAGCGATTTCCGGCTCACCCACGGAGACGACACCACACCAGGACACCTGCTGACACTGGCGATCGACCATGAGCGCCAGGAATTCCGTCAGCGTGGGGAGGTGTACGATTTCTTCGGTACCACGTATGACCCGAACCAGGACCAGGCCGTCCACAACACCGGGTATGTCGCCGAGTACATCGCCTGGCTGGGGCCGGATGTCGTGCTCTCCGCGAGCGCACGGCACGACGATTACAGCGACTTCGACGACGCCAACACCTGGCGCACGACGGCATCGTGGAAGCTGCCGTCGACCGACAGCCGGCTGCATGGCAGTCTCGGCACCGGCCAGAAGACGCCGACCTTCGTCGAGCGCTTCGGCTTCTATCCCAACCAGTTCACCGGCAACCCGGATCTCGAACCGGAGAAATCCACGGGCTGGGACATCGGCGTCGAACAACGCTGGCTGGGCGGGCGCATGCTGGCCGATGCCACCTACTTCCGGGCCGACCTGGAAGACGAGATCAACGGTCTGCACTGTCCGCCACCGACTTTCGAGTGCACGGCGATCAACCAGGACGGCGAGAGCCGGCGTCGCGGCGTGGAGGTCACGGTGGACCTGTCGCTGACCGATGACTACACGATCAACGCGACCTACACGTACTCCGACTCGCGCGCCGACGATCCCAATACCGCCGATACCGGGCGGGTACGCGAGGTGCGCCGCCCGTTGCACAGCGGATCGGTCAACCTCAATCGCTCATGGCTCGACCGGCGCCTGAACGTGAACCTGGCTGCCGCCTACACCAGCGACCGGGAAGACGATTTCTTTCCCCCACCGTTTTTCTATCCGGCCGAGCGGGTAACCCTCGACAGCTACATGCTGCTGACGCTCGCGGCACGTTATCGGCTGACGGAAACAGTCGAGATCCTCGGACGGGCAGAGAATGCACTGGATGCCGACTACGAGGACGTTTACGGGTTTGCCACCCCCGGGGCCGCCGCGTACCTGGGGCTGCGCGTGAGCATGGGCCGCTGAAGCCCGGAGCAACCATCACTCGCCGGCGACCAACGCTTGCAGCGAAGGCTCCGGCATGGCTTTGCAAGCCGGCGCCAAGCGACTACCCTCGACGTCCGTCCGTGACATCCCCAGGGTTGCTGCATGGCTAATCGGCTGACGAAGATCTACACCCGCACCGGCGACGATGGCAGCACCGGGCTTGGCGACGGCCGGCGGGTCGCGAAGGAGTGCCTGAGGGTCGAGGCGTTCGGCGCCGTGGACGAACTGAACTGCGCCATCGGGCTGATGATTGCCGCGCCGGGCGTTCCTGACGATGTCCGCAGCTGCCTTGCGGCCATCCAGCACGAGTTGTTCGACCTCGGCGGGGAGTTGTCGGTGCCGGGACGCACGGTAATCGATGACGCCATGGTGCAAGGACTGGAAGTCACGCTCGACCGTTTCAATGCCGCACTGCCGCCGCTGAAGGATTTCATTCTGCCCGGCGGCAACCAGGGCGCAGCAAGCTGTCATGTTGCGCGGGCCGTATGCCGGCGCGCCGAGCGGCGCACCTGGGCCCTGGCCCGCGATGAGACCGTCAACGCCGCCTCGCTGCGCTACCTGAACCGACTTTCCGATCTGCTGTTCGTACTCGCGCGCGTCGTCGCGCGTGCCGATGGCGGCCAGGAGGTGCTGTGGAGCCCGACGCGGAAAAAACCCTGACGGACCCGGTCAGTTCCCGTCCAGCAATCGACACAGGCCATCGACGCCATCGAGGATTCGCGCGCTCGGCCGGCTGAGCAGGTCCGCATTCAGCGTGTAGAGCCGACGCTCTCGCACCGCCGGCAGATCCGGCCACGCCTTCCAGATGGAGAGCAGCGCCGGACCATGCCCGCCCATGTCGCTCGCGATGATTGCATCGGGTGCTGCCGCAATGATCGATTCCATCGAGACGATCGCGGTCAGTCCGGGCAGGTCTCCGAAAACGTTCTCGCCGCCACACAGCCGCAGCCCCTGCCCGAGGAACTGGCGGTCGGTCACCGTGAAAAACGGTTGCCCGGACAACTGCAGAAAGCCCCGTAGTGGCGACGCGCGCGCCGGCCGGCTGCGAAGCCGCTCCAGGTGCGCCTGGAAACCATGGGCCGCCAGGCTCGCCGCCGCCGGCGTGCCGGCAAGCGCCCCGATATGGGCAATCTGCTCCCCGATGTCGTCGAGCGAGACCGGCTCGAGCAACTCTACGCGCAGGCCCAGGTCCCGCAGGCGCTGCACCGTTTCCGGCGGATTGCCGGACGTCCAGCCCAGCACCAGGTCGGGGCGCAGCGCCGCAATGGCCTCATAGTCCAGCCGGAAGGCATCACCGACATGAGGCAGGGCGGCGACTTCCGGCGGGAAGTCGCTGAACGCGACAACGCCCACCAGCCGCCCGCCGGCACCCGCCGAGTACACCAGTTCGGCGAGATGCGGCGCCAGCGCGACAATGCGTTGCGCTGCCGGTTGCTCCTGCGCCGGCTCCGGCGGCGGCTGCGGCGCGCGACAACCGGGGCCAGACGCAAGCGCCAGGAATGCCAGCAACCAATACCGCACGCGGTGGCGCGTGGCACGACCGCAGACGCACGCGGTGCTGCCCAGATGCGCATGCCACCAGCCACGCCATCGCCTCATGATCATCGCAGCCAGTTGTTGAGCGTGAGCAGGGCTACCAGCGGATACCAGATCAGCCACAACGCACGCCGCACGAGTCCCAGGGCCTGTCGCGCCAGTCCCGCCGCGCCCTCGTCGCTGGCAGCCGGGCCCGACTCCCGACAGGCGCCTTCGCCCGCCCCCGCAATACGGGTCTCCGTGCGCTGGAAGAACGCCTCGCGGTTGCCCGCCCCCGCCGCACGCCAGCCCGCGATCGCGCCCATGAAATTGCCGGCCAGCGCGAACGCGCCAACCATCAGCCGGCCCGGTAACCAGGCCGCCAGGCCATGGACCTGCCGCGCTGGCGTTACCGCCTGCTGCCGGGCCAACGCGCGCTGGCGCAGCAGGTCCAGGACCCGAAACAGCCAGGCACCTGCCGGCCCGGCCGGGCCCAGCACCAGGAACCAGAATACGACGCCGAAGATCCGGTTGTTCGCCTGCACGAAGATGGCGCGGTGAACCTGGCGAGGCAGTTCCTCCGTACCCGCGCCAGGGTCGAATCCCAGCAGTTCGCACGCCAGTCGCTGCGCCTCGCTACCGCCGGCGTCCTGGGTCGCGGCGCAGTACTCCTCGACCTCCTCCTGCAGATCGCGTGGCCCGAGCGAGAACAGGAGCACCACGATCGCGAACAGGAAGTACGGCCACTGCACGCTCTGCACCGACAGCACCATGCTTGCCCACCCGACGGGCGCGGTGAGCAGCAGGGCGAGGCCGGCGATACCGGCAGCGGCGAGCCCGGACCGGCGCCCGGCGAGCCGGGCAAGCACCCGATCGAAAAGCGGGTCGAGCCAATGGAACGCGCGCAGGTGAAAGAAGTGCGTCAGTGCGCGTTCCAGCCCCAGTCCGAACAGGAGCGCGAGAAAGTTCATGCAGCGCCGGCCTCACGCCACATCGGGTATCGACCGGTGCCCGCACTCATACGACGCGGACCTGTTCCAGCAACTGCGCAAAGCGGCCCCAGTCGAACGACAGGCCGGGGTCGCTCTTGCGCCCGGGCGCTATGTCACTGTGGCCGACGATCGGAGCGAGACGCAGCGATGGAGCCCATGCCCGCAAGGCCTGCACGACGTCGGCGAGAACGGCGTACTGCTCCCCGGAATAGGGGATATCGTCGGCCCCCTCCACCTCGATACCGACGGAGAAATCGTTGCAGCGGTCCCGCCCGTGGTGCATCGACACGCCGGCGTGCCAGGCGCGCCGGTTCAGTGCCACATACTGGATGAGTTCACCGTCGCGCCGGATCAGCAGATGAGCCGACACCCGCAACCCGTCGAGCTCGCGAAAAGACGGATGGGCAAGCGGATCGAGCCGGTTGGTGAAAAGCTGGTCGATCCAGGGACCGCCGAATTCGCCGGCGGGTAACGAGATGCCATGCACCACGATCAGGTCGGGCAGACAGCCGGCTGGTCGCTCATCGGCGTTCGGTGACGACACCTGGCGTACGCCATGCAGCAGCCCGGTCTGGGGATCGACGCTCAGCTTGCTCCGACTCATGGATTTCCCGCCTGGCAAGGCCCGGGATTCTAGCCCGATCAACCGCCGGTCGCTGCATTGACGCCGCGGGCGGCGGCAAACGACACTCCCGGCCGGGAGTCCCGCAGGAGCGGTTTCATGTCCTTGCGCCGAGTGTTCACCGAGGAACCACTGCGATCCGGCACCCTGGTATCGCTGCGCGACGATGCCGCCAACCATATCGTTCGCGTGTTGCGCCTGCGGCGCGGCGACGAACTCGTCGTATTCGACGGTTCGGGCGTGGACTACGACGGCCGCATCGCCGATTTGTCCCGCGACCAGGTCCGCGTAGAGCTGGGCGCGGGGCGCGAGATTCGCTCGGAGTCGAACCTGGACATCGTGCTGTTGCAGGGCATCTGCCGGGGGGCGCGCATGGATACCGTCGTGCAGAAAGCGACGGAGCTGGGCGCGAAGCGCATCGAACCACTGCTCACGCAGCGCAGTGTCGTGCGCCTGGACGAAGGCCAGGGCACACGCAAGACCGGGCATTGGCAGCGCATCGCCATCGCCGCGGCCGAGCAGAGCGGACGCAGCCGCATCACCGAAGTTGCGGAGCCGCAGTCCTTCGAAGTCGCCGTTGCGGCCACCGTCGGAATGCCGACACGGCTGTTGCTGGACCCGGCAGGGACGAGCCTGCGCGAACTGCCGCCGCCCGCCACGCCGCTCGCGCTGCTGGTCGGCCCCGAGGGCGGGCTCACCGACGCAGAACGGGATCTGGCCACCACGGCAGGCTTTGCCGCCGTACGGCTTGGCCCGCGCATCCTGCGCACGGAAACCGCGCCGATCGCGGCGCTCGCGGTATTGCAGTTTCTCGCCGGCGATTTCTGAGACGCTCGGCGCGAGCGGTATTGCCGGCCGGCCTCGCACCGCCGGCGTCGCCGGCCCGATCGCCGCTCAGATCAGGAGGTTTCCCGCCCACCAGGCCACGGCCGCCATCGCCGCGGAGGCCGGAATGGTGAGCACCCAGGCCAGCACGATATTCCCGGCAATGCCCCAACGCACGGCCGAGAACCCCCGCTGAGCCGACCCGACACCCACGATCGCGCCGGTGATGGTGTGTGTGGTAGATACCGGTATCCCCATCGCCGAGGCCATGAACACCGCCAGGGCCCCGCCCGTCTCCGCGGCGAATCCGCCGACCGGCTTGAGCTTGGTGATGCGCTGACCCATGGTCTTCACGATGCGCCAACCCCCGAACAGCGTGCCGATTGCTATGGCCACGTAACAGCTGACGATCACCCAGAACGGCAAATGGTCGCCCGTCGCGCTGCCTGATGCGATCAGCAACAACCAGATGATGCCCATGGTCTTCTGCGCATCGTTGCTGCCATGGCCAATGCTGTACAACGCAGAGGACAGCAGCTGCAGCCGGCGGCAGATGCGATCCACGCGATGGGGACGCGAGCGGAACCACAGCCACGACACGGCCACGATGATCAGCCCGCTGAGCATCATGCCGATGACGGGCGAGGCGACGATGAAAATTGCGGTACGCGTAATGCCCGGCGCCAGCAGTGGCTCGGTGCCTGCCTTGGCCAGAGCAGCGCCGATCATGCCTCCGATCAGCGCATGGGAGGAACTCGACGGTATGCCGTAACACCAGGTGATGATGTTCCAGAGAATCGCGCCGACCAGCGCCCCGAATATCACGTGGTAGTCGACGAAGGACGGGTCGATGATGCCCTTCCCGACCGTGGCTGCCACCCTCAGCTCGAAGATCGCAATCGCGAGGAAATTGAATGTCGCGGCCCATGCGACCGCCTGGTACGGCTTCAGGACGCCGGTCGAAACGACCGTGGCAATGGAGTTCGCCGCATCGTGGAAACCGTTGAGGAAGTCGAAGCAAAGGGCGAGCGCTACGAGTAACGCCAGCGTTCCGAAAGCGAAATGCGGATCCACGCTCAACCGTTCTCCAGGACGACGCCTTCGATCAGGTTGGCAACGTCCTGGCATCGGTCGGTTGCCGTCTCGAGGAGCTGGTAGATCGCCTGGTGCTTGATGACTTCGCGGACGTCCTTCTCCTCGCGAAACAGGCGTGAGATCGCACCGCGCATCAGCCGATCCGCGTCCGACTCGATCGCATCGATATCCTGGCAGACCCGGAGAATCGACGCCGCATTATCCATCGAGGGCAGCATGCCGATTGCCGCCTGCACCCGCTCGCAGCATATTCGCACCAGATCGGCGAGATGGCAGGCCTCCGGCCCCACCGCGCGCACGTCGAACAGCAGGAGCGACTCGGCCGCGTCCTGGATGAGATCGAGAATGTCGTCCATCCGCGAAATCAGGCGATGGATGTCGTCGCGATCGAATGGCGTGACAAAGGTCTTGTGGACCAGCAGCACCGTGTCGTGCGTCACCCGGTCGGCCGCACGCTCGATTTCCCCGATGCGGTGGATGCGGTCCGCGCGACCTGACTCGTCGTCGTACGCCTGCAGCAGCTCGTTGATGGCGATTCCGCCCTGGACTACCAGGGCAGCGTGCTGATTGAAGAGATCGAAAAACCGGCCCTCCCGGGGCATCAATCGGGAAAACAGCTGCATGGTTGTCGCTCTTTAGGCCCGGGTTTTGGCGCGCAGCCTAACAGAATCCGCGGCCAATGGGACTGACCGTGAGCGTCGCCGGAGCCCTGCGCGGCAGGACCGGCGGTCAGCGGTGGCTCATGTGGCCCGGTCGCGCCGGGGGAGCTTCAGGTCAGCGGCGGGCCGGAGCGATCGAGGCAACGATGCAGCATTTCCTCGACCCGCTCGAGGTCGGGGATCAGGGGATATTCGTTGATCATGCGAATCTGGCAGACGACGGGCCCGGACGGTGGCCAGGCCTGCCGGTCGTCCAGCCTGATGACTTCGCGATTGACCCGGACGAGCTGCGGGAACCCCTCCGTGAGCACGCCGTAGTAGCCCGTGTCCAGCTTCCCCGAGATGGCATTGAAAATCGCGATGCGCGTGCGCCCACCCGGTTCGTCGGCGTTGCGCCCGCAAAGCTCCTCGAAAGAAACCACCGGTATCTTCAGCGTCGTCCAGGCGACGAAGCCGCGAAACCATACCGGCCCGGGCCCGGATTTCTCCGGCCTGACGTAACGGACCACTTCGGCGAGGCAGCTGCGAGGCACGATCAGGCGCAACTGGCGCAGCGGTATGAGCTGGCAGTAAATCTCGTCGAAACTCTGTCTCGCAGCGAGCTGCATGGTTCTGCTCAGTCCTTCTTCAGCTGATGCCTTACGGCTTCCAGCAGCGCTCGTTCCTGGTACGGCTTGCCCAGATAATCATTGACGCCGACCTCGATGGCACGAGCCTTGTGCTTCTCGCTCACCCGCGAGGTGATCATGACGATTGGCACGTTGGCCGTATCGGGATTGTTGCGCACATGCTTGGCGAACTCGTACCCGTCCATGCGTGGCATCTCGATATCCAGCAGGATGATGTCCGGCCGGTGATCCTGCAGCACGCTGATAGCCTCCAGCCCATCCTTGGCCGTAACGACCCGGAAGGAATTGCGCTCCAGCAGCCGCTGGGTCACGCGGCGCATCGTGATCGAATCGTCCACGACCAGTGCCAGCGGACCCTGCGGCGCCGGCTCCACCAAGGGCGCCTTTGCGACCGCGCCCGCGCGGGCGCTGCGCACCAGGATGCCCATGTCGAGGATGACCGCGATACGCCCGTCACCCAGGATGGTCGCACCGGCGATGCCGCGGATGGTCGCCAATTGCGGCCCGACCGGCTTGACGACGATTTCGCGGCTGTCCTGCATCTCGTCGGTGATCAGCGCGGTCGAGTGCTCGCCCGCGCGCACCAGGATCACGGACACCCTGCTCTGCTCCTCCGGGAGCCGCGACGGGCCGAGGCCAAGATACTCACCGAGATGCCGGAACTGGTAGGTCTGCCCGCCATAGTCGATGACCGGCTGCGCGGCCTCGAGCCGCGCCAGCAGTTCGCCGCGGGAGATGCGAATGACGCCCTCGACGGTCGGCAGCGGCAGCGCGTAGAGCTCGGCGCCCGCACGCACGATCAGCGCCTGCGTGACTGCCAGGGTAAACGGCAGGCGAATCGTGAAAGTCGTCCCGCGCCCGGACACCGACGCGATGCGCAGCGACCCCCCGAGCTTGGACACTTCGCTGGTCACGACGTCCATGCCGATGCCGCGCCCGGCTGCCTGGGTGAGGCGGTCCGCAGTGCTGAACCCCGGGCGCAGAATGAACTGCATCGCCTCGTCATCGCTCACCGCGACCCCCGACCCGATGAAGCCAAGCTCGGTCGCCTTGCGGCGAATCGCAGCGACGTCAAGGCCGCGACCGTCATCGGCAATCTCGAGCACGGCCTCCGAACCGTCGCGTTGCAGGTTGACGAAAATGCTCCCGGCAGCAGGCTTGCCGGCCGCCTCGCGCTCCGGCGGCGATTCGATGCCGTGCACGACGGCGTTGCGCAGCATGTGCTCGAACGGCGCCAGCATGCGCTCGAGCACCTGCCGGTCGAGTTCGCCGCCGCCCTGCATGTGGAGTTCGGCGCGTTTGCCGAGTTCGAGCGCGGTCTGGCGCACCAGGCGCGCCAGCCGTGGCGCGTGCTGGTGGAACGGCACCATGCGGGTGCGCATGAGACCGTCCTGCAGCTCGGTGGCCGTGCGCGACTGCTGCACCAGCAGGCCCTCGGTGTCGCGCGCCAGGTTCTGCAACAGGTCCTTGAGACTGCTGACGTCGGTTGCGGATTCCGCGAGGCTGCGGGACAGCTGCTGGATGGTGGAGTAGCGGTCCAGTTCCAGCGGATCGAAGTCCGGTCGCACCCCGGCCTCGTCCTGGTGACGGAAGCGGATCTGGGCTTCCGTTTCCATTTCCAGCTTGCGCAACTGCTCGCGCAGGCGGATCACAGTCGCGCCGAGTTCCTCGAGGTTGAACTGGATCAGGCTCACCTGCTGACTCAGCCGGGACTGGAAGATGCTGAGCTCGCCAGCGTTGTTGAGCAGCAGGTCGAGGAGCACCGAGTCCACGCGCGCGGTCTCGCGCCGGTCCGGCAAGGCAGCGCGCGACGGCGCGGCCGGCAGTTCGGGGCGCAGCCCGGTCGCCGGCACCACGATCTGCGGCGGCTGTTCGAGTTCCCGGGCAAGCTCGCCGAGCCGTTCGGCCGCGGGCAGCGCGATGTCGCCCTTGTCCTCCTCGAATGCGGGCGGCTCCGGCGGCGGCAGGACCATGGGCTCTGCGGCCGCCTCCGGCGCGGGTGGTTCGGCAACCGGTTCGGGAGCGGCCTGTACCGAGACCGGCTCCGCGACGACCGGTTCGGGAGCAACCTGTACCGAGACCGGCTCCTCGACGACCGGCTCGGGCGCAGCCTGCACCATGGCCGGAGCGGGGACGACGCTCCGGTCGTCGGCGGGCTCCGGTGCGACCGACGGTTCCGCGGGCGCCGCCGCCTTGCCGTGGATCGCCGCACGCAGGCGCTCGCCCAGCCGGGGCGCCAGCGGGCGCTGCTCCCCGGTCATGACGTCCTCGCGCAGCCGGTGCAGTTCGTCGAGGCTCGCCTGCAGCAGCTCACCGATCGCCGGGCCGTGCGCGGTCAGGCCCTCGCTCAGCCTGATGAGCAGAGTCTCCAGTTCATGACTGAAGTCGCCCATGACGGTGAGCCCGGCCATGCGGGCGCCACCCTTGAGGGTGTGCAGGTAGCGCTGCAGGTCGGCCAGCGCCTGATCGCTGCCGGCACCGGTTGCGAGGCGCGCCATGGCGCCGTCTGCCGCATCCAGCAGTTCGGCCGCCTCCTCGGCAAAAATCGCGGCAATCTCGGCATCGTAAGGCAGGGCCGGCGCGGGGGGCGTGCTCGGCTCCGTCGCAAAATGATCCTCGGCGCCGGCCTCGAAGGGCTGCTCCACCGCGATGCCTGGCACGACGGCTGTCAGCGACTCCTCGTCGGTGACCGGCTCTGGCAGTGGCTCCGCCAGTGCGTCCTCGGCGGGCAATGCAACCGCCGCCGTCTCGTCCGGCAGCAACGCCTCGGGCTCCAGTTCCGCCGCAGGAACCTCGCCGGTGAGTTCGATGACCTCCGGCAGCGCCATTTCCTCGACGATGATCGACGAGTCGAGCGCCTCACCGTCCGGCACCAGGCCGGGAATGGAAATTTCTCCGGTCCGGTCGGCGGCCTCGTCGGCCGCATGCTCGACCGCCAGCGCGTGATCGTCGAGACGCCGCTCGAGGTCCGACGTGACCGGGACCGGCCGCCAGGGCTCAGCGAGATACGCGAGCAGCGCCTCGATACGCGCTGCGCTGTCGCGCAGGGTATCGACCGCACCCGGCGGCAGGCGCGCCGGACGGTTGTAGGCGACACTGATCATCCGATTGAGCGCTTCGGTCAGCGGCTGACCGATGGTCACCCGCGCCATGGCCATGCTGCCGTTCAGCGTATGACAGGAGCGGTACAACTCTTCCGGCACGGCATAGGCCAGGCCGGGATGCTCGCAGGCAGCGACGAAGCGACGCAGTACGGTCAGGTGGCCGCCCACCTCGCGCGTAAAAATATCGAGCAGGACCGGATCCATCGCCGCCGGCCCGCTGGCCGCAGCCACTTCCGCCGGCGTTTCGGCCGGCACCGGCTCCGCTTCCGCCACCGGCTGCGGCTCGGCACTCGCCGGTTGCCCGGCGTCCTCCGGCACTTCGACGGGCGCCGGTGCTTCGGCATACCGGCGTACCTCCGCGATCAACGCGGGCAGGTCCTGGCGGGGAGTGGCGCCAGTCTCGAGTTCCTCGAGCAGCGCGGGCAGGGTCGCGACCGTCTGTTGCAGGATTTCCACGAGCCGCGGGCTGCGCGCCAGGGTGCCATTGATCAGGCGGTTCAGGACCCGCTCGACGTGCCAGCAAAACTCGCCAATGCGATCGGCACCGACCATCCGACCGCTGCCCTTGAGCGTATGAAACGAGCGACGCAGGCTCGCGAGGGCATTGCCATCGGCGTCGTCGCGCTCCCAGGCCGGCAGATCCCGATTGACGTTGCCGATCTCGTCGCGCGCTTCCTCGATGAACAACTCCAGCAGCTCCGGGTCGAGCCGTTCGCGCCCGCCACTGAAGATCAGGGTCGGCTGCTCGGGCTGCACGGGCACGCGCGCCGTCGGCAGGACCTGGGTGGCCTCGTACTCCGGAGGCGTCGCCGCGACCGTGGCCGCCTCGTCGAGCGCACCCAGTTCCGCGAAGCTTCTGGCCGCTGCGGGCGGCTCGGTCACGAGGCCGGCCAGGCAACGCTCGGCATTGTCGAGCATGTAATCAGGATCGCGACGACCGGCCTGCAGAGTTTCCAGGTAGTACTCGAGGCTGACGGTGGCGTCAGCCAGGCGGTCCATGCGGCTGTCCGGGGCGCTTTTGTCGTCCTGGCGCACGAGCGCCCGGATGGCTTTCTGCAACTCGTCGACGACCCCCGCGGCGCGCTCCTTGCCGAGCATCAACAGTCCGGCCGTGATACCCCGCAACAACTCGGGCACCGCGTCGATCGCGGCACCGTCGCCGCGACGCTCGGTCACCTGGGCAACAGCATCCTTGACCCGGGCGAGATTGACGAGGCTTTCGCGCATCACCGCGGGCATGACCTGGTTCAGCCCGGCGCCCGGCTCGGCGGCGGCCTCGAGCGACACCACGGTGGGCTCTTCCGCGCGCGGCGCGATCATGCCGATCAGGTCACCCTCGATCCGGTCTTCCACGCCGAGCAACCCGGCGGCTATCGCCACCAGCGCACTCTCCTCGGGACGACGCCCGCGGCTGACCAGTTCCTGCAGTTCCTCACGCCGCGACTGGACGATCTCGCGCAGATCACCGAGGCCGAGCACTCCCAGCGTATCGCCGATCTTCTTCAGCAGTTCCAGCTGCGGCGCGAGTTCCTCAACGCGCTCCATGCCCGTCCGCACGAAGATATCGAGCACGTCCTTGACCCGCCCGAGGTCCTCCCGGATGGCATGAGCCACCGTCTGCATGAGTTTGACGCTCGGCGCCGACAGCCCCTGGCGCGCCTGCTCGACCTGGGCGTCACCTGGCACCAGGTCCGACAAATTGAACGCCGAGCGGATCGCCATGACGCGCTCGCTCGTCGGTCGGGCCCGGGCGACGTAATAGAGCAGGTTGTTCACCAGCTCGATCGGTGGAGCCTTGGCAAACTGCGCCTCACCGAGTGTGCGCAGGCGCTTGATCTCACGATCCGCCTGGCCCATCAGGCGCTTGAGGGAAACACTCGTCTCCAGACCTTTGTCCAACAGCGTCTCGAGGACGCCGGCAACGACCCACCACAACTGGTGGACCTCCGGCGCCGCAGCCGCATGCTCGAGCCGCTCTGCCACACCATACATCTGGCGCAGATTCGTTTCGGCATCCTCGCCGCGGATCCAGCCGAGGAGCGCCAGCTGGAACCGGGGCCGCAGCTCGTGGCAGAGCCGGGCGACGTCCTCGCCGCTGCCGGCGGCACGCAGGGTGCCCGGCCGCGCCCGCGACTCGCTGCCAACATTGAGCAGCAGCAGCGTGCTCTCGGACAGCAGCGGGCGCCCACGGGCCGCGCGCAGGTCGTTGAGCAGGGGCAGCAGCACCAGGGGAATATCGCGGCCGCCATTGAGCACGCGCTCCACGTATGCCGGCAACTGGACGGCGGCACGCATGAGCGCCTCGAGCGGCTCCTCGGCGCCGGCATCCTTGCGCCTGAGGCGGGCCAGGTGGGCACAGGTCTGCTCCATCTCCTCGGCGAGCATGCTCGCGCCATGCGTCTCGGTCATGCGCAGAACGCCGCGCGCGGTATGCAGCAGTGCCGCGACCCGCTCCAGCGCCTGTGAGCCGCCGTCGCCCTCGGCGTACTGCTCGAGCACGACGCGGGCGTCGTGCAGCGTAACGGCGAGTTCGTCGCTTACGATCTGCAGCGAGGCTTGTGGTATGGCGGTATTCATGCAGAAACGGCGCGAAGCTCGCCGGGTTCCGTTCAGGCCGTCTTCTTGCCGAGGATCCGCAGGGTCCGCTCCTCGTAGACCGGCCGGCTGTCGGCTTGCGCTTCAGCGCGCGCCGCGTCGCCCGCGACGGCCGCGTCACCCATTGCGCTGCGGCGTCCTTCCGGCACGCGGGTCGGGAGACGGAAACCAGCCGCCGAGCGGCGCAACTGCGCTGCGAGCTCCGCCAGTTTGCTGATCGAATCCGTCGTGGCGCTGGTGCCGGAGGCAGTCTGGGAATTGATCTGTTGCAGCACCTCGACGATGCGGATCACCGCATTGGCAGCGCCGGCCTGCTCGCGGGCCGAGTTCGATATGTTCTGCACCAGGCTCGCGATCTGGCTGGAGACCTGCTCGATCTCCTCGAGCGCGGCGCCGGCGTTCTCCGCGAGCAGGGCGCCGCCGACGACATCGGTCGTGCTGCGTTCCATGGAGACGATCGCCTCGTTCGTGTCGGCCTGGATCGTGCGCACCAGCACCTCGATCTGCTTGGTGGCATTGGCCGAGCGCTCGGCGAGCCGCTGCACCTCGTCGGCCACCACGGCGAAACCGCGACCGGCCTCGCCCGCCATGGAGGCCTGTATCGAGGCGTTCAGCGCCAGGATGTTGGTCTGGTCGGCGATGTCGTTGATCAGCTCGACGATGTTGCCGATTTCCTGGGAGCTCTCGCCGAGGCGCTTGATGCGCTTGGAGGTGTCCTGGATCGTCTCCCGGATGGCGTTCATGCCCTCGATCGTGCGGCGAACCGCCTCCCCGCCCTTGTGGGCGACGTCAACGGAGTGACGCGCGACGTCGGAGGACCGTTCGGCGTCGCCCGACACCTCCTCGATGGAGCTGACCATGCGGCCGATCGCCTGCGAAGCGGAATCCACCTGCTTCGACTGCGCCTCGCTCGCCTGGGTGAGCTGAACCGCGGTGGACTCGGCGCTCTTGGCGGCACCGTCGAGCAGGATGGCGCTCTCGTTGATGGTCGTGACCAGTTCGCGCAGCGCCTCGACCGCGTAGTTGATCGAGTCGGCAATCGCACCGGTGATGTCCTCGTTGACCGTCGCCTGAACGGTCAGGTCGCCGTCAGCAAGGCTTGAAAGCTCATCGAGCAGCCGCAGGATCGCCTGCTGGTTGCGCTCGCCCTGTTCGATCTGGGGGTCGGCCTCACGCCCTGCCCCGCCCTGCAGGTACAGCCAGGTCATCGTGGCCAGCAGCACGGCAGCGAGCACCAGCAGGCCGATCACCAGCAGGTCCCGTGTGGAACGCCCGGCTCCGGATCCGGCATTGGTTGCATCGCCCAGGACGCGCGCGGCCACTGCGTCGAGCTGGCTTGAACCCTGGTGGACGAGATCGAGCCGGTCGCTGAGCGCGCGCACGTCGCGCACACGGGCGAACAGCCGGTCCTTCGCGCCGGAGAGCTTGCTCAACGCCTCCAGCGCCCGCGGGCCACTCACCGCCCGGATGCCGAGATCGGCGTCGCCGCTTTGCAGGCCAAGCACGATCTGGCTCGCGTCGATTTCCGTCTGGCCGAGGTCGTTGGCGACATCGCTCGGCTTGTCGGGCCCTGACACCAGCGCGCGCACCGCTGGTGCAACGTTTCGCGCCACCACCCGCAGCCGGTTCAGCTGCGCGCTTACGGCCGGCTCCGAGCCTGCGGCAAATTCGAGATTCGCGGTCTCACGCAGTAATGCCGGGACGAGTTGCCCGATGTCGGCGACTATCGCGTACGCATTGAGGATGTCCTGGCGACCCTTGCTGATGGCCGCCGCGCCGGAGCGCAGCTGGCTGACCAGGCCCGCCTGATCGCCGGCCGATGCAGCCGGTGCCGGCAGCCGCGCGAGCGTCCGGTCGAGCGCATCGAACGCCTGCGAACTGCCGCGCGACGCCTCGCGCGCCTGCAGCAGGAGTGTCTCGGCATCGCCCGCCACGTTGGTGGCGCCGGGTGTCCTGAACACCAGCGCCATGACTCCGACGAGCACGGCGAAAAGGCATATCGCCAGTAAGGCGAGGTTCCGCGACCGGTTGCTGCTGCTAAACATGAGTACCTTATCCTCCGCACGGCGACGCTGCTTGCACGCCACCACACACTACTTTTTGTCATCCCCTCGCGGGCGCCTGCCCCCGTATCGCGCCGAAGGCACCGCCGTCGACCGCCCGCCGGCCGCTAGTCCTCCGCCGCGCGCTGGAACTCGCGGCTGTCGGGCAGCGCCGCCAGGTCGAACCTCGGCCAGATCTCCAGTCCGCGCCGGAATGCGCCCCGCAGGTACTGCTCGCACCGCAGCTGCGGCTGGGGAAACTCGCTCACATGCTCACGTTGCAAGAATCGGCGAAAGCCATAGACCTCATCGACCACCAGGCCCACCGGATAGTCGGGGCTGTTCAGCACCACGACACGCGCGGAACGCTCTGCGCCGGTTACGCCCGCCCCGAGGAATGCCCGCAGGTCGGCGATCGGCAGGAGATGCCCGCGCACGTTGGCGAGGCCGCGTATCCACGGCTTGGCGCCCGGCACCCGCGTCAGGGTCGAGGGCAGCATCAGCACCTCCCTGACCTGTTCACGCGGCACGACGAACCGCTCGTTACCGAGCCGCAGGCCGATGCCGACCCATTCTTCACCACTCGCATCGTCCCCCGTCGCTCCGGTCAGCGCTACCCGCGACCGCCGCTCCATCTCGCGCAGCAGGTCGAAAGGGTGCTCTCTGAGCTCCCGCAGTTCGCTGCCTCCCGTGACGCTCATGGCCCCGGATTCATGATCGGATGTTGGCCCTCACGGCCGCGACGAGGTCATCGTCGCCGACCGGCTTGGTGATGTAGCTCACGGCGCCCTGCCGCAGGCCCCAGATGCGATCGGTTTCCTGGTCCTTGGAGGTCACGATGACCACCGGGATCGAGGCCGTGGCCGGGTTCCTGGTCAGTTGCCGGGTCGCCTGGAACCCGTTCATCCCCGGCATCACGATGTCCATGAGGATCACGTCCGGGTGCTCGCGCTCGGCAAGGGTGATTGCCTCGCGGCCTTCGCTGGCCACCAGCGTTTCGAATCCGTGGCGCTGCAGCGCCAGCGAGAGCACGTGCTGGTCAGTCGGGGAATCGTCAACGATCAGTACCAGTGCCATCGGCACAACCTCCCTGGCCCGTCTCAGCGCGCGACGTGGCCCCTGATGGCTCCCAACAGTTCGTCCTTGGTGAACGGCTTCGTCAGGTAGTGCTCGGAACCTACGATGCGCCCGCGAGCGCGATCGAACAGTCCGTCCTTGCTCGACAACATGATCACCGGTGTCTGCCGGAAGGTGCGGTTGTGCTTGATCAGCGCGCAGGTCTGATAGCCATCGAGCCGCGGCATCATGATGTCCACGAAGATGATGTCGGGCCGGTGATCTGCGATCTTGGCAAGCGCGTCGAATCCATCTACCGCCGTGAAGACCTGGCAACCCTCCTTGGAAAGCAGGGTCTCCGCCGTGCGCCGAATGGTCTTGCTGTCGTCGATGACCAGAATTTTCAGCCCACGCAGGTCACCTGCACCGTCCGCGCCCACTGAGGTCTCCATGCGGGGTATCTGCTGACGCCCTTTTAACATAACGGTCACAGCTCAGCCATGCCGCGCGCCAAGGTGGAAACCACGTGCTGCCGAGTCAGGCGCAGTGCCCGGAAAGACCACTGGGAATCCCCACAACAACGCCGGACTGGCCCAAGGCCTGAAAAGTCCTATCCGCGCGCACCGGGCGATGATAACCCTGCGCTGGTGATATTTCAGCAACCGTAGGAGAGAATTACATTTTTGCCGCCTGTGTCACATTCGGAGGCGGGGAGCGAGTACGCCTTGGCCACTACCATCCGCCTCGGGATCGTCATGGATCCCATCGCCGCCATCGCGCCGGCCAAGGACAGCAGTCTCGCGATGATGCTCGAAGCGCAGCGACGCGGTTTCGAGCTGCATTATTTCGAACAGGGCGACCTGCGCATCCGCAACGGCGAACCCCTGGCCAGCAGCCGGCTGCTGCGGGTGTTCGACGACGGGCAACGCTGGTTCGAACTTGCCGCCCGGCGGGACGTTCGCCTCGGTGACCTCGACGTGATCCTGATGCGCAAGGACCCACCGTTCGACACCGAGTACATCTACACCACCTACATCCTCGAGCGCGCGGAACAATCTGGCGTACTGGTGATCAACCGCCCGGCCAGCCTGCGCGATATCAATGAAAAGGCCTTCACCGCCTGGTTCCCGCAGTGCTGCCCGGACACGCTGATCACGCGTTGCATGGCGCAGATGAAGGCATTCCTCGCCGAGCACGGCCATATCGTCGTCAAGCCGCTGCACGGCATGGGCGGGCGATCGATATTCGTGATCCGGCAGGGTGATCGCAATGCGAACGTCATATTCGAGACACTGACGGAGTTCGATACCCGGCACGCGATCGCACAGCGTTACATTCCCGAGATTCGCCAGGGCGACAAGCGCATCCTGCTGGTGAACGGCGAGGCGCCCGGGCACGTGCTCGCACGCATCCCCGCCGAAGACGACAACCGCGGCAACCTCGTGATGGGCGCCGCCCCGGAAATCCGGCCGCTGACCGAGCGCGATCGCTGGATCGCCGGCCAGGTCGGGCCGGTGCTGCGCGAGCGCGGGGGGTTGTTCGCCGGCATCGACGTCATCGGCGACTACCTCACGGAAATCAATGTCACCAGCCCGACCGGGATCCGTGAACTCAAGAAGTACGGCGGTGTCGATCTCGCAGCCCGGTTTTTCGATGTCGTCGAAGAGCGCGTCCGCAGCCGCTGATTGCGCCCCGCCCCGCCGGGCCGGACCCGGCGCAAGGATGCCGCGCGCGATCCCCGGCCTGGCGCTGGCCGCACTGGCGCTCGCGCTCGGCGCCTGCGACCGGCCTGCCGAGGTGTACCAGCGCGTCATCCCGATGTTCGGCACCACCGGGCAGGTCGAGATCGTTGCCCGGGATCCGCAGCTCGCCGGGCAGGCGCTCGACCGAATCGAGGCGCTGTACCGCGAACTCGACCGCGACTGGCGCAGCTTCGGCGCCGGCGAACTCGGCCGCGTCAATGCGGCCCTGGAATCCGGCCAACGCGTTGAGCTGTCGCCCCGCCTGGAGCGGCTGATCCGGCGTGGCCTGGAGCTGCGGTCGCTGTCCGACGGACTGCTGGAGCCGCGGGTCGGAACGCTGGTATCGCTGTGGGGCTTCGAGGACATGGCGCGGCACACGCCGCAGGAGCCGCCGGACGAGGCCACCATCACGCGACTGCGCCGGCAAACGCTGCAAGCCGCCGAACTGCACCTCGATCATCACAGCATCCGCAGCGACGCGCCGGTCAGGCTCGATCTCAATGCGCTCGCCGAAGGCGCGGCGCTACAGGCGGGCGCCATGCTGCTGCACGACCTCGGGGTAAGCGACGCGCTGATCGACACCGGTGGCGACCTGCTCGCGCTTGGCCGCAGGGGCACGCGCGCCTGGCGCGTCGGCATCAGGAACCCGGCCGCGCCGGGCGTGCTGGGCACGGTCGAGCTCGAGCCAGGCGAAGCGGTAGCGTCCTCCGGCAGTTACGAGCACCGCTTCGGCGCCGCCGGCGAGCATCACCACATTCTCGACCCGCGCACCGGCCGCCCGGCCCAGGACAGCCTCGGGGCGACCGTGATCGCGCGCGACGCAGAGCTCGCCGACGCCACTGCCACCGTGCTGATCGTGGCCGGGCCGGCACGGTTCGAGGAAATGGTCCGGCGCATGGGCGTGCAACACGCCCTGCTCGTGACAACCGACGGCACCGTGATGGCCACGGAAGCAATGCGCCGCCGACTCGGATGGGCGGAGCACAGCCGTAGCGACGCGACTCAGGCGCGCCCGGCTCCCTGACTGCCGGCCGGCGCGCGCCCGGTGAGATCCACGGCCGTACGCCGCCCGCGCAGCGCGAGCAGCGCGAGCAGCGCGAGCAGCGCGGCCAGCATGACGACCAGGATTGGCGCACTCGCCAGGTTGAGCGCCTTCCACCCCAGGTGCTGGATCGCCGGGCCCGCGAGTATCGAGGCGAGCGCCTGCGACCCGAACACCGTGAACTCGTTGACCGCCTGCGCCGCGAAACGCTCGGCTGCATGGTAGGTGGTGGTGAGCATGGTCGTACCGGATACGTACAACAGGTTCCATCCGCAACCGAGCAGCGCCAGGCCCCACCAGTAGTGCGTGAACTGGCGGGAACCGAGCACGGAAATGCCGATTGCGAGCCCCATGAGCAGGACCCCCAACGTCATCATCCGTGTCACGCCCAGCCGCGTGATCAGCCAGCCGCTCAGCAGAGATGGCGCGAACATCGCCAGCAGGTGGCCCTGTATCACCTGTTTCGTGTCCTCCACGCCGAACCCATCGACGACGTGCATGCTCAGTGGCGTGGCCGTCATGATGAAACTCATCACCGCGTAGCCCGAAACGCCGGCCAGCACAGCGACCAGGAACGCGGGTTGCCGGACGATTACCGCCAGCGGTCTCGCTGTCTCCCCCGCGCTCGCTTCGCTCAGCACCGGCGGGCGCAAACGCGAGAGCAGCAGCATCGCCATTGCGAACAGCAGCGCCACCGCAACGAAAGATCCGGAGTACTCGCTGCCGCGCACCCAGTGGCTCGCGGCCAGCGCCAGCTGCGGGCCGGCGAAAGCCGCAACCAGCATCCCGCACATGACGATCGACACTACGATGCCCGCGCGCTCGGGCGGCAGATACTCCACCGCGGCGAACCGGTACTGGTGCACGCACGCCATGTTGGCGCCCATCAGGAAGATGGCCAGGCAGAACATCGTGAAATCCTGCCGGGCAACCGCCCATGCCACCACGAGTGCGGACAGTCCGGCCAGCCCTGCGCCCAGCATGAACGTGCGCTTGCGCCCGATGCGGCCCATCAACAGGGCGGCGGGCACCGTGGTCGTCGCAACACCCAGAATGGCCATCGTGACCGGCAGAGTCGCCCACTCGGGCCGAGGCGTAAGCGCGGCGCCCAGGATGCCGCCCAGCAACACGACGACGAACATCCCCGAGGCAGCCAATGCCTGGGCGGCCGCGAGCAGGTAGACGTTACGCATCGCTGCCAGACCTGACGGAAGAAGGGGAACGTCGCAGCGTATCACGTGCTGGCGGCGGGCCGGCGTGGTGGCCGCTGCGTTACCGGGCGTCACGGGAAGCCGGGCGCAACGTTGGCTCAGTGTGTGATGGATTGCCGCCTGCCGCCGGGCGCCCACGTATAATCCGGAGGCCGTGAGCAAGCGGCACCGGCTGGTCCCGGCGGCTTCGAGCCGCCGAACGCCGGATCCCTCTACTCGCCGGGGGAGCAATCGGAAAGTGATTCGCAGACAGGCCGCGCGACCACCATACGACCAGGCGCAACTCGCCCGGGCAGGCGCGTGGTCGGCAACCGCCGCGCAGGACCGCCTCGCCTCCACGGTATTCCTCGCTGCACTCCTGCACGGCATCGTGATCCTCGGCGTCACGTTCACGGCGGACCCGGCGCAGCGTGATCCGGCAGCGACCTCACTGGAGGTCGTACTGGTCACGCGTGACTACGAGAAGATGGCGGCACCGCTCAAACCATCCCTGCTCGCCGAGCAGAACCTGCTGGGGCGGGGCAACGCGCCACTCTCGGCCAGGCTGCGCACGGCGCCGCCGCAGACCGAGGATCTCGCCATGCCGGGGCCGGATCAACCGGGCGCACTGGCCAGCCCACGCAAGACCGGCACCCCGACGCCCGCGGTCTCGCGCCTGACTTCCGCAGCGCGCGCCGCGAAAACGTTGCGGGCGGGCGAGACCGGGGCCGAGGCGCTGCAGGCCGCTCAGCATATGTCGCTGCAGGGGGAGACGAGCACGGCGGACCTGCTCGGTGAACTCGATACGGTCACGGCGATCCCGGACAGCAACCCGCGTGAACTCCTCGTCAGCGCCAGCACGCGCGAGTCGCGCATCGCCGGCTACCTGAACTCCTGGAAGATGCGCGTGGAGCGCGTCGGCACGCTCAACTTCCCGAGCGCTGCTGCAATTCCCGGGGTGCGCACCTATCCGGTGCTCGAGGTGGCAATCGGAGCCGATGGCGCGCTCCGGGAGGTCGTCGTGCGAAGCTCCTCGGGTCACCGCACGCTCGACCAGGCTGCGATGGAGATCCTGCGGCTCGCGGCGCCCTTCGAGCCGTTCCCGCAGCGCCTGCGCGAGGACTATGACGTGCTGCGGTTCGCCTACGAATGGCACTTCGGACGCGGCGCCGGGGCAGGCCGGGTCACGGACATCAGCGGATCATGAGCGACAGCGGCAGGGCGGCATCTTTGGCTGACGTCACCTATCTCACCGGGCACCTGCTGATCGCCATGCCGACGATGGCGGATCCGAATTTCACGCGGACCGTTACCTACATCTGCGAACACAATGACAATGGCGCCCTCGGCATCGTCATCAACCGGCCGCTGCAGATGGATCTCGGCGAGGTATTCGAGCAACTCTCGCTGGAATCGGCCGATGTCGGCCTGGCGAGACAGCCGGTGCTGCGGGGCGGCCCGGTGCAGACCGAGCGCGGCTTCGTGCTGCACGAGCCGACCCGTGCGTGGGATTCGACGGTCGAAGTCAGCGAAACGGTGCACCTCACCACATCCCAGGACATCCTGACCGCCATGGCGCAGGGCACCGGCCCGAAGCGCGCCATCATGGCGCTCGGCTACGCCGGCTGGGGCGCGGGCCAGCTGGAGCTGGAGATCGGCGCCAACGCCTGGCTGAGCGTGCCGGCCAGCCCGGCCATCGTGTTCGAGACCCCGTTCGAGGCGCGCTGGACGGCCGCCGCAGGCCTGCTCGGCATCAACCTCGCCACGATCAGTTCCGAGGCAGGTCACGCGTGATTTTGGGTTCATCGCCGTCGATGGCCGACCGCGCCCTCGTCTTCGACTTCGGTACCCGCAGAATCGGTGTGGCGAGCGCCAACCGGTTTGCGCAGACCACGACGATGCTGGCGACGCTGTCGGCCCGCGATGGTCGGCCGGCGTGGGAGCAGGTCGCCGCATTGATCGTGGACTGGCAACCCGAAGTGCTGGTCGTCGGGATGCCGCGCAATGCCGATGGCACGGAGTCGGACATGACCGTTCGCGCGCGGTCGTTTGCCGCCTGGCTCACCCGGCAGTCCGGACTGGCCACGGAGGAAGTCGATGAACGCTTCACCTCGGTCGAGGCCGAAGACATGCTCCGGGATCAGCGCCGCGCGGGCAGCCGCACTCGCAGGATACGGCCGGAGGACATCGATCGCATGGCGGCGGCGCTGATTGCGCAGACGTGGCTGCGCTCGGCTCCGGTACCATAACCGCGTGAGAGCCGGGCACCGCAGCACCATCTTCCTGGAGGACGCGCGCGTCGCCGCCATCCATGCGTTTCCGGGGCAGCAGTTCGTGCTGCGGCTCGAGGCACCGCAATGCGCGGCGCGGGCGACGCCCGGAAGCTTCGTGCACCTGCAGTGCGCGACCGACTTTCCGATGCGCCGCCCCCTGTCGATCATGCGGGCCGATCCCGGCGCAGGCTGGATCGAGGTGCTGTTTAAAGTGGTTGGAGAAGGGCTGCGCGCGCTCTCGCACGCAGCGCCGGGTCAGTCCATCAGCGTGCTTGGCCCGATCGGCCGGGGCTTCGCGCCTGATGCGGGGCGGCCGCGCGCGGTGTTGGTCGGTGGCGGGGTGGGCATGCCGCCGCTGCAGTTCCTTGCCGAGCGGCTCACGGCAGATGCCGCTCGCGAGTGGCGGCCGATCGCTTTCTTCGGTTCCGAGATCCCGTTCCCGTTCCGTCCGGCACGCGCTGGCAGCAGCCTTCACGGCATCGACCATCACATCGACGCCTGCGAACCGACGCTGGAGGCGCTCGGCGTACCGTCACGGCTCGCCTCGCTGGCGGACTTCGACGGGTGTTACCGGGGCTTTGTGACCACGCTTGCCGGCGAGTGGCTCGCAGCACTGCACGAGAGCGACCGCCGCGAGGCGATGATCTTCGCCTGCGGCCCGCACGCGATGCTGCGCGCGGCTGCCGGCCTCGCTCGCGACTTCGGGCTGCCGGCCCAGTTGTGCCTCGAGGAGTACATGGCCTGCGGCGTCGGCGGCTGCGCCGGCTGCGCAGTCAGGGTCACGACCGACAACGGTCCGGCGATGAAGCGCGTCTGCGTGGATGGCCCGGTGTTCGATGCCCGGGCCGTTTACCCGGAGATCTTCGCCACGGCGTGAAGTCGCTGTGCTAGCCGAAGTGGATCTGCGCCTCGAGGTTGGCGCGTGAATCGGCGTTGGCGAGCGCCTCCTCCATCGGGATCTTGCCTTCCTTGTGGAGCTTGAGCAGCGCCTGGTCGAAAGTCTGCATACCCTGCTCGGTGGTGCTGATGAACGCCTCTTTCACCTTCCCGATGTCGCCGAGCTGGACCAGCTCCGCGATGCGCGGGCTGTTGAGCATGATTTCCACGGCCGCGATACGGTCCCCGTGCGTGCCGCGCACCAGGCGTTGCGAGATGATCGCGCGCAGGTACTGCGACAGATCCATGAAGATCTGCTGGTGCTGCTCCTCGGGGAACAGGTTGATGATCCGGTCGAGGGTCTCCGGCGCGTTGTTCGAGTGCAGGGTGGCAATCGCCAGATGGCCGGTGCCCGCAAGGTCGATCGCCGCCTGCATGGTCTCGCGGTCGCGGATTTCGCCGATCAGGATCACGTCCGGCGCCTCGCGCATCGCGCTTCTCAGCGCCTTGGCGTAGGACTTCGTGTCCGAGCCGATCTCGCGCTGGTTGACGATCGATTTCTTGTTGGTGTGCAGGAACTCGATCGGGTCCTCGATCGTGAGGATGTGGGACGAGGTTCTCTCGTTACGGTGATCGATCATGGCAGCCAGCGTCGTGGACTTGCCATTACCGCTCGCGCCAACCATGAGCAGGAGCCCGCGGCGGAACATCACCAGGTCCTTGAGGATCGGTGGCATCTGCAGCTTGTCGAGGTTGGGAATGTCCGAGGTGATGTAGCGCATCACCATCGCGACGTTGCCGCGCTGGTGAAAGACGTTGACCCGGAATCGCCCCAGCCCGGACTTCGACACCGCGAAATCGATCTCGAGCTCCCGCGTGAACTCCTCGAGCTGCTGCTCGCTCATGAGCTCGATGGCCGCCTGCCGGATCATCTTCGGCGTGAGCTCGAGCTTGTTCACGGGCATGATCTTGCCGTCGATCTTGATCTTGACCGGGGCGTGCGGGCTCAGGAAGAGGTCCGAGGCGCGCTTTTCGACCATCAGGTTGAAAAGCGGCTGGACATTCATCGTGGCCAGCTCGGTGATGTTATCTGCCAATGCTGCTCTCCCCGGCGCCCTACATGCGAACTACGCCACGATCGTCACGTTCGTCCTCGGCAATCGCGAGGTCCCCCGTGTCGAGCACCTTCTTGTCGCGCTTGCTCTCCAGCTTCACCCGCAGGCGCAGCTCGTTCTTCGAATCGGCGTTCCTGATCGCCTCTTCGTAGGAAATCGCGCCGCGCTCGAACAGCGCGAAGAGATCCTGGTCGAACGTCTGCATCCCGAGGCGGGTGGACTTCGCCATGATCTCCTTGATCCGGGCGACCTCGCCCTTGAAGATCAGGTCGGCGATCAGCGGCGAATGCAGCATGATTTCCATCGCCGCGATGCGCCCTTTGCCGCTCTCGCGCGGTACCAGCCGTTGCGACACCAGCGCCCTGATATTCAGCGACATGTCCATGAGCAGCTGCGAGCGCTTGTCCTCGGGGAAGAAGTTGATGATGCGGTCGAGGGCCTGGTTGGCACTGTTGGCGTGCAGCGTGGCGAGGCACAGGTGCCCGGTCTCGGCGAACTGTATGCCGTACTCCATCGTCTCGCGGTCACGGATCTCACCGATGAGAATCACGTCCGGCGCCTGCCGCAACGTGTTCTTCAGTGCAGCGCCCCAGTTGTCGGTATCCACGCCGATCTCGCGCTGGGTCACCACGCAGCGGCGGTGCGGGTGGACATACTCCACCGGGTCCTCGATGGTGATGATGTGGCCGCGGGAATTGTCGTTGCGGTGCCCGACCATCGACGCCAGCGTGGTCGACTTGCCGGAACCCGTAGCTCCGACCACGATCACGAGGCCGCGCTTGGTCATCGCGATGTCCTTCAGGATCGGGGGCAGCTCCAGCTCCTCGAGAGTCGGAATCTTGCTGATGATGGTGCGCAACACCGCGCCGACCTGGCCCTGCTGAACGAAGGCGCTGACGCGAAATCGCCCGATACCCTGCGGGTTGATCGCGAAGTTGCACTCCTTCGTCGCATCGAACTCTTTTGCCTGGCGATCGTTCATCATCGATCGCACGATCACGGCACTGTCTTCCGGGGTGAGCACCTGCTCGGAGGCGCGATGGATTTCTCCGTCGATCTTCAGTGCGGGCGGGAACCCCGCGGTAATGAAGAGATCCGAGCCTTTCACCTCGACCAGCTTCTTCAGCAGTCCCTGCGTCAGGCGTGTGGCTTGATCGCGTTCCATATGACTCTCCGCGCGGCAACCGGGGCCGCCTAGAACTGGTCCTTGTTGGCGGCCTTGAAGCGCGCCTCTTCCTTGCTGATGACGCCCTTGGTCAGCAGCTCCTGCAGATTCTGGTCCAGCGTCTGCATGCCGGCCGCCTGGCCGGTCTGGATCGCCGAGTACATCTGCGCGATCTTGCCTTCACGAATGAGGTTGCGGATGGCCGGCGTGCCGATCATGATCTCGTGCGCGGCAATGCGCCCGCCCCCGCTTTTCTTCAGCAGCGACTGCGAAATCACCGCCCGCAGCGATTCGGAGAGCATCGTGCGGATCATCTCCTTCTCGTTGGCGGGGAAAACGTCCACGATTCGATCCACGGTCTTGGCCGCGGAACTCGTGTGCAGGGTGCCGAACACGAGGTGGCCGGTCTCCGACGCGGTCATGGCGAGCCGGATGGTCTCCAGGTCGCGCATTTCGCCAACGAGGATCACGTCGGGATCCTCGCGCAACGCGGAGCGCAGGGCCTCGGAAAACCCGAGCGTATCCTTGTGCACCTCACGCTGGTTGATGAGCGACTTCTTGCTCTCGTGCACGAACTCGATCGGGTCTTCGATGGTAATGATGTGGTCGGGCTTGTTGGTGTTTACGTAATCGATCATCGCGGCAAGCGTCGTGGACTTGCCCGAACCCGTCGGGCCGGTGACCAGGACCAGGCCTCGCGGGTACATCGCGATATCGCGGAAAATTGCCGGCGCTTTCAGGTCCTCGAGCGTGCGGATCTGCGACGGAATCGTGCGGAAGACGGCGCCGGCACCGCGGCTCTGGTTGAAGGCATTGACGCGAAAGCGCGCGAGCTTCGGAATCTCGAAGGAAAAGTCCGTCTCGAGAAATTCCTCGTAATCCTTGCGCTGCTTGTCGCTCATGATGTCGTATATCATGCTGTGCACTTCCTTGTGCGACAGCGCCGGCATGTTGATCCGCTTGACGTCTCCATCGACGCGGATCATCGGCGGCACGCCGGCCGACAGGTGCAGGTCGGATGCGTTGTTTTTGACAGAGAATGCGAGCAACTGCGCTATGTCAACGGCCATTTCCGTCCCCAACTCAATCTGTTGCCTTCATCGTACGCCGATTACACACTTGCCATAAGCGGACCGCGCCAGTGCCGCAGAGTATAGGGACGCAGCCCCACCTCACCGTGACGGCAATCACGGAAAAA
This sequence comes from Gammaproteobacteria bacterium, assembly GCA_021462865.1. GTDB lineage: Bacteria > Pseudomonadota > Gammaproteobacteria > Steroidobacterales > QUBU01. The sequence continues at coordinate 61,565 of JAJTYX010000059.1, read as the reverse complement.
CTCACCGTTCTGCGTGAACGGATCGACGCTGCGGCACGGGCCGCAAACCGGCAGGCGGCGAGCGTGACCGTCGTCGCCGTCAGCAAATCACAGCCCATCGACGCCATCCGGGCGGCACACCAGACCGGACTGACCGATTTTGGCGAAAATTACGTGCAGGAAGCCGTGCCGAAGATCACGCAATTCACCGAAGGCACGACCTGGCATTTCATCGGCGCGATACAGGCAAACAAGACACGGCTGATCGCCGGACATTTCCAATGGGTACAGACGGTAGCCAGCGCCGAGGTCGCGACACGACTCTCGCGCCAGCGTCCGTTTCACGCGGCAGACCTGCAGGTCTGCCTGCAGATTCGTCCCGAGCCCGCCTCAGGCCGCGGCGGACTCGCCGCGGCGGATGCGCCTCTGCTTGCCGCGCAGATCGAGGAGATGCCGCGGCTGAAGCTGCGGGGGCTGATGTTCATGCCGAGGCCGCAGCTCAACGCCGGGGAATTGCGCGCCGAGTTTCGCCGCGTACGCCGGCTGTTCGATGAGCTGCGCGCAGCCGGCCATCCGCTCGACACGCTTTCCATGGGCATGTCCGAGGACCTCGAGCTGGCAGTCGCCGAAGGCAGTACCATGGTACGCGTGGGCACGGCGTTGTTCGGCGCCCGTGATGCGGGGTCAGCCTGACATGAGCGAACGCAATCTGCAGATCGGGTTTGTCGGCGGCGGCAACATGGCGCGGGCGATGGTCGCCGGCCTGCTGCGCGCCGGGCATGAGCCAGCCTGCATTGCGATCGCGGAGCCGGCCGCAACCGCCCGCGAGAGCCTCGCTGCCCTGCACCCGCAACTGCAGGTGACGGACTCCAGCGCCGCGGCAGCAGTTGGGACCGGGGTGCTGGTGCTCGCCGTCAAGCCGCAGGTGATACCGGCGGTGCTGGTCGAACTCGCCGGCCTGCGCCGCCCGACCGGACAACTGCTCGTGTCGGTCGCTGCGGGCATCACGCTGGCCACGCTCCAGCGCGGTCTCGCTCCGGGCGGCGCCGCCGTGCGCATCATGCCCAACCAGCCCGCGCTGGTCGGAGCGGGGATGTCGGTCCTGGTCGCTGCCGCCGGAGTGGGTGCCCCGCAACGGGCACAGGCACAGTACATCGCTGAAGCTACCGGGCAGGCGTTGTGGGTGAATGACGAGTCATTCATGGACGCGGTGACCGCGGTGTCGGGCAGCGGCCCCGCATATTTCTACCTGCTGATGGAAGCCATGGAAGAAGCGGCCGTGGCGCTCGGCCTGCCGATGGAGACCGCCCGTACGCTGGTCCGGCAGACTGCGCTCGGCGCGGCGGGTGTGGCGGTGGCAACCGGCGGTGGCCTCGCACCGCTGCGCGAGAGCGTCACCTCACCGGGTGGCACCACCGCCGCAGCACTGGCGGTGCTGGAAGCGGCCGGCTGGCGCGAAGCCCTGAAGCGGGCGATCACCGCCGCGCGGGATCGTGGCGCCGAACTCGGCAGCGCGGCGCGCTGAAACCAGGCAAGGGAGTTACCCGTCGATGCAGAACGCGCTGGTATTTGTCGTTTCCACGCTGGTCGAGCTGTACGTGATTACCTTCGTCCTGCGGCTCGCCCTCGGCTGGGTTCGCGCCGATTTCCGTAACCCGCTCGCCCAGCTCATCATCAAGGTGACCAACCCGCTGGTGATTCCGGCGCGACGCATCGTCCCGGCGGCCGGGCCGCTCGACACCGCCTCCCTCGTGGTGTTGATCCTGCTGCAGACGGCCGCCACGGCGCTCCTGATGCAGCTTTCCTGCGTCGGCAATCCGCAGGTCGACCAGATCGTGGTGCTGGCCCTGCTCAGGCTGGTGCATGTAGTCCTGAACGTGTACTTCTGGCTGCTGATCGTCTACGTGTTGTCGAGCTGGCTCTCGCCCGGCGGCTACAACCCGGCGCTCGCCCTGCTGTCGAGCGTCGTGGCGCCGCTGCTCGCCCCGCTGCGCCGTGTGATCCCCACGATCGGAGGTCTCGATCTCTCGCCGATCGCTGCATTTCTGATCATCGGTTTTCTGCAGCGGCTCATACCTGCGCGCGTGCCGCTTGCCGGCATCGTGTGCATCCCGTTCTGAATGCCGGCAGCCCGGCCCGAGCTCGCTTGCGGGCGCTGGCAGGACGACGCACTGCTGCTGCCGGTACGCGTGCAACCGCGCTCGGGTCGCATCGGGCTTGGGCCGCTGGTGGGCGATCGCCTGCGCCTCGCCCTCACCGCGCCTCCGGTCGACGGCAAGGCCAACGCCCAGGCCCGCGAGGTGCTCGCCGAGACCTTCGGCGTGAGCGCGACACGGGTCACACTGGTGCGCGGCGACACGGGCCGGGACAAGCTCTTTCGCATCGACCAGCCACGGCGCCTGCCGCCGGTCATCCGGCGAAGCTGAGCCACGGCGGGCGGCGTGATTCTGGTTTATAGTCTGGCTCTGCCGATCCCAAGGTGGTGATGTGATGACCACGAACACTGCTACCCGCCGCGCGCTCCTTGCAGCCGTGGCCGTCTGTGCGCTCGCCGCCTGCGGTCCGAAGCCAGGCGCGCCGACCGGTGCCAGCCCCGCAGGCAATCCGCCGCCCGCGGAACCGGCCGGGGTTGCCAGCAAGGACTTCGGCGATTACGTGGTGCACTTCAACGCCATCTCGACCGACCAGCTCACGCCGGAGGTGGCGAAGGCCTACAACATCGTGCGCAGCAAGAATCGGGCACTGCTGAACGTCTCCATCATCAAGAAGGAGGAAGGTTCCATCGGCAGGCCGGTTCCGGGCAGTGTGGCTGCGCTGGTCGCCAACGACACCGGGCAGGTCAAGGACTCGAACCTGCGCGAGATCCGCGAGGGCGATGCGATTTATTACATCGGCGACTTTGCGGTTTCGAATGCCGAGACGCTGGTTTTCACCGTAGACGCGACGCCGATCAACGAGACGAGCCGTTTCAGCGTGCGCTTCACCCGCACGTTCTACACCGAGTAAGGAAGGCCCTCAGTCGCCTCCCGCTGCAGCTTGCTTGAGCTGCAGCGCCTCGTGGCGCAACCGGATCACGTCGCCGCGCGCGACGTAGAGCAGCTCTGATACCTTGCCTACGAGATAGTCCTCGTACTTGTCGAGGCGCCGGTCGGCACAGGCCACGTGCCAGAGCATGCCGATGAATTCTTCCTTTTCGGCATAACTGAACGCCTCGTGCAGCGGGCGCGTGAACTCGTAGAGCGATACGGACTGCTCCACCGCCGTGCGTGCCCGACGCACCAGGTTGCTCGCCTCCTCGGGCGCGAGTCCCAGCCGCCCGGCGAGCAGCGTGCCGAGTTCCTCGAGCTCGGCCTCCTTGACGTTGTGATCGGCGCGCGCCGCCTCTACCAGCAATGCGGCCATGGCGAGCGGTACCCGGTCGGGGTCCACCGGTGCGTGCCCCGGCTGCGACAGCCGCTGCAGCAGCGCGCCGAGTTTGCCGATCATGCGCTCGCTCCTGCCGGCCGGCCTGCAGCGAGTCGCCCGACGAGGGGCTGGCGCAGCACGGTGAGCCTGCCGTGAAAGAAATGATCCACGCCGGAAAGCATCACCAGCTCGGCCGCAGAGCCGAGCTCCTCGGCCCATTGCGCGACCTCGTGGGCCGGAACCACCCCATCGGCATCGCCCTGGACGATGAGCCATGGGCCCGGCGGACGTTGCCCGTCGAGCAGCTTCTTCGTGCGCGCCACGGGCGGTGCGACGGTGATCAGCCACTCCGGCCGCACGGCGAGCGCAGCGCGACAGGCGACCATCGCACCGAAGGAGAAGCCCGCCAGCACCAGGCCGGCATCGCCGTACCGCGCCCGACCCCAGGCGCAGACTGCCTGAGCATCCTCGGTCTCGCCGACACCCTCGGCGAACTGGCCTTCGCTCGCGCCCACTCCCCGGAAGTTGAATCGCAACGCAGGGTAGCCGAGATCGAGCATCGCCCGCGCCATCGTATGCACGACCTTGTTCAGCATCGAGCCGTGGTGCAATGGGTGCGGGTGGCAGATGACGGCAACGCGCGAGAACTGGCTCCGGTCGGGCACCTCCAGCAAGGCCTCGAGCGCACCGGCGGGGCCGGCGATGGTAACGGCTTCCTTGGTGGGGGCGTGATGGTGGGCCATGCGCGCGATTATAGGTGGCTTGGGCGAATGCGCGCGACACGGCGCCTGCGGGCGGCCCCATCGCCTTGCTTCGTCAACGTGACACGCCAAGAATGACGGGACTGGCCGCCGGGATCACAGGAGTTCCGCACCGTCATGGTCCGGTTTTCCATGAAAAAGGTGAAAAGAAGATGAAATTGACCTCCACCTCCTTCCGCCACGGCGAGCCGATCCCGGGCCGTTGCGCATTCGGCATCCCCGATGCCAAAGCGCACATGAAGCTCGGCCAGAACCGCAATCCGCAGCTTTCCTGGTCGGATTTGCCGCAGGGCGCGAAGTCGCTGGTACTGCTCTGCATCGATGTGGACGTGCCCTCTTCGCTCGATAACTTCAACAAGGAAGGCACGGTGATCGCGAAGGATCTCCCGCGGGTGGAGTTCTGCCACTGGGCGATGGTGGACATCGCGCCGCGCGACGGCGGTATTGCCGAGGGCGAGTGCTCCGACGGCATCACCCCGCGCGGCAAGCAGCACCCCAAGGGACCGCCCGGCTCGCGCCAGGGCATCAACGAGTACACGGGTTTCATGGCCTCCGATCCCGAGATGGCTGGCGACTACTACGGCTACGAAGGCCCCTGCTCACCGTGGAACGACGAGCGCATCCACCGCTACCACTTCACGCTGTATGCGACCGACCTCGATCGCTGCCCGGTGGAGGGCCGCTTCACCGCCGCCGGGGTACGCAAGGCGATCGAGGGCCACGTGCTGGCGGAGGCGCGGCTCACGGGCACGTACACCATGAATCAGGATCTGCTCTGACTGCGACAAAGATGCCGTGCCGTGAGCGGGCTGGCCCCACTCCGCAGCCGCCATGCGCAGCATGAATATCGTCTTCGACCTCGGGCGCGTGGTGGTGAGATGGGAGCCGGATGCCGTCATCGAGACGGTATTTGCCGATCCGCTTGTGCGCATGCGGGTACGCCGTGACGTCATCGATCACCCGGACTGGCTCGAACTCGACCGCGGCACGCTGGCGCCCGCGACCGCGGTGGCGCGTGCCGCGCAGCGCACCGGGCTGCCGGCCGATGCTCTCGCACGATTCATGCGACGGGTGCCACCATCGCTCACGCCGATCACGGGCACGATCGACCTGCTGCACCGGCTGAAAGCGCGAGGCCACACGCTGTTCTGCCTGTCGAACATGCACGCCGCCTCCATCGAATATCTCGAGCGCACGCAGACATTCTGGGACGCTTTTGCCGGGAAGGTCATCTCCTGCCGGGTGCAGCTGTGCAAGCCGGAACCGGCCATCTATGCGCACCTGCTCGGGGCCTTCGGTCTCGACGCTACCGCAACGGTTTTCATCGACGATCTCGACGTAAACCTGTCGGCCGCGGCCCGGTTCGGCATACTGACGATCCGCTTCGAGGATCCGGCCCAATGCGAGCGCGAACTCCGGACGCTCGGCTGCCTTTGACTCGCGGATTGCGCCGCGCGCAGCATCGTCGATGCGCGGCTCCTCGCCCCGAAGTTCAGCGCACGCCGATGAAGGAGTCGAGCTGCACCTGCGGGGTGACGTAGTCGTCCTGCGGCGGCTCGGCCGCGGCGAGTGCAGTCGAGAGATACTTCTTGTTCGAGTCGCAGATGACGGTAACCACGACCGCATCGTCGCCAAGCTCCTCGCCGAGCTTGATGGCCCCGACGATGTTGGCTCCGGCGGAGATGCCCACCCCCAGGCCGATGCGGTGGCACAGGGCCTGCGACATGAGGATCGCGTCGCCGTCCCAGACATCCACGACCGCATCGAGCTGGTCGAGTTTCACGATGGAGGGGATGAACTCGTCGCTGATGCCCTGGATGCGATGTGACCCGACCTTCTTCCCGGTGCGCAGCGTCGGGGAGTTGGCGGGCTCAAGCGGGTGCACCCGTACCTTGCGCCCGTCGCGGCGCAGGTAGCGACCTACGCCCATGACCGTGCCGCCGGTGCCGACGCCGGCGATGAAGGCATCTGCCTTGACGCCGAAGCGGGCGAGTTGCGCCTCGATCTCCGGCCCCGTCATGAGTTCGTGCGCCTCGACGTTGTCGGGGTTGTCGAACTGCCGCGGCAGGTACACGTTCGTGTTTTCGGCGGCGTACTCACGCGTGAGCGCGATGGAGCCGACGAAGCCCCCCTGCGACTTGGCGACCGGGATCACTTCGGCGCCGAGGCTGTGCATGAGGTGCACGCGCTCGTGGCTCATCCAGTCAGGCATGTAGATGCGCACCCGGTGACCGAGCGCGCGGCCGAGGGCGGAAAACGAGATACCGGTGTTGCCGCTGGTCGCCTCGACGATGACGTCGCCATCCTTCAGTTCACCGCGCTCCTGCGCGCGGCGCAGGATGTGCAGCGCCATGCGGTCCTTGACGCTGCCGGTCATGTTCATGACCTCGAACTTCGCGTACAGCCGACGGCGTCGGCCGCCGAACCGGTAACGGATCTCGAGGAGCGGTGTCTGGCCCACCAGGGCCGCCAGGCATTCGACGGAACGCATGCAAGCCTGCCATCAGGTCTCTCAACCGGGACAGCGTCCAGTGTACCCGACGCCCCGGGCGCCTGGCGTAAGGGAAAGTTCCCAAGCCGCGCCGAAAACAGCCGTGATAGGCTTCGCCGAACCCAGGGCCGGGACAATCAGGGCGTCCGATCGTGGCAATCACCCCCCATTCGCACGCGCATGACCCCGACGATCCCCGGGATCACGGGCATGACCATGACCATGACCATGACGATCGTGACCATCATGAGCGTCCGGAGCACCACCACTCCCACGGCCATCACCACCATCCGCCGCCCGAGGAACTGAACCGCGCCTTCCTCATCGGTATCAGCCTGAACATGCTCTTCGTGGTGGTGGAGCTGGTGTTTGGCGTAATCGCCGACTCGCTCGCACTGATCGCCGATGCGGGCCACAACCTGAGCGATGTCCTGAGCCTGGTGATGGCCTGGGGTGCCGCGCGGCTTGCCAGGCGCGACCCGACTCCGCGCCGGACCTACGGTTTCCGGCGCGGCACCATCCTCTCCTCGCTGGTGAGCTCCATACTGCTGCTGGTCGCCATGGGTGCGATCGGCTGGGAGGCGCTGCTGCGGTTTCGCGAGCCGGCGCCAGTTGCAGGTTCAGTGATGATCTGGGTCGCGGGCGTGGGCGTCGTGATCAACGGCATCACGGCCTGGCTCTTCGCCGCCGGACGCCATCACGATCTCAACGTCCGCGCTGCATTCATGCACATGGTAGGGGACGCCGCAGTGTCGGTGGCCGTGGTGCTTGGCGGCATCGGCGTGCTGACACTCGGCTGGCTGTGGCTCGACCCGGCGATCAGCCTGGTCATCGTCGCGGTGATCGTCGTCGGAACCTGGGACGTACTCACCGAGTCGCTCGACATGGCCTTCGATGCGGTGCCGAAGGCGATCGATCCACAGGACGTGCGCGAGTTCCTGCGGCGGCTGCCCGGGGTGACCGACATCCATGACCTGCACATCTGGGCAATGAGCACGACGGAAACGGCACTGACCGCGCACCTGGTGATACCCGCCGGCCTTAAGGACGATCACTTCCTGCGCGATGTCGCCGGGGAGCTCGATCACCGCTTCCGCATCGGTCACGCCACGCTGCAGGTCGAGCACGGCGTAGGGCCGGCATGCGACCAGAACTGCTGAACTGCCGCAGTCGCGACGGCGGCCCGATGGCCGACGCGCATCACCCCGCGAGCAGGCGGTTCACGCGCTGCACGAACGCGCCGGGGTCCTTCAGCGGCCGGCCCTCGGTGAGCAGCGCCTGCTCGAACAGCACCTGGGCAAGGTCGCCGAACCGTGCCTCGCCCTGCTCGGTGGCAAGCCGCTTTAACAGCGCGTGAGCCGGGTTGATCTCCAGGATCGGCCGCGCATCCGGCACCGCCTGGCCCGAAGCCGCAAGAATCCGCCGTAACTGCGGCCCCATGTCGAACTCGCCCATCGACAGGCAGGCAGGCGATTCCGTCAGCCGCTCGCTGACGCGGACTTTCTCCACCTCGTCGCCGAGCGCCGCCTTCAGGCGCTCGAGCAGCGCTGCGTGCTCGCCGGCCGGTGCAGCGGATTCTTCCTTCCCGTCCCCGCCACCTTCCGCGAGGTCGAGTTCGCCGCGGCGTATGTCGCGGAACTTCAGCTCGGCGAATTCGGCGAGGTGGCCGGTCACCCACTCGTCGATCGGGTCGGTGAGGAGCAGCACCTCCAGGTTGCGCTTGCGGAAAATCTCGAGATGCGGGCTGCTGCGGGCCGCGGCCAGGCTGTCAGCGGTCAGGAACCAGATGTGGCGCTGCCCCTCGGGGGCACCGGCCCGATAATCGTCGAGGCTGCGGTCCGGTTCGTCGCCGGCCGAGCGGGTGCTGGTGAAGCGCAACAGCTTCGCGATGCGCTCACGGTTCGCGTGATCCTCCGCCGGCCCTTCCTTGAGCACGCGGCCGAACTCCTTCCAGAACCCGGCGTATTTCGCCGGATCGTCGGCCGCGAGTTTCTCCAGCAGGTCGAGCACGCGCCGCGTCAGCCCGCCGCGGATCGCTTCCACCTCCGGATCGTGCTGCAGCAGTTCCCGCGACACGTTCAGCGGCAACTCGTCGGCATCGATCACGCCGCGCATGAACCGCAGGTACAGCGGCAGAAACTGCTCGGCGTCGTCGAGGATGAAAACGCGACGGACGTAGAGCTTCAGGCCGCGCGGCTTCTCGCGGTTCCACAGGTCGAACGGGGCGTGCGCCGGCAGAAAAAGCAGGCTCGTGTAGACGCGCTTGCCTTCGACGCGGTTGTGGCTCCAGAGCAAAGGCTCGGTGAAGTCGTGGGAAATGTGCTTGTAGAACTCTTTGTACTCCTCGTCCGCGATGTCCCCCTTGGGACGCGTCCACAAGGCGCGGGCGGCGTTGACCGCCTCTTCGCGCGTCTCCTCGACGTCTTTCGCCGTGGCGCCCGCCTTGCGCATCAGCACCGGGAATGCGATGTGGTCGGAATACCTCCGGACCAGCGCCCGCAGGCGGAAATCGTCGGCGAATTCCGTCGCGTCGGAGCGCAGGTGCAGCGTCACCTGCGTACCGCGCTCGGCACGCTCCACGGTCTCCACGGTGAACTCGCCGTCGCCGGCGGACTCCCAGCGTACGCCCTGCTCCGGCCCGAGGCCGGCGCGACGCGTCAGTACTTCCACGCGGTCGGCCACGGTGAACGCCGAATAGAAGCCGACACCGAACTGGCCGATCAGGTTCACGTCCTGCTTCTGGTCGCCGCTCAGGCGGCGCACGAACTCGGCTGTGCCGGACCGCGCAATCGTGCCGAGCTGCTGGACGACCTCGTCACGAGACATGCCGATGCCGTTATCGCTGATCGAGATGGTGCCGGCCCCGGCGTCGACCGCGACCCGGATGGCGAGCTCCGGATCCTCCGCCAGATACGCCGGCTGCGCGATTGCCTCGAAGCGCAGCTTGTCGGCGGCGTCCGAGGCATTGGAAATCAGCTCGCGCAGGAAGATCTCGCGGTTGCTGTAGAGCGAATGGATCATCAGGTGAAGCAGTTGCTTCACCTCGGCCTGGAAGCCGTGGGTCTCGCGTGTCGTCATTACATTGGCCTTTGCTGGCGGCAAACGGTTCTGCCGGACCGGGGGTCCGCATAAATAAGGACCGCGGCGCCAGATTTCAAGCGGCACACGGCGCCAGGGCCGGCCGGTGCACGCATCCCGTTATGGCAACCGCGCCCGGGAGCAGCCCCGACGGCTACCGGGCCCCGTGTCGCGCGCTCGCCGGCCATCCCCGCCGTGATGTCGATGACGGCCTTGCCCGCCTGCGCTAAATGAATAAAATATATACCCATATAAGCCGCGATTATAAAAACCACGTTGCTCGTTGGTCTCCACCGATCGGGCGACCCCGGGGGTCCGTGAAGGAGCAGGTCGCAACATGAGCAAGATCAAGGCGCTATTCACCGAGCATCCGGCATCCGTCGGCGAAACCTATCTGCAGCACATGGGGAGCGCTTCGAGCTTCGCCATGCACATGATCGGTGCCGGGGTGTGCTGCTTCATTCACGGCCTGTTGCCCTTCCTGTTCGTGAAAACCGGCAGCAATACGATCACCCGCCTGCACGACCGCATGGTCGTGAATCGTGACCGCCGGCCGCGCCTGGACGTGGCCCAGGGCGGCGCGACCGCTGGCGCGGACACCATCGGCGCCGGCTAGCCGCGTCTCACCGGCCCCATCACTCGAGCAGCGGGATTCCTGGCGCAATGAGCGCTGTCATGCGCGATGCCCTGCGGGCGTCGGTCATTCCGGGTCTCGCCGTCGTCGCGGCCATCGCCCTGTCCTCCCGGCTGGTGGCGGAATTCCTCGGCAGCACGATCTTCAACCTCGGCCATAGCCCGGTCAGCCCGGTGATGATCGCGGTGCTTGCCGGAATCGCCGTGCGCAACACGATCGGCGTCAGCCCGCTCCAGGACAAAGGCCTCGCGCTCGCGACCGGAACCCTGCTTCGCTGCGGACTCGCCCTGGTCGGGCTGCGCCTCACGCTGAGCAGTATCGGCGTGCTCGGACTGCGCGCCCTGCCGGTGGTCGCCGGGTGCCTGGCGGTTGCCTGGCTGGCTATTCCGCGCATCGCACGCGGCCTCGGCCTGCGCGGCGCGCTGGTGTCGTTGCTCACCGTCGGTACCAGCATCTGCGGCTGCACGGCGGTGATGGCGGTTGCGCCCGTTTTGAAGGCCCGCGCCGCCGAGACCGGTTATGCCGTCACCATAGTGGTCGTCATCGGGCTTGCCGGCGCGCTGCTCTACCCGGCCCTCGCGCACACGCTGTTTGCGGACGCGCCGGCCGCCGCCGGTGTATTCCTCGGCACGGCCATCCACGACACCTCGCAGGTCATGGGTGCGGCCTTGATCTACAGCGACCAGTACCTCGCCCCGGCGGCGCTGGAAGCCGCAACGGTTACCAAGCTGATGCGTAACCTCACGCTCGTGCTCGTCGTCCCGGTGCTGGCTGCCATGCAGGCGCGTGCCGGCGCCACCGCCAGCGGCTCCGGGTCGCTTTCACTGAGGAAACTCGTGCCGGGCTTCGTGTTTGCGTTCGTCGGTCTGGCGGCACTGCGCTCGCTCGGCGACGTGTTCGGCGCATCCAGCCCGGCCTTCGTCGAACACTTGTGGCAGCCCGCCCTGGCGCTGGCCGCGCAGCTCAGCGAGCTGCTGCTGATCGTCGGGATGGCGGGCGTCGGGCTCAACGTCGAGTTGCGCGACCTGCGCCATGTCGGCTGGCAGCCGCTTGCCGCCGGCCTGATTGCCGCGTTGCTGCTCGCGACGACGAGCCTCGCCCTGATCTCAGCGTTGCTCTGAGTCCGCGTTCAGATATACGGCGTCAGCAGTGTCGCAGGCACGAACAGTACCGCCGCCATGATGAGTGCTGCGCGCAGCCGCCGGCCCCAGTAGCCGATACACACGAGCCGCACTGCACCGGCAAGCCCGTCGAGTGCGTCGAGTAGCCTGAGCGCGCGCTCCGGTTGCATCGCGAAGAAAACCGGCCGCTTCAGCGCTTGCGGCCCGGACGCACGACGAACAGCGATGGCCGGTCGGCGGCCTTCGCAGTGCCGCCCGGCATCTCCTCGTCGGTCTGCAGCCGGCGGCGCACGCTGTCCAGCGCCCACTCGACCCAGGCCCGGCGGGCGACTGTATCCTGGTTCCGGATGATGTCTTCGTTGTCGTCCCTGTCCGACATATTTTGTTTTTTTATGGTTGCGGCTTGTGGTTCGAAATCCGGACTCCCCGGATTCGGCATCGGCAAAGGCGTCGGGCTCGCGCCTTCGGTATCAGCTTGCACTATTCGTCCTGCTTCCAGTCACGGCGGACCTTGTCCGACCAGTTGCGGTATCCCTTCCAGGTGTAGAGAGCCGGATCGATCGGCGTGCGGCGCTTGTCGGGCTGCTGCACCCGATTCAGCCAGCGCCGGTAGGAATCCCAGGCGCCCATGTCCCGACCATCAGGCGTGACCAGGTTGCGAACCCGGCCACTGCGCAAAGCGCTTTCGTAGGCCGACTTGCCGTCGGCCACGACCTCGCCCGACTCCGCGTCGGACACTGGGGGCGAATTGTTCTTATTGTAATTGCTCATGGTGACTGTCCCCGAACCTCCACACTGCAATCAGCTTATGAAGAGGGGCGCACGCCTTCGAGGAACCATGTCACAGGCATTTCGATTTAACAGCGACGTTATGCGACGCATCGCGCGCCGCCGGATCGCCGAGCCCGGCTCTACACGACCAGGCGATAACAGGGCTGGTAGACGCGCCCGGGAAGGCGCATGCGGTTCGCCGCGACGAACGCAGCGAGCAGTCGGTCGAGTTCACCCATCAGCGCAGGTTCGCCGGAGAGTTCGAACGGCCCGTGGCGTTCGATCGCGCGGATGCCGTCGTCCTTGACGTTGCCGGAGACCAGCCCGGAGAAGGCCTTGCGCAGGCTGGCCGCGAGGCGCGGCGCATCCTCGCCACGGAACAGCTGCAGGGCGGCCATGCTCTCGTGAGTCGCCCGGAACGGCCGCTGGAAATCCATGTCGATGTGCAGCCGCCAGTTGAAATAGTACGCATCGCTGTGAGCATGGCGGAAATCACGCACGCGATGCAGCCCGGCGCGGATCTCGGTAGCCACCGCCCCCGGGTCACCGACGCTGATGCGGTAGCGCTGCTGGGCCTCCCGGCCGAGGGTCGCGCCGATGAAGCGGTCAATCTGCTCGAAGTACGGCCGGCTGGACTCCGGCCCGGTCAGGAGCACCGGCAGCGGAATATCGCGGTTGTGCGGATGCAGCAGGATGCCGAGCAGGAACAGGAACTCCTCTGCCGTACCGACCCCGCCGGGAAAGATCACGATCGCGTGGGCAATGCGCAGAAACGCCTCGAGACGTTTCTCCATGTCCGGCATGATCACCAGCTTGTTGACGATCGGGTTCGGCGACTCCGCCGCGATGATTCCGGGCTCGGTGATGCCGACATAGCGGCCATCGGCGACGCGCTGCTTGGCGTGACCGACCGCCGCGCCCTTCATCGGGCCTTTCATGGCGCCGCTGCCGCAGCCGGTGCACACACTCATGCCGCGCAGCCCGATTTCGTAGCCGACCTTCTTGGAGTAGTCGTACTCCTCGCGGCTGATGGCGTGCCCGCCCCAGCACACGACGAGATCGGGTTCGCCGGCGCGCAGCGCTCCGGCATTGCGCAGGATGTGGAAGACCGCATTGGTGATGCCGTCGCTGCTGCCGAGATCGAACTGCGCTCCGCTGGCGACCTCGTTATTGATGAACACCACGTCGCGCAGCACCGCGAACAGGAGCTCGCGGATGCCGCGGATCATCCGGCCATCGACAAACGCTTCCGGCGGCGCATTCTTCAGCGCCAGCTTGACGCCACGATCCTGCTGCACGATGTAAACGTCGAAATCGTGATACTTCTCCAGCACTTCCCGGGTGTCGTCGCTCTGGCCACCGACGTTCAGGATGGCCAGAGCGCAACGCCGCAGCACCTCGTGCTGGCCACCCTCTCCCGTGCTGCGCAGCCGGTTGACCTCGTGCTGGGACAGCAGCTCCAGGCTGCCCTCGGGCATGACTTCGACCAGGGATTGCGCGGGGCCATTGCTCATGGGTCGCTTCGATGTCCGGGCATTGCAGGCTCCCGGGTGGGGGTGGGTAACCCTCCGCCCGCGTGGCTGCGCGCCCTGCTAGGGAAGGATGTCGATCGGGGTATTGCGGCCGGTCATCAGCCAGATATCCACCATGTCGGAGTTGGACACGGCGATGCAGCCATTGGTCCAGTCGGTGCGGCGATAGTACTCCGGCGACCGCGTGGGATTGTTGGGTTGCCCGTGGATCATGATCGAGCCGCCGGGGGCATAGCCCTTTGCCCGCGCACGGCGGGTATCGGTCACGCTCGGGTAGGAAATGAGTATGGCGAGGAAGAAGTCGCTGTCCGCATTGCGCTCGATGAGTTCGTAGCTGCCCTCCGGGGTACGGAAGTCGCCCTCGCGCAGCTTGTCACCTTCCGGCGCGAGCCCGAGCGCCACGTCGAAACTGCGCAGCACCGCATCACCCTTCATGAGGTAGAGCTTGCGCTCGGACTTGCGCACCAGCACCCGGTCGGCGCGGTCGAAGCTGACCGCCGCGAGCGGCCCCGGCCCCGGCGCCGACAGGCCAGCGGCGAGCAGCGCGACGATGGCGGCAGCGGGCAGGAATCGTGTCATGGCAAACGGCTCTCGGGACTGTCTAGGCAACCGGCGCCAGCCGCGGGAAGACCACAGCCGTCCCGGGGCGCACCTCGTCGAGTTTCAAAGTGGGATTGTACTGGCGCAGCAACCAGACCGGCACCTTGTACTTCTGCGATGCGAGCACCCACACCGACTCACCCCGGCGCAACCGATGCTCGGTGGTGTCCGTAATGCGATAGCGGCTGAAGAACGCCTCCTGCAATTCGCGGTGGAAGTCGATGCGCCGGGACTGGAACGTCTCGCGGTCGACCTCGCTGAACACCAGGTGCACACGCTGGCCTAGCACCAGCGGACGCTGCCGTGACCAGCCATTCGCCTTGCGCAGTTGCGCGGCACTGACTCCCAGCCAGTCGGCATAGTGGCTGAGCGTCTCGGCCGCCTGCACCTCGACGGTGCCGTCGCCGGCCACGAGGTAGTCGCTGGGATCCGCGAGCGAGGTTGCCGGCGGGCTGCCGCCGGCAGCCGGCTGCACGGCGCTCGCGACCTGCGATCCGCCGCCGGTGTCCGCCGGTGCTGCCGCCGCAGGCCGCGTCGCATTGACCACTTCTGCCGGCCGTGCGAGGCGCAACGTCTGCCCGCTGCGCAGCATGTTGGCATTGCGCAGGTCATTGAACTCGATCAGGTCTCGCTGCGAGACGCCGGTGCGCCGGGAGATCGCCGCCAGCGAATCGCCCGGCCGCACGCGATAACCGGCCTCGTCATTCTTGGCGGTGGCCGGGCCGGCGGTCGCAACTGCCGCTGCCTGCGGGGCCGGGCCTGGCGGCAACGGCCGCGACGCCGGCTCGCGCGCGGCATCCGGTGCGGGCGGCGGCGAACGGCTGGCGAGCCGCGTGTCGTCGGACTGCGCCGGCTGCGATTCGGCCGGCGGGGGCCGGGTCGAACCGGCGCGCGCCGGCAGCTTCAGTGTCTGCCCGACGCGGATGCGGCTGCCATTGCCGAGGCCATTGGCCTGCGCCAGCTTCGTCACGGTGGTGCCGTGGCGCTGGGCGATCTGCGAAAGCGTGTCGCCTTTGCGTACCCGGTAGCTGAGATCGGGCACCTGCGCGGCAAACCTCTCCCCGGACGGCAGGGCAGCCAGCACCTGCTCGGGCGCGGCGATGACCGTCTCCGCCGGCAACCGGAGGCGGAAACCCCGCGGCACGTACTTGGCGCCCTCCCACACCGGTGGCAGCAGTGCCGGATTGAACGACTGCAGGGTGCTGCGCGGCACACCGAGCGCGCGCTCCAGCGTGGAAATGCGCATGTAGTCGGGCAGTTCCACGACCAGATCCTCGCGCGGCGCCCTGCGCTGCACGGCTCCGAAGAACTTCTCCGGCGCCTGGTCGATCTCCAGCGCCGCCAGAAACGAGACGTAGAAGTTGCGGGACGCGAAGCCGAATGCCCGGCCATCGTAGCGTCGGATGATGCGCTCGATATCCCTGGTGCCCATCGACTCGGCCGCCCGGCGCATGCCCGCAGTCCCGTGGTTATACGCGGTGATTGCGAGCGGCCAGGACCCGAGCACCGAGTAGTTGTACTGGAGCAGGCGGGCAGCGGCCTCGCTCGATTCATACGGATCACGACGTTCGTCGACCGCCTGGTCGATACGCAGGAAGCGCTGGCCCGTGCCGCTGGTGAACTGCCACAACCCCGCTGCGCCCACGAAGGAGCGGGCGCTGGGATCGAATGACGACTCCACGTGCGGCAACGCCACCAGTTCTTCCGGCACGCCGGCCGAGCGCATCGCCTTGAGGATATGGTCGCGCCAGAGCCCCGACCGGACCAGCCCGGCGTGGAACCGCTCGGCAAGCCCCTGCTGGAAGCGCACGCGCTCGGCCGCCTCGCGCAGCTCATGGTTGGAGACGCCCTTGCCCCACAACGCCAGCACGCGCCGCTGCTCGCTGCTGAGACCGTCCCGGCGGCCCTCCGCCAGTTCCCGCAGGATGCGCTCGTACTTGCCGCGTGCCGCATCTGCGGCGCTGCGGATACGTGCCGGGTTCGAGCCGTCCGGCAGATCCAGCGTCTCGTAGACGATACCGAGATGGCGATTGTCGTGAATCAGCCCCTGCTGGGTGCTGACTTCGGCAAATATCCGGCGCCAGAAACCGATCTCCGATTCCAGGCCGGCCGGCCGCGGCAACGCGTCATTGCCGAGCGCCAGCGAACCGACGAGCATGCTCGCTGCGAGGACAAAAGCTCTGGCAATCACGGTTAGCACCAGATCGAACCCTGTTATCGGGCGATTGATAGCCAATCGCCCCGGTCAAAGCAAGCGCCGGCCAGCCACACAGCCGAAGCGCGTCACCGCACGCCTAGCCTAGCCCGGCATGGGGCTGGCCGGAGACGAAAGGATTCACATAACTGAACATGACCGCGTGCACCGCAGGGCTGTGGCCGCGTCTGCACTACGCGCGCCAGCTTCAAGCGGTTTTACAAAACTGCTACTGTTTCACGCCTTCGAGCCACTCTTTTACCTATCTTGCCGTGATGCTTATGCGCATCCGGCCATCCATCCGAGCGACCCCCGGTAGCGAGCCAGCGATGCAGCGCGTACCCGACACGTCATCCGTGGCTCAGATTCCGCGCCTGGCTGCGCTGCTGATCCTCTGCGCGCTCACGGGCTGCGGCTCGGGCCCGGACGGATCGCCCGCAGCCACTGCGCCGCCGAAAGCGGCGCTGCCGGATCGCGCCGCGCCGGCTGCGACCGAGCCAGAACCGGCTCCCGCGGCATCGGCACAACCGGCTATGCCGGCGCCCGACGGCCCGCCCGTACCGGCAATCGCCGCAACGGCGGCGCCTGCGCCGACATCATCCGAGGCCGCTGCACCCGCGCTGCCTCCGGGCACGCTCGAGGTGCTCGGCGAGCAGATCCCGCCGGGCACCGTCACGCGGCTGATGTGGTCGGCCAGCAGTATTTTCGAAGGCATGAGCAGCGAGACCCCGGTGCTGGTCGTGAACGGACGCGAAGCAGGGCCCGTACTGTGCCTGACCGCAGCCGTGCACGGCGATGAACTCAACGGCATCGAGATGGTTCGGCGAGTGTTCCAGGAACTGGCCGCCAACGAACTGAAGGGCGCGGTCATCGGAATGCCGATCGTGAACATCCACGGCTTCCGGCGCGGCTCGCGTTACCTGCCGGACCGGCGCGACCTCAACCGGTTCTTCCCCGGCAATCCCCAGGGCAGTTCGGCGGCGCGGATCGCTTATTCCCTGTTCGAGCAGATCATCCGCAAATGCGATGTCGTCGTGGACCTGCATACCGGCTCGTTTTTCCGCAACAACCTGCCGCAGGTGCGGGCCGATCTGTCGCAGCCGTCCGTGGCAGAACTCGCGCACGGTTTCGGCGGCATGCTGGTGCTCAATGACGAAGCCTCACCCGGCACGCTGCGCCGCGCGGCGACCGACGCCGGCATCCCTGCGGTGATCATGGAGGCCGGCGAGCCCTTGCGGCTGCAGCCACGCCAGGTCGAACAGGGCGTAGCCGGCGTCAACCGCCTGCTGCGCTCGCTCGGCATGATCCGGCGCGCGACGCTCCTCAAGCAGCCCGAGCCGGTGTACTACCACTCCCGCTGGGTGCGCGCGGATCACGGCGGCGTGCTGTTCTCGGTCGTGCGGCTGGGCCAGACGGTGCGGGCGGGCGACATCCTCGGCACGGTCACGGACCCGATCAGCAACGAGCAGAACCTTATCTACGCGCCCTTCGAGGGCCGCGTCATCGGTATGGCCGTGAACCAGGTCGTCATGCCCGGTTTCGCCGCCTTCCACCTCGGAACCGAAGCGCAACAAGGCCCTCCGGCACTGGCGTATGCCGCACCGAAGGACGCGAACGGCAAAGACGGCGACCGGGAATCGGTCGAAACGGAAGAGTCCGACCTCAGGCAGGATACCGAGTAGGGCCGGGGCCGACGGCAGACCCCGGCCCTGCGGTCAACCGAGTTTCGGCTGCGACGCGTTACGCAGCGCGGCGATGCGCTCGTCGAGCGGCGGATGCGACATGAAAAACCGCGAGGCGCGGCCGCCGGAGATGCCGAAGGCTTTCATGGAATCGGGCAATGCGCTGGGTTCGTGCGCGCTTTTCAGCCGCTCGAGCGCCGCAATCATGCCATCGCGGCCGGCCAGGCTGGCTCCGCCGGCATCCGCCCGAAACTCCCGCTGCCGCGAGAACCAGGCGACGATCATGCTGGCGAGCACGCCCAGCACCAGCTGGGCAACAATGGTGGTGATGAAAAAACCGGGCCCATGATCGCGCTCCGAGCGGAACACCGTCCGGTCGACCACGTAGCCGATCACGCGCGACAGGAACAACACGAACGTGTTCACCACCCCCTGGATCAGGGTGAGCGTCACCATGTCGCCGTTGGCGACGTGGGAAATTTCGTGGCCGAGCACAGCCTCGACCTCGCGGCGCTCCATCCGCTGCAGGAGCCCGGTGCTGACGGCGACCAGCGCGCTGTCGCGGCGCGCGCCCGTTGCGAAGGCGTTCACGTCCGGCGCGTCGTAGACCGCGACCTCCGGCATACCGATGCCGGCCTGCCGCGCCTGCCGCTGCACGGTCTCGAGGAGCCAGGCTTCCGTGGCATCGCGCGGCTGGGTGATGACCCGCGCGCCCGTGCTGCGCTTGGCAATCCACTTGGACATGGCGAGCGAAATCAGCGCGCCGCCGAATCCGAACACCGCGCAGAACAGGAGCAACGCCTGGAAATTGATCCCGCCCTGCTCGTCGATGACCCGGTCCAGGCCGAGCACCCGGGCCACCACGGACAGCACGAGCAACACCGCGATATTCGTGGCGATCAGCAGAAAAACTCGCTTCACCTGGGGTCTCCTCATATCCAAGGGTTGCGTATTAGGTGGTTGCCGCAGGCGATAATTCAACCCCCGGCCGTGGCGGTTGTTGCCTTCTTTGGGGGTGCTGACGCAATTTGCCGCGCCCGGGACCGGGGTCTTCCCGCTTGCCGCCCCTTTCCCGGAACCCGCCCCGCACCTAGCATGTGCTGCCAAGCCGCATGAACGCTCCATCGGGACAACGCGCATCGCTGTCTGGTTTCTGGCACCCGCGCTACTGGCCGTTGTGGCTCGGTGCCGGGCTGCTGCGCCTGCTCATCGTGCTGCCCTTCCGGGTCCAGCTGGCGCTGGGCGCCGGGCTTGGCCGGCTGCTCTGCCTGTTGTTGCGCGAACGGCGGCGGGTGGCGGCGGTCAACCTGCGCCTTTGCTTTCCGGAACTCGGCGAGCGCGAACGTGCCCGCCTGCTGCGCCGGCATTTCTCCTCACTGGGAATCGGCCTGTTCGAACTGGGCATGGCCTGGTGGGCCAGCGACCGGCGCATCCAGTCCCTGGTCCGCATCGAGGGTTTCGAGAACCTCAGCAATGCGCTTCGCTGCGGGCGTGGCGTGCTGGTCGTCAGCGGCCACTTTTCCGGCGGTGAGATCACGGGACGAGCGATGAAAGCCCTGGTGCCTCAATACGGCGTTCTGTACCGGCCCGTCCGTAACCCGCTGCTCGACGAGTTTCTGCGCCGGGCGCGGGCACGGGCGGTGCAGTTTGTCATCCCCAAGGACAGCATACGCGGGCTGCTGCGCGTCCTGAAACAGGGCATCGCGGTGTGGTACGCAGCCGACCAGAGCTATCGGCGCCAGCACAGCGTGCTCGTGCCGTTCTTCGGCGAGCCCGCGATGACCAACGGCGCGCTCACCGCCATCGCGCGCCTGAGTGCTGCCCCGGTGGTGCCGTACTTCCCGCAGCGCCTGGCCGACGGGAGTGGCTATCGCGTGAGCATCCTGCCCGCGCTGGAGGATTTTCCGAGCGGCGATGTCGCGGCCGACACACAGCGCGTCCTGGCGCTGCTCGAAGCACAAATCCGGCAGGCGCCCGAGCAGTATTACTGGGTTCACCGCCGCTTCAAGGGGCGCCCGGAAGGCTTCCCGGACCCGTATCGCTGACGCGCGCGGCACCAGGATGCGCGACGCTCAGGAACGCACGGCAGACAGCTCCGCGCCGTGGCCGGAGACGAGTGCCGACCAGTTTTCCCCCGTGAAGCGCACCGCACCGTCGGCACTGATCTTCATGAGCGAACGGCGCAGCCGGGCGAGGTTGCGTTGCTGCCAGGCACCGGCGGCTGGCCGCTCACGACCACGATCGAAATCGAGCAGGAAGACTTCGCCGCGCTCGTTGATCTGCAGGTTGTGCGCGTTGAGGTCGGCGTGAAAGAAACCTGCACGGTGAAAGCGGGCAATACAAGCGCCCACGGTGCGCCACACCGCCTCGTCCACCTGCCGCCCGGCAAGGTACGTGGACAAAGGCACGACTCCAGGAATCAGCACGGTGATCAGATCGGCCCGGTAGACCATGCCCCGGCGCCGATAGCGGGCCGCCACGGGCCGCGGCGCGGGCAGGCCGGCATTGCGGATGCGGTCGAGCAGGCGCCATTCCGCAAACGAGCGGGTGCGGTCTTCGCCCAGCCAGGGATATCCATCGCGTGCAAACCGGGCCACAGCGCCGCCACGGTGGTAATGGCGCAGGACCCAGTCCTGGCCCTCGCAGTGAATGAACAGGGTGGCGCCGCGCCCGCCGGAATCACCGGGCGCCACGCGCGCCGCCGGCCAGTGCGCGGGGTCGAACCAGTCCGCCTTCATGTGGTTGACGATGGTGCCATCGTATAGGATGGCACCGTCCGCGATCCGCTCTATACGCTCCACCGAACGCATGGCCTTTTCATCCGGTCGAACGCCAGGGCAGTGGCCGGAATCGCTCTGTGTCATTCGGCTCTCGGCCATCGGCGACTGTTGCCACACGCTGCCCGTGCTGCGCACCCTGCAGTCAGCCTGGCCCGACACGCGCATCACCTGGGTCATCGGCCGGACCGAGTACGAGTTGATGAAGGGCGTGGACGGCGTCGAGTTTATCACCTTCGACAAAAACCAACCCCGGGCCGGTCTCACGCACCTCCGCGCGCAGACCCGCGGCAGACGCTTCCCGGTGCTCCTGCACATGCACGCCTCCATGCGCGCGAACTTCGCCAGCCGCGTGGTGAGTGCTGCGCGGCGCATCGGCTTCGACCGCAGCCGTGCCCGCGACTACCAGTGGCTGTTCACCAACGAGCGGATCGCCGCGCACGCCGATCAGCACGTGATGGACGGCCTGTTCGGGTTCATCGGGCACCTGGGCATCCACGAGCGACGATTGCGCTGGGACATTCCCCTCAGCGACGACGATCGCGCGTTCGCCGAGTCACATGCGCGCGGCGCGGCGCCGCTGGTGGTGATCAGCCCCTGCAGCAGCCAGCGATTCCGCAACTTTCGTGACTGGCGCGCCGAAAATTATGCCGAGGTCGCCAACCGGCTACAGCAGCAGTTCGGCGCGAAGCTGCTGCTGACTGGCGGCCCGACAGCGGTCGAGCGTGCCTACGGCACCGCGATCGCGTCCGCGACGCGCGCGCCCGTCACCAACCTCATCGGGCAAACCAGCCTCAAGCAACTGCTGGCGTTGCTCGAGCGCGCCTCTCTCCTGATCTGCCCGGACTCCGGACCGGCTCACATGGCGACCGCCGTCGGCACGCCGGTGATCGGACTCTACGCCACCTCCAATCGCCACCGAACCGGGCCGTATTTCTGCCAGGATCTGGTCGTGGACGCGTACCCCGAAGCCGTGCGCCGCGAGTTCGGCGTACCCGTTTCGCAACTGCGTTTCGGCCAGCGGGTACGCGACCCTGCGGCCATGGACCTGATCCGGGCCAGCGATGTCATCGCAAGGGCCGAGCAGGTACTGCAAAACCCGGGCGCCCGGCGCAATGGCACACCGGATGCCCCCGGCAGCGCATGACGGCCGCAGCACGGTGCGCGGCGTGCGTCCGGAGCCGGGAGTTCCCGACCGCATGATGGCCGCTTGCCACAGCGACGGGTCGTGATGATCCGCAACACCGCAATGCGCTGGGGCTGGCCTGCGCGGGGCCTGCACTGGCTGATGGCGTTGATGATCGCCGCGCAGGTGCCGCTTGGCTTCTGGATGGTCGATGCCTACGACGCGTGGCTCGCCGGCAAGGGCGACACGGCGCTGGTGATGACGCTCTCCCGGGCGCACAACACCAACGGTTTCCTCGTGCTGATGCTGGTGCTCGCGCGACTCGGCTGGCGGCTGCAGAACCCTGCCCCGGATCTTCCCGCAGGGCTGGCCGCCTGGCAGCGCCTGACGGCGCGTGCGACCCACACCGCTCTCTACGCCCTGCTGCTGATCTTCCCGCTCACCGGCTGGGCCGCGCTGTCCGCCTATGACGGCGAGTTTCCGATCTATTTCTTCGGCTGGGACCACGTCTTCCGGATCGTGCCCCAGGCCACCGGAGATTCCCCGTTCACGAGCGACCTCTTCAGCGAAATTCACGAGGCCTGCTGGAAGATCGGCGCCGTTGTGCTCGGCCTGCACGTGGTCGGGGCGCTCTGGCACGAGTACGTTCGCAGGGACGGCGTGCTGCGGCGTATGTGGCGGGGGTAGTCGTTCTTCGTCATGATGCCGCGATGTCGACCCCCGCTCCGCCCGAGCCGACCGTGGAGGCCCTGCGCGAGGCCCTGACCCAGGTCCTGGACCCGGAGGTCGGGGTGAACATCGTGGATCTCGGGCTCGTCTATGACATACGGCTGGCAGACGGCCGGCTCGAGGTGGATCTCACCATGACGACGCCCGCATGCCCGATGGGGTCGATGATTGCCGGTGAAGCGCGCGACGTGCTGGCCGCGCAGCTTCCCGCGGGCACGACCATCGAAGTCAGGCTGGTCTGGGATCCGCCCTGGGAGCCCGCCATGATGAGCGCGCAGGCACGCGAACACTTCGGTTGGTAATGAGCGCCGACCTGCCGCGCCCCTGGCGTGTCCCCCTGCTGATGCTCGCGATGCTCTCCCTTGCGGCCGGAGCTCTGGCGGGTCTCGTGCGGATCGGCTGGCAGGCGCCGGCGCCGGGAGCCGCCTCGGTGATGGATCACGCGGTGCTCATGATCGGTGCCTTCTTCGGCACGGTGATCAGCCTTGAGCGTGCGGTCGCGCTCGGCGCACTCTGGGCGTATCTCGCCCCGCTGTTCGCGGGGCTCAGCGGCCTGGCCATGCTCACTGGCGCCGGGGATGCTGCAGCGAGTGCCCTGCTCAGTGCCGCCAGTCTCCTGCTGCTCGGCGCCTCCGCGCAGGTCTTCCTGCGTCAGCGCGCGCTGCACACCCTGACTCTCGCCCTCGGCGCAGCGGCATGGACTGCAGGCAACCTGCTCTGGCTCGACGGTGCACCGGTCACGGCCGCGGTGGCGCCCTGGATGGCATTCCTGGTCCTGACCATCGCCGGCGAGCGGCTCGAACTGTCGCGCTTCCTGCCGCCCTCGCCGGCGGCGCGGTGGCTGTTCGCCGCGATCGTCAGCGCCTTGCTGATCGCCATGCTGCCGGGCGCCGCCACCGTAACTGCGGGACGGGCGCTGTATCCCGCTGCGCTGCTGGCGCTCGCGCTCTGGCTGCTGCGCCAGGACATCGCCCGGCGCACCGTGCGCGAGCACGGTCTCACACGCTTCATCGCCATCTGCCTGCTGGCCGGCTATGCGTGGCTCGCCATCGGCGCACTGATACTGCTCACGACCGGCGGGATCGCCCCGGGCACGCCGGCTTATGACGCGGGACTGCACGCGATCATGCTCGGCTTCGTGTTCTCGATGGTATTCGGCCACGCGCCGATCATCTTCCCCGCGGTCCTCGGCCTGCGCCTGCCATATCACGTGACGTTCTACCTGCCGTTGCTGGTGCTGCACCTGTCGGTGCTGGCACGCATCGCCGGGACACTGGCAGGTGCAGCGCAGGTCCGCAGCGGCGGCGGCATGCTCAATGCCGTGGCACTGGCTTTATTCGTGCTGGGCATGATCGTCTCGATACTGCGCGGGCAGCGCGCGTCCCGCGCCTAGCGCCGGTACACTGCGGCACGACATGACCGAAAGCACCACAAACCGCCTGCTTGCATTCCTGGGCCTGGGCGGCCGGGCCTCGCAGTCCTCCGAGAAGGAGGACATGCAGCCCATCTGGCAGTTCCTGCAGGCCGGCCAATACGAGGCAGCCGAGAAGGCCTGCCGCAAGATCCTGCGCTCCCGGCCGCGGCACGTCGAGGCCAATCTCTGCCTCGGCGCGTTGCATCAGCGGGCGAGACGCTTCGAGGACGCGATCGGGCGTTTCCGCAAGGTGCTCGCTCTCGCGCCCGAGCACGTTCCAGCGCACGCCAACCTGGCCGACTCGCTGATGGAACTCGAACGGTACGACGAAGCCTGGGAGGTCATCGACCATGCGCTGCAGGTTAAGGCAGACTCAACCGTGGCGGAGAGAAGTCTCGGCGGCGCATGTTTCCGCCTGTGCCGCTACGAAGATGCGGTGGATTGTTACCGGCGGGCGCTCGCAACCGAGCCGGACGAGTTTCTCAATCATCTCGGTCTCGCCATGGCGCTGCGCTATCTTGGCCGCGCCGAGGAAGCCCTGGCCGCCTACGACAAGGCGGTGGCACTGCGCCCCGGCGACCCCGACATCCTCCGCAGCCGCGGCCACGTGCTGTCCGATCTTGGGCGACTCGAGGACGCGGCAGCCGCCTACCGGGCGTCCATCCGGTTGAAACCGGCAGCCCGGACCTACGAACTGCTCGCCACGATGCGCAAACACGTCCGGTACGACGCCGAGATCAAGGCCATGGAGGCGCTCCACGACCGGCCGACGACCTCCGCCGACGAGCGCATGATCTACGCATTCGGGCTGGGCAAGGCGTTCGAGGACCTGGGCGACTATGACAAGGCCTTCGGCTACTTTGCCGGGGCGAACCACCAGCGCCGCAGCATCAGGTCGTATTCGCCCGCCGGCGACGAGGACTATTTCGCGCGCCTGAAGGCCACCTTCACCGCGGAGTTTCTGGCGCAGCGCCAGGGCCCTGGCCGGAGCGATGCGACGCCGATTTTCATCCTCGGCATGCCCCGTTCCGGCACCAGCCTGGTCGAGCAGATCCTGGCGAGCCACCCGATGGTGCATGGCGGCGGTGAGTTGCCGGACCTGGCGATGATCTGCACTGCCGCCATGAAGGACATGCCGGCCTCGGTCGAGCGCCTGCAAGCCGCCGACTGGCAACGGCTGGCAGACCGTTATCTTGCGAGACTGCGGGCCCGCAACGCCTCGAAACCGCACGTCACCGACAAGATGCCCTTCAATTTCCTGCGCATCGGCATGATCGCCACCATGTTGCCGAACGCGCGGATCATCCACCTCCGGCGCGACCCGGTTGATACCTGCCTGTCGGGATTCAAGTACCTGTTTGCGACCGCCGGCATGGAGTGGACCTACGATCTCGCGGATCTCGGCCACTACTACGCGCTGTATCGCGACCTGATGGAACACTGGCGCCGCGTCCTGCCGGGAAAGATCGTGGACGTCCAGTACGAGGACCTCGTGGCGCAACCCGAAACGGGGATCCGCTCGCTACTCAGCATGATCGGCCTGCCATTCGACGCCGGCTGCCTGTCCTTCCACCAGGCGAAGCATGCGGTGCGCACGCGCAGCGCGGCGCAGGTGCGACAACCGGTCTACGGCAGTTCGGTACGGGCGTGGCGGCGTTACGAGCAGCATCTGCGCCCGCTCCTCGATGCCCTGGGCGAATCAGCGGCCGACGGCCGCTGAGGACGAGGGGTCCGCGAGCCTGCCGTACCGGCGCGACGCCTACTGCACCGCCGGGATCGCGGGCAGTGATGCCAGCACGTCGCCAGCCGAAATCTCACGCAGGCAACGCAGGTGCCCGAGCGGACACTCGCGTTCGAAGCACGGGCTGCACGACAGCCCGAGGTAGTGAATGCTCCGCCGGGCAGTCAGCGGTGGCGTAAACGCCGGCGAACTCGAGCCGTAGATCGCCACCACGTAAGTCCCGGCGGCTGCAGCCACGTGCATGAGACCGGAGTCGTTGGTCACTGCGGCGCGCGCGGCCGAGAGCAGATCGACCACATCCTCGAGACCGGTGTCGCCGCACAGGTTGTGCGCCATGTCGCCCGCGGCTTCACAGATCTGCGCGCCGAGCGCGCGCTCGGCGGCAGAACCGAGCACCCAGACTTCCTCGCCCCTACCGGCCAGCAGCCGGGCCAGTTCCGCGAAATACGCGATGGGCCATTGTTTCGCCGGCCCGTAGGCGGCGCCCGGCAGGAGCGCCACGGCCGGCGCATGGCCGAGACCAAGGCGCCCGAGCAGGGCGGCACGATGGGCCGCATCCGTGCGCAAGGACGGCGCGGGCGGATCGGGCAGCGGCGCGTCCGGGGGCAGCCCCAGCGCGAGCATGCGTTTCACCGTCTGGTCGAGCCGGCCGCGATCGAGAACCCGTGCATCGGTAAGCAGCCAGCGGCGGCCTTCCGCGCGGTAGCCGGTGCGCACCGGGATGCGGGCGAGGAAGGGCACCAGGGCGCTTTTGAAGGAGCGCGGCAGCACGATGGCGCGTTCGTACCCCTCGACACGCAGCTCGCGCGCGAGGCGACGACGTGCGGTCAGCGCCAGTTCGCCATGACCGGCAGCAAGGGTAATCCCGCGGCGCACTTCGGGCATACGCGCGACCAGCGGCAGGGACCACGCGGGCCCGATCACGTCGATGAGCGCACCGGCCTCACGCTGGCGCAGGAGTCGGAACAGCGACTGCGCCATGACCATGTCGCCGACCCAGGCCGGCCCGACAATCAGGATCTTGTGCTCCCTGCTCACCTGTAATGCCGTCGGGCGTCCCTGCGGCCGGAGCCTGGCTCAGCGCTCCTGCGCCTTGAGTGTATCGAGATAGGAACGGACGCCTTCCTCCAGGCTGATGAATCCGTCCTGGTAGCCGGCGAGCCGCAAGGTGGTGAGGTCGGCCTGCGTAAAGCTCTGGTAGCTGCCGGTCAGTCCCGCCGGAAACGGTATGTAACCGATCCTGCCGTGACCGTGCCAGGCGATCACGGCGCGCGCCACGTCGTTGAAGCTCCGCGCCATGCCCGTGCCGAGGTTGAAGATGCCGCGGGCGCCGCCGCGCTCGAGGAACCAGAGGTTGGCGCTCGCGACATCGTCGACGTGAATGAAGTCGCGCACCTGCTCGCCCGGTCCATAACCGCGGCTGCCGTCGAACAGCCGCACTTCATCGCCACCGAGCAACTGGTTGTGGAAGTGCCACATGACGCTCGCCATGGCGCCCTTGTGGGCTTCGCCGGGACCGTAGACGTTGAAGTACCGCAGGCCGACGACCTGGGAACGAGCGCCGGCGACGAGGCGGCGCACGTACTGATCGAAGACGAGCTTGGACCAGGCATAGACATTGATCGGGCGCTCGCATTCCGGCGCAACGCGGAACTCGCGCCCGCCGCCGTACACCGATGCGGAAGAGGCGTAGACCAGCGGAATGCGGCGGTCGAGGCAGTAGTGGAGCAACTGCTTCGAGAACTCGAAATTCACCTGCATCATCATGCGGCCGTCCCACTCGGTCGTCGTCGTGCAGGCGCCCTGGTGCAGCACGCCGACCACCTTCGCCGCAACGTCCTGCCTGGCGGCAATGCGCCGGAAGAACTCCTCGCGATCCATGTAGTCGGCGATCTGCGTACCGGCCAGGTTGAGCGCCTTGTGCCCGTCGGTGAGATCGTCCACCACCAGGATGTCGCTGATGCCCGCGCCGTTCAGTCGCTGCACGATGTTGGAGCCGATGAACCCGGCCCCGCCGGTCACGATGATCATGAGTGCCTCGCCATCCCCGTCGCTGCGGGAAGCAGTCCCCGGTAGACCTCGACGTAACGGCTCGCCATGGCTGCAGCCGAGTACTGGCCGGCGGCGACACGGTTGGCCGTCGCCAGCCTCTCACGCAGGGCCTGGTCCGATTGCAGGGCCAGGACCGCAGCGGTCAGGCCCGCGATGTCATCCACCTCGCAGAGCACGCCGTTGATCCCGTCATGGATGATCTCCGGGATGCCACCGACCCGCGTTGCCACGACCGGCAATCCCGCAGCCATCGCATCGAGCAGGACCGAGCCCAGGCCCTCATGGCGCGAAGGATAGAGAAACACGTCGCAGGCGGCCAGATAGTTCCCGACGTCGGCAACCTCGCCGACGAAATGCAGGTTGGCGAGCCCCGCGCCCTGCTCGCGCAACGACGCCTCGTCGCGCCCCTTGCCGATGAGCAGGAAGTGAATCGTGGGTGCACTGCGGGCCGTTTCCCGGGCCATGGCGAGAATCTGCCGCTGGCCCTTGTGCGAGTCCACCAGCGCGCCGACGTGGCCGACCAGGAACCCGCCGAACTGCGCGCGGATCTCCGCGGCGCGGCCCGGATCGACCGGCAGGGCGGCGACCGCGCTCGGTATCACCCGGCAGCGCAGCGCAGGATCGAGCGCGACGACTGCATCGCCAATGGCGCGCGAGAGCACCACGATGGCCGCCGCCCGCCGGTACATGGCCCGGTTCAGCCCGTGTTGCGTCGGGCCCTGTTGTACGCGACGGGTGACGAGGTAGGGCGCACCACCCAACAGCTGCTGCATGAATGCCGCCTGCAGACCCCGCGCTTCGTGCACGTGCACCAGCGCGGCGCCGCGCATTGCCGCGGCCGCCGCCAGCACGTTTCCCGTCACCTCGGCCAGCTCGATCCGGCCGGCGTCCGCAAGCCGCCGTGCCAGCGGCTCGCCCCGCCGCGCAACCAGCCGCTGGCGCCAGCCGAGTGTCGCGAGTTCGCGCAACAGCAGTTCCGTCTGGCGCTCACCGCCGCGAAAGCCGCGGGCCAGATTGACGTGGGCGATCAGCGCAGCAGGTGCGGGTGCCTCGGTCGGGTGAGCCTCGGACATGTCGCGGTGGTCAGCCGGTGCGGCTGCGCGCGGGTTCGTGGCCCGAGCGCACCGCCACCGGTCAGCGGACCAGCTGGTAGACGGCCCCGCAATACGAGCACTTGACCGTGCCGGTCGCCTCGATGGGCAGGTAGACGCGCGGGTGGGAATTCCACAGGTACATCCCGGGCATCGGGCACGACAGCGGCAAATCCGCCCGGGTCACCTGGTACAGATGCTCGGCATTCGGCTGGATCAGTTGTGCGGCATCGGCGGCCTGCTTGCCCACTGCGCAATCTCCGGGAAGGGGAATTTGGTCCCGGATTATAGGGGAAAGCGGCCCGCGCTCAGCCGAAAACCTGGTCCCAGGTCCGGCGCACTGCGCCGATGGCGTCCCCGGCTTCGGCCCGCGGCATGAATCCGGGTTCGCCCGCCAGCGACAGGTGATGCAGGCGCTCGCGGTAGTTCCGGTAGATGTCCGTCAGCAGTTCACCGGTGGCAGCCGGGATCACCGCGGCAGCCACCAGCGCCTCGAGCTGGCGGATGTTGTCCGACCAGCGCGCCAGCGCCGGCTGGGAGCATGCCTCGCGCAACACCAGGTACTGCACCATGAACTCGATGTCGGTGATACCGCCCGGATCCTGCTTGATGTCGAACAGCTCCGCGGTGCCTTTTGCGAGTTCCTTCACCATGCGTTCGCGCATGTCGAGCACGTCCACACGCAGGCTGTCGCGGCGCACGTACTGTGTCAGCACCCGCCGCCGCAGGTCCTCGAACCCTTCGAGCACCTGCGCACTGCCCGCGATGCCGCGACCACGCAGCAACGCCTGGTGCTCCCAGGTCCATGCGCCGTCCTTCTGGTAGCTCTCCAGCGCAGCGAGGCTCGTCACGAGCAGCCCCTTCTTGCCCTCCGGCTGCAATCGCGTGTCCACCTCGTAGAGGTGTCCGCCGGCGGTGAGCATGGTGGCGATATTGATGATGCGACGGGCGAGGCGGGCGAAAAACACGGCGTTCTCGAGCGGGTTCTCACCGTCCGGCTGCTGGGCCTCACCGGCCGAATCGTGCAGGAACACGAGGTCGAGATCGGAGGCGTAGCCGAGTTCCAGCCCGCCGAGCTTGCCGTACGCGGCGATCCCGAACTCCGCGGTGCGCATCTTGCCATCCACGACACAGCGGGGCTGGCCGTGGCGCACGACAAGCTCGCGGGCCGCCTGGTCGAGCGAAGCCTGCAGCACCAGTTCCGCCGTCTCGGTCAGCCGGTCGCTGACCTTCATCAGCGGCAGCACCCCGGAAAGGTCGGCAACCGCGATCCGGAATTTCGCCGCCTGCTGGAAATTCTTCAGCGCCTCCAGCCAGCGCTCGTTGTCCTCCGCCGCAACGGCGTCGAGGCGGCGCGCGAGATCGGCGATGAGTTCGGCGCGGGAGGGCGGCTCGCTGAACATCCGCTGATCGAGCAACTCGTCGAGCAGCAGGGGATGGGCGGCGACCTGGTTGGCCAGGAAGTCGCTCATGGCGCACAGGCTGACCAGGCGCTCGCGGGCGGCTGGATTCTCGTTGAGGAGCGCGAAGTAAGCAGAGCGCCTGCCGACCGCTTCGATCACCCGCGCCACGCCCTCGACCGCCAGCCGCGGGTTCGACTGGCGGCCGGCGATCTCCAGCACGGCCGGGACCAGAGCGTTGAGCCGCTGGCGACCCGGTTCGTCGAGCCGCTGCAGGGCGCTCGCCGAGCGCAGCTGCCGCAAGCGCTCGAGGATCTCCTCGGGATGCGCGAAGCCGGCCTCACGCAGCAGGCCCGCGGCTGCCTCCGGCGTGACCTGCTCGCGCCAGACCTGGTGCAGGCGGCTGCGACCGCCCGTTGCTTCGCCCTCCTCACCGCGGAATACCACGTCGCGGAAATGCCTCGCCACCGTCTCCCGGTGACGTTCGATGTCTGCGGCGAGCGTTTGCCAGTCGGCGGAGCGGAGCGCGAGGACCAGCCGGTCGCGATTGATTCCGTCCGCCGGCAACAGGTGTGTCTGCGTGTCGCCGATGGCCTGGATCGCGTTCTCGACCCGTCGCAGGAACAGGTAGGCCTCGGTCAGGCCGGTGACCGCCGACGGCGACAGGCATCCGTGTCGCGCCAGCGCCGGGAGCACCTCGAGGATCTCGCGCCCGCGCAGCCCCGCCACGCTGCCGCCCCGCACGAGCTGGAAGGACTGCACGATGAACTCGATTTCGCGGATCCCGCCGGGGCCGAGCTTGATGTCGGCCTGGTACTCCTTGCGCTGCACTTCCGCCTCGATGAGCGCTTTCATGTCGCGCAGCGACGCAAACACACCATAGTCGAGGTAGCGGCGGTACACGAACGGCCGCACGACCGCATCGTAGAAGTAGCCGGTGTCCGCCCAGTCATTGATGACGCGCGCCTTGATGTAGGCGTAACGCTCCCAGTCCCGGCCGTTGCGCATGAGGTAATGCTCCAGCGCCGGGAGACTGAGCGCGAGCGGCCCGCTCGCCCCGAACGGTCTCAGCCGCACGTCCACGCGATAGACGAAACCGTCGACCGTCTGCTGCGAAAGCAGTGCGATCAGGCGCTGGCCAAGCAGCCGGAAATACTCCTCGTTGCTGAGCCGTTTCGCGCCGTCGCTCTCCCCCGCCTCGGTGTACACGAACACGAGGTCCACGTCGGAGGAGAAATTGAGCTCGAATCCGCCGAGCTTGCCCATGCCGAGGACGGCGAAGCCGCAAGGCTCGCCCGCCTCGGGGCACGCGACGCCGTGGCGCTGCCGCAGTTGCTCCAGGGACCAGTCGAGCGCCGCGCGGATGGCTGCATCGGCAAGATCGGAAAGGTCCCGCAGCGACTCCCGGACCGTGGCAACGCCTGCCACCTCGCGCCACACGATGCGCAGCAGTTCCCGGTGCCGGGCCAGACGCAGCCCGCGTTGAAATGCGTCTTCGCCCGGCTGCGCCGCCACGGCGGCCGCGACCAGCCCGGCAAGCTCGTGTTCAGCGCTGCAGCGGGCAAGCCGGCCTTGCCGGGCCAGGTCCACGAGAAGCTGCGGGTAGCGGCTGAGCACGCCGGCAGCGAACGGACTGCATGCGGCAACCCGCGCGAGCGTCGGCCGCAGGGACGGATCCTGGTCGAGCACACCGCGGATCTCCGGCAACGCCAGCAGTGTGTCGAGCACCTGCGCCGTCTCGGCGCGCAATGGCTCAGGCAAGACGGCGAGGTCGTGATCCATCGGGGCCGAATCGTAGCAATTTGCCGCCGCCGGCGCCGCGGGCCGGCAGCCGGTTTCGAACCCTGCCCGGGGCGGCTCGCGCCGCTCCTACTCGATGAGTGTGCGGATGACGCGCCGGTTGGTCAGGTCCACCCAGGCGGCATACTCCGGAAACGAGTCGTTGTCCGGGTGGAAGGAAATGTACAGGACGCGCGTATCGTAGAAGCCGCTACCGGTCGGCTTGTAGGCGAGGATGCCGAAGGCCTCCAGTTGCGCGACTCGCTCTTCGCCGAGGCTCGCGAAGTGGGACCGCGCGATGCCCTCGGCCTCGGTGACTTCCTCGTCGGTGATCTCCGGCTGGTACTCGGCGGCCGAAACGCGGTGCACGCTGCGCACGCGCTGGCGGTCCATCGCGACCTCGACGGTCGAATTCGTCGCGTGGCTGAAATAGACGAGCACCGGCTCGGCCGGCGTACCGTCCTTGCCGGCGTGCTGTTGCACGGCGACCCGGGTGTAGCGGTTGCCGAGCGCCTGGCGCACGTCAGTGCCCACCAGCGCCACGCGCTCGAGGGCCGCTGCGAGCTTCTCCTGCGCCCTGGTCAGCCGTGCGCGTTCGCCGGTATCGGCCCGCGATGTCACGTTCGTGATGCCCCGTGGCTGCGGCGGCCAGATCATGTCGCCGTGATCCTGGGTGTGGGCAGTCGGATGACCTTCGGCCACGATCGCCGGGTCGAGCGGCGTATGGGCTCCCGCCGGCACGATCCAGGCGAACGCAGCAAGCGCCGCAATCGCCACGGAAGGCTGCCGGGAAACGCGGGAACGGGATCCGGGCACCGGCACTGCGGCTGCCATGGTGTCTACCTCACGGGTTCGTTGTTGTTGCCGGTCATTGCACTCCAAATCGATGTGGCACGCAACGGGTTGCGATGCCGCAGGGACGGTTCGGCCGGGCATCAGGTCGTGTCGCGGCAGTCGCGCGCGGAGCGCCCGCCGCCAGGCGGGGATTATGACCACCCGGGAGCCAGCGCCGCGGTCCTGCGGGTGCAACGCCGCATCCGGCAGCCGCCCGCCGGGCGGCCGACCGCGTGGTTGTCGTGAAGCCTTCCGGTGCCGGCTCAGCCCCGGAACGACGCTGCGTGATCCCGGATGAACTGCCGGAGCGGGATCGGTTCGCGGCCGAGCAGCTGGCGGACGGTACCCGTCGTGTGGTCGAGCCCGATCTCGTCGATCTCGCGGAAGAGCTCGCAGACGGCGTTGAGATGCCAGGGCTCGAGCACGTTCTTCATGCGCTCGCGAAAGTCCCCGATCGGCATCGGCACGTACCCGATCTTCACGCCGAGCACCTCGGAGAACCGCTCGGCCACGTCGTTGAACGTCAGGATCTCCGGGCCGGTGATTTCGTAGCTCTTGCCGGCGTGGCCCGCCCCCGTCAGCACCTCGACGCAAACCGCGGCGATATCGCGAACATCCGCCATGCCGGTCGTGCCGTTCCCCATGGGCAGCGAGAACCGGTGCTGACTCTTGATGCTCGCCGCGCTGGTGAGCAGGTTCTGCATGAAGAAATTCGGCTTGATCATGGTCCAGCCGAGGCCCGACCCCCGGATGTACTCCTCCACGGCCCAGTGGCCCTGCGGGATCGGTGTCCGGGCGTGAGCGACGGCCTCCATGGAAGACAGCTTGATGAGGTGCTTCACTCCGGCAGCCCTGGCAAGATCGGTGAACTGCGTTTCACTGGCCTGCTGGGTCCTGCCGTTCGGCAGTATCAGCAACGCTTTTTCGACACCATCGAGGGCCCGTCGCACGACATCGGCGTGCGCGATGTCGCCAACCGCCAACTGCACGCCGGCGGCCTTGAGTCCCGCGGCCTTGCCCTCGTCGCGAACCAGCGCGCGGAAGCGCACGCCCTTCGCGAGCAGTTGTCGGGCGGTCTCGCCGCCCGTCTTGCCGGTCACGCCTGTCAGCAACATCACGTTCGTTCTCCCGGGTGACGGCCACGGCGGGCCGCAGATCCTGCATCACCAAGATAGCGGCTTTGCACTCCGGGGGCGAATGGCAGAAGCGCCGGTCGGGCCAGCCGGTCACGGCCTGTGAGCCTGGCGCAAAACCCGTGAAAATCCGGTACCTTTGCCCCATGGGTCCCACCCCGCGCAGCCTGTCCCTCGACCCCGCCCTCTACCGCTACGTAGTCGAACATTCGAGCCGTGAGGCGCCCGTGCTCGCGCGCCTGCGCGCGGCCACCGCGGGAGTACGTGGCGCGCAGATGCAGATCGGCCCGGACCAGGGGCAGTTCATGCAGTTCCTCGTGCGCCTCACCGGCGCGCAGCGTTGCCTGGAACTCGGCACCTACACCGGCTACTCGAGCCTGGCCGTCGCGCTGGCGCTGCCGGCCGACGGTCACCTCGTCACCTGCGACGTGAGCGATGAGTGGACGCAGCTGGCACGGCAGTTCTGGCGGGAGGCCGGCGTGGAAGCACGCATCGAGCTGCGGCTGCAGCCCGCGCTGGCGACACTCGATGAGTTCGCCGCCGACGGCACCATCGGCTTCGACTTCGCCTTCATCGATGCCGACAAGACCAACTACATCGCGTACTACGAGCGCGTGCTGGGTCTGCTGCGCCCGGGCGGCCTGATCTGCGCGGACAACACGCTGTGGAGCGGCGACGTCGCGCGCCCCGAGGTCGACGACGAGGACACCCGCGCCATTCGCGCTTTCAACGAACACCTGCACCGCGACGAGCGCATCGACCTCTCGCTGGTGCCGATCGGCGACGGCCTCACGCTGGCGCGCAAGCGCTGAGTGCGGGACCGCTGCGCGATTCGGCTCGTCCCCGGATACCACCCGCCATCTTTGTGCCCGGTGACCATCCGGGTCGGGACTAAAGTCCCTCCTACACGGCTTCGTTCAGCGCCGCGGGCGGCAGCACCCTGCAGGAGGCACTTCAGTGCCGACCGTATTTCCGGACGTCGCGGCGGTCGGGACTGAAGTACCTCCCGGTGCGCAGGCGGCATCATGGATGTCGCCAACCGCAATCGCGCACCGACCTTTAGTGTCTCGGGATCTGAACCGCGACACCTTCCTGCGTATCGAAGGCGTTGCCTGACCGGGACCGGGTCGGGACTGAAGTCCCTCCTACAGGGCTCGAGTCCGACGGTGCGGCTGGGTCAGCGGCAGCAAACCCGCCGCCGAGCGCAGTCCGGTGGTGGCCCGGTGTCCGGCGAGAGCACGTGTGGAGCCGGCTGCCAGGAGGGCAGCAGCCGTCGTAACCCGTCGCGACGAGCACAGGGATGTGCGAGGAGCGGCGCTCGGCGGACACCGGGCCACCACATCACCCGCCTATGTCGGATGACGGTGCCGGCAACTCCGCCAACAGAGCCCGCGCGGGCTCGGCCCGGCGCCGTGGAAATCGTCCCCGCAGAGCGGCGATAAACTTTTTTTCGCTTCTTCACATAACACGCGAAAAACTGAGAACCCGTTATTTGTTGCCACATTCCGCCTGCACAAAACTCCCGCCGTGTTGCGTTGGTATGGCCGGAGGTCGTGATGCGGGCTCGGATGGTACTCGGGCTGGTCCTGCTCGGACTGGCAAGCGGAGCGGCCACGGCCGCGGTGGACTGCACGCAGCGGTTCGTGGTCGGCGGTTCCTACGTGCCGTACTGTTCGAACGGCAAGTTCGGCCCGGCAGTGTTCGTAATTCACGGCACGAACCGCAACGCCGATGACTACCTCGGCTATCTCGACGATCTCGACACGCTGGTCATTGCGCCCGAGTTCCAGGAAGCGGGGCCGGGGCTG
This sequence comes from Gammaproteobacteria bacterium, assembly GCA_021462865.1. Taxonomy (GTDB): domain Bacteria; phylum Pseudomonadota; class Gammaproteobacteria; order Steroidobacterales; genus QUBU01. The sequence goes on along the minus strand of JAJTYX010000059.1, from coordinate 25,433 downwards.
TACTGGTCCTCCGGCTGGAAACAGGGCGACAAGTCGCAGGATGCCGAGCGCACGAGCTCCTTCGAGGTGCTCGACCGGATGGTGGAAATGTTCCATGGCGTCGCGGTCATCGGGCACAGCGCAGGCGGGCAGTTCGTCAGCCGCTACGCCGCCGGCACGCGCATGCAGGGGCTGACCTACATCGTCGCCAACCCCAGTTCCTACATGTACCTCGACGCGAGCCGCCCGGTCGCCGGTGAGTGCCCCGATTTCAACGAGTACAAGTACGGCCTCGAGGAGCTGAACAGCTACATGAGCGCCGGCGTGGCGTCGGACTTCCCGGAGCGTAACGTGATCTACATGCTCGGCAGCCTCGACACCAGGGTGGACAAGTACCTCGATACGAGCTGCGAAGCCAATCGACAGGGCGGCAATCGCCTTGACCGGGGGTCGAAGTACCACGACCACCTCGCCCGCCACTTTGGCCGGCCGGTGCATCGCAAGGTGATCGTGCGGGGCGTGGGCCACAGCCCGTCGCGGATGCTGGATGCGGCCAGGCCCTACCTGACGGCGGCAATCGCCAGCCAGAGCAGCCCATCCGCCAATACGGCCACAGCGACTGGCACGGCACCGGCGAAACCGAAAGAGGTCGTGGCGCCGGGCGTGAACAACCCGCCGGCCGCAGCGGCAACGGGCCCCAGTTCCGCGCCAGCAACCCAGCGGCCGCCGGCCGCTACCCCTGCGCAGAGCGAGACACCAACGGCCACGAAACCCAGGGAGGCGGCGCCCCGGCAGAACCAGAGCCGGAACGGGTGGAGCTTCCAGGACTCCGTCTTCAGCCGGCTGTTCCGGCGCAGCAATTGAGCGCCGCTGTGAGCGGCGGCCGCTACGCCTTGCCCTGGAGCTTCATCACGCCGAGATTGCGGCTCCCGGCGCCGAGCTCGAACTGCAGCGCGAGGCGGCCGGCCGGACCGGTCGCCTCGAGCTCATAGCGGCCGCTGCCCGGCTCGAGCCGGGCGATCTTCCACTCGCCGAAGGTGTCGGTGGTTGCACGCCCGACTTCGCGGCCGTCTTTCCTGAGCACGACCTCGGCCCCGGCCGCACATTCTTCCACGCCGCGTACCTCAGCCACCACCGAACCGCCCACGAAGCACTTATTCATCAGGTGCAGGTTCTTGTAGTACACACGCGGCTTCGTGCCGAGTTCCGGCTGTAGCACCTCAAGGCCCTCCTCGGCCTGCAGCCGCTGCATCTCCGCGTCCTCGACCTTGACCGAGCGGAACACGCCGGTCGGACAGCTCTGCTCGGCGCGGGTCTTCGTCCAGCCCTGGTCCAGCAGGTGCGCATCGAAGATCCACGCCTGCGGGATCTGCTTCTCCTCGTTCCAGGAAATCGCGCCGTAGGGGCAGGCATCCACGATCTGCTTCTGCCCCTTCGACTTTTCGGGGTCGATGATGACGATGCCGTCCGGCCGCTTGGTCACGGCGCCGTTGCGCGCCGCCTTGATGCACGGCGCATCGTCGCAGTGATTGCACATCACCGGCATGAAGTGCGCTTCGACAATGGGGTAACTGCCGCGCTCCTTCCTGCGGATGTCGAGCCAGTTGTGCCCCTGCGCAGGCTGTGCCGCCGCGTAGCCCGGAAAATCGTTGCCGATGTGCTCGTCCTTGACCGCCACGAAACAGCCACGGCAGTTATCGCAGCGCGCCACGTCCACGATCATGTTCCACTTCTGTGCCATCACGCTGCCTCCACGCCGGGCTTCCAGGTGTCCACGCCGGTCCACTTCTCGATCTGGATCAGGGTCGTGTTGGGCCGGATGCCGTGGGATTTCTTCGTGATGGACTTGCTGGGATTGAGCATGTTCACGCAGCCGCCGAGATCGGTGGACCGGCCCGCCTCGCCCACCGGCCGGTATTCGGCCGACCCGGTCGAGGCGCTCACGACCCCGGGACGCAGGCGATCGGTCACCTGCGCCGCACAGACCACCGAGCCACGGTGATTCCAGAGCCGGATCAGGTCGTCGTCCTTTATCCCGCGAGCCTCGGCATCCTGCCGGTTGATGCGCGCCACGAGATAGTAATGGCCATCCTTGAAGACGCGATGCTCGCGAATGTCACGCAGGCAACTGCCCTCGTCGTCCCCCATGACATGGAAGGGGTAGCGCGAATGCGGAGACAGCAACTGCAGCGGGAACGCTGCCAGCTCCTGGTCGCGCTTCGGGTCCTCGTAGACCGGCATGTAGGTGTTCAGCGGCGGCCGGTCCGGGTCGTCGATGCGCTTGAGCGTCTGGGCGATGAACTCGAACTTGCCCGATGGCGTCTGCAACCCCTCGCCGAACCCGGCCACGTAATCCGACGGCAGCGGATAAGGCTCCGGCACGTCCTTCTTCCGGCCCTCGTAATACCAGCGGTGCGCGACGGGCGCACGCGCCGGCTCCGGGTCCGCGGGCACCACGTAGTAGCCCTTCTTCAGGAACTGGCGCCAGGAAATGTGCTTCGCCATGTCGGAGGAATCGAACACGCGCTTGCACCAGTCGAGCTCCGTGGTGCCGCCCTCCGAGTACACCGCGCCCATTCCCAGGCGTTCGCAGACCGCGGTGAAGATGTCGTAATCGGACTTCGACTCCCCCAGCGGCTCGATGCACTTGTGCTGCATCGCTATCACGCGGTGATTGTTCATGGAGTACATGTGGTGCACGTAGCCGGCGCCGACGTTGTACCACTCGCCGATGTCCCAGCGTTCGAACACCGTGCAGGCAGGCAGGATGACGTCGGCATAGGGCGTCTCGCCCTCCCACCACACGGACTGGTTGACGACGAACTGGAGGTTCTCGTGCTGGTACATCCGTACCCAGCGGTTGGAGTTGACCATCGTGCCGAACGACGCGCTGCCGTACTTGTAGAGCATTTCGACGCGCGCATGGCCGGGCGACGGATAGTGCACGGGGAAGAACTGGCCCTGCACCGAGGCGACGTCCGTGAGGTAGCCCATGGCCTTGCCCTCGGTGATCGCCTCGGGAAACCACATCCGGGGGATGCCCTGCCTGACCGAGCTCATGGTCACGATGTGCGGCATGCGCTGGTAGTTGTTGGCCGCATTGGCGCTGTACTGCAGGTCACCGGAGAAACTGCCCTCCGCGTAGCCCGGGAAATAGAAGTTGTAATCGAGCGGCGTACCGTACTGCAGATTGCCGAAGTTGACGCCCGGTCGCCCATAGCCCTGCATGGCCCCGAGGATGGTCATCATGCGGGCCCACTGCAGACCCATCGGACCGCGGCCGGCCCCGCCGACGCCTACGCCCCAGCCGCCGACACCGAGGTAGGTCTTCTTCGTGCCCCACTTGCGGGCGAGCGCCCGCACCTCGCGGGCCGGGATCCCGGTTTCCTGCTCCTGCCATTCCGGCGTCTTCGCCGTTCCATCCGTCTCGCCGAGGATGTACGCCTTCCATTCCGCGAAGCCGGTCGTGCGCTTCTCGACGAATGCCTTGTCGTAGAGTCCCTCGGTAATCCACACGTGGCAGAGTGCCTGGGCGAGCGCGGCGTCCGTGCCCGGCTTCGGCGAGATCCATTTGCCGCCAAGATGCGCTGCGGTGTGGTTCATGTACGGATCGATGTGGACCATCTCGATCCCGAGTTCCCTGGCCCATTCGCGTCGCTGCGTCCCGTCGAAGCCGTAGGTCGCGTCCGGGTCGCTCGACCAGAACACCATCAACTCGGCTTCCTTCAGGCAATCCTCGACAGTGCCGTAGAACTCCGGGCAGCCGAGGCGCAGGCTGTTGCCCCAGTGGTGCATGGCGCCCCAGAACCAGCCTTCCCAGCTATCGGGGTTGTGAATCAGCTTGGTGACGCCGATCAGGTTCCAGAAGCGGTTGAAGGCGGAGAGGTAATGGCCGAGGTTGCCCCACTGGTGGTGGGAACCGTTGGCCACGCAGATGGCACCCGGTCCCTTGGCCTTGGCGCGCTTGATCTCCGCACACACGATGTCGAGCGCTTCGTCCCAGCTGATGCGCACGAACTCAGACTTGCCCCGGTTGGCGATGTTGCGATTGCCGTTGGGATCGAAATCGACTCGCTTCATCGGGTGGAGGATGCGGTTCTTCGAATACACCATCGACTTCAGGCAGGCGCCATGCGCCGCGAGCGTCGTGCGGCGCGACGGGGTGAATGTCTTGCCGCGTGCCTTGATGGACCAGGACGGCGCATCCTCATCGTCGAAGTCGATCGGCGTGGTGCGGATGATCCTGCCGTCCTTGACGTAGACGAAGATCGACCCGCTGTTGGTGCCGTTGGTGTAGCGGGTGACGCCGTTGCCCATGTCGGTGCCGGCCTTCCAGGTCACCGACTCCAGGCGTGCCAGCGTGGCCATGAACCAGACGGCCAGGTCGTCCGGACCGTCGAGGCCGATTTTGAAGTTCTTGGCGGCGTCCACCCGCTCCAGCAGGTTGAAGGGTGGCGTCAGGAAGTTCTCCGCAATCGCCCTGTTCTTGAAGTGGATGTCCAGGTCCGGCTTCGGGTGAATGCCTGCCCTGGTGCTGATCCTGCCGTTCTCGATCCGGATCCACCGGCCGGTCGGCTCGTCGCGCAGCCGGAACTGCGCGATGACGTTGCGCTCCTTCAGGCGGGCCGCGTACTCGGGGTACACCCGTGCCGCCACCCGCATCGCCTGGGGTATGCCCCACAGTAGAACCGTCAGATTCATTTCACTCTCCTGACACCGGCGTCCGGACCGCCATTCTTCAGCCGAAACTCGTCTGTCGGCATGGTCGCCCGCGGGACGCTGGAACCATCTGGCCGACGGCGGTGATTCTACGGTTTCCCGGCCGCAAGGCGGCTGGCAATTATCAATGTGGCTGGGCCGATCGGCGGAGGTTTTGCGGAGTCGCGGCATCGATCCCGCGCGGACGCTGCCGGCGGATCTGCCCGCACCTTTTTCCGGCAGGTGCGAGCGGCCCGGTGTCCACCGAGCGCCGCTCCTCGCACGTCCCTGTGCTCGTCGCTACGGGTTACGCCGGCTGCTGCCCTCCTGGCATTCCCGACCACCGCGACGTCCGAAAACACGGTCGGCACTGAAGTGCCTCCTACAGGGCGCTGCCGCCCATGGCGATGAACGAAGCCGTGTAGGTGGGACTTCAGTCCCGACCCGGCACCGGTCAGACGACGCGTGCGATACGTCACCGGGCATTACGGTGAGCGCAGCCGCAGCCGAACCCGAGCGAGCGAGTACGTGGATGTACGGAGCGAGCGTCCCGGCGCAGGCCGCCCGGACCTGAAGCCCGCGCCTGCGCCGTGCGTCCCGCAGCAGCGTCCCCGCCAGCAACGCCCCGCGTGAAAGCAACGCCGCGATCCGGCAGCATCCCTGCAGCCGGCGCAGAACCTTGCTCGAACTCCGGTACCGCCGGGACACCGTGTGCTGCAGTTTCGGAAAATCGCGTGCCCGTACGGGTAATCTCCGGTCAGCAGCAAGCGCGGAATACGGGATCCTGTGGGCGGATCCGTTTAAGATACAGATTGTATCGTTGTTATACGACGAGGACCGTTCTGCTGTGCGAGGCGATCTCCCATGAAGTCCATGCCGGATAATGTCACCGCCTACGGGCGCACCCCCGAATACGACGAAGACAGCGTGCCGGACATGTGGCTTGGCAGCCATACGACCAAACAGGGCGTATGGGTGAAAATCATCGTGCTCGAGGGCCGGCTCCTGTACGTCATCCGGGAACCACGCGAAGAGATCCTCCTCGAGCCTGACCGCATCGGTGTCGTCGAGCCGCGCGTAAGCCACCTGGTCAAGCCAATCGGAAAGGTCCGCTTTTATCTCGAGTTCTATCGCTGACAGCTGCCGGCCCGTTTAGCAGTGAAGCGCTGCCTGCCCGCCGATCGAAGCAGCGCCTGAGCGTTCACAGCGGCTGGTCTTCGCGAAGATCGGCTCGGTCGTGGCCAACCACCGGCGTTGCCGGTCGCTTCAGTGACCGTTCGCGATGGCCGCGGCAAACCCGAGAGCCAGCACGAGCAGCATGATGCTCGCCACCGGCCAGTGCCGGAGGCCACCATCCACGCGCACGACCAGCACGCCCGCAGCCACCGTCATGCGCCGCAGCGGACCGAGCGCCGCCGTCAGCGCACGGCCGCCGGCGAGCGGCGGGAGCTGCCGCCCGAGCGCCGCGGCGATCACCACGCCGACCGCAAGCACGACCAGCGCCGCTGCGAGACCGGCCAGCGTGAACGCTCCGGACAATGAGGCGTGGGGAATCATGCCGGTAGCCACGATACCGAGCAGCAGCGAGGCGAGCGCGAGCGCGAGTGCCGAGAGCTCGCCGGCCCGCGACGGCGGCACCTTCAGCGACAGCTGCCCCGCCGCCGGGCGCAGCGCGTGGGCGAGCACGAGCACCGTGTAGCTCGCCGTCAGGAAGGCGCCGGCATTCAACACGAACTCCAGCCACTCCTGCCCGGAAGCCGCCGTAGCATCGAAGAACAGCTTTTTCGCAACGTAGGCCCCGCTCGGCGGCAATCCCATCAGCGCGATGCCGGCGAGCGCAAAGGTCAGCAGCGTCACCGGCATGGCGCGCGCGCTGCCGGCGAGTTCCGCGATGCGGTCGTGGCCGACAGTCTTGTAGATGAGCCCGGCCGCCATGAACATCGCGGCCTTGGCCAGCGCGTGTGACATCGCCTGCAGGAGCCCCGCGCTGCGCGCCGGGGACGAATCGAGACCGAGTTCCGTGAGACCGGCCGCCAGCGGAAACATGACGAACAGGTAGCCGATCTGCGCCACGGTCGAATAAGCGACCAGAAGCTTCAGTCGCTGCTGTCGGAGCGCAACCACGTTGCCCGCGAAGATCGCCGCCGCGCCGCAGGCCGCCATGAGCTGCGCCGCTGAAACCGACACCACGTCGGGGAACACATCGAGCCACACGCGCACGACCAGGAACCACGAACCCTTGACCACGAGCCCCGACAGGATGGCGCTCGCGGCGGGCGGCGCGCCGGAGTGCGCCGGCGGCAGCCACAGGTGCAGGGGAAAGAGCGCGGTCTTGGCGAGCAGCCCCAGCGTCAGCAGCGCGATCGCGGCCAGGGTCGTGACGTCCGGGCCGGCGCGCGCGGCAAGCAGCGCCATGTCCACCGTGCCGTAGGTTCCATACAGCAGGAACACGCCGAGCAGGTAGAGCATCGAACCGAGCAACGCGAACAGCAGGTAGCGCAGTGCCGCGCGGATCGTCTCGCCGCTCCCGTCGAGGCAGACGAGAGGCACGGCCGCGAAGGTCAGCATCTCGAGCGCCACGTAGCCGGTGAACAGGTCGCGCGTCACGAACACCAGGTTGAGTCCGCCCCAGACCGCAAGCAGCAGCAGCCAGAACGACAGCGACCGGCGTGACTCGGGCTCGCCACGCGCCGTGCCGAAATTGCCGCCGGCATAGACGGCAATGCCCGCGACCACCACCGCGGCCGCCAGCATCATGGCGGCCGACAGGCCGTCGGCCTGCAGGATGATGCCGAGCGGCGGCACCCAGTCGCCGAGCACGTAGGCGAGCGGCTTACCCCGGAACAGGACTTCGCGGGCGACGGCGAGCGCAATCGCGAGACCGAGGGCAATCGTGAGGAGCACGACACTGCGCGCCTGGCGGCCGCCGACAACGAGGCCTGCAAGCAGCCCGAGCACCGGCACGAGCACTGCCAGCACGAGCAGCAGGCCGCCCGGGGTCGTCATGTCCGCGGTGTGCGCCGGCATGGTGCGTCAGTTCCCGCCCGAGCTACTGCTGGCATCCGCCGGCGCATCCGGAGCGATCGACGTGGAGCCCGTCTCCTCGTGCAGCCGCAGCAGCGTGGCGACGGCCAGGGCCGAGGCGGCAAACGCGACCACGATCGCGGTGATCAGCAGGGCCTGCGGCACGGGATCGCCGCCGAAGCCGGCCCCCGCCCCGCGCCGGGCAATGACCGCGCAGATCATGAAAATGCCGTTGCCGATGATGTTGAATGCGATGAGCTTGCGCAGCGGCTGCGGATTCACCACCAGCCCGTACAGCCCGAGGCCGACGAGCACCGCCGCGCAGAGGCCGAAAAGCGCCGTCGCGTCGATCACCTGGGCGGCCTCTGCAGGGTGCCGGCGAGCAGCAGGCCGAGGGTGACGGCGAGCGAAGGCATGAGCGCGACCTCGACCACTACGATCAACGCCTTCTCGAGCCCGGCCGGCCAGGCGAGGAACGCGCCAGCCAGCCCGGCACCGACGAAACCGAGCGCGATGAACACGGCCGGGCCCAGGACCAGCCCGAGCCGCAGCGCACGGCGACCGGCGGGCGGCACATCCGCGAGCCCGGCCATGATGACGAGAATCCACATCGCCGCGAGGATGGTCGCGCCCTGGAACTTGCCGCCCGGCTCGTCCGCGCCGACCCAGAGGATATAGATCGCGATCACGATGCCGATCGGGGGCAGCACGCGCCCGAGCCAGGCAAGGATGCCGTCGGGGTCGGAACGATGCGCCGGCCCTGCCCGGCCACCCCAGAAGCGGTCGGGCGACAGCGACCAGACGCCGATCACGGCGAACAGCAGCACGGTCGCTTCGAGCAGCGTATCGAGCGCGCGAAACGCCATCAGCACGCCGGTGATCGGGTTGCCGACACCGGTCGCGCCCAGGTTGGCGGCAACGACCGCGCCGAGCGTCGGTGGCGGATCGGGCAGCCAGAGCACGCAGGCAGCGAGCGCTGCCGTCACGGCCGCGGCCAGCAGGCCGCCCAGCACCCGGGTCAGGACCGCGGGCCGCTCGTCGCCGGGCGCTTGCACCTTGCGCAGCCGGGACGCGGCGCCGATCAGCAGCGCTCCGGTCAGCCCGGCGCCGATCGCCACCTCGGTCAGCGCCACGTCAATCGCGCGCAGGCTGACCCAGACCAGCGCGAGCAGGAGCCCATAGACCAGGAAACCCACGGTCGCCGCGAACGCATCGCGCGCCGCGATCGCCCAGATCGCGAGGCCGAGGACCATGGCGACCAGGATCAGGTTGAGCACGTCGATCATCGCGGCAGGTCTCCGCAACGTGCCGCGCGTGCGACGAGCTGGGAGACGACCGCCGAGGCCAGCATGACCAGGAACCAGACGACCACCAGTTTGGCCGCGGCGAAGGCGCTGTCGAAGCGTGGCATGAGGCCGAGCACGATCAGGCCGAGCCCGAGATTGTCAGCTTTGGTCAGCGCATGCAGGCGCGTCAGCGTATCGGGGAAACGCAGCAGGCCGACCGTGCCGGCCAGGAAGAAGAACGCGCCGGCGGCGATCGCAGCGATGGACAGGAGCTCGATCGTGGCGTTCACGCGCCCTCCCCCGTACCGGCTTTCACGAACGCGACGGAAGCGAACACGGCCAGTACCGCGAGCACCAGCGCCACGTCGATGATCGCGCTGATGCCGGTCGCCACCCCGGCGAGCAGGAGCGCGGCGATCCCACCGGTACCGAAGAGCTGCGCTGCCATCATGCGCTCCACGTCGTCCGGGCCGCGCAGGATGCGAAACCACCCCAGCGCGACCATGACGAGCATGAAGGCGGCCGTTCCCAGCAGGAACCCGTTCATGCCCGGCCTCCCGGCACCAGGACCCCGGCGAGCGCACGCTCCTCGGCCGCAATCTGCTCCGCCACCGGCTGCCCGGTATCGAGGCAGTGAAATTCGATCGCGCCCGGCCCGTCTCCGGCAGGAACAGAGCCCGGCATCAGGCTCGTGATCGAAGCGAACTCATTACGCGCGCGCCCGGGTGGCAGACCGGTGGAACAGGATACGAATCCCGGCTGCAATGGCAGGCGCGGATCGAACGCGCGGCGCGCGATATCGACGCCCGCCGCGACGGATTTCCACAGGAAACGCGGCAGGTACAGGAGCAGCGCAGGGACCCGCAGTTCCCCGGCCGCGGGCGGCAGCAGGTACAAACTCGCGCAGGTCGCGAGCGCCGCCGCAATCGAACCGAATGCCAGGTCCGCCGCTTTTGCGCTCGGCATCAGCACGACCCACAGCAGGAAATACACCGCGGCGCGCAGGGCGACGACGCGAAGAGGTGCGCTCATCCCGCCCGTGCCTGCGCCGTCGCCCCGATCACGCGAACGTCCATCGCGCCCAGGCGATCGAGCAACCGCGCCTCGGCAAGGATCGGCCACCAGTCGTAGAGAAAGGTCTCGAGCGGCCGCCACATCGCCACCCATGAGACGATAACGAGGCTGTCACTGACGAATGAGCTTGTGGCGTTGTATCTTAAAATCGTGCCGTAAAACTCCGCAGCGACTGCGGCGATCGCGACGAAGCCGAGCCCGATGGCAAGGCTGATGCGGCCGACACGGAACAACTGGCGCAGACGCTGCCGCTCGCTGATGGCGAGCCGACGGAAATGTTCGTGGACCGCCTCCTGCAGCATGCTGACATTGGCAGGCGTCGCCGCATCGCCGCCAACCCGCACGACCAGGGCGAGAGGACGGTCCGCGTGCTGCTCACGCGCCCAGTCCACGATGTACCTTTCCGCCTTCGGATCGAGGTCTCGTTCGCGAAACGGCGCCGGATCCATCGCGTCGAAGAGCTGTCGCAGCTCGTTGACATGCAGCTCGATGATCGCTTGCGAGGTCACAGCGGCGCGCCGCCTACACCGCCTCCGCGGCGGGCTCTCCGGCGGGCGGCTTCTCGTTGCCGAACACCGTCACGTACAACACCGGCAGGAGCACGAGGGTGAGCATCGTCGCGACCAGCAGGCCACCCATGATGGCGAACGCCATCGGCCCCCAGAACACGGTCGGCGCAATCGGGATCAGGCCAAGCACGGTCGAGATCGCGGCGAGCATCAACGGCCGCATGCGCGCGGTGGCCGCAGCCAGCACCGCGTCCATGACATTCTTGCCGGCAGCGCGGTCGGTCTCGATCTGGATCGTGAGGATGATGGCGTTCTTCGCGATCATGCCGATCAGCGCCAGCACGCCGAGGATGGCGACGAAGCCGAGCGGACGACCGGACAGGAGCAACGCCGACACCACGCCGATCAGGCCGAGCGGCAACAGGCAGACCACGATGGCGAGCCGGCGGAAGCTGACGAGCAGGATCATCATGATCAGGAGCATCAGCATGATCATGAACGGCACGACCGCGAACACCGACGCCTGCGAGATCGCGCTCTCCTCGAACAGGCCGCCGGTTTCGACACGGTAGGGCGTCGGCAGCTTGTCCGCGAATGCCCCGATCTGCGGCGCGAGCGTGCCGACCACGTCGTCCGGCAACACGCCGGGGATGACGTCGGCCCGCACGGTCAGCGTCGGCACCCGGTTGCGGCGCCAGACCAGCGGATACTCCTGCTCCTCGACGAAATCGGCGAACTGCCGCAGCGGCACCATGCGCCCGCTCGGCGTCGGCACCTGCAACGAGCCGAGCGCGTCGAAAGACGCGCGCTCATCGTCGACAGCGCGGGCCACGACGTTGACGAGGTAGATGTCGTCGCGCACCTGGGTAATGGTCGACCCGCTCATGGCCGCATTCAGGACGCCGGCGAGCGCCCGGGTGCTGACGCCGAGCTGGCGCGCCTCATCCTGGTCGATGCGGATGTGCAACTGGCGCGCAGGCTCCATCCAGTCGTAGTTGACGTGCCGCACGCGCGGGTCCGAGCCGAGCACACCGGCGAGATCGAAGGCGATCGAGCGGACCTGATCGAGGTCGGGGCCGGACACGCGGTACTGCAGCGGCCAGCCGACCGGCGGTCCGAGTTCCAGCGGCGCAATGCGCGCCACGATGTCCGGGAACTGCTCCTCGAGCGCCGCCTCGAGCTTGCGGTGCAGGCGCTCGCGGGCCTCCGCATCCTTGGCGACAATCACGAACTGCCCGAAGAAGGGGTCGGCGAGCTGCACGTTGAGCGTCAGGATGAAGCGGATCGCGCCGCGGCCGACGTAGGCGCTGTAATGATCCACGTCCGGGTCGCCCTTCAGGAGCTCCTCGAAGCGCTCGACCGCCGCCTCCGTGGCGTAGATCGAGGCGTTCTGCCTGAGCGTCAGGTCGACCGTGAGTTCCGGCCGGTCGGAGGCGGGAAAGAACTGGCGCGACACGAGCCCAAACACCATGACGGTCGCGACGAACGCGCCGACCGTCAGGCCGATGGTCAGCCAGCGCGCGCGAATCGCTCCGCGCAGGAACCCGCCGTAGATCTGTTCGACCTTGCCCGGCCCGCTGCCCGCCTTCTTCTCGGGAACCTTGAGAATCAGCCCGCCGATCAGCGGCGCGAACAATACGGCGACCAGCCATGACGCAATCAGGGCGATACCCACCACGGCGAAGATCGAGAATGTGTACTCGCCGGCGGAACTGCGCGCGAAACCGATCGGCACGAAGCTCGCGATCGTGACCAGCGTGCCGATCAGCATCGAGGCGGCAAGCGTCTTGTAGGCGAAACTGCCGGCCGTTTTCTTGTCGTCGCCAGCCGCCAGTCGGTTGAGCATAGCGTCCACGGTCGTCATCGCGTCGTCGACCAGCAGACACAGGGCGATGATCAGCGCACCGAGGGAGATGCGGTGCAGGTCGATGTTGACGGCATCCATCACCGCGAACACGACCGCGAGCGTCAGCGGGATCGCCATGGCGACCACCGCGCCGGGGCGCACGCCCAGCATCACGAAGCTGCAGGCGAGGATGATCACGATCGCCTGCCACAGCGAGGTCATGAAGTCGTCGATGGCCTCGTCCACGGTGACCGCCTGATCAGCAACCAGCGTGTACTCGATACCGTGCGGCAGATCGGCGCTGATCGCCGCCATCTCCTTGCGCAGATTCTCGCCGAGCGCGAGGATGTCGCCGGCATCGCGCATCGCAATCGCAAGCCCGATCGCGGACTTGCCGTTCACGCGGAACATCGGTTGTGGCGGATCGGTGAAGCCGCGCCGGACCGTAGCGACGTCGCCGAGACGGAATATGCGGTCGCCGGCCACGAAGTTGACGTCCGCGACATCCGCCTCGGAATCGAACGCGCCGCTGACCCGCAGGAATACGCGTTCGGTGGCGGTCTGCATGACGCCCGCCGGCCGGATGATGTTCTGGGCCTGCAGTGTCGCCACGATCGACGGGAAGTCGAGCCGCAAACCGGCGAGGCGCTCGATCGAGAATTCGATGTAGATCTGCTCCTCCTGGGCACCGAGCACCTCGATCTTCGAGACGTCCGGCACCTGCAGGAGGCGCGAGCGTGCCGCCTCGACGTAGTCGCGCAGCTCGCGGAAGTTGAAGCCGTCGGCGGTGAAGGCGTAGATGATGCCGAAGGTATCGCCGAAATCGTCGTTGAAGAACGGGCCGACCACACCCGCTGGCAGCGTCTGGCGCATGTCGCCGACGTTGCGACGCACCTCGTACCAGATGTCGGCCACCTCCTCGGGCGGCGTCGACTGCTTGAGATCGACAAACAGCGTGGTCTGGCCCGCGGTCGTGTAGCTGCGCACGCGTTCGAGGAAGCGCGTTTCCTGCACGGTGCGCTCCAGCCTCTCGGTCACCTGCTCGAGCGTTTCCTCGACGGTCGCGCCGGGCCAGCCCGCGGCGACGACCATGGTGCGGAAGGTGAAGACGGGATCTTCCGCGCGCCCGAGGCCCAGGAACGAGGACGTCCCCGCGGCCAGCGCGAGGATCATCAGAAAGTAGATCAGCGAAGGCCGGCTGAGCGCCCAGGCGGAAAGATTGGGACCGATCACTGCCCCGCCCCGAGCAGCCGCACCTTCTGCCCGGGCCGCAGCGCCTGCACGCCCGCGGTCACCACGACGTCGCCCGGCGCGAGACCCGCGGCCACGATAACGGTTGACGGCGTGGAACTGCGGACCTCGATGTTGCGGGCCGAGACCGCACCGCTTTCCCGGTCCACGACCCAGACCGCCGACTGGCGCTCGGAGCGGAACACCGCGGACGCGGGAATCTCGATGACGGCGGATTCGCCAAGCCGCATACGACCCGTCACCGTGCTGCCGAGGCGCATCGCTGCCGGCGGGTCGATGAGGCCGACCCTGACGCGGAAAGTCCCGGTGACTGCGTCGGCGCGGGGCGACACCTCGCGCACGCGACCCTTCGCCGTCACCGTCGGATCCGAGACCAGCGTGATCGTGATCTGCGGATTGCGGCCGATCGCGCTGTCCTTGATGCGCGCCGGCACGTCGAAGACCGCATCACGCGCTCCCTCGCGCGCCACCTGCACGATCATGCGCCCGGCACCGACCACCTCGCCCGGCTCGGCCGCGGTGGTGGTCACGACGCCGTCCACGGACGAGTGCAGGCGCGTATAGCCGAGCCGGTTCTCGGCCAGCGTCACCTGGGATTGCGCCGACTCGACCTGCGACGCGGCCGCAGTCCGGTTGGCCTCGGCCTGGTCGAACTGGGCCCGGGACACGGCATTCTCGGCGACGAGGTCCCGCATCCGGTCGAAATTGTTGCTGGCTTCCACCAGCCGCGCCTGGGCCGCGGCCAGTTGCGCCCGTGCCGACTGGAGACTCGACTCCTCGTTCTGGGAGTCGAGGCGCGCGATGAGCTGGCCCGCACGCACCGTGTCGCCGACGCTCACATGCCGCTCGATCAGCCGCCCGTCGATACGGAACGACTGGTTGATTTCATTTTCCGCCTGCACCGTACCGGTCAGCGCGGTCGTGCCGTCCGCGGTGTTGGTCGCGATCGTCACCGTCCGCACCGGGCGAATCTCCGGTGGCAGTTCCTCGTCGCCACCACCGCAGGCGGACAGCAGGACGAGCGCCGACACCGCGAGCACGGGCCAGCGCACGGGGTGCGGGCAATCCGCCCCGGCCATGGGAACTCGGTACACGGTACAACTCCCTCGGATACTGTGGTTATTGTCTGCGATTCTAGCGCCCTGGGCCAACGGCCGACGCGACGTTCGGCCACCAGAACCCCGGGACCGCCCGGCCCGTTCGCGCGGCACCCTGCTAAAGAACCTGGAACAGCTCCTGCAGGGCTCCGCTGCCCGGGTTGCGCACCAGCAGCGACCGGCACCGGCCACGCCCCGGCAGGTCGATGTCGATCGGGCCGGAGAATACTTCCGCACCCACGGCGGCGGAGCCGCGGGCGGTCGCGTCGAGATCGGCGACCTGGAACGACTGGGCGAGATAACCGATGTTCGGCGGCACGGCAGCCTGCGTCAGGCTCGGGAGCTCATAATTGAGCGCCGATGCCAGGGCGATCTTGCCGTACTCGTGGTTACCCTGGACGATCACGCTGCGCGTGCGGGCCTCCGCGGGCAGGCTGAGCGCGCGGTTCGTCACCGGTCCCTGCAGGATCGACTCGATGAACAGCGTCATGTGCAGCGGGCCGTAATAGAACGCGAGCGCCTTCTCCATGTCGGCGACCGTGTGCGCCGTGGTAACCACCGAGGTAAAGCCAGCCGGCGTACGCCCGTAACGGTCGATGAAGCTCACGATGCGGCCGATGACCGTCTTCGGATCCGTGGTCAGCAGTTCGATCAGGTTGATCACGACCCCGTCCGGCCCGTCGAAGGCGGCCTCCAGCGTTTCGCCTACCACCGGCCCGAAGTTGTTGTGCGCCGGCTCGCTCCAGAACCGGAACCCCTGCGCCGTGAGCCGTTCGTAGTCCTTGCGGATGTCGCTCGCGTAGATATTCAGGTTGAACAGGCCCACCGCGCGGCGGATCGCCGGCGGCCGGACGAGCTTGCGGTCGGCCGCCGTGAACTCCATGAGCTGGACGCGGCCGACCGGGTCTGCGCCGTGCTGCAGGAACGCACAGCGGGCGCTCGCTCCGGCCGGCAACCGCCAATAGCGCTCGAATGCAGGCCCCTGCCAGGTCCGGCTCTCGGCGACCGCAAGGCCCAGGGTGCCGGCATAGAACTGCAGCGAGGTATCGAGGCTCTCGACGCCGATGACGACCGCACTGACCGGCGCGCCGGGCACCTGTTTATCAACATTCATTGTGAGCGCCCTCCTTCGCTTCGCGCACCCGGCAGTCATGACGCCTGCCGCGAGCAGTGTACGGGCGGGCACGGCGAATTGGCGAGACCGGGTTGCGGACGCAGTGGCCGGGGCGGGGCCGGCACAGCCCGCACGCAGTGATCTGGCCGGGCCCGGGCGGCTATCGGGACCTGCCCGGCGCACGGCCCGGCGCAGGCCGTTGCGAACGGACCCACGCGGCCCGCGCGGTCAGCCCACTACGCCTTCGAGCGCCGCGTCGATTGCGCGGCAGGTTTCGTGGTCCAGTTTGATCCCGACCGCGCCGACGTTCTCCTCGATCTGCCCGGGGCGAGTGGCGCCGATGATCGCGGCACTCACGTGGTCGTTGCGCAGCACCCAGGCCAGCGCAAGCTGCGGCAGCGTCAGCGACAGTCGGGCGGCGATCGGCCGCAGGCGCTCCACTGCGGCGAGGATCTCCGGCCCGGTGAAACGCAGCATGTGGCGCCGGGCGGCTCTCGATCCGGCACGCGACCCTGCGGGTGGCGCGACGGCCGCCGAATACTTGCCGGAGAGCACGCCCTGCGCCAGCGGCGACCAGACGATCTGGCCGACGCCGAGCTTGCGGCACAGCGGAAAAACCCGTCGCTCCGGCTGCCGTCGCAGCAGCGAGTACTGCGGGCTGCTGGACACGAACCGCGCCACCCCGTCCAGCGCGAACGCGTTCCTGATCTGCGACGGCTTCCAGCGGCTGAAGCCGATGAAGCGCGCCTTGCCGGCCGCGACCACTTCGGTCATCGCCTGCATCGTCTCCTCCAGCGGGGTCTCCTCGTCGTAGCGGTGACACTGGTAGAGATCGACGTAGTCCGTGCGCAGCCGCGCGAGCGAGGCGTCGATCTGCTTGAGGATCTGCGTCCGCGACAACCCGCGGTCGGTCGCCGACATCGGAAAATACACCTTGGTCGACAGCAGGTAGCTGTCGCGCCGGTACGGCGCGAGCAGCTCGCCGAGCAGCGATTCCGCGGCGCCACGGCCGTACATGTTGGCCGTATCGAACAAATTGATGCCGCGGTCGATGGCGCAACGCAGGCAGGCAGCAGTGCGCTCCCGGTCCACGGCGACTCCGTAGGTCAGCCAGGAGCCGAGCGCGATCTCGGAAACCAGCAGGTCGCTGTTGCCGAGGCGCCGGTAACGCATGGCAGAACCTGAGCCGCGCGATCAGGACCTGCCGGCGCGGAAGAACCGGGGGTCGCCCAGGTCGCCGTAGATCTTGCCGTCGTAGTCGAAACAGATCGGCGGCAGCGGGCGCCGGTCCCAGTAATTGACCAGCAGGGTCAGCCGCAGCTCCTGCGTCGCGGGATGCCCGGACTTGGTGTCGGGGATCACGCCGTGGCGGATGTTGCCGCGAAACACGAGGTAGCGGTTCGCGACCGCCGCAACGACGTCGCGGACTTCCGCCTTCGCCGGCACCTTCGACCGGCCGTCCGGCGAGGGCACCTGGTTGAGGATCACGGTCGGGCTCGACGGATAGGAGTTGAGATACATCACGCTGCCGTAGATCGGCGTCACGTACTGGCCGACCTTCTTCCGGATGGTCATGTCGCGGTCGAAGTGATAACGCAGTTTCTCGCCGAAGGCGAGCCGGCCGAGCCACCATTCCATGCCGCTGCAGGTCGGGGGCGGATCGGCGTAACGGGCCAGTTCCACGACGGCTTCCTCGGCGACGTTCCTCGGCTGCATGCCGTGCGGGAACCAGAACGTGGTCGTGTAGTTGTTCTTGAGACGCTCGTCACCGATGGCGTGCACCGCATCGACCAATCGGGTGAATAGCTTGTCGGGCAGAGCTGCTTCGAACACCCGGGTGTCCGGGACTTGTTTCTGGGTTGCGATGTTGCTCATGACCATGTACTCCGTATGTTCATCCCGATCTGCGCCGCCCCGATCGGTTCATGGGCCGGCGACCTGATACGCGCGGTGCTCGACGTGGAACCCGATGGGCCGCAGGCTGTTCTTCAGTTGCCGCAACCCCGGACGGTCCGCGTCCGAGCCGTCGTTGATGACCTCGAACTGACGCTGTCGCGACAGGAAGTGATAGCGGTGAAAGAACGCCAGGCCGGCCGGTTCGCGCTCGCACTTGGCGTCGAAGAACGCGGCTACGCCGGGACGAATCTCGCCCCAGAGCGCGTAGGCGACCAGTCGGCCATGCAGCAGCACCACCTCGCCCTCGAGGTCGGGAGCGCCCACGCGCGTGACCAGCTCGAGCGCCCGCCGGCTGGCCCCGACGCCACCGCGTGTGCCGTGCACGTTGCGATGATGCTCACCCCAGCGGGCCAGCAGATCGCGGCAGTCGTCGAGGTGCGCGGGCTGCAACGGCTGCACCTCGATGCCCGCAAGCTCCACCACCTTCGCCACGTTGCGTCGGATCGTGCGGAACTTCCGGCCGCTGATATCCGCGTATGCGGACGGCGAAAAGAGAAATTGCCGCTTGTGCTCACGCAACTGCAGACCGGCAACCGAAGCAGCGACAGCCGCGTCTCTGGCATCGATGCGCAGCACGCGGGCGGAACGGTCGCCGTTGAAGTCGTTCACGCGCTCGAGACAGCGACTGAGCACCTTTGGCTCCATCGGCACGGGCGCGAGCAGCACGTCGAGACGCTCGCGCGACTCGCGCCGGGTCCAGCGGAACACGCACATGGAGCCGCCGTCCTCACCGACGAGAATGGCGTTGCGGTCGGGGCGATTGAGCGCCAGCAGGCCGGGGAAGAAGTAACCCCAGCCAAGCTGCCCACCGGCGCTGGCCGCACGCTTGAAACACGACAGCTGCGCGGGGTCGATCGCGGCCAGCCCGTTCAGCGCGCTGCGCAACGGGCCCGACTCGTCGCTGCGCGGTACCAGGTGGGCAAGCAGGCATGGACAGGTCGGGAACGCCAGGGCAGCCAGCATCGAGGAGGAATGAACGGCCTGCCCGGCGGTCACGACGGAACCCCGCACCGGCCGGCACCACTGCGCACGGCCGCCTGCCGAGCCGGGTACCATGCTGGACTCATGCAACCACCAGTAGCGGGCGCAACCCGGCACCACCGCGCCAGCGGAAAGTCACGCGATGCCATGATGGATCATCACCCGTGCGAAGCGATCACGGCGCCCGGTGGGCCTTGCGGCGCCTTCCTGCATGTTGTTGTTCTTCGGCCGGCAACCGCGACCTCTGCCCCCGTCGGAGCCGGCAGGATCAATGTAGCCTTCCGCCCCGGCGCGCGAAGGCCTGACGGTCATAAGGCCGGTAGGTATTTGTACCTATGCGAGAGACCGTGCCGGTGAGCCGCAGCGGCGACCCGAACCGCCTGCCCGTATCCATCTGCATGGGCTACGGTGCCGGGCAGATCGGCGGACAGATCCTGCGCGATACGCCGGTGCTGATCCTGCCGATCTACATGACCACCGTACTCGGGCTGGAGCCTGCGCTCGCCGGTCTCGTCATCATGATCGCCAAGGCCTGGGCAGTCGTCGCCGACCCGCTGGCGGGCGTGATCTCGGATCGCAGCCAGTCCCGCTGGGGCCGGCGCCGCCCCTTCATCCTGGCCGGTGGACTCATGGCGGCGCTGTCGTTCCTGTTGCTGTTCGCCCCGCCGACGCTGAGCCGCCAGCTCGACACCTTCCTCTACATGCTCGTGGTCTACCTCGCGCTCAACAGCGGCTACTCCCTGTTCTCCGTGCCCTATCTCACGATGGCCTCGGAGATCTCCGCCGATCCGGACGAGCGCACCACGCTGCTCGCCTATCGCAACGCCTGTCTCGCCGTCGGCCTCATCATGGGCGGTGCGCTGGCCCCGAAAATCGTCGGCTGGGTGGCACAGACGCCCGGCGGCACGCTCCGCGAGGGCTATCGGTGGATGGGTCTCGCGATAGGCGGCGTCATCGGCCTGTCGACCCTGTGGGTGTTTGCCGGCACGGCGAAGGCGCCGGCGAAAACGCGCGGCGCGGCGAGCGTGCCGCTCGGCGAACAGCTGCGGATCGCATGGGCGAACAAACCGTTCGTCGTGCTCATCGCCGCAAGTATCGTGCAGTACATCAGCGCCGGCATCGGCTACGCCGGCGGGTTCTTTTTCTTCGCCTACGCGCTCGGCCTCGGCATGCGGGTATTCGACGTCATCCCGATCTGGATCATCATCATCTCGATCGCCTCGATCGGCTCGATGCCGTTACTGGTGTGGGCCGCTGCGCGCTTCGGCAAGATGCGCGTGTACAAGTGGAGCCTGGCGCTGTACGCGCTGAGCATCCAGGGATACTTCCTGGTCGATGCCGGGTCGTTCTGGATCGTCTGGTTGATCGCCGTCGCAATCGGCCTGTTCAACGGCGGCTTCATCCTGATGTCGTTCTCGGTGCTGACCGACACCGTAGCCTACGATCGCCTGCGCTCGGGCATCAGCCGCGAAGGCGCGCTCTCGGCGGTCTACTCCGCGGTGGACAAGGTCGGTAACGCACTGGGCGCGACGCTCCTGCTCGGCTTCCTGTCGCTGGTGGGGTTCGTCGAATCGAGCGACGGCAGCCTGCCCGGGCAGAGCGAGACGGTGTTGCGCTGGATCACGCTCGCCTACGTGGTGGCGCCTGCGCTGCTGCACCTCGGCAGCATTCTCATCCTGAACCGGTACCGGCTGGACGCCGCGGACCTGCGCGAACCGGGCGATCCGGTCAGCGCGTGATCGGCTTGCCGGTGGCGGCGAACAGCAGCCGGTCCACCAACCACCTCATGACGGGTATGAACAGCAGCATCGCCAGCTCGGCGATACCGACCGCGATTCAAATCCGCGCTGCCGTTTTGAGACAGGTTCGCAACAGGGCGGCTGGCGTTGACGTTGCAACCGGCATGTGGAGTTGCTCGTAGCAGCATGCGGAGCGCGGGCGCATAGCCTGGCAGGCGTGCTGCGCCCACCAGCGGCCTATACGGTGGCTTGCGGCGGGTGTCTCCGGATCAGGGCGTCACTGCGCGACGGCCCAGATCGCCCGTTCGTCGTCGGCGCGGTGCATGTCGAGCACGTTGCCGTCGATGCTCCAGGTGACGGCCGAGGCCAGCGCTGCCAGAAACTCCTGCTCCTGGGTCATCAACGGCTCCGCGCAGGCGCGCCGTGTCGTGACCGCGGGACCAATCTGTACGCGGTTGCCGTCGCTCGAGTACGGAGCCCGGAAGGTATTGCAGCCGGCGCTGCCGGAAACCTGGCCATCCCTGAATGACAGCGTGATCGCCGTGTCACCGGTCACTCCGACCACGGCGTGGCGGTTGTTGTTGAAGCTGGTGACTTTCCAGTCGACACCCGCGAGCCGGGGCGGCGGCTGCCGCTCGAACTGGAAGGTCTCGCCCGATGCGCCGACGAGCGTCAGGCGGTCGCCTTCCAGCGTGTAACGCATCGTGCCGGAAAATGCTTTATGGAACGTATTCTCGATCGGCATGGCCGGCCCCGGGCAGGCCATCATCGTGGCGGCCAGTTGCGTCAGCGTCAGTCGATCGCCCTCGATCCGATAGCCACCCGTGAACGTGTTGCAGCCGGAAAAACCGCGCGCCCGGCCCTCCTCGAAGCGCACCGTGATCGGGCGCGACAGTTGATCGAGCCCGCCGGCCGTGTTGCCCGGGAGGTACAGGAGTCGCCACTCGACGCCTTCGACACTGCCGGATGACGCCGCTGCTGCCGTGGCCAGGCGGCAGCAACCGGCGAGGAACCGTCCATCGGGCAGCGAAGCGCGCGCCGTGACCGGATGGCTGGTATCCGACATGCCATCGCTGCACGCCTTGTCCTGCATCCAGACCACGAGATCCCGCCCCGCGCCGGAGGTGCCACGCCAGAGGGGCTCGCGCAGGAAGTCGAGGCGCGTTGCTTTGCCGCGGTAGACGAGTGACTCTGCATCCGGAGTGGCAAAACGGGCGATGCCCGACTCGGTCAGATCGATGCTCCAGGACGGCTCGTTGCCAAAGCAGACCAGCGGTTGCTCCGCCGCGACTGCCGCACCTGAAAGCGCGACAGCACCGAGCCAGAGCGCCGCCGCGCGCTTGTCACCGCGCATGGCGTGGGGCTCAGCCCGGGTTCTTGTGGAGGCTGTCGAGACCGCCGCGCAGCGCCTGCGCCCAGACGCGCATGGCACGACGCGCATCGGCGGTGTTGGTCACCCGATTGGCGATCATCATCGTGCCGGCGCTGCGACCCGAGCGTGTGTCGATGGCGCGCGCCAGGATCTCGCCCGTGGTCGAATCGCGCAGTTCGAGCACCAGTGTCATGCGGCCGGAATTCGCGGTGTAGGTACGGCTGCGTCCGGGGGTCATGGTGTCGGGCGCCGTAATGTACAGGTCTACGATTGCCGGGACGACGATCAGCGTGTCCGGGCCGGGCTCGGTGACGAGGTTATAGCCCCCCGCCGACAGCTCTTCCCGGAAAATGTCGTGGAGCATCGACGCCAGGTTGTCCTGGATGGCCGTCATGTCGGCAGCGTCCAGGCGATTGATCCCCGCGCGTCCACCACGATTCGCCTCCCAGTTCCGGGAGAAATGCACCTCTGCCGGTGCCAGCAGGATGTTCCGATAGGCTGGAATTTCGGCATCCGGTTTGACGAACACCGCGTGCAACTGGGTGCCCGGCTGGCGGACCAGCCCGTCCCACTCCGTCGCCCCGCGCTGGGTGCTGGTGCAACCGGTTACGGCCAGAGCTGCAAGCAAGGCAGCCAGACCCAGAGTCGAACGTTTGCTGAACATCGGAATCCCCCAGAGATACAAAGGCGCCCGCCGAATGGGCGAGCGCTCCCGTCAAGCTCTATATCCTGCCCGCTTCGACCCGTCAAGCCGCCGCGAGGAACCCGTTCGTTACGCGTGACCCCACAATCGGATCACTGGGTCATCGACTCGGCGAGATCCACCCAACCACCACCCATGGCCTGGTACACGTTGACCACCTGGATGTAGCGATCGGCGAGCAGACGGATCGTGGCGAGTTCCGCCGCGAAACGCTCGTTCTCGGCCACCAGCACCTCCAGGTAGCCGGCCACGCCCTTCTCGAACTTGAGCTGGGAGAGCCGCAGGAACTCGCGCAAGGCCTCGACCCGCTGCATTTGCAGCTCGACTTCCTCGGCGCGATTGCGGGTCCCAGCGAGCGCGTCGTTGGTCTCGCGAAATGCGTTGAGGATGATCTGCTGATACGCGAGCAGCGCCTGTTGATACTGGGCTTCGGCCGACCGGACCTGGCCGCGAATGCCCCCGGAGGTGAAGATCGGACCGGTCAGCTTTGCCCCTACGGACCAGGCCGTCGCCGAACCGGTCAGGAACTCGCTGGATTCCGTGCTGACCGACCCGAGCAGGCCCGTCAGCGAGATGTCCGGGTAGTAGAGTGCGCGGGCCGCGCCGATGCTGGCGTTCGCGGCGATCAGGTTCTGCTCCGCCTGCAGGATATCGGGCCGGCGCTGCAGGAGGCTGGACGGCAGGTCGGCCGGAATCGACGGCGCGATGAACTCACCGATCGGCCGGCCGCGCGGAATCGGCTGCGGGTTGCCACCGATCAGCAGCGAGATGAGGTTCTCCGTCACGACAATCTGCTGCTGGATCGCCGGAATCGCCGCGCGCGCCTGCAGGTACTGCGAGCGCACCTGGGTAACCTCAGTCTGCGAAACGATCCCGGCCTTGAAGCGCAGCTCGAAGATCCGCAGCGACTCCTGGAAGTTGACCGCCGTCGCCTCGGCAATCTCCAGCTGGCGGTCGAATGCGCGCAGCGTGATGTAGCTGCTGGCCACTCCGGCCACCAGCGACAGCACCACCCCGCGCTTGCCCTGCTCGCTCGCGTAGACCTGGGCCTGCGCCGCTTCGCTGAGCCGGCGCACGCGACCGAACAGATCGACCTGCCAGGCCGCGGACAGCGCGCCCTCGTACAGCGAGAACTCGCGGTCCACGGGCGCCGGAATCGCCGGGAAGCCTTCGCGGCTCGCCTGTGTGCGGCTGACGCCGCCACCGTAACCGACCTGGGGCAGGCCCTGGGCCCGGATGGTGGCCAGCACGCCGCGGAACTGCTCGATCCGCGCAGCCGCGATGCGCACGTCGCGGTTTTCGAGCAAAGCCGTCTCGATCAGCCCGTTGAGCGCCGGGTCGTCGAACTGCTCCCACCACTTCGTATCGGCCACATCGGCGGCCTTCTCGAAATCGACGCGCCAGCTCGCCGGCGCGTCCACTTCCGGGCGCACATAGTCCGGGCCCACGGTACAGCCCGCCGCAAACAGGGCAAAAGCGGCCGCTACCGCGGCGTGGACCATCTTCATGTCGTTCGCGCGAGGCACTCGCCGGTCATGTCACGTCGTTCACACCGCATCGGGCCGGCAGCAGGGCCACGCTCGAGCGCGCAGCCCTGCTGCAGGAGCGATCAGTTGCAAAGCATCCGCATGCGACGTTCCGCCAGCTCGAATTCCGCGTCGGTCGTTGCATTGAGCATCTGCTGCTTGGCTGCATCGCAGGCAAAGGCGCTGGTAATCGCCGCATCCGACGGCCCGGCGCTCGCCCCGTCGCAACGCTCGTCGGCTTCCAGGCGGATGTTGTTGAACGTACCGCGCTCGATGGAGACACAGTCGCCAACGCGCAGGCCCGCCTGGTCGGTGACGATCTGCGTGGTCCTGTTTCCGATCAGCCCCGTGTACTCGAAGCCGGTCGAAGAGCCTGCGGCTGCGCCGACCCGGCTGCCGACCGCGGCACCGCCGATGCCGCGCAATGCGCGATTGCTGCGCGACTGCCCGGAACCGGACATCACGCCGAGGGTGCCGCCCACCAGCGTGCCCGCAGCCTGCGCCCCCGAATTGCCGATATCGACCTGCCGCACTGCTGTAATGCGGCCGAACTGCACGGACGTCGCAACGGCGACCGACGCGAACGCCAGCGAGCCCAGGAATGCGACTGCGAACGAAGCCTTGAACCGGTTCATTGGATAAATCTCCTTCTTGAAAAGTCCTGCATCACCAGTTTGTGCTCGTCGGCCCACCGCTCAGAACCGGCCGACGAGGTTCATACCGAGCAGCAACGCGCTGCTGCCATCTTCACTGAACAGCCGATTGCCGTTCTCGTCCTCGACCCGCAGCTTCGGGTCGGCTTCGGCACCCGCATAAAAACCGAACCGCACGGTACTGGAAATGTCGCGGCTGATGCGGGCGAAAGCGACAGTATAACGGTGCTCGCCCACGCCGTCGGCAAACGGGCCGTTGCGGTCGAGTCGGTGCCGGTCGTCGCGGAAGGTGGCCCCGACGCCGGTGTCCCAGCCACCACCCAGCGCATAAGACAGTTCCAGTCCCGCGGGTCCGGCCGGCCCGGACTCATTCGGGTTCGACAAGCGCAGCTGATCGTTGATCTGCCAGTTCACGATCACGACCGGAAACACATAGCTGTCCTCGATGCGCCTGAAGGCTCCAAGGCCAAGTCCCAGGGTCAGGTCCGGGCGCAGGCGCCGTATCACCGCCAGTGTCGCTCCGAACTCGATGGCGTCGGAGAATCTCGCGTCCGACTCTCCCGCGTAGCCGACCGTAGGCGCCAGGTTCCAGATCAGGCCGTTACCGGCCGCCACGGAATAGGGG
>JAJTYX010000058.1:0-8057 GCA_021462865.1 Gammaproteobacteria bacterium | reverse complement strand
GATGTCACGACCACGCCCGGTGAGGTCGTGCTCACGAGGACCCAGGACGGTCTGGTGATCACGCCGGTGGTAGCCCGCGGCTCGGTCCCGACGGTCGACGACGGCCTGCCGGTGCTCCGCGTCGGTCACGTCGTCACCAACGACGAGGTGTTGGCGTCGATCGCCGCCGAGCAGGGATCGCGCTGATCGACACCTCCGCCGCCTTGGTGGTGGCGCTGATCGCCGACCACGAGCGCGGGGGCGTGGCCCCCGGCATGGGCAGAGGCCTTGCGATGTCTTTCGAACCCGCCAGCGCAGTTCAATCGCCTGTCGGGTTCGGCGTCGGGGAGGTCACACGACGATTAGCGCGGCCGTCGGGTCGAGGCGTGCAAGATCACTCGGATCGGCGGTGACGATCGATTGCGCGGCACGTCGGGCGCACACGACGACGTGGGCGTCGACGACGTCGGCAGTTCCGCTTGTCGCCAGGAGTCGCCCGACGTGAACGGCGTCGACTCGGTCGAGCGGTACGACCATCGTGGTCGGTTGGCGAATCAACCGAGAGAGCCGAGCTTGGCGGTCGGGCTGGCGAACGGCCTGGGCCAGGGCGGTTGCCGGAACGGTGACCACCCCGCCCGTCTCTAGTGCCCGAGCCAACAGCACGATCGTTCGTCGGTCGTTTCGATCGAGGGCGATCAGGCCGCCCGCGTCGAATGTGACTCCGTTCATCACGCGGCGGGCCGTGTGGGCCCAGGTGTGCCCAGTAACTCGTCGGCCCATGAACGCTCGTCCGCCGACATCGGTCCGCCGGTCTCGGTGAGCGCCAGCGCCAGCATGTCTGCCCATCCGGCCATGTCGTCGAGGGCCACCGAGACGGCGTGCTGGACGAAGCCGGACACGCTTGGTGCTCGACCGCTAGCCACAAGCCGTCGAATCTCCTCGACGTGGAACTCGTCGAGCGTGACGGTGACCTTCTTCGACGCCATACCAACCACCATACCACGCGCTGTCTCCCAGGGAGCGGCGCACCGGCCTGCGTGGCGGAGAACGCTGGATGAGCGAGCGAGCGGAGGGAGTGGGATTCGAACCCACGGTGGGTTGCCCCACACACGCTTTCCAAGCGTGCCGATTCGGCCGCTCTCGCACCCCTCCCGGGTGGACGCAGGGTAGCGGGCGGCTAGGGTGGCCCCACCCCGGGGACCCCTCGCGCGAGCGGCCTCGTGGGCAGTGAGGTGACGGCTGGGTCCTGTGCAACGGGTACCCGTGAACCAGGTCAGGACCGGGAGGTAGCAGCCTTCAGCGGTACGACCCGTGTGCCGCAGATCGCCTGGCCGTCACCTCAGTGCCCACGGATGCGGTCGGCCAGGGCCACGGCTCGGCCGACCAGCTCCGGTGCCTCCAGCCACTCGGCGACGGCGGGCAGGTCGGCCGTCGGCCCCTCCCACCGCCACGAGTCGACGGTACCCACGTCGATCACGTCTGGATCCGTCACCACCGTAGCGATGCGGCGGAACAGGACCGCCAGGTCGAAGTTCTCGCGCAGCGTCGTGGCCAGCTTGTCGGCCCCCCGCAGGCCGGGGACGTCCCACGGCCCGGCGTGGGACGGGATCGCCTCGAGGTGGCCGTAGCGGGCGAGGACGGCGGCCGTGCTCTTGGCGCCCCAGCCGGGCAGGCCGGGGAAGCCGTCGGCGGAGTCCCCGACGAGGCCGAGGTAGTCCGGGATCGATGCCGGGGCGACGCCGAACTTGGCGATCACCGCCGCCTCGTCGATCAGCTCGCGCCGGCGCCGGTCGAACTGCACGACCCGCTCGCCGCGCACGCACTGGCCGAGGTCCTTGTCGGCCGTCACGATGAGCACCTGCTCGACCCGCTCGTCGGCCGCCGCCACCGCGGCGGCCACGCCGAGGGCGTCGTCGGCCTCGTGTTCGGCCATCGCCCACACCGTGACCCCGAGCGCCGTCAGGGCCCGCTCCACCACCGGGATCTGGGCCAGCAGCTCCGGGGGCATGCCCTCGCTCGTCTTGTACGTCGGCCACAGGTCGTTGCGGAAGCTCTCGATCACGTGGTCGCTCGCGACGGCCACGTGGGTCGCCCCGTCGGCGATCAGCCCGAGGGTCGACGCCAGCACCCCCACCGTGGCCGCGTAGGGCCGCTCGCCCCCGCGTCCCGGATCCTGGTGCCCCGGGCGCCCGAAGTGCTGGCGGAACAGCTCGTAGGTCCCGTCGACGAGGTGCACCCTCACGGTCGGGCCACCCTCGGTCGTCGACTCCGCCGCCCCCCGTCGTTCCGGGCACCGATCCCGCCACCGGCCGTTCTGGGCACCGATCCTGCTGGAACTGGCACAGACGGTGTCCAGAAGGAGGTGGACGTGGTCACGGCGCCGTCGTGGTGGTGGCCGCGACGGTGGTCGGGGCGACAGTGGTTGGCGCGGCCGCGGTCGGGGCGACGGTGGTCGGGGCGGCGACCGTCGGCGCCGCGGTGGTCGGCGCCACCGTCGGTGCCACGGTGGTCGCGTCGTCGGGGATGGTCGTCACCAGCGTGGCGTCGATCTCGACGATGGCGTCGAACACGTCGCCGTTCTGGTAGCCGAAGGCGAACAGGGCCACCCCGAGCAGGCCGGTGTCGACCGACAGCTGCATCCGGTGGCGCACGCTGGCCGCGTCGCCGTAGTGCACCTCGCGAGTCTGCGTGCACGTCTTGGCGCCGTCGGTCACCTCGAGCTGGTACGTGAACGTCCACTCGTCGGTGGTCTGGTCGTACACCGGCCGGCCGTCGCGCCGCTCGATCAGGTCGTCGATGGCGTCGAGCCGGGGTGACTGGGTACCGACGGCCGAGGCGGGGCAATCACCGGTGGTGGCGATCACCCAGTTGCGCCCGTACAGCGGGATCCCGAGGACCAGCTTGTCGGGCCCGCCGGCGGCCTCGGCCCCGCCGGGGATCACCTTGTCGCTGATCCAGTCGAGCGGGGCGATCGGGCCCGGCGCGGCGACCGAGAAGTCGTAGGCCATCATCCGGATGGCGTCGACGTGGTCGACGATGCCGCCGTAGTCGTACACCCAGTAGCCGCTGTCGTCGGTCTGGCCGTCGTCGTACACGGGGGGCACGCTGACGGTCAGGAGGCGTCCCTCGGCGTGCAGCCGGGCGCCCAGCTCCTCGATGAAGGTCACCCAGTTGGGTCGGGTGGCCGTCCACGTCGCCTTGCCGTCGTCGAAGGCGAAGCGCTCGTAGTTGATGTCGACGCCCTGGAAGTCGTTGGTCGTGACGAACGACATGATCGCGTCGATGTGGGTCGCCCGCGACGCCGGGTCGGCGAGGATGGCGGCCATCGCGCCGGGCGCCGTCCGGTCGTACAGCGAGGCGACGAGGGGCACCCCACGCGACCGCGCGTCTCGCAGGACGGCCGCGGCCGCCTCCTCGGGGGTGTCGTCGTACAGACCGATCGAGGTGATGCCGGAGACCTGGTACCAGAACGGCGACACCTGGTGGAACAGCGTGGCGTTCGCCGCGAACTCGTCCACGTGCTCGTCGAGCTCCCACGGGGGCACCCACGTGTGCACGCGGAAGGCGCCCGGCCGGAACGGCTCCTCGTCGCCGCGCAGGGCGAACCACCACACGGCGGCCAGTCCCAGGACGAGGACCACGGCGGCGGCGAGGAGGACGGGGCGGCGGCCCCCGGCCCCGCCGGCCCAGGCCCGCTGGTCGACGCCCGGCGGGAGCCGGGGCCGGGCCGGGGGCAGGTCGTCGCCGCCGTCGTAGACGGGCTGCGGCCGTCCCGGCCGGGCCGGACGGAAGTCGGCCGGAGCGACCGGCGGCGGGGTGGTCTCGACGATGTCGCCGAGCTGCTCGGGCGTCACCCCCACGAGCGACGGCAGCAAGACTCGGTGGCGGGCCGGTGCGATCGGCACGAGGTTGGGCACGGCCACCACCACGCACCCGGCCGCCTCGGCCGACGCCACCCCGGTGGGGGAGTCCTCGATGGCCACGCACGACAGCGGGTCGACCCCCAGCTCCTCGGCGGCCCGCCGGTACGGCTCGGGGGGCGGCTTGCCGTTCATCACGGCGTCGCCGGTGATCACGGCGCGGAACGTGCCGGCCGGGAGCTGGGCCAGCACCTCGTCGGTGATCGAGCGCCACGACATGGTCACGAGGGCGCACGGCACCCCGGCCCGGCCCAGGGCGACCAGCAGCTCGCGGGCGCCGGGCCGCCACGGCATGGCCCGGCGGATCCGCTCGACCACCCCGGTGCACAGCCGTTCGACGATCTCGGCCGGGGGGAGGTTCACGCCGCCCCGGTCGCGGATGACGCGGGCCGAGTCGAGCAGGTCGAACCCGACGATCGAGTGGGCGTCAGCCTCGGTCCAGCGCCCGCCGAACTGGGCGACCAGCTCGTGCTCGCACGCGATCCAGTAGGGCTCGGTGTCGATCAGCGTGCCGTCCAGGTCCCACAGGACGGCCGCCGGCAGGCTGCTCACCGGACCGGTCTCGCCCTCACACCTGGACGAGCTCGATCAGCGTCCCGAAGCTGCCCTTGGGGTGAATGAACGCGACGGTCGTGCCCCGGCTGCCCGGACGGGGCGCGGCGTCGATCGGGATGGCCCCCGCGGCCCGCATCGCCTCCAGCGCCGCCGCGCAGTCGCCGACCCGGTAGCCGACGTGGTGGAGACCCTCGCCCCGCTTGTCGATCGCCTTGGCCACCGGCGAGTCGTCGCGGGTGGGCGTGAGCAGCTGGATGTAGCTCTCGGCCACCTTGAGCAGCGCCTCTTCGACCCCGTCGGACTCGACGACCTCGCGGTGGTCGACCGTCGCCCCGAACGCCTGCTGGTAGTAGTCGATGGCGGCCTCGAGGTCACGCACCGCGATGGCGACGTGGTCGATCTCGGTCAGCAGCATCGGCCCATTCTCGCACGGGCCCGGCGGTTTGCCCCGCCGGTCAGGTACCCGTCATCGCCACGATCAGCAGGGCGACGCCGGCGGCGCCGGCGACCGGCAGGACCGCCCCCCGTCGCCACCCCAACGGCGCGCCGGTCCAGCTCCGGCGGCGCACCACCACGCGGGCGGCGACGAGCGGGACGTACAGGGCGATCATCGCCACCCAGCCGGCGGCGAGGCGGGGCCACGCCAGGCCGTCACTCGTCAGTACCAGCAGCAGCACCAGGTCCGCGGCGAGGACCACCGCGGCGACGA
The DNA here is from genome assembly GCA_021462865.1 of Gammaproteobacteria bacterium. Classification (GTDB taxonomy): domain Bacteria; phylum Pseudomonadota; class Gammaproteobacteria; order Steroidobacterales; genus QUBU01. The sequence continues at coordinate 2,894 of JAJTYX010000058.1, read as the reverse complement.
CGCGGGTGGCCGGTCGCCGGGTTGGCCCGGCGGCGATCGGCGCCGCGACCAGCCCGGGCAGGGTGGCCATGCCCGGACCGGGCGCGACGAACAGCACGCCGATCCACGAGATCACCCCGGCCAGCGGCCGTCGCCATCTCGTTTGGCGTCGGCCCGCGACGTAGGCGACGGCCTGGGCCACCAGGCAGACCGCGTAGGCGATGACCACGAAGATCGAACCCGACCAGGTGAACTCGGCCTCGGCCGTCACGAGGCGCATCCACGCTCGCGCCGCGACCCCCCAAGCCACGCCGGCGACCACAGCGGCGGCGAGCAGTCGACCCGCCGGCCACCTCGCCCCACGCGAAGACCAAAAGTGAGTCATTTCTGACTCACTTTTGGCCTTCGAGTCGTCAGACGCCATTGATGATGCCGCAGGCTTGGCGAGGGCCGGCGTCGCCGGTGGCCAGCGTGGCCTCGTCGGGGCCGGGGGTCGGGGCGGTGCCCACCGTTTCGTAGCGGTCGGGGATGTTGGCCAGGTTGTCGGGCCCGGCGTGGAGGATCACGGCGCGGCCCTCGAGGTCGCCCGACTCGAAGGGCCCGATCGTCGCCTGGGCCGAGCCGGACCCGTCGGCGCCGACGTACACCACGGGCAGGTCTCCGGCGTGGTGGCCGTGGGTGGCGCCCGCCGGGTTCCAGTGCCCGCCGACGTCGGAGAACACCGGGTCGGCCGCCGGGTCGCACGTCCCGCCGTCGTCGTTGCCGTGGACGTGGAGGCCGTGGAACGCCCCGGCGCCGTCGGTCAGGTCGTGCAGCTCGACGGTCACCGTGGTGGCCGCCGAGTCGCCGGCGAAGGTGACCGTGCCGACCTCGGTCCCGGCTGTGTCGTGGAGGACGGCCGCCGCCGTCCAGGGGGCACCGGCGCCCGAGGCCGGCCGATCCGTCGCGCCGGCCGTTGCGGTGACGGCGACGGCCACGGCCGCGGCGAGGACGGTCGTGGTGGCGGTGGCCGCCGCGGCGGTCCCGCCCCGGCGGCGCCGGTGTCGCGAGGGGGACGGGTGATGGGTGTGGGTGGTGTTACTCATGGCCTGACAGACGCCGGGGCCGGCCGGCCGGGTGACACGGGCGAAGGAATCTTCTGGTGCTGTCACCCGCGCCGCCCGCTCGCTCGTCTGTCCGGTCGTGGTCGGCGTGCGTCCGCAACTCGATGGCGAGGGGGTTGATCGCCCGCGATGATCGGGCCATCACCGTGATCGTGGGGGTCGGGCGCGTCGTGGGCACGGACGTGGCGGCGGCCCTGGCCGGCGCGCTCGACGCCTGGTGCTCCCGAGTCGGCGCGCTGGCCATGGTCGACGCGGCCGCCGGCCTCGCCGCCGGGGGTCGTCGGGTACGGGTGGTCGACGCCGGTACCGAGGCGGTCGATCCGGCGGAGCTAGTGGCGTCGCTGTTCCGCAGCGAGGGACGCTCGCTGGTACGCCTGGCCCGCCTGTTCGTGGACGACCGCAACGCGGCCGAGGACCTCGTACAGGAGGCCTTCATCCGTCTCGCCCGCAGCGCCCACCGCATCGAGCGGGCCGACCGGGTCCCCGCCTACCTGCGCTCCATCGTGCTCAACCTGGCCCGGGACGAGAACCGCCGCGGTCTGGTCTCGTTGCGTCACCGCCTGCCGCTGCGCGACGTCGACGCCGGGGCCGACGACGAGCTGGTGCTGCGCGAGGACCAGCGGGCCGTGCTCGACGCGCTGCGTCGGCTGCCCGCCCGCCAGCGCGCCTGTCTGGTCCTGCGCCACTACGACGAGCTATCGCCGGACGCCATCGCGGCCGCCCTCGGCATCTCCCGCAACTCGGTCAAGACCCACCTGCAGCGCGGCCTGGCCGCGCTCGAGACCGACCTGGCCGGCCGCTTCGGCCCCGAGGAGCACCCGCGATGACCGCGATCGAGCAGCGCCTGCGGTCGGCCCTCGGCGGCGCGACGGGGGTGGTCGAGAGCCCCGACCTTTACGCCCGGGTCGAGCTGAGCATCGCCGACGACCGCCGCCTGCGGGCCCAGCACCGGGCGATCGCCGCCATCACCGCGTGCGCCGTGGTTGCCGTGGCGGCGGTCGTGATCGCCACCGTCGGCCGTCCCGTCACCGGGGCGCCGACCCGACAACCAGGAGGACTGGCAATGAACTGGTGGATCCTCGAGCTGATCACCAACGTGGTGCTGATCGTCTTGGCGTTCTGGCTGGGACCGCTGATCAAGCGGTTCGGGCGCAGCTACGCCGCCGACGTGTTCCGAGCCAACCCCCGCACCGGCAAGAGCTTCCTGGCCCTGACCGACGTCGCCTACTACCTGATCTTCGTCGCCTTCATCCTGTTCACCGCCCGCTTCGAGCCCGACGCCGAGTGGGACGGGTTGGTGGCGGCCGAGCAGCTCAAGCAGGCCACGGCGCGGGTCGGGGGCATCTTGTTGATGATCGGCGTGCTGCACGGCGTCAACCTGCTCGCCCTTCCGGTGGTGGGACGGATGCTCTCGCTCAACCGCCGCCTCGACGAAGCGCCGCCGGACCATCTCGACGGCGGGGGGCGGTGACCGATCGTGGACGTGGACATCGACACCTTCCGGCTCGTCGCGGGCCTCGTCGTCGCCGCGGTCGCCGTCGTCGTGGGCGTGGTGGTGCTCATCAGCACCGACTGGACGCCGCCCTCGGAAGCCCAGCGACCGGTCGACGGCCCGGCCCGCCAGACTTCGGGGCCGCAAGTGAGTCAACAATGACTCACTTGGGGCCTTCATCCTTCGGGGGGGGGGGGGGGGGGGGGGGGGGGGGGGGAGGGGGGGGTTGTTGGTCTCCCCGCCCTTCTTTCATCTTTCATCCCTCATCATTTCGATATCACCCAACGCAAGCCTTCATCCTTCATAATTCATAATTCATC
>JAJTYX010000057.1:0-4032 GCA_021462865.1 Gammaproteobacteria bacterium | reverse complement strand
TCGCGACGGCCTTGCTCCGCAGCGGTTACGACATTCGAACCGTGCAGGATCTGCTCGGCCATTCCGACGTCTCTACGACGATGATTTGTATGCGTCCGGCCAAGTCACATTGAATTGCCATAGGCGGCCCTGGATGCTTGTGTCCACGAACAACTGCGTGGACACATGGACACTTCCCAATCCGATACAGGCGTAGCCCGACCGCCCAAGCGGAGCTGGCGCCGCCACTCCGACGAGTTCAAATCGCGAGTCATCGAGCTGGCGCGTAAGGGCCATGGCTCGGTGGCCGCGGTGGCCCTGGCCAACGGCCTGAACGCGAACATGCTGCGGCGCTGGGTGCGCGAGGCCGAGCTGGCCGATGCTGCGGCTGCGGGCTCGCGCGCACGGGCCCTCGTGAACCCACCGGCGTTTGTGCCCGTGGCGGTGACCGACGTCAGCGATCGCTCAGCCACAGTGGCCAAGCCGCGCGAGACGGCACTGGCGCCGGCCTTGGTCACCGTCGAGATCCGTCGAGGTGCGAGCAGCGTGAGCGCCAGCCTGCCCATGGACGAGCGCAGCGCCGCCTGGCTGCGCGAAGTGCTGGCTTGAAGCGCTGTCATGATCAAGGTTGATGCGGTGTGGCTGGCCGTACAGCCCCTGGACATGCGCCTGGGTACCGAGGCGGCGCTGGCCCGTGTTGTCGGTGTCTTCGGCGCGGCCCATCCGAACCACGCCTACCTCTTCGCCAACCGTCGTGCCAACCGCATGAAGGTGCTGGTGCACGACGGTATCGGCGTGTGGCTGGCTGCCCGGCGGCTGAACGCCGGCAAGTTCGTCTGGCCTGCAGACGCCACCAGTACGCTGCAGCTGACGCGCCCGCAGCTCGAGGCCCTGGTGCTGGGGCTGCCCTGGCAGCGGCTGGGTGACGCAGGAATCATCCGCTTGATCTGAGGCTGCTGAGCAGTTCGGCGGCAATTGCCGGATGTGCCGATGCGCGTGGCACGCCGGCACGGCACCATGGCTGTCCATGATCAGTGCACAGCAACTGGACGCCCTGGAGCCGCAGATGCGGCAGGTCGTGCAGTCGCTGCTGGCACAGGTCCAGCAGCGCGACGCCGAGATTGCCTTCAAGCAGGCGCTGATCGACAAGCTCACGCACGAGATGGCGGTGCTCAAGCGCATGAAGTTCGCCGCCAGCAGCGAGCGCTTCGCCAGCACCCTGGCACCCGAGCAAAAGAGCCTGCTGGAAGAGACGCTGGACACCGACCTGGCCGAGCTCGAGCAGGAGATCGAGCGCGAGCGTCCTGCTGCTGAAAAGGGCAAGGACAAGAAGACGCCTAAGCGCACCGCGCTGCCGCAGCACCTGCCGCGCCACGACGTACCGCACGAGCCGGCGGACACCACCTGCCACACCCCAGGTTGCGGGCAACCGATGCAGCGCTTCGGGGAGGACGTGGCCGAGCGGCTGGACTACCAGCCCGGCGTGTTCAGCGTTGAGCGCCATGTGCGCGGCAAGTGGGCGTGCCGCTGCTGCAGTCAACGAGGAGAAGGTCGGATCGTTCAAGCGCCGGTACCGGCGCACGTCATCGACAAGGGCATTCCGACGGCCGGCCTGCTGGCTCACCTGCTGGTGGCGAAGTTCCTGGATCACCTCCCGCTGTACCGGCAGGAAGCGATCTTCGAGCGTGCCGGCCATCTGATCGCCCGCTCGACGCTGGCACAGTGGGTGGGCCAGTGCGGCGCGCAGCTGCAGCCCTTGGTTCAGGCGCTGGCCGATGAACTGCGTCGCCACGCGGTGCTGCTCGCCGACGAGACGCCGGTGTCCATGCTCAAGCCAGCGCACCTGCGCGATGGTAGGACGCACAAGGCCTACATCTGGACGTACTGCACCACGAGCCTGAACGCGACGAAGGCGGTGGTATTCGAGTTCTGCGAGACCCGCAGCGGCCAGAACGTGCGCGAGTTCCTGCAACTCGGTACCCCCAACGCCTGGCAGGGCACGCTGGTGACCGATGGCTTCAGCGGCTACACCGCCACGACGACCCAGGGCGTGACCTCGGCGCAGTGCATGGCGCACGCGCGCAGGAAGTTCAACGACCTGTGGGCCAACCACGGCAGTGAGGTCGGCCGCAAGGCGCTGCGCTACCACCAGTGCCTGTTCAGGATCGAGCGCGAGATCGAGGGCCTGCCCAGCGATGAGCGACAACGCATTCGGCAGCGCAAGTCACGAAGGGTATTGGCCGTCTTCCATCGCTGGCTGCTGGCGCAGCGGCAGTTGGTGCCCACCGGCTCGGCCACGATGAAGGCCATCGACTACAGCCTGAAGCGCTGGGCGCAACTCACGCGCTTCGTGCAGGACGGCGACGTGCCGATCTCCAACAACTGGGTCGAAAACCAGATCCGGCCGATCGCCATCGGGCGCAACAACTGGCTGTTCGCCGGCAGCCTGCGTGCGGGCAAGCGCGCCGCAGCGGTGATGAGCCTGGTGCATTCGGCGCGGCTGAACGGGCACGACCCCTACGCCTACCTGCGCGATGTGCTGGAACGCCTGCCCACTCAGCCGGCCAGCCGCGTCGCCGAGTTGCTGCCGCACCGTTGGCGGCCGTCAGCCGCCGCAGCTTGAGCAGCCCCGCTGCATCTGCACCGGCGGGCACTTGACCGAGCCGTACGAGCAATACACGCAGCAGTCACCGGTCTTGGGTCGCAGCACCGTCTTGCAGTGCTCGCACTCGTAGAAGAACTGGCAGGCATCGGTGGGCATGACCTCGCGCTTGGCGTGGCCGCACTCGGGGCAGGTCAGTACCGACTCCAGTTCAGGGGCGACGGTGTTCACTTGCGTACCGCGGATGGAAAGCCCGCGTCCGTCGTGGCCTTGACCAGTGCGGCTGCGGTGGTCTTGTCGGCGTCGAACGTCACAGTGGCGGTCTTCTTCGCGAAGTCGATCTGGGCCTGGCTCACACCGGCCACCTTCTCCAGTGACTTCTTCACCGTGACCGGGCACAGCCCGCAGGTCATGTTCTGAACGTCGAGCACGGCCGTCTGCGGCGGTGCGGCGAGCGCGGCCAAGGGCATCAGCGTGACGAACACGGCGGCAAGCAAGTTGCGCATGGACAGTCCCTTCAGAGCATGAGCGGTGCCAACCAAGGCACCGACAACAACGCGAGCAGCGCCAACGCGACCACCCAGAAGATCAGCCGCTGGCGCTTGAGCACGATCGGCTCGGCGCACTCGGCTCCCGGTTCGCAGACCTGCGGCTGCAAGTACAGGCGCCGGAACGCCAGGCCGAGGAACAACAGCGTCGCGGCGATGAACCAGGGCCGAAGCGGCTCCAGCGCCGTCAGGTTGGCGATCCACGCGCCCCCGATGCCCAGCGCCAGTAGCACCAACGGCCCGACGCAGCACACGGACGCGCCGATAGCCGCCAGCGCGCCGGCAACCAGTGAACCCTTGACTCTGAACGTTGCCATGCCCGGATGAACTACTTCGATGGCAGACAGTCTAGAGTCCGTACCATGGTACGGAGTCAAGAGGTTCAGATGACAAGCGAGCTGACGATAGGGCGGCTGGCCGACGTGGCCGGTGTGAACGTCGAGACGATCCGCTACTACCAGCGCCGCGGCTTGATGGCCGAACCCGCCAAGCCGAGCGGCGGGCATCGCCGCTATGACTCGAACGCCATCAAACGTGTGCGCTTCATCAAGCGCGCCCAGGCGCTCGGCTTCACCTTGGAAGAAGTGGGCAGCTTGCTCGAGCTCGACGAGGCCTGCGCGTGTGCCGACACGCGCGACCTGGCTGCGCACAAGCTGCAGATCATCGAAGACAAGCTCGCAGACCTGAAGGCGATGCGCAAGGCGCTGACGGCGTTGCTGCGCCAATGCGATGCCGGGGCGACCAAAGGCAACTGCCCGATCATCCACGCACTGGCTGCCGACTGATCGTTCTTCAAGATGGGATCGCCGGACGCTTACGATGATTTACACGCATGTGCTGAAAGTTGGCGGTGCCGGAGTGCGCTCACCGCTTGATGCGCTGCCGCCCCTCACTAGTGAGAGG
>JAJTYX010000056.1:0-5310 GCA_021462865.1 Gammaproteobacteria bacterium | reverse complement strand
GTGCTGCGCTCGCTCGGGTTCGGCTGCGGCTGCGCTCCTGCTACGCCGGCCTCACACGCCCGTTACAGGCCGTCCGGACCCGAAGCCTTCATCAGTCCCTCCTACACGGCTTCGTTCATCGCTGCGGGCGGCAGCACCCTGTAGCAGGCACTTCAGTGCCGACTGTATTTCCTGACCTCGCGGTGGTCGGGACTAAAGTCCCTCCTACAGGGCTCGAGTGGCCCGGTGTCCGGCGAGAGCACGTGTGGAGCCGGCTGCCGGGAGGGCAGCAGCCGGCGTAACCCGTAGCGACGAGCACAGGGACGTGCGAGGAGCGGCGCTCGGCGGGCAGCGGGCCACCACATCATTCGCACCTGCCGAATAAGTACACAGGCAGCTCCGCCAGCAGACCCCCCAAGCGGCATCCACAAAGCGTTCGGCAGATCCGCGACCTGAGCGCTCGATCGCGGCCAGCCGCTACAATCCGGCGCATGGAAGCCACCACCAGCATTTTCCTCGTCGGGCCGATGGGCGCCGGCAAGTCGGCGGTCGGGCGCAAGCTCGCCGAGGAGCTCGGCCTGGAGTTCCTCGACTGCGACGAGGTGATCGAGGCGCGGACCGGAGTGGATATTCCCTACATCTTCGAGCGCGAGGGCGAAGCGGGTTTCCGCGCGCGCGAACGGCAGGGGGTCGAGGAGCTCACGCAGCGTCCCGGAATCGTGCTTGCCACCGGCGGCGGCGCGGTCCAGGACGCCGTCAACCGCAGGCACCTGGCCTCGCGCGGGCGGGTCATCTACCTGCATGCCTCCGTGGATCAGCAGCTACGGCGCACGCGCGGCGGCGCCGAGCGGCCAATGCTCAAGGGTGGCGACCCGCGGGAGATCCTCGAAGCGCTGATGGCCGTGCGCGAGCCGCAGTACCGGGAGATCGCCGACCTGACGGTGGAGACCGACGGCCGGCGCATCAGCGCCGTTACGCGGGAGATCCGCCGCCGCATGGGGGCACCGGGTTCCGGTCCCGCAGGTTGATCCGCCTCCAGGAGTCGCGCAGCCGACGCGCGTGACATGCCGGTACCCATGGCGCCGTGGCTGGTGGCCGGAAATGAGTACACTGTCCCCGACATGATGACCATCACCGTCGATCTCGGTGAGCGCGGCTACCCGATCTATATCGGCAGCGGGTTGCTCGGCCGTACGGGGCTTCTCGACGCGCACCTGCGCGGGCGAGATGCACTGATCGTTACCAACACGACGGTTGGCCCGCTCTACGAGGGGCGGTTGCGCGGCATGCTCACCAGGGGGCGGGTCAGCTCGGTGACTCTTCCCGATGGCGAGGCCCACAAGAATCTCGTCACCACCGAAACCGTGCTCGATGCGCTGGTTGGTCATCGCATCGCGCGCGATGGCGTCGTGCTCGCGCTGGGCGGCGGGGTCGTCGGCGACATCGCGGGATTCGCGGCTGCGATCTACCAGCGGGGCATCGACTTCATCCAGGTGCCCACGACGCTGCTGGCCCAGGTGGACTCCTCGGTCGGTGGCAAGACCGGTGTCAATCACCCGGGCGGCAAGAACCTGGTCGGCGCGTTCCACCAGCCGCTGTGCGTGCTCTCCGATTCCGACACCCTGCACACGCTGCCGGACCGGGAGCTCTCGGCCGGGCTGGCCGAGGTGGCGAAATGCGCGCTGATCGCGGATGGGCGGTTCTTCGCATGGCTCGAGGAACATGCCGGTGCGCTGCTCGCCCGCGAGGCAGGCGCCCTGCACCAGGTGATCCGCCGCTCCTGCGAGCTGAAGGCCGAGATCGTGGCGGGCGACGAGCGTGAGCGCGGCCGCCGGGCGCTGCTCAACCTCGGCCATACCTTCGGCCACGCAATCGAGGTCTGCGCCGGCTACGGCGAGTGGCTGCACGGCGAGGCGGTGGCGGCCGGCATGGCAATGGCGGCGCGCTTCTCGCATCGCCTCGGATTGCTGCCGGCGCCAGACGTCGGACGCGTCACCGGCCTGCTGCAGCAGTTGAAACTCCCCGTGCAGCCGCCCAGGGGGCATCCGGAGGAGTTCCTCGCCGCGATGGCGATGGACAAGAAGGTGCTCGCCGGCCAGATCCGGCTGGTACTGCTGCCGGTGATCGGCAATGCGCGCGTGACGGCCGAGTTCCCGATCCAGGAATTGCAGGGCTTCGTGCGTGGCGAAGTCGCGTCGTAAGGGGAAAGACGCCTTTCCCTCCGCAAAAAAGCTGCCTGGGCCTGCTCCTGCCATCATCGGGAACAGGGTGATGGTCCCTGCGCACCCCTACGCGGCCAGCGAAGCGACCAGTCGCGGGCGTCGTTACCCCGAGTCGCCGCATCCCTACCGCGGGATGTTCCAGCGCGATCGCGACCGCATCGTGCACTGCGCCGCGTTTCGCCGGCTCGTGTACAAGACGCAGGTGTTCGTCAATCACGAGGGCGACCTGTACCGCACGCGCCTGACGCATTCGCTGGAAGTTGCGCAGATCGCGCGCACCGTGGCTGCCGGCCTCGGCCTGGAGCCGCATCTGACCGAGGCGATCTGCCTGGCGCACGATCTCGGCCACACGCCTTTCGGCCACTCCGGGCAGGAAGCACTCAACCGCTGCATGCGGCCCTGGGGCGGCTTCGAGCACAACCTGCAGTCTCTGCGCGTCGTCGACGAGATCGAACAGCGCTACCTGGCGTTCCCCGGCCTGAACCTGACCTTCGAAACCCGCGAGGGCATTCTCAAGCACTGCTCGCAGGCGAATGCAGAGCGGCTCGGCGAGCTGGGGCGTCGCTTCATCGAGCGGCGCCAGCCGAGCCTCGAGGCGCAACTTGCCAATGTCGCCGACGAGATCGCCTACAGCAATCACGACATGGACGACGGGCTGCGGGCGGGCCTGCTGCGCATCGCGGACCTGGAGGAGGTCGCGCTCTTCCGGCGCCATTTCTCGCGGCTTCGGGCCGCGCACCGGCGTGGCGGCCGCCGCATCCTGATCCACGAGACCGTGCGGCGGATGATCGATCATGTCGTCACGGATCTCATCGAGACCAGTCGTCGCAACATCGCGGGCGCAGCCCCCGCGTCGCTCGAGGCAGTGCGCGCACGGCGCCAGCCGCTGATTGCGCTGAGCGGGGAAGTCCGACGGGAGCACGAGGAGCTGAAGGCCTTTCTGCGCCAGGGCCTGTACCGGCACGAACGGGTGGTGGCGATGAACCGCCGCGCCAGGTCCATTCTCGCGGGGTTGTTCGAGCGTTATCTCGATGACCCGAAAGCCATGCCGAAGGAACACGCCACGCGCGCGATCGCCTGGCAGCGCCGCGACGGGCAGGCGGGCCGTGCCCGTGCCGTTGCCGACTACGTTTCCGGCATGACCGACCGCTACGCGGTGTCCGCCTACCGGCGCCTGGTGGATCCGCACCTGGAGTGGTGAGTGTCAACAGGTGACTCGCCCCCGGTGTCCGGCTAGCATCGGCAGCCCCGCTGTCCCGATCAGCGTCGAGCCGGATTGCACCCGAGTGACCAGCCACACCACGATCGATGTCCGCGATCGCCTGATATTCGCGATGGACGTGCCCGACCCGGCGCAGGCGCGGCAACTCGCCGGGCGCCTCGGCGACGCGGTGCGCTTCTACAAGCTCGGCCTGGAGCTCATGACCTCCGGTGGCTATTTCGAGTTGCTCGACTGGCTGGTCGCGCGCGGCAACAAGGTGTTCGCCGACCTGAAATTTTTCGATGTGCCGGCCACGGTCGGAGCGGCAGTACGCGGGCTCGCCCGGCGCGGCGCGACGTTTGCGACGGTACACGGCAACCAGGCCATCATGGAGGCGGCTGCGGCCGCGAAGGGCGAATTGAAGATTCTCGCGGTTACGGTGCTTACCAGCCTCGACCGCGGCGATCTCGACGACCTCGGCTTCGCCTGCGACGTCGAGAAACTCGTGCTGTCCCGCGCCCGCCGCGCGCTCGAGGCGGGCTGCGATGGCGTGGTTGCGTCCGGGCTCGAGTTGCCGGCGCTGCGCCGGGCGGTGGACCGGCGCCTGTTGGTGGTGACTCCCGGCATACGCCCGGTCGAGAACCGGCCAACGGACGACCAGAAGCGCGTCGTTACCGTGGAACAGGCCTTTCGCGACGGCGCGGACCACATCGTGGTCGGGCGGCCGATCCGTGATGCGGCCGATCCGCGCAAGGCGGCGGAAGCCATCCAGGAAACGATCGCCGCGGCCTGCGCAGCGTGAAGCGCGTGGCTGGCGGCCACGATATCTCGAGAACAACCGGGGAGACTGCATCATGATTCTGCTGACAGGCGCGACCGGCAAGACCGGCAGCGAGACCGCCAGGGCGCTCGCGGCGAAGGGCGCGAAGGTGCGGGCGCTGGTACGCAACGCCGAGAAAGCGACGGCGCTGAAGGCCGCCGGCATCGAACTCGCGTCCGGCGATGTCACCGATCCGGCCAGCGTCACGCGCGCAATGGCCGATGTCGAGCGATTGCTGATCCTGCTGCCGAACAGCCAGCGCCAGCTCGAACTCGAAAAGCAGCTCGTCGACCTGGCCAGGCAGGCCGGTGTGCGTCACATCGTCAAGATGTCCTCGATGGAGGCCGTTGCCGCGGCGCGCTCGCCCATTCCGCAGGCGCATTGGGCCGCCGAGGAATACATCCGCGCCTCCGGCCTGGCGTGGACCATGATCAAGCCCAATTTCTTCATGCAGAACCTGCTCGGCAGCGCGAAATCGATCAAGGAGAGCAAGTCGTTCTCGCTGCCGATGGGGGATGGCAGGACCGCCATGGCCGACGCCCGCGACATCGGTGCCGTCACTGCCGAGGCGCTCGCTGGCACCGGCCACGAAGGCAAGGGCTACGAGATCACGGGGCCGGAGCTGCTCAGTTTTCACCAGGTCGCCGAGCGGTTCAGCGAGGTGTTGGGGACGACGATCCGCTACGTCCCGGCCGACCCCGCCGCGTATCTCGCGATCCTCAAGCGGGTGCTGCCCAACGAGTGGCACGCCAACGCGGTTTCAGAACTCTTCCGCGAGATCGCCGAGGGCGAGGCCCCGCACGTCACCGACACATTCACGCGCCTGATGGGGCGCAAACCGATCTCGCTCGCGCAGTTCCTCCGCGATCACAGCGGGGTGTTCCGCTAGATCAGCGTCGCGCGGGCGGCACTTCAGTGCCGACCCGCGGTGATGGCGGGCGTTGCGGTGGTCGGGACTGAAGTCCCTCCCGGTGCGCAGGCGGCATCAATGAGGTCGCCGACCGCTATCGCGCACCGACCTTTAGTGTCTCGGGATCTGAACCGCGACACCTTCCCGCATATCGAAGACGTTGCCTGACCTGGGCGGT
>JAJTYX010000055.1:0-1144 GCA_021462865.1 Gammaproteobacteria bacterium | reverse complement strand
GGCTGGCAAGACCGTGGTCACAAACACCGCCACCGAGGACAACGTCGCCCTGCTCAAAGAGCGCGGCGTGAAGACCGTCGTCACCACCACGCCGCGCTACGACGGACGCTCCTTCGGCACGCACACCACCGAAGCCATGCTCGCCGCCTATGCTGGCAAGGGTCGGCGCTTGACGGATGATGAATTGAACGGGTTGATAGACGAGTTGGGGTTGAAGCCGACGGTGATTCGGTTGAATTGAAGGATTTGCAGGGCGTTTTGCTTGCGCTGGGGACATGCACAGATGTAATCCGCCACACATTGAATTTCCAAGATGCGTCAGGCCGCAAGCCTGGCCTACAAGTCAATCACGCCCGTATCATCGTCAACAGCATCTTGAATTTTTGAATGGCTTTGAGCGCGTGGGGTTCATTGGCGGGCATGACGATGGCGTCCCCGGCTTTTAATTGATGCGGCGCGCCGGAGATGGTGATCTCCGCTTCACCTTCCACGATGTGAGCCAGCGCGTCGAAGGGGGCGGTGTGTTCGCTCAAGCCCTGGTCTTTGTCGAATGCGAATAAGGTGACGTTGCCCGCGTCCGCTTTTGTTATCTGGCGGCTGACAACGGAGCCTTCCTGGTAGTTGACCATTTCGGCGATATGCAGGACTTGCGATTTGGGGGCTGTGGACATGGTTTCTCCATTTATTGATGTAGGGGCCATTCGCCGCAATTTTACGCAAGGGTCGCTCTTGTACGCGGCGTGAGATCAAATTCCGGGGCGACCCTCCCTTTCCAAATTGGACAGGTTGACAATCATAATCCATCCGCGAACGGATTTTGGGTTTGCGTGGACGGGTCGCCTCTACGATTTTATTTCTCTTCCGGCGGCTTGACGGTGCGGAACTCGCGCCAGAGGAGCAAATCATAAACGATTTTCAGTCCGCCGCACAAAAAGAACGGAAGACTGAGCAGGGATGGGATGCCAAAAAAGATTCCCGTCAAAGCGGGAGATAAAGACGCGCCCACAGAACGGGCAATGGCGGTCATGTTTGAGGCGGCCGATCGCTCGTCGGGGTTCACAACCGCCATCGTGTAGGATTGACGCGTCGGCACGTCCATCTGGGAGATGCTGAAGCGCAGGAGCAGGAGTCCGATGGCGAGGGG
>JAJTYX010000054.1:0-17261 GCA_021462865.1 Gammaproteobacteria bacterium | reverse complement strand
GTGCTGCGCTCGCTCGGGTTCGGCTGCGGCTGCGCTCCTGCTACGCCGGCCTCACACGCCCGTTACAGGCCGTCCGGACCCGCAGCCTTCATCAGACAGCGTGCGGCGATGGCCTTCCTCCAACACGCTCGTCGCGGATGAGTTCGCCGATGGGTTTCGGTTCGCGTCTGTGCACCATCCGCCGAGTGCGCTCCGGGCTACCATCACCCGCGCTTGCCGCGTCCCTGTCGGCGCCGGGATCTCAGTTGCGACTCTTGTCGATGATCTTGTTGGCCGCGATCCAGGGCATCATCGCGCGCAGTTGCGCGCCGACGACCTCGATCGGATGCGCCGCGTTGGCGGCGCGCGCCTTCGTCATCTCAGGATAGCCGGCAGCGCCTTCGGCGACGAAGCGCTTCGCGTAGGAGCCGTTCTGGATATTGGCGAGCGCGGCGCGCATGGCCTGGCGCGACTGCTCGTTGATCACCTTGGGCCCGGTCACGTATTCGCCGAACTCGGCGTTGTTCGAGATCGAGTAGTTCATGTCGGCGATGCCGCCCTGATACATCAGGTCGACGATGAGCTTCAGCTCGTGCAGGCACTCGAAGTAGGCCATCTCGGCCGGGTAACCCGCCTCCACCAGCGTCTCGAAACCCGCCTTCACCAGTTCGACGCAACCGCCGCAGAGCACCGCCTGCTCGCCGAAAAGGTCGGTTTCGCACTCGTCCTTGAATGTGGTGCCAATGATGCCGGTGCGCCCGCCGCCGATAGCCGCGGCATAGGACAGTGCGGTCGCCAGCGCGTTGCCCGAGGCATCCTGCGCCACTGCGACGAGGTCGGGGATGCCGCGGCCGGCCTGGAACTCGGAGCGCACCGTGTGCCCGGGTGCTTTCGGCGCGATCATGATGACGTCGAGATCGGCCCGCGGCTCGATGGTGCGGAAGTGGATCGAAAAGCCGTGCGCGAAGGCAAGCGTCGCGCCCTTGCGGATGTTCGGTTCGATGTCGCGGCGATAGAGATCGGCGTGGAACTCGTCGGGGGTGAGGATCATGACGAGATCGGCGCCGGCGACGGCCACGGGCACGTCGGCGACCTTCACGCCATGGGCCTCGGCCTTGCGGCGCGACGCCGAGCCCGGCTTCAGGCCGACGGTGACGTCGACGCCCGAGTCCTTCAGGTTGCAGGCGTGGGCATGGCCCTGGGAGCCGTAACCAATGATGGCGACTTTGCGGCCGCGGATGAGGGCGAGATTGCAGTCCTTGTCGTAGTAAACCTTCATGTGCCTGCCTCCGGCGATGGGCCCGGGCCTTCTGCCGGGCGGTTGCAAATCCAGCGCCACTCTAGCGCTGCGTAGTTGTTGCGTAAAACGATATATTGGCAACGTCATGTCCCGGTATGTGCAACACTAGCCAGCGATGGACCTGCGGGTACTGCGCCAGTTCGTGCACCTCGCCGATGTGCTGCACTTCGGGCGCGCAGCCGCGGCCGGCCACGTCAGCGCCTCGGCGCTCAGCCGCGCCATCCGCCAGCTCGAAGCCGAACTCGGCGCGCAGCTGTTCGACCGCGATAACCGCTCGGTCGCCCTCACCCGCCAGGGCGAGACGCTGCTCGCCTGGGCCCGCGAGGTGCTCGGCGGCTGGGACGTGGTTCGCCACCGGTTGCAGGCGCAGGCCGGCGAACTGCAGGGCGAGGTGAGCCTGTACTGCTCGGTGACCGCCAGTTACAGCTTCCTCTTCGAGTTGCTCGGCCGGCTGCGCCGCGACCATCCGCGCATCGAGCTCAAGCTGCACACCGGCGACCCGGAGCACGCCATCGCCCGCGTGCTGGCGGGCAGCGAGGACATCGCCATCGGCGCGCGCCCGGATGCGCTGCCCGCCGGGCTCGCCTTCCGGCCGATCACCCGCTCGCGCCTCGTGTTCATCGCACCGGTGCAACACCCGCAGCGGCGCGAGCTGGCGCGACGCCGGCCCGATCCACGGCTGTGGGCTGGCACGCCGATGATCCTCCCGGAGAGTGGTCTTGCCCGCCAGCGCACCGACCGCTGGTTCCGCGCGCTCGGCCTGCGGCCGCGGATCTACGCCCAGGTCGCCGGCAACGAGGCCATCGTCAGCATGGTGAGCCTGGGGTTCGGCGTAGGCGTCGTTCCGCAGATCGTGCTCGACGCGAGTCCGCTCGCCGCCGAAGTCGCCGTGCTCGGCGTGCGCCCCGCGCTGGCTCCCTACGAAGTGGGCCTGTTCACGCTGGAGAAGAAGCTGCGCAGCCCGCTGGTCGGGGCGTTCTGGGCGCAGCCGCTGCCGGGCGGCTGACTGCGGGTGCAGGGAGCGAGGTGGTCGTCGCCGGGGTTCGCTCCCATTATCGGTGCCCATTATCGGTGCCGGAGCATTTGAGTATCTCTTGTACGCTCACCCCGTTCTAACGGTGATCCCGCTGCCAGCGTTTCAGGGCGCGCACGATCGCCGCTTCCCGTCCGAGGTGGGGGTCGCGGTCCATCTCGTACCGGATCAGGCGATCGAGTCTATCCTTGTCACCCTGGCACATGGCCAACAAGCGGCGCTCGTCGGCTTTATCGAAGCGGCTGAGCCGATGGCCCTCCCAGCGCTCGCGGGAAAGCCGCTCGTCTTCGACGACACGCTGTGCATTCCGCCGTCGACGCCACCAGTTCACCAGAACGACTGCGATGATGACAGCGACAGCAGCACCCGGCGCAGCTAAAGAACGCCACCACCCGTCCTCGTTCGAATGCGGCGGCATCGGCTCAACCGGCACGAGAGGTTCGCGCGGCGGGTCCGGCGGGATTGCGCGGTCGTCGGTCAAGGCATCGCCGTCCGGTTCCGACGGCAACGGCTGTCCCTTGGGGGGACGGCCACCTGCGGCCAGACAGTCCTGCAGGGAATCGAAGGATTCGAAATGCAGCGTGCGTTCGTAGTGGCTGCTGCCAGGCACATGACAGATACCACTCCGGGAAAGCTTCACCGGCGGTGCTTCAGCAGCGGAGTAGGCAGGTACGCCGATGATTGCCACCAGAGCAGCGGCAACCATCGCTCGATGGCGTGTTCCAGATTCTTGGCTCATCGATGTCTAGCGGGGTGATGCAGTACAGACGGATTCCGGAGCCTGGCCATTGATTCGCATGTATACCAAAGCGGTTGTGGTTGTTCAGTCAACGGTTCGTGCTCGTGCCGCCTTTTCGAGGGTGTTCGCCCGGTGTCGAAATCGCAGTCTAGCCCCATTCAGATGCGGTGAAACGGGATTGGAACCTTAACTCCGGCCCCGTTCCGGGTGGCAATAATCAAGCGCTCCGGCCCTAGTCCGCGCAGTCGCCGTGCTTGGCGTGCGTCCCGCGCTGGCCCCCCTACGAAGTAGGTCTGTTCACGCTCGAAAAGAAATTGCGCAGCCCGCTGGTCGGGGCGTTCTGGGCGCAGCCGCTGCCGGGCGGCTGACTGCGGGTGCAAGGAGCGAGGTGGTCGTCGCCGGGGTCACTCCTGCATGGCTTCGATCCGGTGTGGGTTGGGTCGTGCAGGCGCGAGGCTCGTCGCGACTTTCCGGGACTGAAGCTCCGGCGCCGTCATCCTACCGATGAATGTTCTTGCTGAGCCGCTCCGCCATCCGCGTCTGCCAGCCGGGGCCGGTTGCCTTCCAGCGGGCAATGACGTCTGCCGGCAAGCGAATCGTGATCAGCTTGCGCGGGTTCGCCGAAACCGGACGGCCGCCTTTCATGACGGTACCGCGCGCGAGCATTTCCGGCGTCAGCTCGGGGATTTCCTTGTACTCCTTTGCCGTGATGACGTGAGCGTCCACGCGGTCGAGGTCAGACTTCAAGGAGCGGCGCGATACGCGCTTTTTCGCGGGCATTTGCTTTCCTCATGCTGAAGACGTGTCGTATACCGTCTCGCGGTGTGTAAACGACTACCACGAGCCGGCTTTGTAGTAACCCGTAGCAGATCATGCGGGGCTCGCCATAGTTTTTTCGAATATCCTCGAATTCGAATGTGACACCTGCGAACACAACTGCCGCATCGTCAAAATCCAGCCCGCGATCCTTGACGGTTCTGGCCCGCTTGGCCGGGTCATAGGTAATGCGCATGGTTATTGTAACTACACAAACCAGAAGTTTGAACGGATTTTCGTGAAGTGCGGAGCGAGCCGATTCCGCGCAGGCAGGGTGATGGTCTTTCGCTGGGGCGTGGTCTGGCGAGCGACATTTCTCGCGCGTTCGCCCCGTTAGATCGCGAACTATCGGTGCCGGAGCATTTAATTATCCCAGCGCCGATCAGCCTGACCGCTGCTGAGACGGTGATTCGCTGTGTCGATTCTGCGGGGGCTGCTGGCGAAGCTACCCGCACCCTCGTTCGGCATGCGCAGGTGATGTGGTGGCCGCGGTGCCCGCCGAGCGCCGCCCCCGCAGATCGGCGATGAGCCAGTCAAAGGCGGGCAATGCCTCGGCGTTGCCGGCTGGTCGTCAGCGCGCTGCGGGGTTCTGCGCACGCCAGGCCGACAGCCGGAACAACGGTGCACCCACCGGCAGGTTCCGCCAGGCGATGCGCTGGAGCAGTCGATCGGCCGCCACCTCGATCTGGTGGATGTTGGTCTCGTGGTAATGGCCGTGGAATCCGGCAACGCGCCGGCCGATCCGGTACAGGCGGCTTTCGGTGGGTCCGGACAGGATCAGCACGCCGCCCGCGGCGAGCTTCGCGGCCAGCCTGGCCAGCAACTCGGCGTAGTCCGGGTTGTGTTCCAGCGCATCCAGCGCGAATACGCAGGAGTAGGCGCCAGCCGGCGCCGACGCCAGGGTCTGCCGGCCAGCGCCCGGCGTGTGCTCGAGCAGGTAGTTCGCGGCGGCGTCGTTCTGTTCGATGAAGTCATAGCGGCCGAGGTCCGGCGGCAGTAGGCGGCGCAGTTCGCCGATCGCGGCGCCGAAATCGAGCACTGCGTGCCACTGCGCATGGCGCCGGGCGAGGTCCGCTGCCGCATACAGCCGCCACCAGCTGAGATATGCCGCGGCCAGGTTGCGGTGACAGTAGGAGGGCACGCAGGACTCTTCCCAGGTCTCGAACTGCTTCATGGGGTCGAGATCCCGCATCAGGCGCGTGCGGCGTGCGTGAATGTGGCGAAGCCTGGCGAACATCGAGGGCGTGCGTCCCGGGCACCATTGCGTTCAGGAATCCTAACGCGAAACCCGATAGCCAGAGCGCGTTCTGGCACAATCAGCGCGGGGGAAAGAGCTGTCGCTCCGCACGGAAGGCCGCTGCCTTGGGAGCTTGGTCCGAGCCAATCGTCGTCAGCGTGGTCTGCGCGGGCTTTGCCCTGGCGCTGTACGGGTGGGGCGCGCTCGGGGAACGCGTGTTGCGGTTGAGCTGGCCGTGGCCGATGACCATCTGCGTCGGGCTGCTGCTGGTCATGTTCCTCGGTGGCGTGGCCAATGTTTTCCATGTCGCGCGCGCCGGCACCCTCGATGCGATCGCGGTGGCGGGGCTGCTGCTCGCCGTCGGCATCGCCGGCCTCGATCGCCGGGCCGGTCGCAGCCGCGAGCGGCCGGCCGGGGGCGCGCCAGCCGTCACGCTGCTGCGGGCTGTGCCGGGCGCAAGCCTGGTGCTCGCTGCTTTCGTCTTCCAGGTGATGTACCTGACGCCGCCTGCCGCGTTCAATCCATTCGACGATTTCGAAACCTACCTGCCGCTGCCGTTGCGGATGCTGCAGACCGGGACCATGGATGCGGGGCCGTTCAACTTCGTCGGCATCTACACGCTCGGTGCACTGGCATTCCTGCAGGGCTTCGTCGTCGCGCACTGGCCGGTCGTCTACGCGGACGCGGTCGATTCGCTTTTCGGCCTTGCGTTGTGCGCGACGATGATCCTCGTCGCGGGCCTGCGCGCCGGCCTGCCGGGCTGGTTGACGGCGCTGGCCGTTGCCCTCGTGATCGCCATCACGCCGCAATACGTCAATATTTCTGCCCAGTACATGGGCAGCGCGCTGCTGCTGTTTGTCCTGTTGCTCCACCTCGGCGTGGATCGCGACGGGGCGCCGCTCGAACTGACATCCACCGCCTGTGCCGTCGCGACGGGCATGGCTTATGCGGGACTGGTCGCGCTGAAGTCGACCTTTGGCCTCGTGGTCGTAATCCATTTCGCGCTCGCCGCGACCACCATTGCGCTCGCCCACCGCGGTGTTCGCCGGCTCGTCACCTGGTGCGCAACCGTGGTGTTGAGCGGCAGTGTCTTTCTTCTGCCCTGGCTTCTGGTCCACGCCTACAAGCTGCTGCCGGCCATCGTGGCCGGCGGAGTCGCCAGGGGACCGGCGGTACCCGTCGCGGATCCGGCGCCCGGCGTTGAGCCCTGGTCGACCGAGCTGCTGTTCTACGGTTTCGGCGCGAGCCATGCACACTACGCCGCGCTCGCTGCTTTCGTCCTGCTGTGCGCACTGCTCACCGCAGCGCGCGCCCGGCGCGGCCCGCAAGCCGCTACGCTGGTCGTACCCTACATCCTCGCGGGCACCCTCACGCTGCCCGTGGTCTACTTCGCGCACCTGCTGCTGGTCGCCGGCCCGATGGGTCCGGCGACGGCGCTGCGCTACGCAACGCCCGTGTTCATTGCCATCGTTCCGGCAGCACTCGTGCTGTCGGCGTCGGTCCTGACGCCGGGTGGCACCGTCGGGCCGCCGGCGAGCGCGCGGCGCCGGCCGGCGCTGGCCCTGCTCGGGGTCGCAGCGGCCGGCATGGTCTGGAGTTTCTCCGGGCCGCTCCTCAATCGCGCCGGGTTGGCGATCCGGGGCGGGTCGGCCGTGTCGTTCCTCTTTTTCCAGCCACCACCGAAGCAATTCGACTTCCTCCGCTATAACCGGTTGATGTTCGAGGGGTTCACGCGGGAACGCATTCACAAACTGCAGGACCGGGTACCGGCTGGCGAAACCATCCTGACGTACGCGTCCTCCGCTCTTTACTTCGATTTTTCGCGCAACCGGATCCTCGCCGCCGATGCGGGCGGGCTGGGCGCCCCGTGGCTGCGCTTCCCATTCGAGGGCAGCATCGACGATGCCGAACGGTTTCTCCGGGAGCAGGGCGTGGGCTACGTGCTGTGGGAATACCGGGGCTACGCGGTGCAGCCTCCCCATGTCCTCGCAGATCCGGAAAACTTCCCGAGCCCGGTCGATCGACGGCTGGCGCAGGTCAAGCTCAGGTTCTACCGCGTGCTCGAGGCGTTGAGCGAGCGTTCCGAGGTGCTCTACGACGACGGCTCGTTCCGGTTGTTCCGCATTCGCTGAGGCGCCGGCCGGTTCCTCGACTCACCTGAAGGGCACAGCACACTGCCTCACGCAGCAGCGCCGGGGCGACCGGTGAGCCCGCATCCGGAAGGGAATCAGAGGTCCGGGTAGATGGTCTCGCTGGGTTGATTGGCGATGTCCTGCCCGATGGCGAGCAGCAGGAGTTCGCTGCCGAGAAGGATCGGCAGCGAGGCGACCATGACCGTGCCCGGGGAGGCGAAGACGCCGGCGACCGATCCCGTCAGCCACTCGCCGAGGCCGAATATCAGGCCGAAGAGAATCATGGGGATGCCGAGCAGGATGCCGAGGGAGGCCATCTGGAAGTCGCGCATGAAGTAGGTGTACACCACGCGCTTGCCGAAATTGCGCAGGTGTGACGCCAGGAACACGGGCACGACGCGCGCGATCCTCAGGTGGCTTTCCTCCTCGCCGTAGGCGCTCGCCATCGAGATGTCGAGCACCTTCGCGCGCAGCAGCCCGAGCCGGAACAGCATGTCGGACTCGAAGAAATAGCCGCGCGCAATCTTGTCGAGCGGCAGGTGCTGCAGGACTTTCGTGTGGACGGCGGTGTAACCGTTCGTCGGGTCGAAAATCTTCCAGTAGCCGCTCGAGATCTTGCTGAGGAAGGACAGCGCGACGTTGCCGATCATCCGCAGCGGCGGCATGGAGTAGGCGGACTCGACGTAATAGAAGCGGTTGCCCTTGGTGTAGTCGGCGCGCCTCTCGACGATCGGCAGCACGAAGCGGGGAATCAGGGCGGGATCCATCTGGCCGTCGCCGTCGAGCTTGACCGCCACGTCGCAACCGTCGCGGATTGCCGCGCGGTAACCGGTGATGACCGCACCGCCGACGCCCTGGTTGGTGTCGTGGCGCAGAACCCGCACACGGTCGTCGCGGCAGTGCTGCTCGACGCAGTTGCCGGTGTGTTTCGGGCAGGCGTCATCGACCACGTAGATGCGGGTGGCCTCGGGGCCGATCCGGCCGATGAGCTCGAGGATCGACTCGCCGACCCCATAGCACGGCACCACGACGCAGACGCACGCCGGGCTGTTGCCTGCAGGACTGGTCGCGGAGTTCTGGCTCACGCGCGTCTCCCCCCGGGAGCTGGTTCCGGCGGAAAATATAGCAAAACCAGCCGGTTCGCTGCTGCGAAGGCCGTCCCGGGGCAGGGGCCGGCCTGCCCTCGCGCCTGCCGGGCGCCGCGACTTGCCAAGGCCTGATCGAGCAGGGACGATGCGCGCGATGACCGATCCGGGCTCGCAGAGCTGGAACCCCCGCCGGTACGCGGCGAGCGCCCGCTTCGTCACCGACCTCGGGGTGCCGGCCCTGGAGCTGCTCGCGCCGCGTGCCGGCGAGCGCATCCTCGACCTTGGCTGCGGGGATGGTCCGCTCACCGCGAGGCTGGCTGCATCCGGCTGCGAGGTCGTGGGCGTGGATGGCAGCGCGGCGATGGTGGCCGCGGCGCGAGCGCTCGGCCTCGATGCGCGGGTGATGGACGCCCAGGCGCTCACGTTCGAGGCGGAGTTCGACGCGGTGTTTTCCAACGCGGCACTGCACTGGATGCCGCGCGCCGCGGCCGTCATCGACGGGGTGTGGCGCGCGCTCAGGCCCGGTGGCCGCTTTGTCGGGGAGTTCGGTGGCGAGGGCAACGTGGCGGGCATCTGCACGGCGCTGAACGCGGCGCGCGCACGCCGCCGGCTGCCGGCGCTCGCCCCCTGGTTCAATCCCTCGCCGGCGCAGTATCGCGCGCTGCTCGAGGAGCGCGGTTTCCGGGTTGCAGCGATGGAGCATTTCCCGCGACCGACGCCGCTGCCGGGGCCGATCGACGACTGGCTTGCGAACTTCGCCGGCGCGTTCCTTGCCGATGTGCCGCACGGCGATCAGGCGCGGCTGCTGGCCGAGGCCGTCGGGGTATTGCGCCCGACACATCTCGGGGCCGCGGGCGTCTGGCAGGTGGATTACGTGCGGCTGCGCTTCGCCGCGTACCGGCCGTGAGGGTAGCGGCACTGGCGCCCGTGCCGCGGGTTTCGCCGGTTGCAACCGATTCGCCGGGAGCTTCCGGCGCGAGGGGCAGGCGCTCAGCCTCGGGCCGCTGGCGGTGACGCGCATGGCCTGTGCCGACGGCATGGCGCTCGAGCAGGAGTATCTCGCCGCCCTGCAGGCGACACGGCGCTGGAACATTCTCGCGGGGACCCTGGAACTGTACGATCAGCAGGGCGCGATGCTGGCGCGTTTCGGAACGGGGCGACGCCCCTGAAAGCCTGGAGATAAAAGGATGAACAGATGGCCGGGTCGGGTTGTGTTTGCCATGGTGGCGTTGCAGCTTGTCGCCTGCTCGACGAAATTCGTCACGCCGAGCACCTATAACCGGCACCGCTACAGCGAAATCACCGTGCCGCGCACCGGTTTCGGCGATAGCACGGTGGACGAAGGCGTGTTCTTCTTCGATGTGTCGCTCTCGGGGGAATTCCCCGACGAGAGCGCCGCGGCGGAGGCCGAGCGCATGAAATGGCTCGAGGAGTGGCTGAAGCAGCGCAGTATGTGCCTCACCGGGTACGAGATCCTGAAAAAGCGGCGGTTCGACTACATGGAAGATAATCCCGCGCGGCGTGACCGGCGTTACGAGGTCAGGTGCCGGGCCGGCTGAGGCGCCCGCCGCACCTGCCCCGCCCACCGCCCGGAGTTCACGCATGGATTTGAGTTCGCCCGAGTTCTGGATTGCGGTGGCGCAGATCATCGCGATCGATATCCTGCTCGGCGGCGACAACGCGGTCGTGATCGCGCTCGCTTCGCGCCGCCTGCCGGAGCAACAGCGCCGCCAGGCGATCTTCTGGGGCGTGTTCGGCGCGGTAGCGATCCGCGTGGGGCTGATCTTCGTGGCCCTGCAGTTGTTGCGCATCCCGTTCCTGAAGATCACGGGAGGAGTGCTGCTCTTCTGGATCGGCGTGAAGCTGCTGCGCCCCGACCACGACGGCGGCGAGCACAGCGTCGATGCCAGCACCAGCCTGTTCGGTGCGATCCGCACCATCGTGATTGCCGATGCGGTGATGAGCCTCGACAACGTGATCGGCATTGCCGCTGCAGCGAAAGACAGCGTGGTGCTGGTCGTCTTCGGGCTGCTGGTGAGCGTGCCGATCATCGTCTGGGGCAGCCGCCTGGTGCTGCGCCTGATGGACCGCTTCCCCGTGGTGATCACCGGCGGGGCGGCGCTGCTCGGCTGGATCGGCGGGGACATGATCGTTCACGATGTGGTGCTGAAGGAGCGCCTGCCCGGGCTGCCGGGGTGGGCCGGCTATGCCGCCGGGGCGCTCGGTGCTGCGCTGGTCGTGGCGATCGGCAAGCTCACGGGACACCGCGCGCCACCCGCCGCGCCGGTAGACCTGGCCCGCGACGAGAAGCGCGGTCCCTGAAGGAGGAACGCATGCTCACCCTGCTCATCGCGACGGACGGGTCGCAGTACTCGGACCACGCCGTGGACTACGCGATCGCGCGCGCGCGCAGTTGCCGCGACCCGGTCTTCGCGCACCTGCTCAACGTGCAGGTGCAGATCCAGGGCGTCAACGTGAAGATCTTCATCAAGAAGGAAAGCATCGACGAGTACTACCGCGACGAGGGCATGGCCGTGCTGCGCCCGGCGCAGGCGCGCCTCGAGGCGGCCGGGGTGCGCTGCGAGACGCACATCGGGGTCGGCGATGCCGGTGAGGTCATCGTGGAATACGCCGCCAGCAAGGCCTGCGACGAAATCGTCATGGGCACCCAAGGGCGCGGTGCGCTCGCCGGAGCGGTGATGGGCTCGGTGGCCCAGAAGGTCGTGTATCGCGCGAAGATGCCGGTGGTACTGGTCAAGTAGCACTCGCGAGGGGGTGAGGTCATGCACCGGAGCAAGCTCGCCGGCTTCATCATCGATTGCCAGGGCGACGATCCGCGCGCTGCGGCCGCCTTCTGGAGCGCCGCCCTCGGCATGGAGCAGCAGTTGCTGCCGGGCGCGGAGGGTGAGCGCTACGTGCGACTGCTCGACGGGCAGCATGGGCTGCACGTGGAGGTGCAGGCGGTCGAGCACGGGAGCCGCGTCCACCTCGACATCGAGACCGACGACATCGACGCCGAGGTGGCCCGCCTGGAGGCGCTCGGGGCGCGCCGCATCGGGCAGGTGCACTCCTGGTGCGTGATGCAGGCGCCGAGCGGCCAGCGCTTCTGCGTCGTGCGCAGGTGCACCGCGGCGTTCGACGCGGTGGCCAACCGCTGGCCCTGATTCCCCCTGCGGCAAATCGCCCGGTTAGTCCGTCTGGACTATGCCTGGCGGCCGCCCTATAGTCCGTGCTGACTATGAAGACCGACTCCGCAGCTGCGCGCGGCGAGCCCGCGCGTCTTGCCGGCGTTGCGCCGCTCAACCCGGCGCAGGCCGCCAAGACCCTGATGGTGCTGGGTCTGCTGCAGCCGGGGCCGAAGCACGGCTACGAGCTGCACCGGATCGTGGTGGCGCACGGCTCGCTCTACTCGGATTTCAAGAAGCCGACCCTCTATCACCTGTTGCACCGGCTGACAGGGCTGGGGGCGGTCAGGGTTCACGCGGAAGGCGGTGCCCGCGGGCCGCGCGGCGAGCGGCTCGTTTTCGCGCTGACGGCGAAGGGGAAGGCGTTGTTCCAGCAGTTGCTGCGCCAGGCGCTCGGCAGCTACGAGGCGACGCCCACGAGCTTCGAGGTCGCGCTGGCCTACCTCGATGTGTTGCCCCGCGCCGATGCCCAGTTGCTCCTGCGGCAGCGTCGTGCCGGACTACGCGAGCGACGTGCCGAGGTCGCGGAGGAAATCGACCGGCTCGCCGAACAGCACGACAGCCGGCACATGATGGCGCGCCGCCTCGCCACGGATCACTCTCTCAGCCTGCTGGATGCGGAGATCGCCTGGATGGATCGCGCGATCCGCCAGCTCGCGGCCACGGCCGCGCGGCGGATCGTCGCCCGCGCACAGGCCAACGGGCGACGGGTGGCCAGCGCCTGAGCGCCCGTGCCCGGAATCGACGACATATCGGACACAGGAAGGAGACGCCGATGAATAAGACCACCCGCCTCGTGGTGACCTGCGCCGCCCTGCTGCTCGGCTCGCTCGCGCAGGCAGCGCCTGATTTCAGCGGCACCTGGGTGCTCAACGCACAGAAGGGCAAGAACCTCGGCATGGTCGCAGCGGTGAAGGAAACCGTCGTCATCAGCCAGACGGCCGACCGGCTGACCGCGGATTTCTCCTCCACCTTCATGGGCAACACCACCCGGCGGCAGGTGAGCTACGACCTCGCCGGCAAAGGCGTCGTCAACGAGGGCGCCATGGGCGAAAAGGCCGAGACCGTGGCGAAGTTCGACGGCGACAAGCTGGTGGTGAGCTGGACCAGCGAGGGGGCGGTTGCGGGGACGAAGACGGTCAAGACCGAGACCCGCTGGCTGTCGCCGGACGGCCGGACGATGACCGTCGTCAACGCGCGCCCGAACAAGGACCCGATGGAAATGGTGTACGAGAAGCAATAGGTGAAAACGGGCGCTGTCATTGCCGGTGCGACTGCTGCCGCCCTGGTCGCGGGCGGCTGGCTGGCCTGGGAGTTCCTGGCCGGTGGCGAGGAGGTCGGGCCCGAGCGCGTGTTCGCGAGCCCCGAGCGGCGCACGATCGCGGCGAGCGTGCTCGCCACCGGCATCCTGCGGCTGCGCGTCGGCGGGGACGTGCGCGTCGGCGCGCAGCTTTCCGGCATCGTCGAGAAGCTCAACGTCGAGGTCGGATCGAAGGTCCGGCAGGGCGACGTCATCGCGAAGATCGATTCGCGCGGCATCGAGGCGCGACTCGGGCTGGCGCGGGCCGACGCCCAGGTGGCGCGCCAGGAGGTCCGTCGCACCGAGGTCGAGCTGGCCCGCGCCAGGGAACTCGACGAGAAGAAGCTCATCGCCGCCAGCCAGGTCGAGGACGCCCAGCTCGCGCTCGACGATGCGCGGGCGAAGCTCGAGCGCGCGCTCAGGAACATCGAGGTGGTCGAAACCGAGCTCGGTTACGCGGTGATTCGTTCGCCGATTACCGGCACCGTGGCCTCCGTGACCACGCAGGAGGGAGAAACGGTCGCGGCCTCGTTCACCACGCCGACCTTCGCGACCGTCATCGAGGACGGTGCCCTGGAGCTGATCGCGATGGTGGACGAAACCGACATCGGCAACGTGGCGCTCGACAACCCCGTGAGCTTCACGGTGGAGGCGTATCCCGCACAGGAATTCGCGGGCCGCGTGGTGCGGATCGCGCCGAAGGGCACGATCATCTCCGGCGTAGTCAACTTCGAGGTGATGATCCGGATCGAGTCGCCCGCGGAACTGCTCAAGCCGGACATGACGGCGAACGTGTCGATCCGCACGGCCGAGCGCGAGGCGCTGGTCGTGCCGAACCAGGCCGTGCAGCGTGAAGGTGCGGAGCGCTTCGTCTGGATCGAGCAGGACGGCGGGCTCGTCCGGCGCAGCGTCACGGTCGGCACCCGCGACACCGGATTCACCGAGATCCGCCAGGGCATCGGGCCGGGCGAGCGCGTGCTCGTCAGTCCGCAGCCGGAGGCGGCAACCACCGCAGGGACGGGCAGGACATGATCGAGGTCAGCCACATCGCCAGGACGTACACCCGCGGCGACGGCACGCCGGTGCCGGCGCTCAGGGACGTTTCCTTCACCATCGGCCCGGGCGAGTTCGTCACCGTGCGCGGCGCGTCCGGGTCGGGCAAGTCGTCGCTGCTGAACATTCTCGGTTGCCTCGATACGCCGACCTCGGGCCACTACCGGCTCGATGGCGAGGACGTCTCGCAGTACAACGACCAGCAGCGCTCGCGCATCAGGAACCGCAAGATCGGCTTCGTGTTCCAGTCGTTCAACCTGCTGCCGCGCACGACCGCGGTCGAGAACGTGGAGATTCCCGCCTTGTACTCGAGCGGGCGCGTCGATCGCGAACGGGCGCTCGCGATCCTTGGTCGTGTCGGGCTCGCCGAGCGCGCCGCACACTTCGTCACGGAGCTGTCGGGCGGCGAGCAGCAGCGCGTGGCGATCGCGCGCGCCCTGATGAACGATCCGCCGCTGCTGCTCGCCGACGAGCCGACCGGCAATCTCGACTCGGCTGCCGGCGAGGCGATCATGAGACTGCTGACCGAGCTGCATGGCGAGGGACGCACCATCGTGCTGGTCACGCACGACGAGAACGTTGCCGCCTACGCGAAGCGCGAGATCCTGATCCGTGACGGCGTGGTGGCATCCGACCGGGCCAGGTCACCCGCGCCGGCAGCGGCCATGCGCAGCGCCTGAAGGAGCCAGACGATGAACGTCCTGCAATCCGTTCCGCTCGCCCTGCGCACGATCTCCCGCAACCGCCTGCGCAGTTTCTTCATGATGCTCGGTGTCACCATCGGCATCGCGTCGCTGACCGCGCTCGCTTCGGTCGGCGAGGCGACCAAGCAGGAAACCATGCGCCGCTTCAAGCGCATGCTCGGCACCTTCGACGTGGTCATCATCAACCCGGGCGGCGCCAGTACCCGCGGCATGCCCTCGCTGACGACGGTCCCACCCGTGCTCAAGGAGGAGGATGCGAAAGCGATCGCGAGCGAGGTGTCGCTGGTGCGCCAGGTGGCCACGATGCAGTTCGCCTTCGATATCGACGTCAAGTACGGCGACAAGACCCGCAGCCCCTCGGTGATGGGAGTATCCGCCAACTGGGCCGAGGTGCGCGGCGAGGACATTGCGCTCGGCGAAGGCATCACCGAGGAGGACAACGCCTCCATGGCCCGGGTGGCGGTCATCGGCGAGGACCTGCGCAAGGAGTTCTTCACGGGCGAGGATCCGCTCGGCAAGCAGATCCGGATCGCCGACGTGCCGTTCCAGGTGAAGGGCGTGCTGGTGGCGCGCGGCGTCGGGCCGGGCGGCGCGAGCATGGACAACACCCTCGCCATCCCGGTCACCACCGCGTCGCGCCGGCTGTTCAACCGCGATTACTTCACCGGCATGCTGGCGCAGTTGAAGGACCCGGCCGAGGCGAGTCGCGCCATCGCCGACATCACCGCGCTGCTGCGCGAGCGCCACGGCATCGTGCCGCCGGCGGAGGACGACTTCACCGTCACCAGTCCGCAGGCACAGGTGGACCGCATCACCGACGTCGGCTCGACCTTGTCCCGGGTGCTCGTGGGCGTGGCGGTCATCGCCACGCTGATCGGCGGTACGGTGATCATGAGCCTGATGCTGATCGCGGTGTCAGAGCGGCGCCGCGAGATCGGCGTGCGCCGGGCGGTCGGCGCGAGCCGCGGCGACATCATGCTGCAGTTCCTGGTCGAGGCGGCCATCGTTTCCTTCATCGGCGGGCTGCTGGGGATCGCGATCGGGCTCGGCGGCACCGCCATTGCGGCCGCGCTGACCAAGCTGCCGCCGGCCATACTCTGGGGCGCGATCGGCGCAGCCGCGGCGATGTCCGTCGGCATCGGCCTCATCTTCGGCCTGCAGCCGGCCTGGCGCGCGGCCAACGTGGACCCGATCGAGGCGCTGCGATCCTGACCGGGCGCCCATGCAGATCGACTGGAGCACCTGGCGCCATCTGATGCGCGGAGCGCTGCGCCAGATGTGGCGCTACCGGCTGCGCTCGGCGCTGGTCATCTGTTGCGCGGCACTCGGTGTCGCCGGCGCGGTGACCGCCGTGAACTACGCCTCCGGCGGGCGCGCCCAGGTGCTCGAGAAGATCCGGCGGCTCGGCACGAACGTGGTCGTCGTGAACGCCGAGCAGAGCCGCGCGGTTGCCGGCCGTGCGCGCACCGGCCAGATCGTCACCACCCTGCAGGAGCCCGACTACCAGGCGATCCGTCGCGAGGTGGATGGCATCGTGCGCTCGTCCGCGGTGGTCACCTCGGGGCTGCGCCTGAAGGCCGGCTACAACTCCAAGGTCGCGCCGGTCATCGGCGTGGAGCCCGACTTCTTCGCGATCAAGCACTGGACGCTCGCTGCCGGCGACTTTTTCGATGCGGACGACCTGCGCCGCTCGACCCGCGTGGTGCTGGTGGGGCATACGGTGGCGCGCGATCTGTGGGGCGAGGAATCACCGCTCGGCCAGCGACTGTTCATCAACCGCGTGCCCTTCGAGGTGGCCGGCGTGCTCGGCGAGCGGGGCCAGGGGCTCGACGTCATCAACGAGGACCTGCAGGTCTACGTGCCGCTCACCACTGCCATGCGCCGGCTGCTGAACGTCGACCACTACGGCTCGATTCTGCTCGAGCTGCACGATTCGGGCGCCATGGACCGTGTGTCGGGCGAGATCGAGGCGTTGCTGCGCGTGCGCCACCGCATCTCGCCGTACCGCCCGGACGACTTCCGCGTCAGCAACCAGCGCGACCTGATCGAGACGCAGATCGCTTCCGCGGACCGGCTCGGCTTCCTGGTGCGCTGGGTCGGGCTCTCCGGCCTGCTGGTGGCCGGTCTCGGCGTGCTCGCCATCGCCTGGATCGCGGTGCGCGACCGCACGGTCGAGATCGGCACGCGCCGCGCCCTCGGTGCCACCGCGCCCGACGTGTTCTTCCAGTTTGCCTTCGAGGCCATGGTGCTCGCCGCCATCGGCGCAGCATCCGGCATCGCGCTCGGCTGGGCCGCCTCGCGCCTCGCCGCGGCGCAGGCCGCGCTGCCCTTCATTTTCGAGGGCGGCAACGCGCTCGCCGCGCTCGCCATGGCGCTGGTGCTGAATCTGGTGTTCGCGAGCTGGCCCGCCATGCGCGCCGCCCGCCTCGACCCGATCCGGGCGCTGAAGCACGAGTGACGCGCGACATTCGCACGCAAAAATCGTCCGCCAGAAAACGCAAAAGCCAGAAGTGGCCCCGCTTTTTCGGACAGTGTTCGCGGTCGGGATAAGTGGAGCCCTGCGGTTTAAGCTGCCGCCGCGAGCGGCAGGGATTTGAAGTACACGGCGTCGGGCGTCCGGCGGTCAAGCGCCTGGTGAGGACGCCGGCCGTTGTAGAAACGGATGTAGCGCCCGATACCGGCTTTGGCGGCCGAG
>JAJTYX010000053.1:0-10597 GCA_021462865.1 Gammaproteobacteria bacterium | reverse complement strand
GTGTACGTCGAAGCGCTCGGCAAGCTCAGCCAGGGTCTGTTCACCCCGGACAGCGGCCAGAGCCACCTTCGCCTTGAACACCGGTGAGTGGTTTCGGCGGGGTCGTCGCAGCTTGCTGTTCCTTTAATCCAGCGATATCTTCGCTGACAGAGCAGGGCTTTTCACTTATCCGGCTGTCTCGATTAGCGGGGCCACCTCTGAGAGCGTCATGAAAAACCCGGTTTTGCGTTGGTGTTTCTACGGGATGCTGCTGGCGTGGCTGCTCGGAGCCGGGACGGTCCAGAGCGCGAATATCATCGTCCTGGCTATTCTGGCTGGCGTTGGGGTGGCAATCGGGGCTGCGGTGCTCAGGGGCGATGCTCGTGGCTCTGGCGAGTCATCGGAAAGTTCCTCAGAGATTCCGCCGGAAAGTCCCCGGCCGGTATCCGGTGGAAAGTCGAACGTGGTGCGCTTTCGTAAGGGTTGACGGCCAGCTCATACTACTAATCGATGCCTGCCCGGGATTCACGACCGCACAGGGGCGCTTCTGCCTTGATCAGGATATTGAGGCTCGACCTTGGATCGTGTCCCTCAACGCGACACGTCCCGGTCAGCAACGGGCGTGAAGACCAGCCGTCTGTTTCTTGTCCGAGGTTCCTTGCACCGGACTCTTCTTGCCGCTGATCACTCCCGAGAATCTTCCTTTATGGTCGTAGGCCCGGAAGTTTCCCGCCCTTCCGGATGGGTACACGCTGCCCTGGTACTCGTTGTTGGGTCCGTACAGGCGGTACGATCCGCTTTTTTCACCGCTACGGCCTGCCCGGGCACCGCGTTCTCCACCGGCAGGGAACGCAAGCCATTCCGGTGTTCGCCCGAAGAGGCGGGCATTGACCGGTTGGCGGGCGCCACCCCCCTCCTGCGGCAGATCAAGACGGTCCAGGCCGGATCGGCTACATTGACGCGTTCCTGACACAGGCGGAGCCCTCCAGCCATGCGTATCGACGTCCTGCTCGAACCCGATCAAAGCCCGGCGCAGCTCACCGAGCTCGCGCAGCTCTGCGAACGCTACGGCATCGGCACGATGTGGCAGCAGAACTACGTCTCCTGGCGCGATCCGTTCATGTCGCTGGTGCCGGCGGCGCAGGCGACGAAGAGCGTCGGCCTCGGCGTGTGCGTGGTAAGCCCCTGGGAAATGCACCCGGTGAAGATGGCGAGTGCGCTCCTGACGCTGCACGAGTTCGGCAAGGGTCGTGCTGCGCTGGTGATCGGCGGCGGCGGGGAGTGGCCGGCGCGGCTCGGCATCGAGGTGGTGAAACGCGTGCGTTGCGTGCGCGAGGCGATCGAGCTGGTGCACCGGGGCGTCCGCGGCAAGTCGCTGACCTACCAGGGGCAGATGTTCAAGGTGTATGGCTACAACCCGAGCTTCGGCGCCACCGCGCCGCCGCTGGTGTATGCCGGCGCGAACCAGCCGCAGATGCTGCATGCGACGGTGCCGGCCGCCGACGGCGTGATGTACAGCGACATGCCGCGCGCGCGCGTGCAGGAGACCGTGCGCCTCACGCACGCGGCGCTGACGGACAAGCAGCGTTCCGCCGATGGCTACCACATCAGCAATATCTGGGCCTGGCACATCAAGGCCGATCGCGAGGTCGCGCTGCGCGAGGCCCGGCGCGAACTGCTGCTGCGCGGGTTGCTCGACCGGTGGTACCTCGAGAGCTTCCTCAGCGCCGAGGACTGCGACCTGATCGAGAAGAACAAGACCGCGTTCTTCAAGGCCTACCGGACCCGCTCCGGGGTGATCGAGGGCGTGCCGGACCGCATCGTCGACGCCTGCCTCGCCAACTTCACCTTCACGGGCACGCCGGCGGATATCGACGGGCATCTCGCGGAACTGACGGCATTTCGCGATGCCGGCGTGAACGAGCTGTGCTTCCGGCTGCACGACGATCCGGCGTACGCCATCCGCATCATCGGCGAACGGATCGTGCCGGCGCTGCGCTGACGCGTTCCCGGGCCGCCGCCTGCGACGCAGGTCTTTGCGAAGGCGGCCTGGTTGCCACTACAGTGCGGCAGGGTATCGGCAGGGCAGGGAGCCCGTAGCGGGGCATGACGCCGCAGTTCGAGATCATCGCCTGCCCGCCGGAGCGGCGCGAGGCGCTCTACCGGCTTCGGGCCGCCGTCTGGCTCGAGGAGGGCGCCAGCCCGGCGGCATTCAACGCAGGGCAATGGACGGACGCGCGCGACGCGACCCGCCGCCACTGGATCGCGCTGCGCCAGGACGAAGTCATCGCTGGCGCCTCGCTCAGCATTCACGACAGCCTGCGACAGGTCGAGGAAGCCGAAGCCTACCTCGCTTACGACCTGCCCGAGGACGGGCCGGTGGCGGCGCCGGCACGGGTGGTCGTACACCGCGACTGGCGTGGCCGCGGCGTCGTGCAGCGGCTGCTCGACGTCCAGGAGGAGGCGGCGCGCGAGTCGCACGCGGCGCTCGCCGTGCGGCAGGCCTCGCGCATGATGCGGCCGCTGCTCGCGCGTCGCGGCTGGCGTTACCACGGGCCCGGGCCGCAGGATCCGCGCTTCCCGCGCGAGCAGTTCGCGGTGATGTCGTGGCTACCCGGTAGCCGGTAGGCGCAGTTTTGCTGCAGCGATTCCTGGACGTGCTCAAGGGGTTCGTGCCGGCTGTGTGGTGGCAGGCGGCGCGGCGCCGCTTTTACCTGTGGCGTTACCGGCGTGCCGACCGGCGCGAGAACCGGCGCAGTGTTCGGGGTCGCGCGGCGATGCTGGCGGTCTCCGAAGCCGATGCGCGCGCGCATGCGTATTGCGACTGGCTGGCGTGGGCGGAGACGGCGCGGCCGGCGCTGCGCCGTGCGATCCGCCTGGACCGGGTGCCGGGCGCAGCCGCGCGCGGCGCGCGCGTACTGCACGCCTGGGTGCAGGACCCGGTGCGCGAGCGCGACGCGGCGCTGTTCGCCCGCTTGCAGGCGCTCGAGTCCGCCATCGGGCGCGACAACGGCAGGGTCATCAACCCGGCCGCCGTACTCTCCCACTCGCTGCGCGACGTGATGATGGCGCGCCTCGCGGGACTGCCCCTGCGCCTGCCGGCGGTGATCCGGGTTCCGGCCGATGCCGGCGCGGAGTTCATGCCGGAGGCCTTTCCGGTACTTGCCCGGCCCCTCTGGGGGCATGGCTTGCCGATGGAACTCCTGGCGCACGGCGAGGAGTGGCGCGCCTGGTGGCGGCGCACGCGCGGCAGCGGCCGGCAGTGGGTGCTCAGCGAGTTCATCGACGTGCGCGACGCCGACGCGTACTACCGCAAGTATCGCTACGTATCCTTCGGCGGGCACGCGCTGGCGCGTCATCTGATCGTATCGCGCCATTGGGAGGTGCGGCCGAAGGACCGGCTACTGAACGACGACACGCAGCGCGAGGAACTCGCCTTCGTCCATGGCGAGACTCCGTACGCGGCGCTTTTCGAGCAGGCGCGGGTCGCGCTCGGATTCGATGTCGCCGCCTTCGACTTCAGTTACGACGCGGCCGGCCGGCTGGTGCTCTGGGAGGTCAATCCCTATCCCGACCTCTCGGCGCCGCGGACCGCGGCCAGCCGGTATCTGCAGGATGTGGTGCTGAGCACCTACGCCGCACTCGGCGACTACTACGAGGAGTGCCTGGCCGGGGGCCTAAAGGGCCGGCAGCAGCGCGAAGCGGTCGCCCGTCTGCACGCGGTGGCGCGCGGCGAAGCCGCCGCCGAGTTCCAGCACGCCGGTGACCGGCTCGGGTGACGTGATGTGGTCTTCCGACAGGGGCGTGGTCCCGGCGGCAATGCCGACGATGCGCCCGTCGGCGGCGATGAACAGCATGTCGAGCGGGATGTAGGTGTTCTTCATCCACATGCTGACGATGGCCGGCTGCCGGCTGGGGAACAGCATGCCCTCGAACTCGCCGAGTTCACGCACATGCATGAGCCCCTGCGCGCGCTGTTCGGGGCTGAGCGCCAGGTAGAGGTCGAGCAGGTGGCAGGCCTGTTGCGTCACGATCACGCCGTGGGCGCGCGGGAATTGTTCCAGCAGCCCGGCCGCCCGGCTGGCGGAGGCCGCGAGCAGGGCAAGCGCGACGGCGATAGCAACGCTCGTGGCGGTCGGCGCGCGCCTCACCCGGAATCCAGCGTCAGGCGCACCGCGTAGGCCATGTCGCCGAGCGTCACGGAGCCGTCGCCGGTCACCGAGCCGATCGCGCCCGAGCAATACAGGTCGCCCTCGACACGGTAGCTGTTGGCCGGCGCGGCGAGCGGCGTCACCGAGCCGATGCGCGTGAAGCAGCGGCCCGTTGCAGCGTGGAAGAACCGGCTGCTCGCTTCATCGAGCAGGGTGACGCTGACCGCGTGCTCGCCCCCCGGCAGGTCGTCGATGCCCGCCGCAATGCCGAGCACCATCAGCAACCGGTCGGAGCCAGCCCCGGGCTGGCCGGCGAGGAACAGGCGCAGCCCGCGGCCGTCGGGGCGCGCATCGCCCGCACAGGCGAGAGCGGCACCGCGCCAGTTCACCTCCAGTGTAGTGGCACCGAAGATGTGCCCGGTCCAGTAGCCGGGTGGCTCCATGTTGCAGGGGGTGAGGGTCATCACCTCGCCGGAGCCCTGGGTTGGCGGTGCCGGCAGGCGCTGGTTCAGCGCGAGGTAACCGAGCGCGAGGCTCACGGCGAGGCCGGCGAGCGCGGCGGCTTTGCCGGGAGGGGCGGCGGTGTCTGGCGACGTGGTTTGCATGGCGATCGGCGCACAGTGTACTTATTTCCGGCCGCTGCGCCGGGACCTGGCGGAACCGCACGCGGGCGGGGCTCCCGGCGCGCGGCGCCGCCCGGCTTATGTAGAAGTGTGACCGGCCGCGCAGCCCTGCGTCGCAGCTCGGGGCTATGTTCCGGGCGATTGCCGCGGCCGTGGGCCGGGTCGCCGGGAGACAGGTGCAGGTGTCTGTGCCAGAACAACATATGAGTTCGCTCGTCGCCGAGCGGCGGCGCGGGTTCTCGCGCCTGCGTTTTTCGCGTTTCGTCGAGGAGCAGTTCCGCCAGCGCTACGCGGAGCTCAACCACGCGAAGGTGCGTCCGCTGCTGGTCGTGGCCGCTGCCGCGGTGATCGGCGTCACGGTGCTCGGCATCTACCAGGACAACGTATCGGCGCTGACGGCTACCTTCGGGCTGGCGGTGATGCTGCCGCTCCTGATGGCCACCCTGATCTGCTCCTTCCAGCGGGAGCACCATGCGATGTACCAGCCCCTGCTCGCGGTGAGCGTGATGTGCGTCGGCTTGATCGTGACGTCGCTCACCCTGCGGGCGAGCCTGCACGGCACGCCGTACTACTTCGGCGCGCAGGTCGCCTGGATTCTCACCGTCTGGCTGGTGCTCGGTTTGCTGTTCTGGTACGCGGCGGCCACCTCGCTGCTGATCTCCGTCTGCTATATCTGGGGCCTGGCGCACTGGCGGTTCGGGCCGCAGGAAGCGGCTTTCGAAGCCGTCATGCTCCTCGGTGTGAACACCATTGGTGCGCTCTGCTGCTACCAGCTCGAGGCGACGACCCGCGACGCGTTTCGCGACAAGCGCATCCTGGAGGACCTGGCCGAGCGCGATGGCCTGACCGGGCTCTACAACCGGCGCGCCTATGGCGCCTACATGGATCGCATCTGGCGGCAGTCGCTGCGCGAGCAGAGCCAGCTCACCGTGATGCTGATCGACATCGACGACTTCAAGGCCTACAACGATCTCTACGGCCACCAGGCCGGCGACGATGCGCTCAAGCGGGTCGCCGAGGTGATCGCGATGGGCGCGCAGCGACCGCTCGATTTCGCCGCCCGCTACGGCGGCGAGGAATTCGCCCTGGTGCTGTACGGGTCGGCGAGCGATCTCGGCCGCGACCTGCCGGAGCAGATCCGCCGGAAGGTGGAAGTGCTGGCGATCCCGCACACCAAGTCCTCGGTCGGCATGTATCTGACCGTCAGCATCGGCGTCGCCGTGATCACCCCGGGCGCGGAGCGCAGTCTCGCCGGAGCCGTGCAGATGGCCGACGAAGCCCTGTACCAGGCCAAGGAGGAAGGGCGCAATCGCGTAGTCGTGAAGGAATCGCGGCTCACCTATATCGAGACCGGCCGGTTCAGGGCCGGCCGCCGCGCCGCCGGTTGAGGCCGGTCGCTCACCAGCGACCGGTATTGGGCATCGACTTCCAGGGCTCCTGCGGCGCAAGTGCCGCGCCCTTCTGCAGCAGTTCCACGGAGATGTGGTCGGGGGAGCGCACGAACGCCATGCGCCCGTCGCGCGGTGGCCGGTTGATCGTCACGCCCGCGCGCAGCAGGCGATCGCACACCGCGTAGATGTCATCCACTTCGTAGGCGACGTGGCCGAAGTTGCGCGCTTCGCCATAGGGCTCCGGGTCCCAGTTCCAGGTCAGCTCGAGCGGTGCCGACTCGTCGCCTGGTGCCGCCACGAACACCAGTGTGTAACGGCCGGGCTCGTTGTCGTAGCGGCGGATCTCGCGCAGACCGAGCTTGTTGCAGTAAAAATCCAGCGATGCGTCGAGGTCCGATACCCGGACCATGGTATGCAGGTATTTCATGGCGGGCGCAGGCATGCCTGTCGGATGGCCGGGGGACAGTGTACTGGTTTTCCGCAAAATGCCGCGGCGCCGGCGCAGGGCCCGGCGGAAAATCAGTACACTGTTCCCGCAATCGCATGCGCACCGTCAAAGCCATCTGCCTGGATCTCGACGATACCCTGTGGGATCTCGGACCCGTGCTGGTGCGCGCCGAGCAGGAGATCTATGCCTGGCTCGACGAGCGCTACCCCCGCATCACGGAACGCTTTTCCGTCGCGGACATACGCGCGCTGCGCCAGGCGGTGGAGGCCGATTTCCCGGGGCGTGAATTCGACCTGCCGCTGTTGCGCCGGGAGACCTTCGCCCGGCTCGCGCGGGAGACGGGCTATGCAGAGGCGCTGGCCGGGGAGGCGTTCGAGTTGTTCCAGCGCATGCGTAACTCCGTCCTGCCGTACCCGGACGTACATGCGGGGCTCGAGCGCCTCGCGCAGCGCGCACCGCTCATCGCGCTGACCAACGGCAACGCCGACCTCGAAGTCATCGGGCTGCGGCGGTATTTCGCTGCCGTGGTGAGCGCGGTGGAGGTCGGTGCCGCCAAGCCCGATGCGAGGGCCTTCCATGCGGCCTGTGAGCGGGTGGCGCTGCATCCGGCCCATGTCGCGCACGCGGGCGATCACCCGGTGAACGATGTCGATGCGGCCCGGGCCGTCGGCATGGCGGCGGTCTGGGTGGACCGCGGCCTGCACGAGTGGCCGGCACATCTTGCGCCGGCCGAGCATGTCGTCGCCGACCTGCACGAACTGGCGGAGCTGCTCGGCGCATGAGCGAGCCGCTGATACTGTACGTGCCCGGCATCAAGCCCAAGCCGCCGGTGGCCGAGCAACACGCGATGCTCTGGCGCTGCCTGCTCGAGGGCGTGCGCCGCGCCGATGCCGCCGTCGCGCAGGGCCTGGCGCGCAGCCCCGAGGTCTTCCGACTCGTTTCCTGGGCGCACGTGTTCTACGACACGCAACGCGATCTCGCACTCGATCTGCCCGGCATCGAGCGGTTACTCGCGTTGCCGGGCCCGACGCCCGAGGATATCCGTGACGCGACCTCATGGCGCCGCCGGCTCAAGCGCGCCGTGTACCTGCTCTGCGACCGGTTCCCGCCGCTGTTCGAGCTGGCGCGGGATCCGACGGTGCGCGAGACCTTGCACGACACCTGGCGCTATCTTCGCAACCAGGACGGCGATGCGGTGCGGGTCCGCCAGATCGTGACCGATGCGCTGCTCGATGCCTGGCGGGATGACCGCCGGGTGCTGCTCATCGGGCACAGCCTGGGCTCGGTCATCGCCTTCGATGTGCTCTGGGAACTCTCCCACCGCTTTGTCGTGCCCGGGCAACTGGATCTGTTCGTGTCGATCGGCAGCCCGCTCGGGCTCGGCTTCGTGCGGGCCCACCTGCTCGGGGCGCACGAGCGCGACGCGCGTCGTTTTCCGACGAACATCCGTCGCTGGCGCAATCTTGCCGCGATGGGCGAACTGATTGCGCTCGACCGCAGCCTGGCGCAGGCCTGGGCGCCGATGCGCGACCTGGGCCTGGTCGAGGAGATCTCCGAGCGGCTCGATCTGCAGACGTATTTTCGCGGCCAGGAAGGGCTCAACCTGCACAAGTGCTACGGGTACATGGCGACCCCCGTGCTGGGCGCCACCGTGGCCGGGTGGTGGCGCGAGCAGGCGAGGCTCGCGCCAGCCTGAGGGGCACGAGGGCCGCGTCAGGGGAGCGTGAGCGCGCCCGGCGTGATGACGAGATCGATGCGCCGGTTGCGGCGCCGGCCCGCTTCGTCGGCATTGCTGGCGACTGGTCGGCTGTCGCCATAACCGATCGCCGTGAGCTGGCCCGCAGGGATTCCCGCGGTGCCGATCAGCCGCTCGCGCACGGCCTCGGCGCGTTGCTGGGAAAGACGCTGGTTGGCCGCGCTGTCGCCGGTCGAGTCGGTATGGCCTTCGATGGCGACGCGGGCCGCGGGGTACAGCGCCAGGGCGCGCGCCATCCGCTCGAGCAGCGCTGCGGTGCCGGGCGCGAGCTGGGCCGAGCCGGGGCTGAAACCGAGGCCGTGAACGCGCACGATGAGTGCATTGCCCTGGCGCAGTACGAGTGCCTCGTCGGCGCTGAACAGGCCCTCGAGCTGTTGCAGTTGTTCGCGGGCATGAGCCTGGACGGCGAGTTGCTCGGCGGCGGTACGCGCCTCGCTCGTCGCACCGGCGAGCCTGGCGTCGAGTTCGCGGATCTCCTCCTCGAGCGCGACGATCTGGCGGTCGCGCTGACGCAGTTCCTCGGCCTGCTGTCCGGCCCGCTCGCGCTGGGCTTTCATGTTGCCGGCCAGGGCCTCTCCGGCGGCGCGGGGACCGGCGGAGAAATCCATCCCGACGCCGGCGGCAGCTGCCGTGCGCGCGAGACTTTGTTCCCACTCGAGCAACAGGTCCTCCGGCGTGGCGTCGTTCGCACGCGCCTCGCGCAGCAGCGTGGCGAAGGCCAGTGCCCGGCGCGCTGCCCCTGCGGCCTGGTCGGCCAGAGCGCTTGCCGCCTGCGTCCGTGAGCGGTCGGCATCGAGCTCCGACTCCGCCGCGCGCAGCAGTGCCTGCGCGCTCTCGGTGCTCTTCGGTGCCCAACGCGCCGTACCGGCGCTCCCCAGTGAAGCCACCAGGCTGCGGGCGGGTGTCAGCAGCGCGGACTTGATCGCCGCCAACTGCGCTTCGTCGTAGAGCTGCGCGGCTTCACCGGCGCGCTTGATGGCGCCGCTCTCATCCGCGGCCTCGAGGCGACGGGCCGCGGCGGCCAGCGCTGCCTCCGCCCGCTGCCAGCCCGCGCCGGCGAGGCGTGGCGCCTCGGCATCCTGTGCTGCTGCCCGTCGTTCGAGCGTCGCGCCGAAGCGCTCGCGGGCCTGGGCTGCGCTCCGTGCCGCGGCCAGGAAAGCGGCCTCGGCGTCGTCGACGGCGGCGCCTTCAGCGCCGCCCGTGGCGGCGTCGCGCGTCCGCTCGAGGGCGGTCAGCGCGGCGGCGTAGCCGTCGGGCGCCAGCAGTGCCGCCTCAGCCGCCTCGGCCCTGGCACGGGCCTGCCCGAGCGCGGGGGCGTCTGCCGCGGACGCAGCAGTGATTACGTTCAGCAGAATGGCGAGGGCAATGGCGACAGGTCTCATGCCGGGCGGCTCGGGCAACAAGGGGGCGGCCATCTATAGCACAGGCTGGCGGGCGCGACAGCCGTGGGGCTGTCGCTGCACTTTCCCCCCGTTCACGCGCCTTTTGCGGTCTCGACGAACTGTGGGCTTCTTCACAGAATCTGTC
The DNA here is from genome assembly GCA_021462865.1 of Gammaproteobacteria bacterium. GTDB lineage: Bacteria > Pseudomonadota > Gammaproteobacteria > Steroidobacterales > QUBU01. The sequence continues at coordinate 722 of JAJTYX010000053.1, read as the reverse complement.
GGTCCGGGCCGCTAGATTTGGCCCATGCACGCCAAGTACTACACGCGCTTCCTGTTGAAGTCCGGTGAGCCTGGCTATGCGGACGAGTACACCGGTGTCGTGGAGCTCAACCAGCCCGCCGATACCGTGCTCGACCCGCAGGAGATCGAGACGATACTTGCCCGGAACTTCAATATCGAAGCGAACGACGTGGAGCTGCTGAACTGGTCGCGAGTGCACTGATTTTCGCAGATGTCGAACGGGAGCCCTGGGGGGTTCCCACTGGCAAATGACTTCCCCCTGTATTGCCCGGCCTTGTGCCGGGCTTTTTTTTGGTTTGTCGCCGATCTGCGGGAGTGCTGCGGAGCCGATGAGTGAATCGCGCATCGGGGACTGCTGGCGGGGACGCTGCGCCGACACGCATGGCGCAGGCGTGGGCTTTGGGTCCGGACCCGATGCCGAACAGCGTGCGGCGATGACGTTCCTCCAACACGCCCGTCACGCTGCCCCCCAGCCGCCCCGTCGAGAACCTCCATCAGAGCGGTTGCGCGGCCCGGTGACGTATCGAAGGCGTTGCCTGACCGGGGCGGTGGTCGGGACTGAAGTCCCTCCTACACGGCTTCGTTCATCGCCGCGGGCGGCAGCACCCTGCAGGAGGGACTCCAGTCCCGACTACTCCTACACGGCTTCGTTCATCGCCGCGGGCGGCAGCACCCTGTAGGAGGGACTTCAGTCCCGACTAC
>JAJTYX010000052.1:0-2550 GCA_021462865.1 Gammaproteobacteria bacterium | reverse complement strand
CTATAATAATGACATCCCTTCGGGATTACAGAATCAATATTTTGTTCACTCATAGGGTTTGTGAGCGAAAGTACGCTGAATAGTTACCAAAAAAACGGTCTGCGGTTGTTGTGATATAGTACATCGGAGTCATTACAACAAAAAGGTGCAGCAGGTGTGAGACTTATCCTGCGGCGATATGGGCAGGTAAAACGGGAGGCGTTAGAGTGGCTGCCGAGAAATCCTTTTTGCACATAGAGGTTCGCCTCTTTTGTAAGGAGGCGATATCGGGCGATGGCAATACAGGATGTGTCCAAAACGAAAGGATACATATTCATTAATTTAAAATATCGAGCTAGACAACTTAAAGATATTATAGTATTTCCCTGAAAGAACTCTCGTTTGATATAATTCGTAGTACACAATACGTAAGGTGTAACAGGATGTTTTAGTCGACACTCGAGATAACGGGCTTTATGGGTGAATTTGCATTCATAGAATGGATTCGGAAGCATCAAAAAAGACGCAGAGACGTTGTCCTGGGGATAGGAGATGATTGTGCGGTAATAAATGTTTCTTCTGACAAATTGTGTCTTATCACAACAGACATGCTGGTAGACGGGACTCATTTCGATTTGAAAAAATGCGCCATCCGGGATGTCGGCAGAAAGGCAATCGCTTGTAGTATTAGTGATATTGCTGCGATGGGATGTCAACCCACCGTTGCCGTGATTTCGATCTGTTTCCCTGAGCATACTACAAAAAAATTTGTACGGGAACTTTATGCTGGCATATGGCATATTTCGGACAAGTATGCCATCGAGATTGTAGGCGGGGATATTATTAGTGGCCGCGGCCCATTCTGTATTAATGTTACTATGCTGGGGAAAGATAATGAACTAAAACCTATCTTACGATCAGGTGCAAGGGTAGGAGATAAAATACTGGTAACAGGAAAACTCGGAGGTTCTATTCTCGACAAGCATCTTTCATTCGAACCGCGACTTAAAGAGGCGCTTGTTTTAAACAAGAACTTTACGATACACGCCATGATTGACATCAGTGACGGATTGTCGGCGGATTTGAATCACATTCTTGAAGAGAGTGGCGTTGGTGCTGTCTTGGATGAAGATCAGATTCCCATCTCTCCTGCTGCAGTAAAATTATCAAAAAAAACAGGGTACACACCACTGTACCACGCATTATCAGACGGCGAAGACTATGAATTGTTAATGACGTTGTCGAAAGTGCAGGCAAAAAGGATCTTGTCATCTGATCTGCTTAATGATGTAAAAGTGAGTTGTATCGGGGAAATTGTGAAAAGTAATGGTATTTGGATGAAGTCTTCCGGTGGCAACATTCGTCCCATAAAACCGCATGGATACGAGCATCTGTAATCATAGCATGCCGAATGAAACCTTTTTTTATTCTGCAACAAAAGGTACTCTTCCGTATGAAAAAGAAACCTTTAATCTTTAAAAGTATGCGTGTGGATGAAACCATACGGTTTGGTTTAAAGCTTGGCATGTTATTGTCCTTTGGCGATGTTGTTGCTCTTATCGGTGAACTTGGTGCCGGAAAGACCACGTTGGTAAAGGGTGTTGCTAGGGGATTGGGCGTCACAGACATGCGCACCGTAAAAAGTCCTACATTTTCATTAGTACATACCTACAAAGGGCGTGTTCCAATATATCATTTTGATGCGTACAGGTTGGGAGATACTCAGGAGATGTTAAACATCGGGAGTGATGAAATGATTTATGGAAACGGTGTGACTATCGTAGAATGGGCAGATAACGTATCCGGATGCCTGCCGCAGAGGTACTTGGAGATAACTTTGACCTTTATTTCAGAAAATGAACGGAACATTACAATGCGTGGTTGTGGAAATCACTATGATACAATAATAAAATGTCTCCGGGATGACAAAATATTTTTACTCAGAGACCACATCATGTATTTCAATAACTAATTGTGGGTGGGTTCGGATATCTATATAATCCGGTAAGAGAGGGGATCCCCTCTCTTGCCGAGGTCTTCCTGCATAGAGAAAGACGCAGCAACAATGGACTGGACTCGTTGGCTAAATCTTGAGCCGGTGATGGCAAATACTTCTCCCTCGTACGATGCGCCAAAATATCGTTTTTCTTGGAATTTTAAGAAAATCATTTTACGCTTCACCCTACCCGGTCCGATATGCATGTAAACAATATCCTTGATGATGTCAAACGTGATAATTATAATGTCTTGTAAATTTATGCAACCACGCCCAATAATCACACGAAAGGAGCAAAGAATATACAACGCACAACTTGCGCACAAAGGTTTCGATCAGTATACTATAGCTTATGTAATAAAAGATGCTGTTTTTTTATGGGAGGTAATAAGATAAATTCTATGTCACTAAACGGACTGGACGCCAAAACGTTTTTCGAACATGAAGGTGGTATCACGTACAACGATTTTATCCTGCTTCCTGGCTATATTGATTTCTCGCTCGATGAAATCAATCTGGAGACATACCTTACCCGCAATCTTAAGATCAAGAGACCTATAGTCAGCTCGCCCATG
>JAJTYX010000051.1:0-2306 GCA_021462865.1 Gammaproteobacteria bacterium | reverse complement strand
TGTTGAAGGGCAGACCGGGCTACCGTTGCACTCGGCGAGCGAGTTGGAGTCGAACCAACGCACCCAAGCATCCACCGTTGAATTGTATCACTTCTTGCGATTCGGCGACGCGGCGCTCCAGCGATGCCAGCTCCACCCGGTAGCAGCTTGGCCAGGAACCGCGCCTGGGCTGCTGGTTGGGTGAGAGGCCGGCACTTGTCGGCCACCTCGGCGTCGGTCAGGTAGTGGCGCACGGCACCTCGTTCCACTCGCGGCCATCGAGCAGGCGGCCGGCGCGCTGCTTGCCAACTCGATACGACCATGCGTTCGTGCCATCGTCACGATTCGGCCAACGAAACGAGTCGCCGACCGGAGGGGCCAGGAACACCCCCCACTCGCCCCACTGCTTGAAGAAGAACGACACGCCGGCCGCGTTGCACTGGTCGCGCAACGAGCGAGCCCAGTCGGGGTGCATCGGCCTCGCCTTGGGGCCGCTCTCGCCGCCGCAGATCACCCAGTCGAGCGCCGGCCGCCCCGATTTCTTGCCGGGCCGCAGCGAGTCCATCGTGACGTTGACGGTGTGGATCTTCTTCCACGCAGGCGGCGCGTCCTCAGCGGGCTCGAACGGGCCGCTATGCAGCAGGATGCGCGACAGATCCACCGGCCCCAGCAGCGGCTCCATCGACAGGAACCGCTTTGCCGCTGGCACCGCGAGCAGCTTGGGGATGTCGCGGTCGGCTTCCTCTTGGTTCACCACCGTGGCGCCGAGCCAGACGTTGGAGTAACCGCGTTCCCAGTCGGCCGGCAGCATGCCGCGCACGTTGCCGATGCGCTTGGTGAGCAACAGCCAATCGAGATTCGGTGTCCGTCGGATCAGCGCCCACAGTTCGCCGCGCCACTGCGGCGGCACCTCGTTGTCGAACACGTCTGCCAGCGAGGCGCAGAACACCCGATCGCGCCGGCCCGCTGCTGCCGCGGCCTTGTCCCACTTGAGTGGTAGCTTCCAGTTCGACACGCTCGTGCGCTTGCGCTCCATGCCGGCGCCCCAGTACACGCGGTGGTAGCGCTTGTCCATCAGCGCCTCGGCGTAGCAGCCGTCGCACCCTGGCGATACCTTGGTGCATCCGATCCACGGGTTGAACGTGTGGTCGGTCCACTCGATCGAACTGTTCTCAGCCATCACGCTCCCCCTGATCGGCAAGCCTTGCCGTAGGCGCGCATTTGGTCGGCGGTGAATAGCGGGCCGACCGGCAAGTCTTGGATGTTTAGCGGCGCAGAACTTATCCAGCGCGTTCTGTTGAAGCGGCCTTCGCAAACTTTTGCAATCGGCTCCGGCAACGGCGGTAACTCACCTGATGGTGCCGCAGCCCGACCTAGTAGCAAATCGACTTCTTGCTGCGGGTCGCGTGGCGGCGGCTCCTGCGCTGCGACTTTGACTTGGGATGGCGGATAGTCCGGAAATGCTTCAATCTCGGCCTGTGTCGCAGGCTCACTTTGAAGCGCCAACGCCAATGCAGAGGCATCGTGCGCCCATGCAGCCTGAATCACACTGTTTATCTTGATTGCTCGTGCCTTTGGATCAGCTACCGGCTCTTGCGGCACCTCTTGTGGCGTCTTCCACCCCAATGCACAGCAAGCGGCTACCGCGGCTTCGTAGCCTGCTCGGTAGTCTGCTGTCCATGTGGTTTCGTCGTCTGGTTGCGGCACCTCTTGGGAGAGAGCGGCGCGGGCGTTATTAACGGCATGCTTCCAGCGTTCATAGACAGGCTGACCCGCTGCGGACAAGTCCATGCAATGAATCAACTCCTGCAACGCCTCTCTGATTGCTGTCATGACGCACCTTTCGTCTTGGCGACCGCACGCCGCTGCCACGCGAGCCTGTTGCCGCGGCTGCGGTTGCGGAACTCACGGCGCTTGCTCGCTGCGATCTTCGCTGGGTCTTTGCAACCCTTGCCGGGTGCGCACCAGACGTACAGCCCGTCATAGAAGCACTGCACAACGCAGTTGCGCGCGCGACGCTTCTGCCAGCAGCATTGGCACATGATGGCCGCGCCGCCGCGCCAGCCCCCACGCAGCGGATGCCCGCTGCTACGGTCAACCCACTTCGTAGCGGGCTGCATTGGCGCGGTGTAGACGTGGATCATCCGTTGCTCCGCATGTTGAACACGCTGGCGTTGGCGACCGTTTCGCGGTGCGCCTCGTTGCGCCGGATGCGCGGCGGCAGCGACTTGTCGACCCCCATGCGCGCCGCCAGCGCTACGCCGGTTTCGTCGCTGGTGCGGATCTCGCGCACCTGCTCCGGCGTGAGCTTGAGGCGGCCGGCCTTG
>JAJTYX010000050.1:0-1632 GCA_021462865.1 Gammaproteobacteria bacterium | reverse complement strand
TGGGCTCGATCCAGCTGTTCGCGTTCGACTGGGCGCCGCAGGGCTGGTTGCGCTGCGACGGCACGCTGCTGCCGATCACGCAGTACACGGCGCTGTTCTCGCTGCTGGGGACGACCTACGGCGGCGACGGCCAGACCAACTTCGCCCTCCCCGACCTGCGCGGCCGCGCTCCGATCCACGACAGCCAGGGGCCTGGTCTGTCGAACTGGGCGATCGGCGAGTCAGGGGGCGCCGAGACGGCGACGTTGACGACGGCCAACCTGCCGGCCCACAACCACGGCGTGCAGGCCACGGCTACGGCGGCCTCGAAGAACCCGGCCGGCGCCGTACCGGCCTACACCGCGGACGCCTCCTCGTACGGGGCGCCCGACGGGACGACGATGGCCGCCACGATGACGACCGACACCGGCAGCTCGGCTCCGGTCAGCATCACCCCGCCCGTGCTGGCGATGAACTACTGCATCGCCGCCCAGGGCGTCTACCCCAGCCGACCGTGACCCGGCCCGCGACCGGGACGTCAGCCGGCTGAGCGTCGCACCCGGAGCAGGAGGCCCACGCCGGCGGCACAGGCGAGCAGGCCGACGACGAGTTGGAGGTGGGGGGCACCCCCGGTGGCCGCCAACTCGCCCCCGCCGCCAGCGCCGTTCGACCCGTCACCGATGCTCTCCGACTCGTCGCCGACCCCGCTCGGCGACGTCGTCACCGGCGCCGTCGTCGTCGCCGGGCCGCCATCGGTCGTCGTGGTGGTGGAGCCGTCCAACGTGGTGCTGGTGGTCGAGCCGCCGTCGGTCGTGGTGGTCGAGCCGGGTTCAGTGGTGGTGGTCGAGCCGGGGTCGGTGGTGGTGGGCGGGGTCGGACCCGGACCCGGGACCGTGGTGGACGTCGACGACGTGGTGGTCGGGACCGTGGTCGTCGTGGTCGTCGTGGTCGTGGTCGTCGTGGTCGTCGTGGTCGTGGTCGTCGTGGTCGTGGTCGTCGTGGGCGGCGGCGCGGCCTGGCCGGTCACCATCGCCGTCTTGCCGCCCGACGAGACGAACGCGGCGAACGGCGAGATCGGGATCCCGTTGACGGTGAGGATCACGGGAGTGGTGACCGTGCAGGTCGAAGGCGCGGACTGGAGGATGAGGTTGAACGTGTAGAGCGTTGGCGCCGGCAGGAAGCTGGCCAGCGTCCGCGTGAGGACCACGAACCCGCCCGAGACGGTGGCGGTGTCGGCGTCGTGCACCGCGATGTCGAAGTCCGTGCACGGTCCGGTGGCGATGGGGAGTTGGACCTGCAGGATCGTGCCGGCGGGTAGCGCCCGGGCCGGGCTGGCGGCGGCGGTCAGCACGGCGAGGGCGATCGTGAGCACGGCGAGTATCCGGGCCGCCGTGCCCGTGACGGACGAGCACCGTCCAGTTGCGGGCATCGGGGCAGCGTAGCGGCCTCGCCCGGTCCCCGGGTGCTCCCGGCCCGACTGCCGCGCCCGTCCGTCTCGGGATCTGGGCGGCCAGAGTCCCAAGAATGGGACGATTCCCGCCCAGAACGAGATCTGGGACGATTCGGTAGAGTTCGGCACGGCGGCGCCTCCGGGCGCTTCGCCGGCCGCATCAGGCGTTACCGGGTCGCGTGGTTGTGGGTTGGACCTGTCTT
>JAJTYX010000005.1:0-51300 GCA_021462865.1 Gammaproteobacteria bacterium | reverse complement strand
GCCGGCTGCCAGGAGGGCAGCAGCCGGCGTAACCCGTAGCGACGAGCACAGGGACGTGCGAGGAGCGGCGCTCGGCGGGCACCGGGCACGCCACTCACGCGTGCCGGGTTTGAGATAGGTTCTAGAACGACCCGAACATCGTTCCCAGCACGATGACGGCAACCAGCGCCACGATAGGCCCGACGATCCCCGCCATCACGATATCGAAATAGCTCTTGCCGTGCGTCGAGCCGCACACCGCGAGCAGCGTCACCACCGCTCCATTGTGCGGCAGGCTGTCCAGCGTACCGGCACCGATCACCGCCACGCGGTGCATCAGCGCCGGGTCGATGCCGAGCTCAGCCGCGAGCTGCACGTAGGTGCCGCCGAGCGCTTCCAGCGCGATGGTGAGGCCGCCTGACGCCGAGCCGGTGAGTGCCGCAAGTACGTTGGTCGACACCGCGAGCGAGACGAGCGGCCCGCCCTCGATCGACAGCACCCAGTCGCGCACCAGTGCGAATGCGGGCAACGCCGCGACCACGGCACCGAAGCCCACCAGGCTCGCAACGCTGACCGCCGGCAGAACCGAGGCGTTCACGCCCGCATCCATGCTCTCGCGCAACTTGGGCAAACGGCCACGGTTGAGCGCGATCAACACCGCGATCGCCACCGCGAGCGCCACGATCACCGACCACACGCCGCCGACCGCGGCAAGACTCGTCGGACCAAAGCGGTCTTCCGCGAGAAAGCCGAGATCCAGGCGCGGCAGCACCACCATGCTCATCAGGAGGTTCACAGCCACCACCACGACCAGCGGCAGCGCCGCCACGCCGATCGGTGGCAGCTCGTCGCTGCGATTGCCGTGGTGAATCTCCGCCGGATCGAACTCCCGCGCGACCGTGGCCAGCTCCCGCACCAGGCCATCGGCGGCGGCTGCGTCGGGCGCAACCGCCAGCTCGCCGCCATAGCCGGCCCCGCTGCGCCGCGCGGCCGCTTCGCGCAGCCCGAGCCACCACAGGCCGAAGATGAGCATGACCGCGGAGGCAATGATGCCCAAGCCCGGCGCGGCAAAGGGCGTGGTGCCGAAGAAGGGCATCGGGATCGCGTTCTGGATCGCCGGCGTACCCGGCAGGGCGGACATGGTGAACGTGGAAGTACCGAGCACGATCGCCGCCGGCATCAGCCGGTGCGGGATGTTGGCCTCGCGGAACAGTGCCTGCGCCATCGGCGCGAGCACGAAGAACGCGACGAACAGGCTGACGCCGCCGTAGGTGACGAGCGCGCCCGCGATCACCACGGCGAGCACGGCGCGGCGCGCGCCCAGCTTCGCGCCGATGAACCGCGCGATCGACTGCACCGAGCCGCTGTCGTCCATGAGCTTCCCGAACAGGGCGCCGAGCAGGAAGATCGGAAAGAAGCTGGCGAAAAACCCTGCGCCGCTGCCCATGAACGTCTGGGTCCAGTGCGCGAGCAGCGGCTCGCCTGCGGTCAGCGCGGCAACGAGCGCAGCGGCGGGCGCCAGCAGCAGGATGCTCCAGCCGCGATAGGCAAAACCGATGAGCAGCGCGAGCGCGACCAGGATGCCGAGGAGACCCATGGTCAGGTTCCCTCCAGCAGTTCGTCGATGTCGAAGGTCGAGCGCACTCCCAGGTCGCCGGCATGTGCGGCGATGAAGGCATCGGCGCTGCGCCGGCCCTCGTCGCGGAGCATGCAGAGAAAGGCCCACTCGGCGTTCATCTTCGAGGAGACGCCCAGCTCGACCATGACTTCGCTGGTGATCCGATGGATGCGCATGCGCGCCCACAGCGCGCCTTTCGCGTGCCCCGGATCAGCCGCCTTGCGCAACAGCGCCATCATGCGCAGTTCCTTGAGCAGCGGCGAGTTGAAGGAAATTTCGTTCAGGCGGTTGAGTATGTCGCGCGCCGTGCGCGGCGTGCCGGGTCGCTCCACCGGGTTGATCTGCACGAGGATCGTGTCGCTGGCTGTGCACTCACGCACCAGTGGCGTAATCGTCGGGTTACCGGAGTACCCGCCATCCCAGTACGGATCGCCGTCGATCTCCACCGCCTGGAACATCGTGGGCAGGCAGCCCGATGCGAGCAACGCCTCGGGCGTCAGCTCGGCGTTGCGAAACAGCCGGGCGCGGCCGGTACGCACGTTGGTCGCAGTCACGAACACCTTGATCGGCGAGGTCCGCAGGCGCTCGAAATCGACGCTCTTTGCCAGGATGTCACGCAACGGATTCTGGGCGAACATGCCGAGGTCGTAGGGCGAGAAGATGCGCGAAGCGAGGTCCATTGCGACGTACATCGGGGAGTTGTCGAGCGTCCACTCCCCGAGCAGGATGTCGAGCGGACCACGGCGCAGCGGGCTGAGCAGCGCCGCATCGGATACCCGGCGCCAGAACGCCTCCAGCGCCTCGCGTGCGCCCTCCGCCCCGCCGGCGGCGTAGCCATCGGCGAGCACCGCCGCGTTCATCGCCCCGGCCGAAGTGCCCGAGATCCCCTCGATCCGCATGCGCGGCTCCTCGAGGGCGCGATCGAGCACCCCCCAGGTGAACGCGCCGTGCGCGCCACCGCCCTGCAGGCCGAAATCGACCAGCACTTGCCCGTTGCGCGGCGCATCGGCGCGGCCGCGCCTGGTGTCGGAAGCAGTCATAGGATCTCGCGGTTAAGTCAGGGAAGGCAGGATGGAAGTGCGGTGAAACCTGGTGAAACCCGCGGCTGGCCGGGACGCATCGCCGCCTGCGCTGCCGAAGGGGGCGCGACTGTAGCACCGCTGGCGTTGCGCGGTCCATGCCCGGGCCGCTCCATCGATGCGCAGCGAACCGGCCACGCGCGGCCCGGATCGCGTCGTACGCGGGCAACTGGTTATACTCCACGCGACCGGGACCCGGCTGCTTCTCTCGGCCGGGAACCCCACTCCACGACACCCGATCCGGTTGCCGACGCCCCCGAGGAGTCCATCGCGATGATCATCGCCCGCCCTGCCTGCCGAGCCACCGTTGCCCTCGCCTCCCTGCTGCTGATGACTACCGCCCGGGCCCAGACGGATACCGTGTCGGGCGCCAGCCCCGCCGCGCCGGTCGCCGACCGCAGCAAGGAGTTGCCGGTACGCCTGATTCCGAATATTCCTCCGGCCGCGGAAGCCTATTACGCGCCGGACGGGCAGCACCTGATCGCCCAGGTGCGCGACCCGGACGCCCAGCAATCGGGCGACAAGCGCATCGGCAGCGCCCTGACCTATATCTTCACAGAGGACGGCAAGACACTGCGGCGGATCAACGACCGCGGCCAGGACGCCTGCTCGTTCTTCTTCCCGGACCAGAAGCGCGTCATCTGGACCTCGACCCGGGACAACATGGACATGCCGCTCGGCGACTGGTCCGACCCCGGGAATTACCCGCAGGGCGCCGAACTCTACACCTCCGACCTCTACGGCAAGAACGTCAAGCGGCTCACGAACAACAAGTGGTACGACGCCGAGGTCACGGTGTCGCCGAACGGCGAATGGATCGTGTGGACGCGGCAGATCGACGGCAAGGCGAACCTGTGGCGCATGCGCGCGGACGGCAGCGACGAGCAGCAGATCACCTTCGCCGATGACTGGCAACCCGGCGCACCGTTCTTCCTGCCCGACAACGAAACGATCATCTTCCAGGCCTGGCGCGAGAGCGAGTACGGCAAGATCACGCCCACGCCGATGACGGTGTTCACGATCAAGGCCGACGGCAGTGAGCTGACCCAGCGCACCTTCGATCGCGACATGTACTGGGGGCCGGGACCGGCCGCCGACGGGCGCCATTACCTCTTCACGCGCATCATCGACGGCAACAACTTCGAGCTCTTCCTCGGCGACCTGGCCGGTGGCGAGCCCCTGCGCCTCACCTACAACCCCGGATTCGACGGCATGAAGTCGTTCTCGAAGGACAGCAGCAAGATGGTGTTCGTCCGGACTGCGGGCGACAACCCGGCGCTGTATTCACACGTCATGGACCTGTCGTCGCTGAAGCTCGGCGCAGAGAACTACAAGGGCGTTCCCGTGACGCCGGTACCGCCCAACGCCGTGCTGGTGACCGACTTCACCGCCAGGCACTGACGCGCACCCGGCAACCGGCGGCAGGGCGCGACATTCAAGGGCAAACTGGCAATACAGATCCAGCCGGCCAGCCGAACGGGCAACCCGGCAGTTACTCGACAGGGAGAAAGAAAGTGAAAGGGTTCAAATCCAACATAGAGACCGACACGATCGAGAACGACAATTTCCGCAAGGTGCTCTACACGGGAAAACACCTGCAGCTCGTGCTGATGAGCCTGAAGCCGAAGGAAGAAATCGGGCTGGAAACGCACCACGAGAACGACCAGTTCTTCAGGTTCGATGCGGGCAACGGGCGCGTCGAGATCGACGGGCACAAGTACACCGTCAGCGACGGCGACGTCGTGGTGGTACCGGCCGGTGCAAAACACAACGTGATCAACACCTCGGCAACCGAAGACCTGAAGCTCTACACGATCTACACGCCGCCCCACCACAAGGACCAGATCGTGCGCAGGACGAAAAAGGAAGCCGAAGCCCACGATGAGCACTTCGACGGCAAAACCACCGAGTGATCGGTGCCGGAGCATTTGATTATTTGATTTCAGGGGGGCCGCAAGCGCGCCTCGACGGACCGCTGAGAAAGACCGCCGGAACCCGACCCTGGCAGCCGCGCACGGAATCGGCGCGGCCCGCAGCCTGCAGGACGAACGGACCCCCACTCGCGGCCAGCGCCGCGCGCTATAACCGCGTGGCATAATCCGTCGCGACACGTATCTGCTCCGACAACGCGGCAGGCCACCACAGGAGATCCCTCATGCGCGCGCTTCGTCTGTTCGTCCTCACCCTGGCGATGTCGATGACCACGGCCGCGCTGGCCGAGACCTTCGATGGCTCCGTCCCCCTGGAGTGCACCGCGACGGGCGGCCACGACTGCCTCCCCGGGAAAGAACAGTGCGAACCACTCCGGCCCGAAGGCGGCCAGAAGCCTGTGCTCGGCGTCGACGTCGCCAACAAGACCATCCGCTCGCCATACCGGACTGCGTTGCTCCCGATCCACCACACGACCAACAACCGCGAGTCGCTCGTGCTTCAAGGCACCGACCTGCAATTCGCCTGGAGCGCGCTCATCAACAGGACCAGCGGGGCCATGACGATCGCGATCGGCGATCGCAAGGGCGCCTATGTCGTGTTCGCACAGTGCACAGCCGCACCGGCAACCGGCGCCCGGCCGGGCGCTGGCAAACCGCCCGGCACTGCCAAATGACGGCAGAGGTCGCCGGCTTCGACGCGGGAATCCTTACGCTGCGCGTGAGTGGCAGGCTGACGCAGGCGGAACTGCGACTGGCGCAGCAGCAGACCGTCAGCGCAGTCGGCCCACGTGGCCGATTCAATATCCTGGTGCTCGCGGAGCACTTCAACGGCTGGGAAGAGGGCGGCCAGTGGGAGGACTTCTCGTTCCAGGAGACCCACGACGCGCGCATCGGCCGCATGGCGATCGTCGCCGAGGAGCGCTGGCGCGATCTCGCATTGCTGTTCACCTCGAGTGGACTGCGACCGTTTCCGATCGAATTCTTCCCGGCTGCGTCGCTCGGCGCAGCCCGCGCGTGGCTGGCGGCAGGGCAATAGACGTTACATACGCCGCCCGGCGGCCCCGTACGGGCATAGAATGGCACCGGCCTGCGAGGCAGCCGGAGCGCTTGTGCCGACCTTGGATGAACACCGCAGCCGCGAACTGTTCCGCCCATTCTTCTGGGTAGACGGGGAGTTCCGCGTCCGCGACTGGCCCGAGGCCACCGAGCGCGCGCTCGGCGTGCCATCCCGGCAGGCGCTCGGGCGGTTCTGCTGGGAAATCCTCGCCGGCCGGGGCCGGGGGCGACTGCGGCCGTCCTGTGCACGCTGCCCTGCAGCCAACCCCGCGATGGCGGACGATGCGTCTCCCGGTACCCACCCGAGCCGCAACTGCGCGGTGCTGCCGCTCGCCGGCCCGGCGCGCGGCGCGCTGGTGTGGTTCCCGCTCTCTTATATAACGGCGGGCGGCTTCGGCAGCGCGCGCCTGGAGGGGCTGGTGATTCGCGGCGCGCTCGCGGAGCGGCTCGGCTCGGTCGAGAGCGCGCTCGAGGGTCTGCGGCGCATCTGTGCCGCGGACGACTGCGAACTGTTCCTGCTCGACTCCTTCGGCAAGGAGGTATTCCTGGTCGATTGCGAGGGGCGCGACCGTGACGCCTTCCTCGAACGCACGCACATGCCGCTCGGCACCGGGTACCCGGGCACCGTGACGCTCCTGCAGAAACCGCTGTACACGAACCGCGTCCAGAAGGATCGGGTGTTCGTGCGCGGCGCGATCAAGCAGCGCGGCATCCGCTCATTCATCGGCATGCCGCTGATGGATGGCGGCCGACCCCTCGGCTATATCGGTGTCGGCTGGCGCGACGGCTCAGTGCCGATCCAGTGGGGCCTGCGGGTGCTCGAGGAAGTCCGGCCGATCATCCCGCTCGCGGTGCCGCGCCGTTTCCTGCCGGTGCGCAGCGCCGACATCCCCTCGGCGCAACTCGCGATCCGCTGCTTCGGCGCCTTCGAGGTCTTCCATGAGGGACGCCGGCTGCCGCCTGCGGCATTTCCGCGGCGCAAGGCGCTGCAACTGCTCAAGCAACTCGTTCTCCGGCGCGGCATTCCGTTGCACCGCGACCGGCTCGTGGAACTGCTCTGGCCCGACGCCCCGCCGGGCGCCGGCGCCAACCGCCTGCACGGCGTGGTCAACGCCCTGCGCTCGACGCTCGAATCGACCCGCGGGCCACGCAGCTCCGGCTACGTCGTCTGCCGCGACGATCACTACCTCCTCAATGTCGACGCCCCGCAGTCGGTGGACTTGTTCGACTTCCTCGACTTCGTCGCCGGCGCGCGTACCGCGCAGCGCGAAGGTGCCACGGAGCGCGCGCTCGGCCTGCTCGAGGATGCCGTGCGCCTGTATCGCGGCGACCTGTTTGCCGACGATATCCAGGATGAATCGCTGGAAACCCATCGCGTGCGGCTGCGCCACCTGTTCCTGGACGCCGTCCGCGCACTCGCCGACATCCGCATCCGCTGGGGCCACACCGATGAAGCGATCTGGGCGCTGCGCGCCGCGCTCGACTTCGAGCCGGTGGCGCTCGACCTCTACGAACTGCTGATCGGCGAACTCACGGCGGCTGGTCGCATCACCGAAGCGCGCCAGCAGTACGAACGCTGCTGCGAGGCCTTGCGCCGGCAACTCGACATGGAACCGCCAGCGCGGATCCGCGCCCTGGAGAAACAGTTGCACTGAGGCGACGGCGGTGCGGCGCGGCTGGAAGCACTCCCGGTCAGCAGAACTGCCGTCGGCGCCGTGCCGCCGGAACGAACAGCAGGCTCACCGCCGCCGCAGCGGCCAGCGCGGGGAACACCAGCAGGAGCATGCCCCAATCCATGCGCATGGCACCGGTCGCCGGGTCGAAGCTCAGGCACCGCAACGGCGTCTGCTGCGGCAACGGGTAGGTCGGAATGAAGGTGCCGCGCAAGGCCGAAACCATCCCCCGCAGCCGCGCTCTGCCGCCGGGACTGACGAGCAGCGCGTCGACGACGCGACCGCCATCCAGGGCCACCACCAGCGCCGGGTGGTCGTACTGGCGCGTCACCGGATCGGGCTGGTACCAGAAATCGAGCGCCCCGGCGACACGCGCCACCGCCTCGCGCTCAGCCACGGCGAAATGCCAGCCCGCCGCGTCGAGCAGCCCCAGTGCCGCCGCCTGCGCGCGCACATCGGCGACGGTATCGGCGTCGTCGAAACTGAGCGCGAGCACCCGGTAGTCGGTGCCGAGGCCGCCCACCCCGCGGGCGCTCTCGCGCACCCACTCGAGCAGCGGCACGCACACTCCCGTGCAGCGACGGTAGAAGAACGTCACGAGCAACGGCTTGCCGGCTGCGAGTTCTGACAGGTGCATTGACCGGCCATCGGCGAGTTGCAGCGCGACGTCCGGCACGCTTCGGCCGGGCAGGCGGCTCTCGAAACGCGAAACGCCGACGGCCGGCGCTGCCGATGCATGCGCCGCCGCCGCGAGCGTCAGCGCCGAGGCCGCCAGCAACCGTACCAGCCGGTGCCGCACCTCAGGCTGCCTTGACCGCCCTGTACCAGCGTCGCCCGATCTCCGCCAGGTAGAGCAGGAACCCGAGCAGGAATGTCGCCGCGGAGGCCGCGCCGAGGCGCGCCAGCGTGGAGCCGTAGGCCAGCGTCGCCGGATAGATCGCGAAGCGTCGCGGGATCGACCAGGCGCCGGAGAGATAGAACGCGAGGAAGAAGCCGTAGGCGCCTGCGACCAGGACGGTCACGAGCAGGCGCTGCCAGGCGAGCCGCTCGGTCATGGCCGCCGTCTGCTGGCACAGGTGGTAGAAGTAACCGACCACCAGCAATACGAGTCCGCCGAGCATGTACGTGTGGAAGTGCGCCGGCACCCACAGCGTGTTGTGCAGCCGCAGGTTCGCGCTGATCGTCGAGTCGATCACTGCCCCGACACCACCGACCGCCCAGCCCGCCAGCCCGAGGAACATGAGCATGCTCGTCAGGTTCCAGTGCATGCGGGCGCGGTACACCAGCAGCAATGCGCCGAAGATCGTCACCACCGCGGCCGGAATCGCGCTCGCGTAGGATGCCACCTGCCCTATGTACTGCAGCGGTCCCGGCTGGGCAAAGTCCATGTAGAGGTGGTGGAAGTAGGCAACCAGAATGATCACCAGCACCGCGTTCCAGGACACCACCACCACCTTGTTGGTCTTCCACGGGCGCCCGGCATACTCCGGCAACACCTCGTAGACGAGCGCGACGCCCAGGTACATCGAGAGGTTGACCAGCGTGTGACCGAAGAAGAACGTCAGGTTCTTCATGAGCAACGCGTCATTCGGCGCTCCGGTAAGGAGCTCCAGGTAGAACAGCACGAGGGTGATCACGGCGGCAACGAGCGTCGCGACCGAGGCGATGAGGCTGACGGTGCTGATCAGCACGGACGGCGGCAGTACCGGCTCGGACCGGCCCGAGAAGTAGTGCCAGCCGAGGGCTTCGCTCAGGGTGAATCGCGTGGCGATGGCCCGCAGCAGGCCGAGCGTCCAGACCAGCCAGGTGGCGCCGAGCACGGTGAGCGAGACCAGGTACACGACCGTCGACCAGATCGGCCACTCACCCTTGAACGGCAGCGGGTAGAGAAAGTACCAGCCCGCGGCGAAGCGGCCGACGACGATGCACACCAGCAGCAGGATCACCCCGACCACGGTACCGATCAGCGCGAGACGGCCGACCGCCGGCGAAGGCGCGACGTACTTCTGCAGCATGTGGGCCACGCAGGCCATGGACGCTACGTACCAGACGCCGGCCATCCCGACACCGTGCAGGGTCATCATGGCGTAGAACCAGGACTCGAGCTCCGGGAGGCCGCCAGACTGCACCGTGCGCATGTAGATGCCGAGCACGATCAGGACCGGGAACAGGACGAAAGTGATCGCCATCCAGTACAGCGTCTGCGTGGAAACGGTGCGCATCGGGATCCCTCCGGGCCGGATCAGTTCGTGGTGAACGACGACTGCATGTGGTGATGCCCCGCCGCGCAGTACTCCAGGCAGATCACCTGGTATTGCGCCGGCCCGTCGAGCTTCACCAGCAGGCGGTTGACATAGCCGGGCATGGCCTGGGTCTGGGCGAGCAACTGCCGCCCCGGGCCGTAGACGCCAAAGCCGTGGTTCACGTCGAGGCTGGTGACGCGGAACTCGACCAGCGTGCCGGCCGGCACCTCCAGGCGCTGGATCTTCGGCACGCTGCCGAGGTCGGCGATGCTCAGGATCGGTTCGTCGGAGAACACGAAATCGAACTGCCGGGCCGCCACGTAGACAATGCGGTCGCCACGCGTCCCGACGCCGGCGTACGGAGTCCGCGGCAGTGTCGCCACCAGCAGCGCCACCAGCACCACCGCGGCGATCACGAAGAACAGCTTGCGCAGGCCGTAGGCGCGGTGCACGTCGACCGTGGCCGGCGCGCGCGTACTGAGCGCCACCCCCGCGAAGACCACCGCGATGAGGACAGTCAGCGCAAGAAAGGCCGCAAGAATCGTCGACTGCGGCGCTACGAGCGCCGGCCGTGACAGATCGAGGGGAGCGGCGGGCGCAATTGCTGCCGGCTCCACCACGACACTTGCGACATACGCCAGCAGGGCGCGGGCTTCGCCCTCGGAGAGACCCAGGTTGGGCATGATGATGCGGTTGTAGCGCTCGACCAGCTGCGTCGCGACCGGGTCACCCGCTGCGATCAACTTTTCGGGCGCCATGACGAAACGCAGCAGCCATTCTTCGCTGCGCCGTTGCGTGACGCCGTGCAGATCCGGCCCGACGCGATCCCCGCCGCCGATGGTGTGGCAGGCGGCGCACTTCTGCTCGAAAGCGGCATGACCGTCGCTCAGCGTGTCGGCCTGCGCCACTCCCGCCAGCGCGAAGCTGGCCAGCAGGGCGGCCAGCGGCATGTTGTGCATCGACAGGCTCCAGCGGAAAAGGAATATCGCCCTGTGTACGGTCCAGGTCTTACACGGCGCTTACAGACTGGTGCGGGAAACCGCAGCGAGGCACCATATGCGGCACGTGACGGTGACACGGCTGGCCTGGTTGCCCGGCACGTTATTCGTCGCCGCAGCCCTGCTCTCCGGCTGGGCGGTCGGCCCGCAATGATCGACAGGTGAATGGTGCCGGGTCAGGTGCTACGCACAATCCGAGGCGGCTCGCTGTGGCAGCGGAACCGCAACGCGATGCGGCGCTGCGGTGCGCTCGCGGTGGTTCTGCTGCTCTCGGCCTGCTCCACCCTGACCTATCCGCCGGGGACGGGCAGGAACGAAGCGCGACTGGACGTGCCGGCCGGCGTGTTCGTCAGCGATGACGGCACACGGTTGCCCTTGCGGTCGTTCCCGGCCAGCGAGTCACCTCCAAGGGCCGTGATCCTCGCCCTGCACGGCTTCAACGACTACAGCCGTACCTTCGATCGCCCGGGCGCATACTTTGCTGCCCGGGGCGTAGCCGTCTATGCCTACGACCAACGCGGCTTCGGCGCCGGCGCGTGGCCGGGCGTCTGGCCGGGCGCGGATACGCTGGCCGCCGATGCCAGCACCGCGGCGCGCCTGCTGCGCCAGCGCCACCCAGGCACTCCGCTGTATGTACTCGGTGCCTCGATGGGCGGAGCAGTAGCGCTGGTGGCGGCTGCCGGGCACCAACTCGACGCCGACGGGCTGATCCTGATCGCGCCCGCGGTGTGGGCACGCAGCACGCAACCCTGGTACCAGCGGCTTGCACTGAAGGTCGCATCGGAGGTTTTCCCCGGCGGCAAGATCCCGGCGCATGCCCTGGGCCGGCAGGTGAGCGATGACCCGGACGCCTTGCAGGCGCTCGAGTCCGACCCGCTCGTCATCAAGAAGGTGCGTTTCGACACGCTCGCGGGCCTCGTCGACCTGATGGACCAGGCGCTGGCGACCGCGCCCTCCATCGGGATGCCCACGCTCGTTCTTTACGGAGCCAACGACCGGATCATTCCACGCGAGCCGGTGGAACAATTCTGGGACCGACTGCCGCAGGAGGGACAGCCACGACGCATCGACTACCCGGAGGGCTGGCACCTGCTGTTGCGTGACCGGCAGGCCGACCAGGTCTACGCGGACATCCTGGAGTGGCTGCCACGGTAAGGCGCAACGATCCTGCCTGTCATTCGCCTGCGGCGACGCCGAGCTCGACTGGAATCCACTCGCCGTCACGCGCCTCGACGTCCTTGCGCGGCCCGGTGCGCACGCGCTCCGGGGCAACGCGGCCTTCGGCCGTGAGATCTGCCATGATCGCAGCGGCGCGCGCCGTGCCGAGGGTCGCGAGGTCCGCCTCGCTGATGACCTGCGCCGCGGCGATACGCGCGCGCAGTTCGTCGAGATAGGCAAGTTCGTCGAGGCGCGGCTTTTCTGCCGGATCATCCGGCGGCGGCACGACAAAGCGCGTCGCGATCTCCTGCAGCGGCTCCGCCGGAAAGCTCTCGATAAACAGCGCTTCCACTACTGCGCGCGTGCGTTTCTCGAGACCGCGACCGGTGGCCGGCTTGCCGGCGGCCGCCATGCGTGCGTCCACCGCAGCCACCATCTTCGCCGCCTGCAATGCGGCGGCATCCACCTTCGGATCGGCGACCGCGGGAATCCCGATGCCGAGCTCGGGCCGCTTGCCGAGCGCTTCGGCCACGCGCAGGAGCTTCTCCTGCTCCGGGGGCAACAGGTCCGACCGCCCGGGCGAGAACTCGATGCGGCCGAGATCGTCGGACTCCTCACCGATCAGGCCACCGAGAAGCCGGAACGGCGAGGTGACGAGTTTCGTGACCAGGTTGACGAACGCCTTCCACAGCACCGTGCCCACGCCGAACTCAGGATCGTCCAGGCTGCCGGTGACCGGCATGTCGATGTCGATGCGGCCGTTGGCATCCTTCAACAGCGCCACCGCGAGGCCGAGCGGCAGATCCGCGGCATCGGAACTCGGCACTTTTTCGCCAAGCTCGAGGTCGTCGATGACGATGCGGTTGGAGCCGACCATGTGCCGCTCCTCGAGCTGGTAACGCAGGTCGAGGTTGATCTTGCCGCGCGCGATCCGCCGCCCGGCAAATTTCACCGTGTACGGCGAGAGGGCCGGCATTTCGATGTTGCGGAAGATCACGGTGACGTCGGCCTGCTCCGTCGGCGCGTTCACCCGAACCTGGCCGTTGACCCGCGCGAGACCGAACTCGTCCACCCGGCCCTCGAGGCCGATGCGCGAGGGGGCCGTGCTGCGCGTGTCGATGGTGGTGAATTCGCCCTTCAGGTCGAGGATACGCGCTGCGAACGGCAGCGGCAGGCTGAGATCCGTGAAGTCCACGTCGCCGCCGCTCACGAGCACCTTGCCGATCCGCAGCTCGAGCGGCGCCGTCGCCGGTTCCGGCGGCGTCGCGGCCGGCGCCTCGACCAGCAGCGCGCCGATATTGGTCTCCTGGTTCCGGTCGATGAACACACGCGCGAAGGGCTTCGCCAGCCGGACGCGCACGATACGGGCGCGGTTTGCGTCCAGCCGGAACTGCAGGTCGTCGAGCCCGAGTTCCTGCCAGGCCAGCAACTTCTCGCTCTTGACCAGGTCCTCGAGCTCGAGACCGGTGATGCGCAGGTCACCGTCGAAGGCGAGTGTCTCCTTCGCATCAGAACTCAAGCGGCCGTCGAGCGCCAGCGCGCCACCGCGGATGCCGATGCGTGCCAGCTCCCCGACCCAGGGCTGAGCCTGGGCGAGCTTTACGCCCTCGGCGCCGACCTCGGCTTCGACGATCACCTCGGGCAGGGCGACGAGGCTGCCGCTTGCCGACAGCCGGCCGCCGCCACCGAGCACAGCGGTCAGCTCGAGTGGCATGCGCGTGCCGGGCTCGTTGCCGACGTCGCGCAGACGCAGATCGAGATCGGCGACCGAAATCACCGCCGGTGTCGCTGGCGCGAGGTCGGTCAGCTCGGCGGAAAAGTCCTCCAGCGCCGCCTCAGCAGCGCGCAGCTTCCAGGCCGGAGCATCTGACGGCGCTTGCGTCGCGGGCGGCTCGGCGTCGTCGCCGGCCACCGGCCGCGGCGCGAGCAGCCCGACGAGATCGAGCGTGCCGTCACGCTCGCGGCGGGCCTTTACGGCCAGCCCCCTGAGGGTCGCCGATTGCACGCTCGCCTCCAGCGCGGGCCAGCGGATCTCGCCCCCGGTGATCGCAAACTCCGCGAAGCGCAGGAAGTCCGGCGCCGTTGCCGCGGTGAGCGTTACGCCGGTCACCTGCGCACCGAGATCTCTCACCGCCACGGCAAGAGCACCGCCGGCTTCTTCCGTCACATCGAACCGGCCTTCGACCACGCTTTGCCCGCCGGCGACATCGAACGCGAGCTGATCGCGCACGTAACGGTGCACGGTGCCGAGGAAGGGCCCGTCGAGACGGAAGCTGCCGCCCACCCGAAGCGGTGCCAGCGACAGCTCGCCCCGCACGGCGATCTTCGTGCCCGACTCGAGCGTGATGGCGATGTCGTGCCGGCCGGTGGCATCGGGCAGCGTGCTCAGCTCGTCGAGCGCCACCGCGAACGGACCGACCCGCGTCCGGAATGGCTCCGGCAGAGCGCGGTCGGTGACGTCGACCACTCCCCCGTCGAGCCGCAGTTCGCGGATCACGACCCGTGGCAGCGCGTCCTCCGGCGTGGTCGTGCCGGGTGCGGGAGCAGGCTCCGGCGGCAGGAGCTTCAGAAGGTTCACCTCGCCCGAACGCTCGTGCACGAGCGCGAGGAACGGCGCGCGCATCCGCAGTTCGCTCAGCACCAGGGCGCGGCGCACGAGACTTGCCATCTCGATGTTGATGAACAGTTCGTCGAAACCGGCAAGGCGGGTGCCGTCGGTTTCCAGGACGTTCAACTGCTCCGCGCGCAGCGTCAGCGCGAACGGGTTGATCCCCACCCGCCCGATGCTCGCCTCACGACCGATCGCCTCGCGGATGACACCGGGCAGCTCGCGCGCGATGAGCCAGGGCGCCAGCACGAAGCCCGCGAGCGCATAGCAGGCGAGGAGCGCTGCCGAGACCATCAGCCAGCGATAGCGTCGCAAGAGAGGCGTGCCGCCTGCCGATCCGGTTTCCTGATTCGTTCCGGTCACGCCTTCCAACTCCCCGGGTTGCTCATCGCCGCCACCAGCTCAGCCGTCCCCTGCCCCTGGCGGTCATACACTTACAGCAAGGCATGCAGCAAATCCAGCCTGACCGGCGGGTCGCGAATGTACCAGTGGACAACCGCAACCGTACGCGGGAAGACGCTCAGGCACCAGCGTGTCGGGTTACTTCGGGAACTGTACCGTATCGCCCAGGCCGCTCAGCCTGCCTGAGCCGGGCACGATGTCGTCCTGCGTGACCCGCGGAATGATGGCCCGCGGTATGACGTTCGACTTCTGGTTGAGCGCGATCGACACGACCGGTGGCACGTTCAGGCAGTACCGGTCACCGTCGTCTGCCGGAGCGATGTCCGTGTCGTAGTTGAGTTGCATGGGCACGCTGATCAGCACAGCTACGGGACTGGCGAGTTCCCCGGCGCTCTGGTCTGCTACCGCCGCAAACGGCACCAGGCCGGGACACAGGGCGACGGCGCACATTGAAAGGGCTCCGTCGATCATCTGTCGCCGGATTTCGGAAATACTTCCCGCCAGTCATCCTTCATGCTGACGACGACCCAGCCGCGCTTCGGTGCCTCGTCGAGTCCGCGCGCGAGCCGCCCGACGGAGGACGCGCGGTCGTAGGCGAACTCGCGCCCGCCGTCGTCATGATGCAGCAACAGCCCGACTCGCGCGCCTGGGCCCGCCGTAGTCCATTCCAGCATCTCGAAATCACCGTCCGAGTTGCCGAATGCCAGCACCGGACGGCGGCCGATGTACTTGTGGATGCCGACCGGCTTGCCGGACTTGTCGTCGATGAAGTCGATCTCCGGCAGGCGCGCGATCACCGGCCTGCCATCGCGCAGCTCGTACTTCGTCCGTATGCTGGATCCGACCACCTGCTCCGGCGGAATCCCATAAGCCTCTTCGGCGAACACGCGCAGGAAATCGATGCCGCCACCCGAGACGATGAAAGTCCTGAAACCATTGGCCCGGAGAAAGTCGAGCAATTCCAGCATCGGCTGGTACACCATGTCGAGGTAACGCCGCTTCGCCTGCGGATGCCGTGCGGTCGCAAGCCAGTGCTTCGCCACGGCCTGGAAGTCATCCGCTGTCATCCCGGCATGCGTGGCCATGACGATTTCTGCAATCGCATGCTCCCCGCCCGCCAGCGCAGCCTTCAGGTCGCCCTTGAGCAGCGATGCGAACGGCTCCTGCGTCTTCCACTCGGGATGTTGCGGCGCCAGCTCCTTCACGCGATCCAGCGCGAACGCCAGCTGGAAGTACAGCGGCTGCTCGGCCCAGAGCGTGCCGTCGTTGTCGAACACCGCGATGCGTTCTGGCGGCGGCACGAAGTCCCGGGAATGCGGGTCGGTCACGCGCTCGACGAAGGTGACGATGGCCTGCCTGGACGCCGTGTCGTTCCATGACGGCAACGGGTCGCCCGCAAGCGACGGGGCCGACAGCAGCACGGCGGACGCGATAACAGCAGGGAGCAGCAGGGTCTTCATGGCGGGGTCTCTCCGGGCGATACGCCCCGAAAGCAACGGCGCCGCCATGAGTACCTGTCTCATGGCGGCGCTTCGGTTGGGTATGGCCTGGACGTCAGCCGCCGCTCGTAGCCGCCTCGATCTGCTTCTGAATCTTCTCGAGGTTGAACGAGCCCGGCGTCTGGCTCGGCGGGTAGTCTTTCATCGTCTGCAGGAACCGCGCTGCCATTCCCTGGATCGGCACGATGGCGAAAATCCGGCTCATGTACCAGTCCCAGTACGTGTTGGAAGCGTGCTGCGCCTTCTCGAACGGATCGCGCCGCAGGTTGAAGAGCATTGGCGCGCGCAGCTCGGTGAAGGGGTTGAGCCAGATGCGCACGGTCTTTTCCTCTTCCTGCTCGAGGAACGTGACCTTCCAGTCGTCGTAGCGCATGGCCATGATCTGGCCTTCATCGCCAACGTAGATGAACTCGCTGCGCGGCGACTGCTCCGTCTTTCCGGACAGATAGTCGAGCAGGTTGTAGCCGTCGATGTAGTTGCGATAACGACGGCCGTTCAGCGACACGCCGCTACGCAGCTTTTCCTTGATGTCGGGCGCACCGGCAACCGCAGCGAAGGTCGGCAGCCAGTCCTCGTGCGACACGATGCCGTTGAGTGTCGTTCCGGCCGGGAATTTGCCGGGCCAGCGCACGAAGGCGGGCACCCGGAAAGCGCCCTCCCAGTTCGAGTTCTTCTCGCTCCGGAACGGCGTCGTGCCGGCATCCGGCCAGCTGTTGTAGTGCGGGCCATTGTCGGTCGAGTACAACACGATCGTGTTGTCGGCGATGCCGAGGTCGTCGAGCAGCTTCAGCAGTTCGCCGACGTGGCCGTCGTGCTCGATCATGCCGTCGGTGTACTCGTCGTTGCCCTTGTGCCGGCGGCTCTCCTGCACGTGCGTGCGAAAATGCATGCGCGTGCCGTTCCACCAGGCGAAGAAGGGCTTGCCGCCCCTGACCTGGCGGGTGACGAAGTCCTTGGTCGCGGCGACCGTCTCGTCGTCGATGGTCTGCATGCGCGCGATGTTGAGCGGACCCGTGTCCTCGCAGCTCTGCTGCTCGGGACCGGTCGCCCGGCACTTCATGACACCGCGCGGCCCGAACTGCTGCAGGAAGGTCTTGCCGTTGGCCAGTACCCTGTCTCCCGGGTAATCCTCGTTCTCCGGCTCCTCCTGCGCGTTCAGGTGGTACAGGTTGCCCATGAACTCATCGAAGCCATGCATGGTTGGCAGGTGCTCGTCGCGGTCACCCTGGTGGTTCTTGCCGAACTGGCCCGTGGCATACCCCTGGCTCCTGAGGATGGTCGCCATCGTGACGTCGGTCTTCTGCCAGCCTTCTGCCGCACCCGGCAGACCGACCTTGGTCATGCCCGTGCGCACCGGAACATTGCCGCCGATGAAAGCCGCCCGCCCGGCGGTGCAGCTCTGCTGGCCGTAGTAATCCGTGAAACCGACGCCTTCTTTCGCAATGCGGTCGATGTTGGGCGTCTGGTAGCCCATCATGCCGCGGCTGTTGTGACTGATGTTCCAGGTGCCGATGTCATCCCCCCAGATGACGAGGATGTTGGGTTTTTGCTGGGCATGAGCTGCGACCGCCGAAAGCAGGCCAAGCGCACTCACCACGACCGTCTCTACGCACCGGCGCGGCAGCCAATGAACCATGATGACTCCCCCAGGTTTCTGAATTCCGGATCGCGGGTACCCACGTGGCCCCCGCCTGAATCGTCGGCGCACGACCCGCCCCTCGCTGGGACGCGGTCCACGGCGCCACCCCGCGGCAGAGATTTTCACAACGCGATTAATGCGTCTAATGCATTTTTCTCATACGAACGATAAGATCTGGTAATGCCATTCGATGCGCGCAGCCTGCGCCACGTCGTTGCCCTCGCCACGCACGCCAACTACCGTCGCGCCGCGGCCGCGCTGCACCTGAGCCAGCCTGCGCTCTCGCGTAGTGTCGCGTCCCTCGAGACGCTGCTCGGCGTGAAACTCTTCGACCGCCACCGCCGGGGGGTCGTCCCGACGCCTTTCGGACGACTGCTGATCGACCGCGGCAGCCCGTTGCTGACCGGCTTCGACGACATCCGGCGTGAGATCCGCCTGCTCAACAATCTGGAATCCGGGGAGCTCAGCATCGGCGCCGGGCTCTATCCGGCGGAGCTGTCCGTCGGTGCCGCCATCGGGCGCCTGTCCGCACACCATCCCGGATTGCGCATCATGCTCCGGGCCGAGCCCTGGCGGCAGATCGCCGACGCCGTCAGTGCCGGCGCACTGGATGTCGCCGTGGTCGAAACCAGCGCGCTGGAGACGGAAAAAAACCTGGTGACGGAGCCACTGCCGCGGCACCCGGGGGCCTTCGTGTGCCGGCCGGGACATCCGCTCCTCAGCATGTCGAACCTGACGCTGGACAAGGTGTTCCGCTATCCCTGCGTCGGGCCCCGACTGCCCTCGCGCATCGGCACGCCGCTACAGGGCTTTGCGCATGGATTCCGGCTGGACCCCACGGGAAGCGATCTGATTCCCGCGCTGCACGTGGAGTCGAGTGCGCTGGCGAAGAAGGTCGTCACCGCAGGCGACGCAATCGCCATCCTGCCCTGTGCGCTGGTCGCCGCAGAACTGGCCGCCGGCGAACTGGCCGTGCTGCCGTGGCGCCCGGCCTGGCTGCATACCAGCTATGGCTTCGTGTACCGGCGTGACCGGACGCTCTCGCCATCCGCCCTGGCCTTCATCGCCGAGGTCAAGGCCATCGAGGCAATGCTGGAGGATCGGCCCACGCCGGCGCGCGCCAGGCGCCGCCGCCGCTAGCAGGTTGATGCAAAACGTCGCGCGGAGTCCGGGAAATCACCCCGGCGAACAGCAGCCAGTGCAGCGCGCCCGCCTCAGTCGGCCGGACGTTTTGCCGGCGACGCAAACCACTGCTCCTTCGCCACGACCTTCGGAGTCTGCGGATCGCCCTCGTAGGCTGGCGTCATGATCTGTACGCCATGCTCGTTGAACACGTCGAGGATGTTCTGGTGCAGTACCGAGTAAGCCGCCATCAACCCTTCGGTATCGGCCTTGTACACGCTGAGCTGGTAGGTCACCGCGAAGTCACCGAGCTTCCTCTGCCAGACGAACGCGGGCGGCTCGGTGAGCAGCCCCGGGGTACGCCGCGCCGCTTCGAGCAGCATCGCGTGCACCTGCCGCCACGGCACCTCGTAGCCGATCCCCACCTCGGTCTGCAGAACGAGCCCCTGGTCGCGTGAGAGCGCACTGTAGTTCTTGATGCTCGAATTCATCACGGTGGAATTCGGGATCGTGATCTCTTCATTGCGAATGGTGCGCACCCGCGTCGTGAGCAGCCGCACCTGCGTCACCTTGCCGAGCACGTCGCCGACCTCGATGAGGTCTCCCACCCGGAATACCCGGCCGAATGTCGCCAGGTACCCGGCGATCAGGTTCGCGACCGACGACGAAGCGCCGAGCGAGATCAGCAGACCGGCGAACACGGACAGGCCTTTCAGCGCTTCCGAACCGGACCCCGGAAGGTAGGGGTAGGCCATCACCAACGCCACGCCGAGCACCAGCGCCCGCACGATCTTGTAGGTCGGCAGCGCCCACTCGCGCTCGAAACGCAGCAATCGGGGGCGGCCGCTCTCTACGGCGTCGAAATACAACCGCAATATGCGCAGGCCAAACCGGGTGACGAACGCCAGCACGAGCAGGAACAGGAAGCTCGGCAGATAGTTGGCGATGCCGAGCACGATGGTCGCCAGCGGATCGAGTACGAGCTGGGCAATGTTTTCGCCCATCCAGCGGGTCCATGGAAACTGGCCGAGGACCAGGTTCGACCACACCATGCCGACGGCGATGAAGGCCACGAACCGCGCGGTACGCACCGCGCCCTGCAGTGTCCGCATCATCG
Source organism: Gammaproteobacteria bacterium (assembly GCA_021462865.1). GTDB lineage: Bacteria > Pseudomonadota > Gammaproteobacteria > Steroidobacterales > QUBU01. The sequence continues at coordinate 31,178 of JAJTYX010000005.1, read as the reverse complement.
GCCCGACGCGCATCACGTCGCCGAGCTTGTGGGACAGTGACTCGATTCGCGCCTGGTACTTTCGCTCCAGGAGCGCGTCCAGCCGGCGAAACAGCCATGCAAGCAGCAGCACCACGGCAGCGGCGACCGCGGTCGCGAGAACGCTGATACCGGCGCTCTTCAGCAGGCGTTCCGGCGTACGCTCCGCGCGGTAACGCGCGATCGCCTCGGTGATCTGCCGGAGGTGAAACTCGGCAAGCTCCGCGGGCTTCGCCGCCTCGAGCTGAGCGTCGAGTTCCGTGACGTACAAGAGAACGCGATTGCCGGCCCGAAGCCCTATGCCGATCCGCTCCGGCACGGCCGCCAGCGACTCCGGCATGACCGAGGGGTCCGCCGCAGCGTCGCGGATACGCTCGCCGATCGATTCGGCCCTTTCGGCCGCCGGTCGCGACGACGTGCCACGGACGGTAAACAGCGTGCGGCCGTCGAGCTGTACCGGTGCCGTTTCTATCTCGACATCGGGCGGATTCGCGGATTCCTGCGCAAGCGCCACCGACCCCATCCAGCCGACAAGCAGCACAGCAGAGCAGAACAGTCGCAGCAGCGTCACGGCAATGGCCTCAGCACCCCGGCCGCTGTTCGGAAGCCACGGCACTGCGCCGGTCACAACGGCACGCCCGCCCGGCGATCGCAGCCGCCGAAGCGGCAATCTCCGCACAGGCTGTCGCGATTCACGACGATGCTTTGCCATGAATCGCGTCGAGCTGCGCGCGCAGCGCGCTCGCCCAGCGCCGCAGGATACGGTCGGCCTCCTGCTTGTTGGTGACGCTGTTCGACCACTGGATCCGGCCCATGCCGCGGCTGGTTTCGCGATCGATCACGCGCGCGAGAATCTGGCTCGTCACCGAGTCGTAGATCTCCAGGTACAGGGTCATCGCACCGGCCGACTCGGCCAGCGTATAGCCACGGCCGGCGGACTTGATGTCCGGCGCCGTGACATCAAGGTCCATGATCGCCGGGCGCAATACCAGGACGTCCTCGGCGCCGGCGGTCACGATCTCATAGCCGCCCCTGGTCTGCAGTTCGTCCGTGAATACCTTGAGGAATTCCGCCGACAGGTCGGCCTTGATCCGCTCCATGTCTTTCGGGCGCACGGCTTTGCCACTCGACGCCTGGTCGCGCTCCCAGTCTTTGCGGAAGGCCACGGCAGGGGTGAGGATGGCGAAGCGCCGGTAGCGGCTGAAGTCCACGCCGGGCCGTACGTAAACGACCTGCGCGACCTTGCCGGGCCGAAGCACCAGCCCGTCGTGGGTTGTAGTCGGCAAGGCGGCATCGTCAGCAGCCACTGCCGCCGCAATGGCGAGGAACGGCAGGATCAGCGCATGGCGGATACGCATTGTCATCTGACTTCTCCTTGAGCCGTACGGTGCGATTTGCGACTGGCGTCGTTCCAGCAGGCCCGGATGTCGATACCCCAACTGTCGCCTGGCAGGTTGATGCAAAACTGCTAGCGGCGGCGGCCGCCGCCTCGTGACATGCCTCCGCCCCGCGGCCGGCTGGGGATCGAGGGGCGCGAATATGACCGGGTCGTGCGCGGTTGCGCCGAGGGCATGCGGCTGGCGGTGGAAGGCCGCGTCTCCGGGCGCGAGCCCTGCGCCGGGCGCTGCGCTAGTAACTGGCCCGGCTGCAGACCGCCCTCCGGCGGTACTCCGGCGATCGGGTGCTCGGGTCGGGGCCGGTCACCAGGACGCTCGATCGTATCGGGAGGCACGACCACGTAGTCCGGATCGTCGTAGTAATAGTAGGGGTAGTTGTACCAGGGATTGCCGTAGTAGAAGGCTGAGTGCGAACTCCCCGAACCGGACGAGCCGTAGTTACCGTCGGAGGCACATCCGGCAAGAATCGGGACGAGCGCGACACCGAAGCCGACCAGCCGCCGAACGTTCATTGTCCACCCTCCTCCGGGCCGGACTCCCACTCGAGCAGCCCGACCGGTGCGCCGCCAGGGTCCGCGATGACGGCCAGACGCCCCTGCAACAGGTCGCCGCGCGGCGGGACGGGGACACTGCCTCCGAGTTCTGCCGCCTGCGCGACCTTCGCATCCACGTCATCGACGCGAATGAAGTACAGCCACCCCGGCTGCAGGCGCGGGTTGTCGCCCGGGATCTGCAACACGCTCGCCCGCGAGTATCCCTGCGCGACCAGCAGGAAATGTGGAACGGAGAACCTGCCGTCGTCCGCCACGACTTCGTAGCCGCCCAGGCCCTGGTAAAACGCCGTTGCGCGCTCGGCCGCCGGACTCTGGTACAGGGCCCAGATCCACTCACCGTAATCCACGAGGAAATCATCCTGGTCGCCGCTCGAGGACTTGATGACGCCGATCGGCACGCCATCGGGGTCGGCCAGGATCGCAACCTCGCCGCGGTCGGGAAGCTGGCGTCCCTCGACCAGCACGGTGCCGCCGCTTTCCCGCACATGAGCGGAGGCCCGTGCCACATCCGGCACCGACATGAACGCGACCCAGCGCCCCGCAGCCTGTCGCTCTTCCGGGCGGCGCTGGATGATTCCGGCTACGGGATGCTGACCGGCGTAGGCCAGGGTGTATGGACGCGCCCCCGCCTGCCCGCCGTCGAGCTTGCGGAACGACCAGCCAAACAGGGCGCCATAGAACTTGCGGGCAGCACCGGCATCGGGGGCGACGAGATCCGCCCACACGAACTTGCCCGGCAGGAGCTGTGCGGTGGGCGGGTCATTCAGAGGGGGCAGAACAGCAGGAGCTGCCGCCGCGCCGGCGGCGAACAGCGAAAAGACCACGGCCGCAGCCTGCCTGCGCGCTCGCCCATGCATTGACATGATCCGGGGAATCATTGGCCGTCACCCGCGACTATTGCACCCGTACCGACAATCAGGATACAGGGCCACCTACCGAAACGCGCGACCGGAGGAACTCAACCTGGGCCACCGTAGCAATCCGGAACCACATGCGGATCAGTACTTGACCATGTATTTCTTTGCCTCCAGGCAGACGCTGAAGGCCTTCCTGAAGTTGTCGAGCTGTGCAGCGCTCACCTGCCGGGCCTGCTGCGCCTCGGCCTCGACTTCGGCCGTCGCGGCTTTGTCCTTCTGCCGGCCGCGCACGTTGCCACCGATCCCGCCGACTCCGGCGCCGATCGCTGCGCCCTTCCCCCACTCGTCGTCGGCAATACCGCCGATCAGGGCGCCGACTGCGGCTCCACGCAGCGCGCCCTTGCGTGTGCTGCCCTTGCCGGCATCGCCGGCCTGCGCCTTGGCCGCCTCGGTGTTCTGTGCCTGCCGGGCGGACTGCTTGTCGAGCTCGAACGGATCGACTCCGGTATTGGAAACCGCCCACTGGTAGCACTCGCCCTCGTCCTTCGCCTGCTGGCTGGCCGGCTGGCCTGCGTTCGGAAACACGTAGACGTTCAGCGTCGATCCCAGTGACTTCTGGCCGGACGCCGGGGACATGGCGGTCTGGCCGGAGGCCACGCTACCGGCAGCAATAGCTACGCCTGCGACGAAAAAGCTCCGGATGTTCATGGTCGTGACTCCTGACTCAGTTCACTTCGTTGGCGTACAGGCGGCGAAGACCATCACCGCGCGACCCTCAGCCGCCGAGGCAAACGATGCCTGGCCGGTGGTCTCCTGGATCACGAGGCTGAAGGCGCGGCCACTCTCGTAGCCCTGCAGGACGATCTCACCCGCGTCACGATGCACGGTCTGAACCGCGCTCCTGCGATCCTCGCCGCTGGCGGCCGTGGTGCGCAGCTCTTTGCCGGCAAGGTCCACGACCACGAACTGCGGGATGTTGAGTTCGGCGGGCGGCAGCGTCTCACACTCCGCTGCCATCCCGCAGGCAGTAGCCTGCGTCGTGCTGCACAGGAGCCGGTCGGCTCCACTGAGATCATCTGCGACGGCGGTACCCGCCAGCAATGCGACCATGAGGCCCGTCATCCTGCGCATGATTCATTCTCCCTTCATGCTGGTCATGAGCCGAACAGGTTGCGCGGTCCGCCGTCCTGCTCCGTGCGATGTAGTCTAATCCTCAACAGCAGGTCCGGTGTAGAGTATCCGGGAGTTCCGGCAGGAATTGCGGCTATGAACACCGGCATGCAGAAGGCCCTCACGGGATACCGTACCGTCGCCGCCGCGCTGGCCGCGATTGCGGTCACGCTGTTCGCGGGCTGTACGCGCCCCACGACCGCCGAAAGCCAATGGGCCGAGGGTGTGGCTCGCGACCAGACATTCGACAGGATTCTGCTCGTCGGCGTCACCCCGAACTACACGACCCGCTGCCGATTCGAGCGCCTGCTGCAGGAATCGCTCGGCCCGGCGACCGTGACGAGTTGTTCGCTCATGGCGTCAAAGGACCCGCTGACCCGCGAGGCCATCGTCGGGCTCGTCGCGAAGACCGGCGCGGATGCGGTGCTGGCCACGCGCCTGGTCGATGGCAGCGCCAGGCTGGACGAAGGCGGCTCGGACGAAGCGCGCGGCAGGAATTACTACAAGCCGGTCGGTTACGGCTACGACCCCTACTACGGGCCCTTCGGCGTACCGGTCGTTTACGGGGACTTCGTCGCCGAGCAGCCTGGCCTCACCCTGAAGCGCACCATCGTGATCTCCAGCAACCTCTATGAGACCAAAGGCGCAACGATCATCTATTCGCTCGATACCGTCGCCCGCAACATGGAATCGCAGTTCGCCGTTGGGGATGAAGTTACCACGGCGATCGCGAAACAGATGCGTCGCGACGGGCTGATACGCTGACCGGCGGCGACCCGGGCATCGGTTATTCCCGCCGACGGTCACTGCAAGCATAGGTTGATGCAAACCTGATGACTGCTGCAGTCATTCCCCGGAACTCCATACCCGGTCCTGCATGACGAATCTCGCGGCAGTCGAGTGGATTCTGCGCGACGGGCGGCGCGTGACGGTGCGCCCGGTTTGCCCTGAGGACCGCGACGCCCTGCAGGCCGCGATTCGCCGGCTGTCGCCGGAGGCGCGTTACGCGCGCTTCATGAGCCCATTGCGTGAGCTCGGGCCGGACCTGCTGCAGCGTGCCGTCAACCCGGACGAGAGCCGCGAGTTGCAACTGGTTGCGCTTGGAGGTGAAGGGAGCAGGCCGGCTATCGTCGGGGGCGCGCGCTACAGCGCCACACCGGGTGAAGCGAGTTGCGAGTTCGCCATCGCGATACTGGATGACTGGCAGGGCATTGGCCTTGCACGTCGCCTCCTGGAATTGCTGATGGCCACGGCACGCCGGGAGGGGTTTGCTGCGATGGAAGGCTACGTGCTTGCGTCCAACGTGCGCATGCTGGCCGTGGCCAGGAAACTCGGATTCCTCCGCGTGCCGGGTAGCGACGATCCAACGGTTCATCTCATGCGTTGCAAGCTGGCGGCAGACCACAACGGGGACAGAGCCTAGATCAGCCCCACTTTACACACGCGCACCGGGACGGAGGTTCAGCGGCAGCCGGCCGAAATTTGAAACTGCGGCATGGCGCCGCTTGTCCGGCATCCCTTGTCCTAGCGGCGGCGCCCGCCACCGCGAAAGCCACTGCGGCCGCCCATGCTGCGCCGCTGGCTCATGCGGTCGTAGCCCCGGCGCCGCGCGTCGTAGTCACGGTTGAGTTCCCGGGTACGATCGGTACTACGCTCTTCCGGCCGGTCACGCGACGACGCTGCCCCCGGTTCGCCAGCGGCAGAACCGTCGCGCGCGCCAGCCGCGCGACCGGCTTCCGCTGCCGCCTGCCGGGACGCCTCATCGAGACTCGGCAATTGCGAGCGATCAGCGGTGCCTGCCAATTCATCCGCACGGGCGCTGGCGCGCTCGCCTGTCGGCCCCATATCTTCCCAGCCACCCTCACCGTATTTCTGCCAGCCCTCGTCGGTCCGCTTGTAGACCTGGCCGTCCCTGGCGGCATACAGATCATCCGAGCCGGCCTGCCGCGCCGTGGTGATCGTCTCGCCGCTTTCCGTCGTGATCTCGCGTGCCACGCCCTGCTCGGTGCGCACCATTTCGGTCGTCGCTGTCCGATCACCGCGACTGATCTCGCCGCTGCCGGTCATCCTGCCGTCGCTCACCTCGCGGCTCGTCGTACCGGTGGTGCCGCGTGAGGTGGCAAAGTCGGTCGTGCCGCTGCCATTCGCCCAGTCGGACTGCGTGTACACCCACTCGTCACCACGCTTGACGAGCGTCTCGCCCCAATAGGAATCCTCGGTGCGATAGCGATTGGTGGCCACGCCAGTGCCGGTGCGCGGGTTGTAGCCGATGGCCTGGCCGGCCATCTCGTCGCTGTCCCACACCGCCCGGCCGCGGGCGTAACCACCGGTTTCGGGGTCGTAGACCGCAGCGCGACCCGCCCCGCCGTATGGGCCATAGGCAGCTTCGGCGGCGCCGTACCGCCCGGTGGCCGGGTCATACCAGGTGCCGCGACCGTAGCTGGCCGGGTAGTAGTAGTAATAGGGGTAGTAATAGTCGTCGTACCAGAGGTATGCCGGGTAATACCAGCCGGTGCCGTACACGACCGTCGTGCCGGTGGAATAGGTGCCGGTGTAGCCGCCCGTGTAGCCGGTGGTCACGGTCTGGCCGTCGCTGGCGTAGATCTTCACCTTGGTGACGTGGTACGCAGGGGAACTCGGCGGGATCCTGTAGATTTCGTCCGGCACCTTGGGCGCGACACGCCACGGGCCCTCGGGAGCCATCGCGACGTACCAGGTCGCGTTGTAGCAGAGGTAATAAGCCGCGCCGTAGCCGATCACGTCAAACGGTGTATTGACCGCGCGGGTCAGCGTCGTGCCGGGTATCGGCTCGAACTGCGGCGCGCCGTTGAACGTGATCTTGATCGGTACCGCTGCATCGGCCCTGATCGTGGCGGTGCGCGGGATGTTCGCCTCCAGGACTGCGAGCTGCGCCTCCTCCGTGCCCGGCACCGCCACCCGCACGCGCGCCTTCCCATGACTCTTCGGGATCCCGGCGAATACCGTGGGGAGGGTCGTCACCGGCGACCACGGCCCATCTTCGAGGTCTGCGGTGCGAAACCAGCGGCCGGAGACGAGGTAATAGTACGTCTTGTCGAGCAGGAACAGGTCGCTGGCGGTATTGGTGGCGTAGCGCAGCTCCAGCCCTTCGATCTTTTCGAAGTCAGGCCGTCCGTCGGTGATGATGAGCTCGGCGGGCACCTGGCTGGTGAATACCACCGGCTTCTTCCGTTTCGTCCTAGGCGGCGGGATCTTCGCGAGCACATCCTTCCAGTTGCCGTCCAGAGGGAGTTGCCGGAAGTTCGAAGGCAACTCGTCGGTGACCTTCCACTTGCTGTCGAGATCCTGGTTCTTGCTGACCAGCCACTGATCACCGTTCAGCAGGTACCAGCGGCTCTCCGCACCGAGCCAGAACAGATCCCAGTTGGTGTTGGCAGCGTAGCTGAGGCCGATGCCTTTGAGCGGCACCTTCACGGGAGGCCCGTCCAGCACGACCAGTACCGCCGGCCTGGAGGAGTAGAAAATCCGCGGCGGCACGAACGCGAGCCCCTCGTCGCCCTTCGACGCCGGGCCGTCGGCCACATAAGACATCACCAGGTCCAGCGGCACCTTCTTCGGCCCGCTGCCCACGGCGGCGCGCACGAAGTCGCTGAGCTTCGTAGCGGTGGCATCGTCGGCACCGGGAAAACTGACGTCAGTGACCTGCAGGTTGAAGAACCCGACCACGCGCTCGGCGAGATCGGTCTTCGTGTCGCCCTCGAACCCGAACGTGCCCGGAACGGGCTTTCCCGGAGCTCCCTGTCCTGCGAGAGTCACCTCGATGGCGGAGCGGCCTTTCACCCTCCGGTAATCCGGCCAGGCTTCGATCTGTGGCGCATGCACGACGAGCAGGCCATCCGCGCGCGTGACGTGGCGCGGGTAGGTCAGCTCCGTCACCGGCAGTTCGGCCATCGTCGGCGTGTTTGCCGGAGCGGTCTGCGCTGTCGCATGCAGCGAGATCGCCAGCAGGATGCTGCAGATGCTGATCTTCATTTCACGAGGACTCCCGCTCAGGCAATGCCTGTGTTTCTGTCGTGATCTCGACGCGATCCGCTTCGTGCAGTTCGAGGCGCTGGTCAGGAGCCCTGAGGATCCTCCGGTCGCGATGGTCGATGTCCTTGTCGAAACAGACACGTCCTGACCCGGAGCCGAGCAGCGCAGAGGTGTGCAGCGGCAACCGTGGCCGCCAACCGGCCAGCGCGATACCGTGCACACTCGCCGGAGCCCCCGTCCCCAGAGCGTCGACCTGCTGGATCCCGGTGGCCGACGGTTGTGTCCATGCCCGGACCGGTAGCACGACGAGAGCGCCCAGCATCAGAGCGCGGGTGATGGGAGCACTGGCCACGCTGCAACCCCTTCCGGATGCTGACGCGGACAGATCTTAACAGGGCGGCCCGGCCGGCAAGCGCGCAGCGGATTACCGCCGCGCTCTCCACCCAGGGCGTTGCACGCGCCCGATCATCCGGTCCGCTCGAGGGTATCGCCGATAAAGCCAGTGTTCCGTAGGGCCTCGGCTGCCGGGGCAGAGACTTGGGTCCGGGCCGGCGCCCGGACCCGCTGCCGCAACGCCGCCAGCGGGTCGCGTAGTATTGCGAAAAGGCCTCTGGAGCGAGCAGCGATCGTAAAGCCTCCCGCTTTCCCGGAGGACATTTTCGCTGCAAGGAGATCCGCAATGATTCGTGACTACCTGCGCCTGATCGTATTCGCTGCTGGCCTGTTGGCCGGGGTGCAGTTGCCGGGCTTTGTGGACCAGTATGCCAAGCGGGTTGACGCTCATTATCAGGAAGCCAGGCGTAACTTCGCCGGCTTCCAGGACACCGCAGATCGGCATTTCAACGGCGATGTCGACGCCATGATCGAGCATCACCTGGAAAGCGCTGACGTGGTGTTTCGGGAGGACGGAGCGAGCATCCGGAGGCTCTGGCTGCGCGTGCAGCTACTGACCCAGGAACTGGCCGGCGTGCAACAGCCCTTCCTGAAACGCAGCGCCCACGTGTTATTCCACGCCAATGACGAACTGATGGCCGAGACACGGGTTAATTACACCTACGTGGTGCCATTGGATCAGGAGGCGGTGATCAGTGGTATCGGCATTGGCGTGCTGGCCGCATTGTTTGCCGAATTGATTCTCCTCGGCATCGCGCGGCTTTTTCGGAGAAGTCCGCAAGCCGTCAGGCGGCACTGACCGGGGAGCACGTTGCGACCTTGGGTCGCGCCGGGACTTTGGTCGCCGGGAGCTTCTCCGCCGACAAGGAGACATCCGGAATCGCCCCGGCGCCGCCTGTGCCAGAACCTGGGCGGTTCTAGTCCTGCTGCGCCAGCAGCGCGTCGATCTCCCGCTGGAAGACCGACAACGTCTGCGCACCGCTGATCTTCTTCACCACCCGGATGTCGTTCACACCGGGCCCACCCAGACCGAGAAAGAAACTGGGCGTCCCGGAGACACCGGCCGCATTACCCGCAGCGATGTCGGCCCGAACCGCAGCGGCCTGCCGCCCGCTGTCGAGACAGGCCACGAAAGCCTTGCGATCGAGCCCAACCGCCTCGGCCATCGCGATCAGGCCGTCGCGATCCACGACTTCCTGGTGGGTCAGCAGACGCTCGTGCATCGGCCAGTAATGGCCCTGCTCGTCGGCGCAATGCGCCGCCTCATGTGCCTTGAACGCCTTGTCGTGGATGGCCTCGAGCGGAAAGTGCCGGACCACGTATCTCAGCTTGCCGGTATCGACATATTGTTCGCGGAGCACCGGCAAGGTGGTCCGGAAGTGGTGCGCACAGAACGGGCACTGGTAGTCAATGAACTCGACAATCACGACAGGTGCATCGGCCGCACCGATCGACGGGGCTCCCGTGGTTGCGATGGAAATCTCCTCAGACGACGCCACCGCCGGCTCCGGCGCGAGCCCCAGCAGTGCCACAAGCAGCGGAAGCAGCAGGTATTGCACGATCCGCATCACGCCATGATGTTCACGCCGCCGTCTACATACAACATTTCGCCGGACAGCCGCCGCGCGTACGACGTTGCCAGGAAGGTGCAGGTGAGACCGACGTCCCTGATGTCGACCAGTTCGCCGATCGGCGCCCGCTGGGCTGACTCAGGCAGGCTTGAAAACGGCGTGAAAGCGTTCGGGAATCGGTGTCGGTCAGGCATGCAGCAACCTGCTCACGTTTGAAACCTGAGAATGGAATTCGGCGGCTCAGCACGCCCATCGTCGGTGCCGTGCCGGCCACTCCGGCCGCCACAGCCGTTTGCGACTGTCAATTATCCGTGAAGCGAATGGGACGTTCAAAGCTCCCCTGTTGGCGCCAAGGCCCCAACGCAGCGGGTGGCTGGAGGGCCGGGACGACGGCGGCAGGCGGCTGCGTCCATACCCGGAGCGGACCCGTCTGAACCCTGGCGAGGACCGGTCCTGGATCCAGCCCTCTTGTCATCACAGTTCCTTCTCGATCGGCAGCTTCGCGATCAGCCAGGCCGTGAACCGTAGCCAGGTCGAGGCCTCCGGATCCGAGTCGTATACCACCGGGTTACCAGCATCGTCCCGGGTGGTCCAGACCAGCTCCTGCGACCGCCCGGTCTCGGTTGCAAGGTGCAGTCGCCAGGCATTCGCCGGCGCCACCCCGGTATTCATGAACTCGCGCAGCTGTCCGGCCAGCTCCGCGCTCTCGACGATGACGCCGATCTCGGTGTTGAGCTCCACCGAGCGCGGGTTGAGATTGAACGAGCCGATGAAAGCCTTGTCGCCGTCGAGCACCATTGCCTTGCTGTGCAGACTCGCCTTCGAACTTGCAGCCAGCGGCGACCAATGGCTGCGCGGCTCGGCGGCCGCCGGCCGAAATTCGTAGAGATCGACCCCCCGGCGCAGCAGTTCCTCCCGGTAGCGACTGTAGCCCGCGTGGCCGGGCAGAAGATCGTTCGTGGCGAGCGAGTTGGTCAGAATCCGTACCCGTACCCCCCGGTCCACCAGATCCCCGAGCAACTCGACCCCCTGGTCGGTGGCGATGAAGTACGCGACCTCGATGAGAAGTTCCTCCTGCAGGGCCGCGATTTCGGGCCGCAACCCGGCGGCGACACCCGGCGCCAGGTTGCCGGCTGCCTTGTCCGCCTTGTCGTAGACGACGATGGCGTTGCCCCAGACCAGCGGCCCGAGGGCAGCCCGGAGATCACGCTCCGCGTCGGCCCGGGTCGTCGATAGCCGGTACGGAAAGCCCTCGAGTCCCGCTGCCCAGTCCGCCAGCTCATTGCGGATGGCTGCCGCGCGTTCAGGTGATGGCGTCTCCTCCGCCAGCGCCACGATCGGAAACGCCGACTCGCTGTTCCAGTACTCATCGAAGCTCGTTGAAATCCCGGCGGCGACCGGTCCGGTCGCCAGCACGTCGATATCCCGGAAATTGATGGCGGCGTTCAGGCCGAAGTAGTCATCACCGATATTCCGCCCCCCGAGCACGACCACCGCGCCATCGACGATGAACGCCTTGTTGTGCATGCGGTGGTTCAATCGCGCGAAGTCCGTGACCAGGTTCAGGTTGCGCCTTTCGCGGCTGGCGAACGGATTGAAGCTGCGGATCTCGATGTTGGGGTGGGCATCGAGAGCGGCGAGGTCGAAGTCCCGCCCCTTCGTGTGAATATCGTCGATGAGCACGCGCACCCGCATGCCGCGTTCCGCTGCTGCGAGCAGGGAGGCGGCCATCAGCCTGCCGCTCGTGTCGCCTTCCCAGATGTAGGACTGGATATCGATGCCGCGGGAGGCGAGCAGCGTAAGATCGTGCCGGATCGCGAGAGCCTGCTCACCGCCGGTGATCAGGCCGAAGCCCGACTGGCCGCCACGATCCCGGGTAGCCTCCGCCACCACCTTGCCGAGTGCGGTGTCGGTGCCGGGCAGGTAAGCCGTCGATACGGGGCGCTCGACCGCCTCCGGCAGGCTGGCGCAGCCGGCCAGCACCGCCAGCAACAGCAAGGTGCCGGTACTTCGGCTTCGGAAACCCGCTGCCTCGCCCTCGTTGCCACACTTCCGTGGGAAAAGCTTCCGAAGCCGAAGTACCGGCACGCGTGTTGCGATCGCTTTCATTCCCAGCGCAGGCCGATGTCCAGCCCGAGCGCGTAGTTCTCGCTGTACTCGCCCGACAGCGTGCCAAGGAGCGGAACGTCGTTCTCGACCGGCGCGTCGCCCAGGTCGTAGTAGGTCAGGTTCACGCTGAGAAGCCTGTCGGCGCTCCAGCGATACTCCGCCCCTACGCCGGCGCCGATGATGCGGTCCAGCTTGAACGTAAACGACCGGTTGCCATCGTCCACACCGGAACTGACATAGGCGGCGCCGACGCGCATGGTCCAGTCCTGGGTCACCGGCCAGCTGTAGCCGATGGAACCGGCCCACATATCGTCGTACTGCGTCTCACTGGTTTCGACAGCCGTACCGCCGAGCCGGGCTTCGGTGAGTCCGAATTCGCTGAAATCGATCCAGGCGAGGTCAACAGTCGTCGAACTGCCATTGGCAAATTCGTGGTACACACCAGCAGCCACGATCTGCGGGAATTCGCTCTTGAGGTCGATCTCCGTGTCGCGTATGCCGCCGTTGAGCAGCGCCTCGCGCGCAGGGGTGAGCCCGCTCAGTTCAGGCGTATCGGAGAACTCGGTGTCGGTGGAACTGCGATAGGTCAGACCCAGGCGCGTCTTCGCCGAGAGTTCGTAGAGCAGGCCGAGCTGGAATCCAATGCTGAAGTCGCCGTCGGACAATTCCATGTGGCCGTCGGGCTCGCCGGGGCCGTTGAATACCGCCGTTTCGTAGTTGTAAGCGGCGTAATTGAAATTGATCGCCGCACCGAGCGATAGCTGCTCATTGGCCTTGTAGCCGGCTGCCGGCGCGAGACTCACGTAACCGAGACTCCACTCCTCCAGCAGGTAACGGCCCGACGTGCCGTTGCCCGGATCCTGGCCGACACCGGCGGGCACGGTCAGCGAGATGCCGAACGTGAGATCGTCGTTGTACGGATGCACGTAATAGGCCGACGGTATGAACATCCAGCCGTCCGTGTCGTCCGTCGAAGACCCACCGACGCTCGATGCCGTCGTCTCGAATTCCGACGTCGTGTAAAACGACATCAAGCTGCCCATCCACTCCGGCTGCCTCAGGCGCGTCAGTCCGGCCGGATTCGACGCCGCGGTGCTGGCATCGTTCGCCGGCGCCACAATGCCGGTCACCGCAGGTCCGGTCGCTGCCTGCAGTGCCAGCGGAGCCAGGGCGATACAGCCGGCAAGCCCCAGCCACAGAGCAGACATTCTTTGCCAGCGTGCCATGAACTTCATCCCTTTCATGCCGTTTTCGGCTTTGCAGCCAGCCAGCCCCGGTGATGGTCACGAATGATCGCAATTGCCTCGTCGGCATTGGCCACGCATCGCGGGATTAGCAGGTCCTCCGCGTTGGCAAGCGGCGGATCCGTAGAAAGCATCGAAGCCCGCGCCCATTGCACGAGGCCCGGCCACATCGTGCCGACCAGGATGAACGGCGTGCCGCGCTCCATATGACCAACCTGCAGGAGCTGCCAGACCAGCATCGCCTCGAGCACCGTGCCGATCCCGCCCGGAGCGACGATGAACGCATCGGAGGCGAGCACGAACTGGTGCAGCCGCGTGAAGAACGTCCGGTGCTCAAACGCCTCGGTGACGAAGGCATTGACCTCCTGCTCAAATGGCAGCTCGACCCGGATGCCCATCGACTGGGCGCGACCCGGCGCTGCCGCCGCACCCTCGTTGGCGGCCTGCATGAGTCCAGGACCACCGCCGGTGACGATATCGCAATCCAGCGCTGCAAGCGCCCCGGCCGCGCGCTTGGTCTCTTCGTAGCCGAAGGTGCCGGGCTTGACTCGTGCCGAGCCGAAAATCGTGACGCGATAGCGCTCGCGCTTCGACGGGCGCAGGCGTGTCAGCTCGTTGACGACATCCCACAACCCGAGCACCGAGTTGACCAGCACCTGCTTGACCGCTTCCTCATCGGCGAGACTGACCCTGTCTGATTTCCGCTCCGTGGCGCTCCCGTTGCTCATTCACGCGACTCCTTCAGATCAGATTTCGATGACATCACCCAACCTGGGGCACAGCGCCCTGATGCCGTGCTTCGAGCGGATCAGGTCCGCCAGCGTCTTGCGGGCCTGGTCTTCCCCGTGCGTGATGATCAGGCGAGGCTTCGACGGCGCAACGGCGTCGAACCACTCCAGCAGGCCCTTCTGATCGGCATGGGCGCTGAAGCCACCCATGGTGTGGATCGAGGCGCGCACCGCAATTTCCTCGCCGAAGATCGACACCTTGTCGGCACCGTCCACGAGCTTTCTGCCGAGAGTGCCCGGTGACTGAAACCCGACGAACAGCACGGTGGTTCCCGGACGGCTCAGGTTGTGACGAAGATGATGCAGGATGCGCCCGCCATTGCACATGCCGGCTCCCGCCATGATCATGCACGGGCCGCTCATCTCGTTCAGCGCCTGCGAGTCCTTCGCCGTCGGGCAGACCCGCACGCTCTGCAGGTTGCGCCTCAGCTCGCCGGACTTGATCATTGCGCGCGACTCCGCATCGAACAGTTCGTTGTGTTTGCCGTACACCTTGGTCGCTTCGATGGCGAGCGGGCTGTCGAGAAACACCGGAAACCTGGGCAACGTCTTGTTGCGAAACGCTGCGGCCAGCAGGTACAGCATCAGTTGTGTACGCCCGACGGCGAACACCGGCACCAGGATCTTCGCCTTGTTCTGGATCGCCTTTGCAACGATCTTTCGCGCCTCGATGGCGGTCTGCCGCAGGGAGCGGTGATTCCGGTCGCCATAGGTCGATTCCATGATCACCGCGTCGGCAGACGCGAACGGTACCGGGTCCTCCAGCAACGGGGCTCCACGAGGCCCGAGATCGCCGGAAAACACCACCACCTTCTTCGTCCCGCCTTCCTGGACCGTAAGTTCTACGCTGGCCGAACCGATCACGTGCCCGGCGTCCACGAGGCGAGCCTCGATGCCCGGTGCGATCTTGACCCTCTTGCCGTACTCGACCGCGCGGAGCAGCGGCCGCAGGCGGCGCACGTCCTGCTCCTCGTAGAGCGGCTCCAACGGGTCCAGTCCCGCTCGCAGCCGCTTGCGATTCTCGCGTTCCAGTTCCCCCTTCTGGAGGAACAACGCGTCGCGCAGGATCAGCGTGGCTACGTCGAATGTCGCGCGCGTGCCGAAAACCGGGCCCTGGTACCCGGCCTTCGTCAGCAACGGCAACCGGCCGACGTGATCCAGGTGGGCATGGGTCAGCACTACCGCATCGAGATGGCCGCCCTCGATCTGGCCTTGCAGGCGGTTCTTCGCCTTCTCCTCCTTGCGCCCCTGGAACATGCCGCAATCGACGAGCACGTTCGCCTGCCTCGTCTGCACCTGGTAGGCGGAACCCGTGACATCACCCGTAGCACCGTGAAAATAGATCTTCATTGATCGCCTTGCGCAGGTGCCTGGTACCGGACCCTGATACGACTAATATGGCCAAGTCCAGTGCGCGACCTCCTTGCGGTCTGTGCCGTGCTCGTGCGCGTAGCTCATGTTGTCGATGATCGCGTTCTTCATTTCCTCCTTCAGGTGCGCGGCCTTCGTGCGCAGCTTCGGCACGCGGTCGATCACGTCGATGACGAGGTGAAAGCGCGAGGTCTCGTTGAGCATGGCCAGCTCCAGCGGCGTGTTGATGTTGCCTTTCTCCTTGTAGCCGCGCACGTGCAGATTATCGTGGCCCTTGAAGCGATAGGACAGCTTGTGGATCAGCCAGGGGTAACCATGGAAGTTGAAGATGATCGGCTTGTCCGTGGTGAACAGGCTGTCGAACTCCCGGTCAGTGGACCCGTGCGGATGCTCCGACACCGGTTGCAGCTTGAACAGATCGACCACATTGACGAAACGCAGCCGCAGATCCGGCGCCCGCTCGCGGAGAATCGCCGCGGCGGCGAGCGCCTCCATGGTGGCCACGTCGCCGCAGGAGGCCAGCACGACGTCCGGCTCCTCGCCGGCATCTGTGCTCGCGCGGGTCCAGATGCCGAGACCCTTCGCGCAGTGGACGATCGCTTCGTCGATGGTGGCGAACTGCAGGTGCTTCTGCTTGTCGGCGACGATGACGTTGATGCAGTCGGTGCTGCGCAGGCACTGGTCGGCGACTGCGAGCAGCGTATTGGCGTCGGGCGGCAGGTAGACACGCGTCACCGACGGGCCCTTGTTGGTCACGAGGTCGATGAAGCCCGGGTCCTGGTGTGAAAAGCCGTTGTGGTCCTGCCTCCAGACCGTGGAGGACAGCAGGATGTTCTCGGAGGCTACCGAGGCGCGCCATGGCACGTGGTTCTTGCAGATATCGAGCCACTTGGCATGCTGGTTGAACATCGAGTCGATGACGTGGGCGAAGGCCTCGTAGGTGTGGAAGAACCCGTGGCGTCCGGTGAGCAGATACCCTTCGAGCCAGCCGAGCAGGGTGTGCTCGGAGAGCATCTCCATCACGCGCCCGTCGCGGGCGAGCTCGCCGCCGTCGGCATCCTCCGGCAGCAGCTCGGCCATCCAGGTCTTCTTGCTCACCTGATAGATCGCCTGCAGGCGGTTTGACGCGGTTTCGTCCGGACCGAAGACCCGGAAGCTCGTCATGTTGAGCTTCATCGTATCGCGCAGGAACTCGCCGAGCGGCTTCGTGTTCTCGTACAGTTCCGTACCCCGCCTGCCGACTGCCACGGCGTAGTTGCGAAAATCGGGCAACTTCAGCGCCCGGCGCAGCTGGCCGCCGTTCGCGTGCGGGTTGGCGCTCATCCGACGGTTACCCTTCGGCGCGAGCGCGCGCAGCTCCGGAACCAGCCGGCCGTCAGCATCGAACAGTTCCTTCGGCTTGTAGCTGCGCAGCCAGGTTTCCAGCAGCTTCAGGTTCGCCGGGTTGTCGCGTACGTCGGAAAACGGCACCTGGTGCGAGCGCCACGAGCCCTCGACCTTGTGGCCCTTGATCGACTTCGGGCCGGTCCAGCCTTTCGGCGAGCGCAACACGATCATCGGCCAGCGCGGGCGGAACGTCTTCTTCGACTTGCGCGCCTTCTGCTGGTGGGCGCGGATCTCGCCGACTGCTTTCTCCAGCGTCGCGGCCATCTGCTGGTGCATGACAGCCGGATCATCGCCCTCGACGAAATAGGGCTTGTAGCCGTAGCCGACGAACAGCGCCTCGAGTTCCTCGTGGCTGATGCGCGCGAGGATTGTCGGGTTGGCGATCTTGTAGCCGTTGAGGTTCAGGATCGGCAGGACGGCACCGTCGTGCACCGGGTTGATGAACTTGTTCGAGTGCCAGGCAGTGGCGAGCGGGCCGGTCTCCGCCTCGCCATCACCCACGACGCAGGCCACGATGAGGTCGGGATTATCGAGCGCCATGCCATAGGCGTGCGACAGGCTGTAGCCGAGCTCGCCGCCTTCGTGGATCGACCCCGGGGTCTCGGGGGTAACGTGACTGCCGATGTGGCCTGGAAAGGAGAACTGCTTGAAGAATTTCTGCATGCCCTCCTCGTCTTCGCTCTTGTCGGGATAGATCTCCGAGTACGTTCCCTCGAGGTAGGCCGGCCCGAGCACGCCTGGCGCGCCGTGGCCCGGGCCGGCGACGAAAATCACGTCGAGATCGTGCCGTACGATCATGCGATTGAGGTGTGCCCACACGAAGGACAGCGCCGGGCTCGCGCCCCAGTGGCCAAGCAGGCGATGCTTGACGTGCTCGACCTTGAGCGGCTCGCGGAGCAATGGGTTGTCGCGCAGATAGATCATCCCGACGGACAGGTAATTGCAGGCCCGCCACCAGGCGTTGATCAGCTCGAGTTCCTTCTTGTTCAGGGGCTTTTCCATTGCTGTCTCCTGTTGCCGTGCTCGCCACGCAGAGTGGTGCCGGAGCATTTGACTATTTGAGTATTAAGGCGGTGAGCACCAAGCAGGCCGCCGTGATCCGGACCGTCATCTGGGCTTAATCAAATAATCAAATGCTCCGGCACGGTTCCTCAGACATTCCAGATATCCCGGCAGTACTCCCGGATCGAGCGATCCGACGAGAAGCGACCGGATCGTGCACTGTTCAGGATCGACATGCGCGTCCAGGATTTCTCGTTCCGCCAGGCGCTGCTCACCTGCTCCTGGCAAGCGACATACGCGCGGTAGTCGGCCAGCAGCAGGTACTCATCGTGGTTCAGCAGCGAGTCGACGAGCGGCCGGAACATCTCCCGGTCGCCGCCGGAAAAATGCCCGCTGGCGATCTGGTCGATGACTTCGCGCAACTCGGCATCCTGGCCGTAAATGGACCGCGGCTCATACCCGGCCTCACGCGTGCGCATGACCTGCCCGGCAGTCAGCCCGAAGAGGAAGAAGTTCTCGGGTCCGACTGCATCGCGGATCTCGACATTGGCGCCATCGAGGGTGCCGATCGTCAGCGCGCCGTTCATGGTGAACTTCATGTTGCCGGTGCCGGATGCCTCCTTGCCCGCCGTCGAGATCTGCTCGGAGAGGTCCGCTGCCGGGTAGACGTGGTGCCCCACCTTGACGTTGAAATCCGGCAGAAACACCACCCGCAGCACTTCGGCCACCCGCGGATCCCTGCCGATGGTCGCCGCAACCGAGTTGATCAGCTTGATGATGAGCTTGGCCATGCGGTAGCCGGGCGCCGCCTTGCCGCCAAAGATGACGGTGCGTGCTGCCGGATCGGTAACCGCCCCACTGCGGATCCGGTTGTAGAGCGTCGCCACGTGCAGCACATTCAGATGCTGGCGCTTGTACTCGTGCAACCGCTTGACCTGCACGTCGAACAGGGAGCGCGGATCGACCGTGACGCCCGTGCGCTCACGCAGGATTGTAGCCAGGGCCTGCTTGTTCGCCGCCTTAACGGCACGCCACTCGGCCTGGAACCCCGCATCCCCGGCCAGGGGCTCGATGCGCACCAGTTCATGTTCGAGGTCGGCCAGCCAGCGATCGCCAATGCGATCGCTCACGAGCGCGGTCAGCCTCCTGTTGCTGAGCGCGATCCAGCGTCGCGGCGTGACCCCGTTGGTTACATTGCGGAACTTCCCGGGGGCCACCCGGTAGAAATCGCTGAGCACCGTTTCGCGTAGCAGCTCGCTATGCAGCTCGGCAACGCCGTTGATGGCGTGACTGCCGACCGCAGCGAGGTGAGCCATGCGCACATAGCGACTGCCGGCTTCGTCGATCAGCGACAGGCGGCCGAGCAATTGGTCGTCGCCCGGAAACTGCGCTCGCACCTGGTCGAGGAAGCGGCGGTTGATCTCGAAGATGATCTCGAGGTGGCGCGGCAGAAGGCGGCCAAACAACGGCAGCGACCATTTTTCCAGCGCCTCGGACAGCAACGTGTGATTGGTATAACTGCAGGCCGCCTGCGTGATCTGCCAAGCTTCGTCCCAATCCATCAGGTGCCGATCCACCAGCAGGCGCATCAGCTCGGCGATCGTGAGCGATGGATGGGTGTCGTTGAGCTGCACCGCCCAGCTACGGTGAAACTCGCCGAGCTTGCCGCCCCGCGCGAGGTGCAGGCGGATCATATCCTGCAATGAGCACGAGACGAAAAAGTACTGCTGCTCGAGGCGCAACTGCTTGCCGGCCTCCGGGTCGTCGTTCGGGTACAGGACCTTTGAGATCGTCTCCGATGCGATTTTCTGGTCGACGGCGCGGTAGTAGTCACCGACATTGAAGGCATCGAAATCGAAGGACTCCGTTGCTTCGGCTTTCCACAGGCGCAACAGGTTCGTGGTCGCCGAGCGATAGCCGGGCACAGGTGTGTCGTAGGCGATGCCCTTGACGATTTTTTCCGGCAGCCACAGCACGCGGGAGCGGCCTTCGCTGTCCTGGCTCACTTCGGTGTGGCCGCCGAACTCGACGTCATAGCTGACATCGCAGTGAACGATCTCCCAGGGGTTTCCAAAGCGCAGCCACTTGTCGGTGAGTTCCACCTGCCAGCCGTCGCGAATCGCCTGGTCGAAGATGCCGAACTCGTAACGGATGCCGTAGCCGATCGCCGGCACGTCGAGCGTCGCCAGCGAGTCCATGAAGCACGCCGCCAGCCGGCCGAGTCCGCCGTTGCCGAGGCCCGGCTCCTCCTCCTGCTCCAGCAGGTCATCGAGATCCTGGCCGAAGCCGGCCACCGCGGCCTGCACGGCATCCCGGATACCAAGGTTGATCAGGGCATTGCCGAGTTGCGGCCCGATGAGAAATTCCGCCGACAGATAGGCCACGATCTTTTCCGCAGGCCGCTCGCCGGTGATCGCCTGGACCGTGTCGATATAGCGGTCGAGCATGCGGTCGCGAACCGTGTGCGCGAGCGCCATGTACCAGTCGACGCGCGTCGCGTGCTGCGGCAAGCGCGCCCGGAGGTAATGCAGGTTATCGATCAACCCCTTGCCGATGGCGGATGCACCGAGCCCGGTGCGGGCTGACTCACGCCCCTCGCCTCGCGGTGATGCTGCCCCGGAGGGCTGGTCGGATCGGGCTGTCATGAATCCTCCGCGCGAGTCGAACGTATTCGTGGACGCTGCAGGGTCATGTTTATGTTGCGGACATATTAGCACCGCGGCTCTCGCGCACGGCAAGGGTCGCGTGGAAAGAAGCCTCCGTGTACACGTCGCAAAATCCCGGAGCACTGCGGCCGCCCGGACCCCCTCAGGTTTGACCGGATGCAGAGGCGTCAGGATACTCACACGATGCCATCGACACGCCGATACGACATGCTCCCTCGTCACGAGAAGGTCCGGTCATGCAGAAGCGCCGCGGCAAGCTGCCCGAAAACACCTACCAGGCCGAATTGCGCAAGCTGCATATCGAACTGGTGAAGCTGCAGGAATGGGTCCGGCACAAGGGCCTGAAGGTCTGCATCGTGTTCGAGGGCCGCGACGGAGCCGGCAAAGGCGGCACCATCAAGGCCATCACGGAACGCACCAGCCCGCGCGTCTTTCGTGTGGTCGCTCTGCCGGCGCCGACCGAGCGTGAGAAAACGCAGATGCATTCCCAGCGCTACCTGCCCCACCTGCCGGCCGCCGGCGAGATCGTGATCTTCGACCGCAGCTGGTACAACCGCGCCGGGGTCGAGCGCGTCATGGGCTTCTGCAGCGAGGAAACGGCCAGGCGATTTCTCGGCCTGGTGCCACTGTTCGAACAGATGATGGTCGAGTCCGGCATCATCCTGCTCAAGTACTGGCTCGATGTCAGCCCCGCGGAGCAGACGCGGCGGCTCCAGTCGCGCATCAACGACGGCCGCAAGATCTGGAAAGTCTCGCCGATGGATCTGCAGTCTTACACCCGTTGGGATGAGTACTCCAGGGCGCGCGACGAAATGTTCGCCGCAACCGATACGGCGTGGGCACCGTGGTATGCCGCCTGCTCCGACGACAAACGGCGGGTGCGCCTCAATATCATTGCGCACCTGCTGGGCCGGATCCCGTATCGGACACCTCCTCGCAGGAAGGTGCGGCTGCCGCGGCGCGCACGGCAACCAAGGCCCGCACCGCTGCCTAAGTCGGTGCAACGCATTCCCGAAAAGTTCTGAGACTTCGCGAGGAACGCGGCATTCGGCCCGTCAGCGAAGTACTCGAGCCAGCCGCTCGAGTCCACCACGTTCATGTCCGGTCTGCATCGCGCTCGACGCGCGTGTCGATGCCCTTGAGAAAGCCACGCATCCTGCGAATCGGCCGGACAGGTACGAGCTCGATGCGGTCATCGAGCACCACCACCTGTACCTTCTGGCCTGGCACGAGCCCGAGGCGCTCACGGGCCGCGCGGGGAATGACCACCTGGAATTTCGGGGAAATGGTGACAGCATCCATGGCACTATCGATCACAACGATGTATCTCGGTAAGGCTATCGATCGTTGTACCGTGTGTAGACAGCCGAATCCGCGGCGAATTCACAGTTTTGGCGGTCTGGCGAGAAAATCAGGAAATGGCGCGATCCCCCGTCAGCGTGCCGGCAGGCTGGTAACGAGTTCGGCGATGCCGGTCCAGAGCACCTGGATGCCGATACAGAAGAGCAGGAAGGCCGAGAGCCGCGAGATGATCGTTGTGCCGGTCGTGCCGACGGCGCGCGAGATCCGGCCAGAAGACCGGTACAGCGCGTAAATCAGCAGACAGATGAGGCCGGTCGTCACGAGCGCCTGCACCGCGAAGGCCAGCAGGTTGCGCTCGCCGGAACTGCCCGTGGCCAGCGCAATGGCGACCGAGATCGTGCCGGGCCCCGTGGTGAGGGGCATCGTCAGCGGGTAGAACGCCATGCGCGCGTCGTCCCGCCCATCCGCCTCCTCGACGACCGCGCCCCGCTCCTCCATATCTTCATTGGCATTGAGCATCTTCCACGCCGCCAGTGCGATGACAATGCCGCCCGCCACCCGCAGGACGGGGATCGAGATGCCGAAAATGCGCAGCACGAAAGCCCCGACCAGCATCGACGCATTCAGCAGGAAGAAGCTGTAGGTCGCCACCTGCCGGGCGAGACTCGCGCGACTGTCCTGCGACATGTGCCGCGTGGCTGCCAGGAAGATGAATGCACCGCCCAGCGGGTTGATGATGGAAAAAAGCGCCGGAAAGGCGAGCAGCACGAACGCCGCTACCTCGGTGACGAAACCCTTCACCGCGATTGCACCAGTAGCCCCGGTTCAGGACTGTCTGGCCGGCGGCATCAGCGCTCCATGATCTGCTTGACCTGCTCCTTCTTGATGGAAGCGTCGCGGCCCTCGGAATCCTCGTAGGTGTACATGCCGGTCTCCTCGTTGAGCTTCGGCTTGCCGTGTGCCGTAATCATCGTGCCGTCAGTCGTGCTGATGATGTACTCGGAGGAAGAACAGGCGGCAAGAACCACGACCAATAGCGCCGCTGCAGCGACCTGAATTCCACGAAACATACGAGATTCTCCTGTTGTTGAGCGTTGCAGGGACCCGCGACGGGCCATCCCACAACGGCATTATGCCAGCATCCGCAAAGGCATCGCTCCGTGGACGCAGGGCTTGCACCGGGCGTGTCCCGTGATCACCAGGCGTTCTGCCACGCCACGGTCCAGGTGGTGAAATCAGCCCCGATCCGCGTCGCCGTACCATCCGACCAGGCGATCTTGAGCGATTGTTCGCCCACCAGCGGCACCGACAGAGTCACGCCAACGCGCGAGGTCTTCTGCAGGTCCTCGTTGTGCACTCCGTCGACGACGGTATCCCCGCCCCGGTACCAGGTCCCGTCAACGGCGACCCACAACCGGGGTCGGACCGTGTAGCTGACGTGGCCCTGAACCGTCGTGATCGGATCCTGCTCGCGGCGTTGCCCACCCAGGAAGTCATCGTTGTCCGTGAACAGCCACACCCCCGCCGAGATCTCCAGCGACCACGGGCCGAGCGGGTGATACAGGCCGAGCTCCGGCCGGAAGGCCCAGCGGTTGGCGCCGAGGTTGATGAGCTTGTCACCGTTGTACTCCCCGGTCGGTGCCGACACGGTCAGGCTTGCGCCCAGCGTCGTGGCGGGCGTGCGTACCGCGAACTCCGCGCGATCGAGCGCCGGGCCGCCGATCAGGTTCCAGGCAAGACGGAACCTGGCGTCCGCGAGCCCGCGCCGCGAAACCGAGCGGCTCGCCTCGAAGACCTCGCCGCTGACGTCGGCCCAGGCATAGGGCACCACGAGCCCGGCGCTCGCGGCACGGCCGGCGAATGCGAAGGTGCGCGAGATGCCTGCCAGCGCGTAATCGATATCGGCATCCACGTCGGTGATCGGCAGCGTGGGGTCCGTACCCCCCCCGCCGCTCGCGTTCTGCCACGAAAGCCCCACGAAGTTCATCCCAACCGGCGAAGGCGAGTAGGCGCGCGGCTCCATTTCCTGCGCAAGCGCGGGCGCGCAGATGAACGCCATGAGAATAAAAATACGGTGCCGGAGCATTTGATTATTAGATTTCTGGCCGTTGGCGCCGGTTATCAGCCGTGACCGCGATGTCGGGGGCGTTGCAAACTGGATGGGTGTGTCTACGGAGCTCCCGCCTGTCATGCCACGTCGGCCGCGTCTTCATGTTCCAGGGGGTTTCTTCCATGTCACCCTGCGTGGTAATCATCGCAGGGAGATATTCCACGAAGACTCCGATCGCGACCTGCTCGAAAGACTGCTCCACGATAGCCTCCGCCGCGACGGCTGCAGCGTGCATGCCTACTGCTGGATGAGCAACCACGTTCATCTTGCGGTTCGGGCCGGCGACAGGCCTCTCGGGCAATTCATACAGCACTTTGCGGGTCGCTATGCCCGCTCGGTACAGTCCCGTGTGCCGACCACCGGGCACCTGTTCGAGCGTCGCTATCACGCCATCTTCGCCGATTCGGATACCCACCTGATGGCGCTGATTCGTTACATACACATGAACCCGGTCCGCGCGGGCATAGTCACTGACCCGGTTGAATATCGCTGGAGCAGCCATCGCGCCTATCTGGGCCTTACGCAGATGGATTGGCTCAGCACCGAGTTCGGTTTAGGCCTGTTCGGCTGCGATCCGGCGCGTGCCTGGACAGCCTACCGGCATTTCATGACGACGACACCGGATCCTGCCGTCGATGCGTACATCCGGGACGGCACCACGACGAGCGATCACCCCGCGCCCGGAACCCCTCTGCCTTCGGCGCCACCGGCCACGGAGAACCGCAGCGAACGGCTGGAGGCGCTCATTGCAGCGACGGCCTCTACACTCGGCGTATCCGCCGCCGACCTGGCGACGCCCTCCAGAGCCAGGCGGTTGTCCATGGCTCGTGCGCTGATTGCACAGCAGGCCCTGCACACCCGACTGGCAACCCTCAGCGAGATCGCGGCGCGCTTCCATCGGGCGCCCGCTACACTCTGGGCTGGAATCCGCCGCTACGGCATCAACGCCCGAGGGCCATTCAGATAATCAAAAACTCAATAATCAAATACTCCGGCACCGTTTTTCCGGGCCTGGTGTCGTTGCTGGACTACCGGTTCGCAACGGACTTCCGTCACGACCTGCTCGCCGGGGTGTCCGTGGCCGCTGTGGCCCTGCCTGTCGCGGTCGCCTATGCGGAACTGGCCGGCTTCAGTCCTGTGGTCGGCCTCTACTCGAGCATTCTGCCGCTGGTGGCCTATGCGATTTTCGGCACGTCCCGGCAACTGATGATCAACCCGGACACCGCCGTCTGCGCCATGGTGGCCGCCTCGGTGGCTCCACTGGCCGCCGGCGATGCGGACCTGTACTGGTCGCTGTCGGTGACACTGGCGTTTCTTACGGGCCTCTTCTGCATCGCCGCGAGCTTTCTGCGCCTCGGTGCCCTTGCCGATTTCCTCTCCAAGCCGATCCTGGTGGGTTTCCTGAACGGCGTGGCGATCAGCATCCTGCTGAGCCAGATCGGCAAGATCTTCGGTTTTCCCATCGTGAGCGACCGCATCATTCCAAGGCTGATCGAGTTCCTGTCGAAGCTGCCTCAGACCCACCTGCCGACGCTGGCCGTCGGCATCGGCGCCTTCGCGACCCAGGCGCTTGCGAAGCGCTACCTGCCGCGCCTGCCGTCGGCGCTGGTGGCGATGGTCGTGGCCGGTGCGGCAGTGGCCTTGCTCGGGCTGGAGGAACGTGGGGTCGCGGCGCTCGGCCCGGTTCCCGCGGGATTGCCGCCGCTGCGGTTGCCGAGCTTTCCGCTCGGACATCTGCCGGCACTCGTGGGCAGCGCAGCCGGCCTGGCGCTCGTATTGTTCACGAGCGGGATGCTGACCTCGCGCAGTTTCGCGGAGAAAAACCGCTACACCATCGATGCCGATCGTGAGCTCGCCGCATTCGGCGCAGCGAATATCGCGTCGGCCCTCTCCCAGGGATTCGCGGTCACCGGGGCCGACTCACGGACTGCCATGGCGGATTCCGCCGGTGGCCGAACGCAGGTCACCGGCCTCGTCGCCGCAGCGAGCATAGCGGCCGTCCTGCTCTTCTTCACCGGGCCGCTGAGCTACGTGCCGATCGCGGCGCTGGGGGCCGTGCTGGTCACCGCGGCTCTGCATCTCTTCAACCTGGCCACCTTGCGGGAGGTCTGGGCCATTGACCGGCAGGAAGTCGCCCTGTCCGTGCTGACCACACTGGGTGTGGTTGCTGTCGGGGCCATCAACGCAATTCTGGTGGCCGTGGTCCTGGCGCTGCTGCGATTCGTGAAACTGACCGCGCGGCCCCCGGACGCCGTGCTGGGAAAGACCGAGGGAATCCCCGGCCTGCACGCAGTGAGGGACTACCCGGGCGCCCGGACCTGGCCCGGGCTGCTGTTCTACCGGTTCGATGGCCCGATCACGTTCTTCAATTCCGCGTACTTCAGGGAGCGGGCGCTCGGAGCTGCGGCTGGCGCGGGGCCCGGCCTGCGCTGGCTCGTGCTGGACCTGTCTCCGGTCAGCATGGTGGACGTGACCGGCATGTATGCCGTTCGGCGCCTGCGGGAGGAACTCGAGGCCCGCGGCGTGCAGCTGTACTTCGCCAGCCGGCGGGCTCAGCTCATGAAATGGGCGCAGCAAGCCGGCCAGGACTCCACGCACGCGGCCGAACATTCGTTCGTGACCAGCGACCAGGCGCTGGAGGCATATCTCGCGCGTGCGCAAGTTGCAGCGCCGGGTCGGGACTGAAGTCTCTCCTACACGGCCTCGCTCATCGCCGCGGGCGCAACCCGGGCTGAAAACACTATAAATCCGGCACCTTTTATCTGTGCTATCGTTGCATTTTGCAGCGCAAAAACATTGCCTGGATAACCCTATGGACCCCGCGACACAACTGGCCTGTAGCACCGATATTGCCCACCGGGTTGCGACCCGATTGCAGCAGCGTGCGCAGGCGGCCCGGACCGCCTACGCCGAGCGCCTGCAATCCACCGCCACCGCCGGCCAGACCGCAGCCCAGGCCCTGCCGATCACGCCATGGGACTGGTGGGTCGAGAGCCTGCGTTACACGACGGACCTGGCGCAGCGCACCGTGCTGTTCTGGGACACCCTGCGTGAACGCGGCAACAACTACCTCGAACATGAACGGGCCGGTGCACCGCCCGTGCTCCACTTTGAGTACGAGATGGTGCTCGATGCGCGCGGCCTCGACCGCCCGGTCAACTATGCGCTGGTGCGTATCGTGCCTCCGGCCGGAATTTCAGTGGACGACAACCGTCGGCCCTACATCATCATCGATCCACGGGCGGGTCACGGCCCCGGCATCGGCGGCTTCAAGGCGGACTCGGAGGTTGGCGTCGCGCTGCAGGCGGGCCATCCGGTCTACTTCGTCATGTTCTACCCGCAGCCCGAGCCCGGGCAAACGCTGCTCGACGTGACCGAAGCGGAGCGTCGCTTCGTGCACAAAGTTCGCGCGCTGCACCCGGCAGCCCCGAAACCGGCCCTGGTCGGCAATTGCCAGGGCGGCTGGGCCGCCATGATGCTGGCCGCCGCCGACCCGTCCGAAGTTGGCCCCATCGTCATCGCCGGCGCCCCCATGTCGTACTGGAGCGGCGCCTCACTGGACGGTCAGGTGGAAAACCCGATGCGTTATGCCGGTGGCAACCTGGGCGGCACCTGGCTGGCGTCGCTGGCCGCCGACACGGGCGACGGGGTCTTCGACGGTGCCTGGCTCGTGCAGAACTTCGAGAACCTGAATCCGGCCAACACGTTCTGGGACAAGTACTACCAGCTCTTCGCCAACGTGGACGCCGAGGCACCGCGCTTCCTCGAGTTCGAACGCTGGTGGGGCGGGTTTTTCCTGATGAACCGCGAGGAGATCGAGTGGATCACCCGCAACCTGTTCGTCGGCAATGACCTGTGGACGGGTGGCACCAAGTCTGGCACCGGCGCCACGCTTGACCTGCGCAACGTCCGCTCGCCGATCATCCTGTTCGCGTCCATGGGCGACAACATCACGCCGCCCCAGCAGGCGTTCAACTGGGTGGCCGACGTGTACGGCTCGACCGACGAGATCAAGACCCGTGGCCAGGTGATCGTCGGCCTGCTGCACGAAAGCGCGGGCCATCTCGGCATCTTCGTCTCGGGCGGCGTAGCCCGCAAAGAGCATGCCCAGATCGTGTCGGTAATGAAATCCATCGAGGCGCTGCCGCCAGGGCTCTACGCCATGGAGATCATCGAACGGCCGGCGGTCGACGGCAGTGTCAGGTACGACGTCCGCTTCGTCGAGCGCAGCCTGGAGGAAGTCGTGGCGAAGGCCAACCGTCGCGGCCGCATCGACGAACAGCCCTTCGAGGCCGTGGAGACGCTGTCGGAGTTCAACCAGCGGGCCTACGAACTGTTTGCTCAGCCGCTGGTGCAGGCGGCTGCCAGTGAGTTCTCGGCCCGGCTGTTGCGCGACCTTCACCCGTTGCGCGTCCAGCGCTGGGCCTGGTCGGACCTGAATCCATGGCTAGGGTGGCTATCTGCGGCGGCGCCGTGGGTACGGGGACAGCGCCAGGCGGTGTCGTCCAGCGCGCCACTGCGCCGGCTGGAGGCTGCGATGGCCGATGTGGTCAGCGCCACGCTGGATTACCAGCGCGATGTGCGTGATGCCGTCAGCGAAGCCCTGTTCTTCCAGTTCTACGGCAATTTGTTCGCGCTCTGCCTGGCCGACCGCCGTGAGGCGGAGCAGGCGCGGGCGGCGGCGGACCCCCGCAGCCTGAAGTTCGTGGCCGAGGCGATTGCGGCGGTCGATCGCGGTGGCTATGCCGAGGCGCTGGCGCGTGTTGCCGCGCTGCTCGCGCGGCGCGGCGAGCCGCTGCCGCTCGCCGACCTGGAGCGCCGCGCCGAGTTGCTGCAGGAGTACCGCGACCTGCTCCCCGAACTGTCATCCGATCAGTGGCGCCGGCTGCGCGGCGAGCAGGAGGTGATCGTCCGCTACGCGCCGGAGCGCGCCCTGGCGGCATTGCCGGTATTGCTGGCTGACCCGCCCGACCGGGAGCGGCTGATCGTTGCACTGGAAAAGCTGCTCGCGGACCGTCGCGTGCAGAAGGTAGCGCTCGCCGCGGCTCAGCAAGACACACTTGCGCGAATTCGCGGGGTGCTGGGGACGGCAGCGTCCCGGCGGCCGCAGGCTGCTGTCGTTCGTAGCGCCTGATCTGACCTGAGGTTTCACATCATGAGTACCACCACCGTCCGCCGTCCGGTTCTCGAGGGCTGCAAGGCCCTGGTCGTCGGCATCGCCAACGAGCACTCGATCGCGTACGGCTGCGCGGCCGCATTTCGCGAGGTTGGTGCGGATGTTGCGATCACCTACCTCAACGAGAAGGCGAAACCCCACGTCGAACCACTGGCCGTCGCTCTCAGCGCGCCGATCTTCATGCCCCTCGATGTTGCAGTTCCTGGCCAGCTCGAGGCCGTCATGGAGCGCGTGGCCGCGGACTGGGGGCGGCTCGACATTCTGGTGCACTCCATCGCCTTTGCGCCGAAGGCGGACCTGCAGGGCGGGCTGCTGGACTGCTCAGCCGAGGGGTTTGCCAGGGCGATGGACATCTCGGTGCATTCATTCGTGCGCATGGCAAAACTTGCCGCGCCGCTGATGAACGATGGCGGCGCCATGTTCGCCATGAGCTACTACGGTGCCAACCGGGTCGTACCCAACTACAACGTCATGGGGCCGGTCAAGGCAGCGCTCGAGGCATCGTGCCGCTACCTGGCCTATGAGCTTGGCTCGCGGCGTATCCGCGTCCACGCCATTTCGCCTGGGCCGTTGAAGACCCGCGCGGCATCGGGCCTGAAAGACTTCGATCTGTTGCTGGCCGAGGCGGTCGAACGGGCGCCACTCGGCGAACTCGTCGACATCATGGATGTCGGCTTCACCTGCGCCTATCTTGCGACTCCCTACGCGCGCCGACTCTCCGGCAGCACCGTCTACGTGGACGGCGGCGTGAACATCATGGCCTGAGGGGAGAAGCTGCCGGTTTTGTCTGATTCTTCGCCGAGCTGCGGCACCGTCAGAAGTACCTCAGCCACGAATCCGGATGCGCGGCCTTCACTGACCGGTACCACCGGCAGGCGGGATAGAGCGCGACCAACATCAGGAACGACACGACGTAAGTTGTGGTGAGGCCTCCTGCTCCGCGCAGCCCGAAGTACGTGGCGGGGATCTCGAACGCGAGGCGGTGCGCGAGGTAGAAGAACATCGCGGTCTCGCCGAAGACCAGCAGCACGCCATTGGGCCGCGCGCCGATGCGCTCCTCGAGGTGGCGCAGGGTAGCGAGACCGAGGCAGAGCAGCCCGAGCTGCAGCGCGTAATAGCTCAGGGAAGGCGGGTACTTGCTCACATGCAGCCACTGCTGCCAGGTGTCGTCGGCCCGGTGCAGGAACATGTCGCCGTAGCCCGCGTTGTAGCGAACCACCAGGAACAGCACCAGGCTTGCGCTCCCGGCGAGCCACAGGACCTTCTTGCCGGACACGGTGCTTTGCCCGCCTGCGAAACGGATGATGTGCCGCCCGAACACCCAGCCGAGCATCATGATCGCCAGCCAGTGGACAAACGGGTAGTGGATGACCAGATTCCCGCCCCGGTAGTGGCCCACGAACAGCGCAGCCAGGATTGAGGAGCTACCCGGCGGGTGCCAGACCGCGCCGGTGACGAGTTCACCGAGCGCGAACCACGCCAGCGCACAGCCGGAGAGCGCCCATGTGGGCAGGCGACGCAGCACCGCCATGCAGATCATGGACATCCCGATCGCGTACAGCACGCCGAAGGTCCACCGCCCGGAACCCAGCGAGACGATGGTCGGATCAAGCAGCGCGATGATGGCGCCCCGAACGAGGATGCTTTTGTCGATTTCCCACGTGTCCACACCCTTCGCCACCCGCCGCTCGATGCTCAGCGCGAGAGACGTTCCGGCGAGGAACACGAAGGTCGGCGCGCAGAGATGGGTAATCAGGCGTGTGAAGAACTCGGCCGCCGGAAGCGCCATGGTGGCGGCCTCCGGAAAGAAGGCCGAGTCTTTCGACAGATGGCTCCGGTCGAACGCCATGGACGCGTGGTCGATGACCATCAGCACCATCACGAAGCCACGCATCCAGTCGATGGCGGCGATTCGTCCAGCAGGTAATGGGTGCCGGAGCATTTGATTATTTAATTATTTGATTAAGCGGCGCTCTCAATTGGTCGATGCAACACCCTAACATGACGATGGACGGGAGGCTGCATCATGAGTCGAGGCCCTTGGTTTACGGCG
>JAJTYX010000049.1:0-1034 GCA_021462865.1 Gammaproteobacteria bacterium | reverse complement strand
GTGCTTTTACCACCAATGACATGGAATATCAGCTGAGCCAGCTTACCTTTCAGGAGGTAACTCTTAAGCAGGAACTTGCCACGCTTGGAGAAACCATCAATATTAATGCCTTGAATAATTGGGAGGAGAATGTGGTCGAATTCTTGGCTGACCTGAGAGCCGGCGTTGAGGAGTTAAAACTTGTTGCTCCCCAGACGCCTGAGGAGCAACATGATATTTTTGTGCTTAAGAAACGGGTTGTTGATACTTTAGTTGAGCGTGTTGATATCGATATAGACCGAAATCTTTTTGTACAGATCCGACTGAATCTTCTCGATATTCTACGAAAAGATGCTGAGTCCGGAGGCTCTACTGCTGGGGTACAAAATTTTGAGGTCGGAACTTATACCCGTACACAATCAATCCCCGCTCATCTCCGTCATTTCTCATCTTGCGCGTCACCATTTCCACGGGCATACCGATCTGAACTTCGGAATTATCCACATCAGTCAACTGAGCGGTGACCATGGGACCTTCTTCGAGCTTCACAAGCGCCACCGTGTAAGGAGCCTGAGATTCATATCCTGCCGGGGCTTCATAAACAGTGGTGTAGGAATACACCTCACCTTTGCCGCTAAACGTAAATAAGTCCTTGGCTTCGTCGCCGCAGTTCGGGCAGACGTCGCGCGGGGGAAAGATTTTATGGTCGCAGTGCGGGCAAACCTCGCCGACGAGACCATACCGTTGTTTTTTGAGCCGCCAATGTCGTGGGATTTCCATGATTGCCGTTGTTCCTTTCTTCGAGGCTAATTTTATTCAGGGCGGCTCTCAAAGACTATCAGAGTTTTTGCGTGTAGCCAGAATTGCAATTACGATAACTTCCAATTCAAACTTGCGAGAAGAAAGCAAATCAAGCATCCCTGATTAATCACCATTCACCATTCACCATTCACCATTCTCTATTCTCTATTCTCTATTCTCTATTCTCTATTCTCTATTCTCTATCCTATCATCCCCCTGCTATAATCCCCGCCTGCATGAAAATCCTTCTTATC
>JAJTYX010000048.1:0-2315 GCA_021462865.1 Gammaproteobacteria bacterium | reverse complement strand
GCGGCTCAAACCGTTGCTCTGCGGGATACCGTGTTCGCAGAGTGCCTTGCCCGACACGGCGGGTGAGCCTTTTACAGTATAGTATAGAAAGGAGAAGGGCGCTCCTCCCCATGTCTAAAGCCAGGGGTTTCCGCGCCTGAAATTTCGATGAGCAACGGCCTGCCCTAGCGCCAGTAATAACCGCGCTGGTTTACGCGCTGCGCTGTGCCTCGGTTGGCTGCCAGTGCAGCAGCAGCATCTGCCGCGCGTGCAGCGTCACCCGTGTATCAACACCGTTTTGAGGTGTCCACAAATCGCCGGGATAGAATGTCACTTCAACGCCGGACGGCAGGTCCCCCAGCCGCCGGTGTAACTCAGTCGGTCATCGGCATCACCTCCTCGACTTGCTCATGCGTTTCCTCGGTCGCTTCCGCCGGTTTGGGACGACCCAGCAGCCCCGCGCGCCGCTTCTCCTTGAGCCGGCAGCTTTCGCCCTTGACGTTGAGAGTAGTGGCGTGGTGCAGCAGACGGTCGAGGATGGCGGTGGCCAACTGTTCAGGGCGGTCTGGCTGCCCTGCTCGCTGGACAGGCTGTCGGACAGGGGGCGCTGGCTGTTGAAACTGTCGGACAAAGCAGCCTCATTGGCTGCTTAGACGGTTAAGCACACTACAGCCGCGCATATACAGCTTTTCAGGTTTGCGACCATGCTTAATCACAAGACTTCTCGCAGCGGTTCGCGCCTAAAATAGAGGGACAGTGCCCTTGAATGGGCCTGCTGTGCCGCTGTGAATCGACAGGGAGTTCCCTGATGGCCGCCGAATCCAGATTTGGGATGCTGCGCAGGATGCTGCGCGCCCTGGGCTTATCGCAGCAGGCTGCCGATGACGCCGTCAATTTCATCGTTGATCTGCTCGCCGGTGAGAGTAAGGACGAGGGCGCGGCGGAAGCTGCACCAACGCCGCAGTTCCCCTATCTCCTGCGCGATCACTTTCTCTCCCCTGCTGAACTGAACTTCTATGAGGTGCTGCGGACGGTCATAGGCAGCCGTGCGGTTGTGTGCACCAAAGTCGCCCTGGGCGACCTGTTCTACGTCAAGCGCGACGATCCCAGCCGCTACCGCATCTACACCAACAAGATCGACCGTAAACACGTCGATTTTCTGCTGTGCGATCCGGCCACCATGCGTCTGCTGGTGGGCATCGAACTGGACGACAAAAGCCACCAACGCCCGGATCGCCAGGAACGGGATGCTTTCGTTGACCAGGCCTTTCAGGCGGCTGGATTAGCGCTGCTGCACGTGCCGGCTAAGCGCACTTACGTGGTCACCGAACTGGCGGCCCAGCTTGCGCCGTTTTTGCCTATGGTCCCAGAACCGGCTCCGGCGTCGCAGACCGTAGAGGAGGCCTCTGCCTCGTCCAACGGTGCACCGCCCTGCCCAAAGTGCGGCAGCCCAATGACGCTGCGAACGGCAAAAAGTGGGACTAACGCGGGGAAACGTTTCTGGGGATGTTCAAACTACCCGGCGTGCCGGTCTATGCTGCCGTACAGTGAGTGCGTGTAGCTCACGAAGAACTTGCGCGGCTAAGCGGTTTTCATGGCG
Source organism: Gammaproteobacteria bacterium (assembly GCA_021462865.1). Classification (GTDB taxonomy): domain Bacteria; phylum Pseudomonadota; class Gammaproteobacteria; order Steroidobacterales; genus QUBU01. The sequence continues at coordinate 736 of JAJTYX010000048.1, read as the reverse complement.
CGGGCGTGCATGACCTCATCAGCCGCCAGCGGGCGCACCTGCTCCACTTTCACCGGAATCACGGCCACTGTATCGCCGGCGAAGTTGAAAAATTCTAGCGTCACCTGCCTGCCGTTGGGCGCCATGTCAACCACTGTCCCCACATCCCCTGCTCTGAAGCCATGTTCCGGCAAGTCCACCGTCAGCGCGACGCGCTCAAATTCCTGTATCATGGCGTTTACTCCTCACCTTAACCGGTACGCCGTAATGAAGCGCGGCGCGGTGCTGTCCTTATCCAGTGCCCACACCACACGCACCGCTGGATTGCGTCCGTCAGGCGTTTCAATTTGGCCTTCAATCACATAGTGTACACCATCATCGGTATCTGCCGTGCTGACAACTTCGTAGGTAGCCGCGTGTGCCAGCAGCGCGGCCTCTAACTGGCGCCACGCTTCCAGCGTAAAGCCAAAATGCATGAAGAAGATCGCCTTCTCACGCCCGCCGCCCGTATGCTCAAGGTTGAGCAGATACTTAACGATCTTGGCTTCTGGTATGTAAGCCTGTTCCAGATATGGCAGCTGCACCGGTTTGCCTGTTTTTACCTGTGGTTATTTCGCATTTTCACATAGAGCCGTTGATTGCATTGCAGCCAGTGGCAGGCAGTCGAGCCTACTGGCCTCTGCGCAAGCCCTCTCTTTTACGGTTCAACTCCCCTTTCCTTCCAGTGTGTGAATCCTGATCCGCAGTTGGATGATTG
>JAJTYX010000047.1:0-15473 GCA_021462865.1 Gammaproteobacteria bacterium | reverse complement strand
TACGCACGTCCTGTGCTGCGCTCGCTCGGGTTCGGCTGCGGCTGCGCTCCTGCTACGCCGGCCTCACACGCCCGTTACAGGCCGTCCAGACCCGCGGCCAATGCCGAACAGCGTGCGGCGATGACCTTCCTCCAACACGCCCGTCACGCCGTCCCCGCCAGCCGCCCGGTTGAGAACCTCCATCAGAGCGGCTGCGCGGACGTGATCCGCGGTCGGACGATGTGCGGAATCCTCACGCGGCGGCGGTGCTTCGTTCATCGCCGCGGGCGGCAGCACCCTGTAGGAGGGACTTCAGTCCCGACCACCGCGACGTCCGGAAATTCGGTCGGCACTGAAGTGCCTCCTACAGGGCTCGAGTCCGACGGTGAATCCGGACCACCACGTCACTCGCACCTGCCCGATGAGGACACAGGCAACTCCGCCGGTGGATTCCGCGAGGAACCAACTTTTCGACTTCGCAGGGGTCCCCGCCGATTATCGAAGAACCAAAAAAAAATCCGGTCCGGAAAAAGATCGGGCCCCGCGGTGTCGTTCGATCGGTTGAACGACGCCCGCGGGGCCCTGGCTACTTACGCCTGTCTCTGGAGCAACCTCAGAGGCGGGTTTCCGGCTGCGCGGCCCACTCCTTGCCGCTCTCGTGGCCGTACTCCTTCTGGTAGGCCGCCCACTCGTCGGTCTCGACGTCCGTCTCGCGACGCAGACGCGCGCCCCGCGAGAGGACGAACCAGATCAGCGGCAACAGGCCTCCGACGACGAAGATCGACCCGCCGATCATGCGCAGGTAGGTCAACGTCACGAACACCGGGCCCTGGATGATGTCCGCCGACCGTGCGTGCCAGAAGCCGTCCGTCAGTACCACGTAGATCTGGTACAGACCGACCGGGAACAGGTCGAGGAACATCATGAGCGCCAGGCCGATCTGCAGCGACCAGAAGGCGGTTCGCACCAGCTTCTCGCTCCAGGCGGACTTCTCGAACAGGTGCTGGCAGCAGAACAGCAGGCCTGCCAGTGCGACGTTGCCCTTGACGCCGAACATCGCCGCGTGAGCGTGGTTCTGCGTCATGTAGGTCGCATGCTCGTAGTAGTTCACCAGCGGCAGAGTGATCAGCGATCCGAATACGCCGGCGCCGAAGATGTTCCAGAAGTTCACCGCGAGGATGAACAGCCAGACACTCTCCATCACGAACGCCTGCTTACCCTGAACGCGGAACTCATTGGCTTTGATGCCCTCCTGGCGCATCTGCCAGGCATCGAGCGTGAGCAGCAGCAGTGGCAACACCTGCAGGGTGGAGAACACGCTGCCGACCGCAATGATGCCCGTCGGCTTGGCGATCCAGTAGAAGTTATGCGAGATGCCGTTCAGCGCAGTCACGAAGAACAACATCACCGCCAGGAAGATGACACGCTCGGCCATCAGCCTGGTCACCAGACCCATCTGGACCAGCAGGTAGGCGACGATGACGGTCGTGAACACCTCGAAGGTGACCTCGACCCACATGTGCACCGTCATCCAGCGCCAGTAGTCGGCAACGGCCCAGTTGGAGCTCGGCACCATGAGGACGCTGAAGAACAGGAACAGCACCATCACGCCGCTGCCCCAGAGCAGCCACGCCGGCACGGACCAGACGTTCTTCATGCTGATCCAGGGCTTGATGCCGCGATAGATGATGTAGATCCACAGCGTGAAGGCGCCGAGCAGCAGGAGCTGGAAGAAGCGCCCAAGCTCGATGAACTCCCAGCCCTGGCTGCCGAACCAGTACGACATCTTGTCGCTCATCCAGCCCCGCTGGCCGGTGTAGATGCCGCCGAGGGCCCCGACGGCCACGATCACGGCCAGACCGAACAGCAGGTTGATCAGGAACTTCTGGCCCTTCGGCACCTTGGCCAGCCTGGGCAGGAAGAAGATCGTATAACCCACCCAGCACATGAAGAACCAGAAGATCTGCAACAGCGCGTGATAGCTGCGCGAAACCGTGAACGGAATGAGCTCCTGGAGGTTGATGCCGAACGGACGAATGAAGTCCGTCGCGCTGATGATACCGGCCAGCACCTGCAGGCCGAACACGATGATGGCCAGCGCGAAGAACTTGTAAGTCGAACGCTGCGTCGGACGGACGTAACCGTTCTCCAGGTCCGTCGTCGTCAGCCAGTGGCCATTACCGCCGCCCTGTGACTCGAACAGGTCGATCGGCTGCATTTTCATCTGGCCGTAGACATACAGCACGACGCTGATGCCTACCCACAGCGCAAAGATGGATATGAAGGTCCAGATGAACGTCGCGCTGGTAGCGTGGTTGCCTGCCTCCGGATCGTAAGGCCAGTTATGCGTATAGCTGTACTCCTGGCCCGGCCGGTTGGCGGCTGCAACCCAGCCACCCCAGAAGAAGAACGAGCTGAGCGCACGCAGGTTGTCCGCTCCGGACACCTGGTTGATCGGCTCCATGCGGTCCCGGTAGGTCGGGTCGGTGAACATCCGGGTGTAGTGCTCGACCAGACGCTCAAATGCATAGACCTGACCGGCCGTCAGGACGATCTGCTGTGCGTTCGAGTCGTAGGCGTTGTTGTGCAGTTCCCGGATGACCCGCTGGGCAATGGCGTCCTGCTCGAACGGCGTCAGTTCGCTGACCCCGTTGCGTGCCTTCATCTCATCGGCATAGAACTGCCGCATGGTCACGACCATGCGGTGCAGGGCATCGGCAGTAAAGTCCGGACCGCGGTCGGCACCGTCACCCCAGAACGAGCCGTAGAGCATGAGCCCCCGCAGCTGGAAAATTTCCTGGCCGCGCGAGATCTGCTCCTTGCTGATGAACGTTTCCCCATCCGGGGTCACGAACTTCACCAACGGTGGTGCGCCGGAATACGTCTGCTGGCCGAGGTACAACAGGCCAACAACGCTGATCAGCGTCACGATCATGAAATGCACGAACCAGTTCTTCTTATTGAGCAACCACATCGCCAGGTTGCTGTCGCCCGAGCTCGCGACCGTCTTCGTAGTCATGGTTAAAGCTCCTTAAAACGTCCCGCCGTCATCCGGTATACACCACCGTCGGGCGCTAGCTTGATAGTTTCGACCCCTGAGTAAATGACCTGGATCAATCACCGGTAGGTAATTATACGTAAAATGACCGTTTGCCTCGCGTCTCGCTCCATCTGTTCACCGGTGGACCCCGTCATGCCCGCCGCGACCGCACACGACGACTGCGGTATTTTTTTTACACGCTTTCGCGGCAAAATTGACCGTCACGATGATACGGATAGTACCTATCTTTTCGTGAAGCCCTTACGGATGGATTTTGGTTACGCTCGGGCAGCATGAAGAAGTCGATTCTTTCCTGGTTCAGATCGGCCACCGACGAGGTCCCCGCCGACGGGCCTTTCGAGATGCAGGGCGAGGCCGGCGAAATACGCGGCCGGGGCACCTACCGCAACGGCCAGCTCGACGGCGCATACGAGTCCTATTTCGAGGATGGGCAGGTCGAACACAAGGGCTGCTTCCGCGAAGGCCAGCTCGATGGGCCGCAGGCGTGGTTTCACCGCAACGGGCAATTGCGGGAGCGGCAGGCGTACCAGAACGGCAGGAAGGAAGGCCCGTGGGAGCTGCTGTACCCGAACGGGCAATTGCGTTCAAAGGGCCAGTACGTCGACGGCGTACGCAATGGACCATTCCGGACCGGCTTTCAGAACGGCGCGCTTCGATCGGAGGGCACACACCGGAACGACCGGCGGGACGGACCGTACGTCGCGCACCACGAGAACGGGCAGGTCGATGCGCGGGGCAGCTTCCACGAAGGCCGGAAGGATGGCGTCTGGGAGTGGTTTCACAGCAACGGCCAACTCGCGCAGAAGGGCGTCTTCCGCAACGACGGGGCCGACGGCGTCCTCGAAACCTTTCACCCCAATGGCAGTTTGAAATCGCGCGAAACCTATGTTGATGGCGCAAAGAACGGGCCGTTCGAGACTTTGGCCGCCGACGGCCGACTCATGGCCCGCGGTACGTTCCGCGACGGTGTCCTCGATGGCGCCTACGAGCTGTACGATGACGACGGCAGGATCAGGGAGAAAGGCACGTACCAGGACGGCGTGCTCCAATAGCAGGCGGGGTAACCAGCGTGCTCAATCTCTTCCATACCATTCTGCGAAAGGTCGGACTCGCATCACGCTTCAGCCGCCCTGAAGGCCCAACCGAGTATTTCTACCGCAACGGCCAGCCCGAGTTCCGCGGAAGCTACCACAACGGCAAACAGGAAGGCTTGTGGGAGTTCTTCCACGAGAACGGTCGCCTGGAGTTCCGCGGCACGTTCAAGAACGGCGAACGCGATGGCCCGTGGGAGATCCATTACGACAACGGCCGCCTGAAACTGAAAGGCAACTCGCGCGAAGGCCGCCCGGAAGGCGCGTTCGAGCGACGCTACGAGAACGGCCGCATCTGGGAACGCCTGACCTATCGCGACGGCGAACTCGACGGGCCATATGAGACATACTTCGAGAACGGCCGGCTCAACGAACGCGGCAGCTACCTGGAAGGCCGGCCGGATGGTTTCTGGGAGTATTTCTACCCGAGCGGCCAGCTGCGCAAGCGCGGGCACTTCCGGGATCGCAGGAAAGACGGGCTGTGGGAGATCTTCGATGAGCACGGCCAGTTGCAGGCGCAGCGCGTCTTCCCCGACTGAGCGCACCGGCCACTGCGCATAATTGCGGATGGCGCAGCGTGGCGACCGACGTCATCGTCCGCTTGCCATTTGAACCGAAATCTTTTCAGCGCCGCTACGCGGCCCGGTGAATGCACATGTTCCAGCGACTCAATGCCTGGCAGAAATTCTGGGGGCTCTTCGCCATCGTGTTCCTGATTTCAACCCTGGTCCTGGCCGTTTCGACATGGCCGCGCCGCGACCCGGACGTCGTCGCCGATCTGCGCGCCCCGGAATGCAGCAGCTGGCGGGAAATCGGAGAAGGACAAATCCCGGTATTTCAGCCGGAACCCGGCCAGCCGTGCCATGCACTGGGCCAGTTTCTCTATCATGAGCGGACCGTCGTCGGCTCCGAAAGCGACTATGACCGCGTTCGCTTCAGGGTCGGCATGAGAAAAAGCCTGACGTTTCTTGCCATCTGGGCCGGCTTCATGGGCTCGATCTATGTGCTCGGTGTCGCAGGCGTGGGCGCAAAGAAGGTGCTCGTCGGACGGAAGCGGCCACAGGCCGGGCAGTGAAGCCGTCGGGCCAGCCCGGGCATGGCTGACCAGCAGGGCACCGCGGGAACAAACCGGGAGATCATCAGGACATGCTGCTATCGATCATTCTCGGCTACCTGATCGGCGTGCCGATCACATTTTTCCTGACGCGGCAGTTGCTGCGAGCGTTGGCGCAGCGGATGGCCACCGGCGAGGAGCCGCGACGCTGGATCAGGACGGTCGGCGGAGTGCTCGGCGCGCTGGCGCTCGCGCCAGCGATTTTCGCCGGAGTGATCTTCGCGGGGTACATGGGACAACGCCCCGGCGGCACGATCGGAAACGTGATGGGAATGCAGGACCTTGCCGTACCGACGGTGGTGGGTGTGGCCCTTGCCGTCGGCACGTTTCTCATCGTCGCGGTCGCGGCAACGCTCGGCGCCGGGCTCGGACTGCTGATGTCGCGAGCGATATTTGCCGGGCGGCAGCCCTGACCCGCCGGCCCGTCGCCGCCATCCGGGCTCCGGCTACCCGGGTCGCCTGAGGCGCCGGCCACCGGTTCCGGCGGTTGCCCCGGGGTCGCCGCGCGAGGTTACCGCTCGAGCAGCTTGAGCTTGTCTGGCACGCCGTCCCACTCCTCCGCATCGGGCGGCGGCGGCTTCCTGGTCTTGATCGTGGGCCAGATGGCCGCCAGTTCCTCGTTCAGCCGCACGAACACCCGCTGATCCTTCGGTACATCCCGTATTTCCATAATTGCGCCGACCGGGCAGGCTGGCACGCAGAACACACAGTCGATACAGGTCTCGGGATCGATGACCAGGAAATTCGGACCTTCGTGAAAGCAATCAGCCGGGCAAACTACGGCACATTCGGTATGTTTGCAGTTGATGCAGTTTCCGGTGACGACAAATGGCACGCCTGCTTCCTTCCGTAACGCGACAGCACCCGACCATGTCGTTCAGCCGGGCCGTTGAGCGCGGCTAATCATACATGGCCGCCTGCGCAACATGTGACAATGGACGACACCTCGGCCAGCGGTACGGGACCCGATGATTACGGTTGATGGAAATACCGGCTGCGCGACGATCGCCTACAAGCTCAGCGAGATCATCGCCATCTATCCGATCACCCCGTCCTCACCGATGGGCGAGCAGGCCGACAGCTGGTCGGCCAATGCACAGGCCAATCTCTGGGGCGCCGTGCCGCGCGTGATCGAGATGCAGAGTGAGGCGGGCGCAGCCGGAACGGTGCACGGTTCCCTGCAGCGCGGAGGACTCGCCAGCACCTTCACCTCGTCGCAGGGCCTGCTGCTGATGATCCCGAACATGTACAAGATCGCAGGCGAACTGCTGCCGGCGGTATTCCACGTGGCGGCACGGACCGTCGCCACCCACGCCCTGTCGATTTTCGGCGACCACAGCGACGTCATGGCCTGCCGCGGCACCGGCTTCGCCATGCTGTGCGCCGGCTCCGTCCAGGAAGCGCATGATTTTTCCCTGCTGAGCCATGCGACCGCGCTGGAGTCACGCGTCCCCATGCTGCATTTCTTCGACGGCTTCCGCACCTCGCACGAGGTGGCCAAGATCGAGCCGCTCGGTGACGAACACATCCGGCACATGATCATGGACGACTGGCTGCATGCGCACCGCTCCCGGGCGCTGTCGCCCGATCGCCCGGTGATGCGGGGTACCGCCCAGAACCCGGACGTGTACTTCCAGTCACGCGAGGCAGTCAACCCGTTCTATGCGCGACTCCCGGACATGCTCGAGCAGAACATGGAGCGCTTCGCGCGCATCACGGGACGTCGCTACCGCTTGTTCGATTACGTCGGCGCGCCCGATGCCGAGCGCGTTCTGGTGATCATGGGTTCCGGTGGCGAGGCCGCGCACGACACCGTGGAGCACCTGAACGCCGGCGGAGCGAAACTCGGACTGCTGAAAGTGCGCCTGTTCCGTCCGTTCTCCGGTGAGCGTCTCGTGGCTGCTTTGCCGCCGACGGTGCGGCGCATCGCGGTGCTGGACCGGACCAAGGAGCCCGGCGCGGCAGGCGAACCCCTGTACCAGGATGTCATCACCGCATTCGCCGAGCATCTGGCGACGCCGGACGCGCGCTTCAGCGCGATCCCCATCATCGTCGGCGGGCGTTACGGGCTGTCGTCCAAGGAATTCACGCCGGGCATGATCAAGGCGGTCTTCGACAACCTCGCGACGGAACGGCCGAGGAACCATTTCACCGTCGGCATCCACGACGACGTCAGCGGCACGAGCCTGCCGTGGGATGCGGGTTTCGAAACGACGGCGGACCGCGCCACGCACGCAGCGGTTTTCTATGGCCTCGGCAGCGACGGCACCGTCAGCGGCAATCGCAATACGATCCAGATCCTCGGCGAGGAGACCGATTTCTACGCTCAGGGGCATTTCGTCTACGACTCCAAGAAGGCCGGTGCCGTCACCGTCTCGCACCTGCGCTTCGGCACCTCGCCCATTCGCGCCACCTATGAAATCGGCGCCGGACAGGCGGAGTTCATCGCCTGCCACCAGACGACGTTCCTGGAGAACTACGAACTGCTGGACAAGGCGAGGCCGGGCGCCACCTTCCTGCTGAATGCCCCGTGGAAGCCCGAGGAGGCGTGGCAGCGGCTGCCGCGCCACATCCAGACGCACATCATCGAGAAGCATTTGAAGGTCTACGTCATCGACGCCTACGCGGTGGCGAAGCAGGCGGGGCTTGGCCGGCGCATCAATACGATCATGCAGACCTGCCATTTCGCCCTGTCCGGGCTGCTGCCCCGACAGGAAGCCATCGACCGCATCAAGGCATCGGTAAAGAGCAGCTACCGCTCCAAGGGCGGCACCGTGCTCGAGGCGAACTTCGCCGCGATCGACCAGGCCCTCGCACACCTGCACGAACTGCCGGTACCCGACCGCGTGACTGCAACGCACGACCGGCGCGTCCCGGTGCCGGCGACCGCATCCGCGTTCGCACGCGACGTCACCGCGGAACTCATTGCCGGGCGTGGCGACGGCGTGCCAGTGAGCCGCGTACCTGCCGACGGCACCTGGCCGCTCGGCACTGCAGCCTACGAGAAACGGCGGCTCGCGCTCGAACTGCCGGTTCTGGAGCCCGACATCTGCATCCAGTGCGGCAAGTGCGCCTTCGTCTGTCCGCACAGCGCAATCCGCGCCAAGGTCTTCGATCCGGCCCGCCTGAAAGACGCCCCGGAGGACTTCCGCCACGCGACGGTCGTCGGGCCGGAGTTCGACAAGGGACTCGCCATCACCTACCAGGTGGCCCCCGAAGACTGCACCGGCTGCACGCTGTGCGTGGACGTCTGCCCGGCACGCGACAAGACCAACCGCAGCCGCAAGGCACTCAACATGCATCCGATCGAACCGATCCTGGAACGTGAGCGCGCCAAGTGGAATTTCTTCCTGTCGTTGCCGGAGTACGACCGGCGCAAGCTGCGCTGGGACACGCTGAAGAGCGCCGTGGTCGCACAACCCCTGTTCGAGTTCTCGAGCGCCTGCGTCGGTTGCGGCGAGACGCCCTACATCCGGCTCGCGACACAACTGTTCGGCGACCGCATGATCATCGCCAACGCGACCGGCTGTTCCTCCATCTACGGCGGCAATCTGCCCACCGCGCCCTACACCACGGACCCGTCCGGCCGTGGCCCGGCCTGGTGCAATTCGCTGTTCGAAGACAACGCGGAGTTCGGCCTGGGAATTCGCATCACGCTCGATGAGCAGATCGAGCACGCCCGGGAACTCCTGGCAGGCCTGCGCGAGGACCTCGGCGGCGAGCTGGTGACCGCGCTCCTGGAGGCGGACCAGCGCGACGACGTCGGTCTGCAGCAACAGCGCAAGCGGGTCGAGGAACTGAAGGCGAAGCTCGAAAGCCTCGATTCGCCCGCGGCACGCAACCTGCTGAGCCTTGCCGACGTGCTCACCCGGAAAAGCGTGTGGATCATCGGTGGCGACGGCTGGGCCTACGACATCGGCTTCTCCGGCCTCGACCATGTGCTCGCCTCCGGCCGCAACGTGAACATACTGGTGCTCGACACCGAGGTGTACTCGAACACGGGCGGGCAGATGTCCAAGGCCACCCCGCGGGCGGCCGTGGCGAAGTTCGCGGCGAGCGGCAAAGCGGTCCCGAAGAAGGACCTGTCAATGATTGCGATGGCCTATGAGCACGTGTACGTCGCCAAGGTGGCATCGGGCGCCAGGGACGTGCAGACGCTGCGGGCATTTCGCGAAGCGGAATCCTGGGATGGCCCCTCCCTGATCATCGCCTACAGCCCATGCATCGCTCACGGAGTCGACCTGCACCGCAACCTCCATCAGCAGGACCTCGCGGTGAAGAGCGGCCACTGGAACCTGCTGCGCTACGACCCGCGCCTGAGAGATCTCGGCGAGAATCCGCTCGTGCTCGATTCACGCGAGCCGAAGCTGCCGTACCGCGAGTTTGCGCAGACGGAGATGCGCTTCGGGATCCTGATGCGAACTCACCCGGAGCTGGCAAAGAAGCTGCTCGATGAGGCGCAACGGGAAGTCCAGGAGCGCTACCGTCACTACGAGCAGCTCGCTGACCTGGATTATTCCAAGCCGAACGAAGCCGGGGCAGGCGCCCCCGCGTCGACGGGCACGCCGCCGCGCGGCGGCGGCATCACGGGAGGAACCTGAACCCATGGACCTCGCCACCACGTACCTGGGGCTGCGCCTGAAGAACCCGTTCGTGCCCTCCTCGTCACCGCTGTCCAAGCGCCTCGACAGCGCGCGCCAACTGGAGGACGCCGGCGCCGCAGCGATCGTGATGTACTCGCTCTTCGAGGAAGACATCGAGGCCGATGAGCGCCTCGCGCTGCAGCTCAGCCAGTACCAGGACATCGGCCACACGGAGGCCTCGAGCTACCTGCCGATGCACACGGATTACCCGGGCAAGCGGGAGGAGTACCTGAACCAGCTGCGCCGGCTGAAGGACGCCCTCGGCATTCCGATCATCGGCAGCCTGAACGGCACGACGCGTGGCGGCTGGGTCCGGCACGCCCGGGCCATCCAGGACGCCGGCGCCGATGCGCTCGAACTGAACATCTACTACATCGCCGCCGACTTCACCGAATCGCCCGCCGCGGTGGAGCAGCGCGTGCTCGACATTCTGAGCGAAACCATCGGCCAGGTCTCCCTGCCGATCGGCGTGAAGCTCTCGCCTCATTACAGCGCGCTCGGCAACCTCGTGAAGCGGATCGAGACCGCCGGCGCCGCCGGCGTGGCGCTGTTCAACCGCTATTACCAGCCCGACCTCGACCTCGACAGCCTGGAGGTCTCCCAGGTGATCAACCTCTCGAGCTCCCGGGACTCGCTGCTGACCATGCGCTGGATGGCACTCCTGCATGGTCGCGTCGGGCTGTCGCTCGCAGCCACCAGCGGCGTACACACGGCCGAGGACGCACTCAAGATGCTCCTGTGCGGCGCCGACGTGACCTATCTCTGCAGCACCCTGCTGCTCAACGGGCCCGAGCGCCTGCGCAGCATCCGCGAGGGAGTCCTGCGGTGGATGGACGCGCACGAGTACGCCTCGGTCGACCAGCTCCGTGGCAGCCTGTCACAGCTCAACTCGCCCGACCCGGCTGCGTTCGAGCGAGGCAACTATCTCCAGCTTTTGTCCAATTACGAACCGCCCAAGTCTGTCTGGCGTTGATACATTCCCGGACGTTTCGTGCGGCTTATTGCGCGCGTGCCGGGGATCCCGCACCCCGATGAACCTGCTCGTGCAGCGCAAGAGAACAGCGCAGCCTTGCGACAGGCTGCCGCGTGGAAAACCACACTGCCGTTACGCGCATACCGGGAGTAGGGTTTATCGTACGAAACGACGGGAGACAGGCCGATGACGAAGCTCCAGTCACCATTGACCGCAGTGTCCGGCAGCGGCGCCGCGAATCACGATCACCACTGGCTGCAGGCGGCAATCGATGAGACCTGTGCCAGCCTGCGTAGCAGTTCACCACGCCCCTCCATCAGCGACGCGCTCGGAGTCCTGTACGTCCGCAGTTGCGCGCATTTCGCCCTCGAGGAAACCATGCTGCGTGAGCGCGGCCCCGAGGTATACGCCGCACACAAGGCGCGCGACGAAATGCTGCTCGAACGCATGCGCACCATGATGGATGCCTTCGATGACGGTGCGTGCGACGCCTGCGACAAGTCGCTGGCGGAATGTCTCTCCGACTGGCTGGACGACCACCTCGCCGGAACGCCGCCGCCGCTGCGTGCGCTCGACGGCTGACGCTGGTCATCACAGCGCGGTCCACACGCGGCCGCGCCAGTTCTCTCACCCGCTCAGCTCGCGCCGGGTTGCGCCCGCTGCCCCTCGGGTGGACGCCGGAATCCGCCGGTCAATTCTTCGACCAGACGAGCCAGTTCGAGCACGGTGTAGTCCGCGAGGTAGGGGCCGATCAGCTGCACTCCGACCGGCATCCCGTCCGCGGCGAGCCCGGCCGGAACCACGGCAGCGGGAAGGAGCGACAGCGTAGCCAGTCCGCTCCAGAAGGACTGCTGCATGTACGCAAACTCGCGGCTGCCGAGCCTGATGCTGCGTTCCTCGAAGGGGCGGTGGTCGTGTGGCGGCGCGGTCGTGGGCATGGCCGGCGTGAGGAGCACGTCGTAGCGCGTGAAGAATTCGTCCCAGGCGGCCCGGTAGACCTCGCGACGCTCACAAGTCCGAAGCCAGTCACGATGCCGCTGCGCGACCGCTCCCGGCATCAGGGTCAGCGCAGTCCGCTCCGCATGCCCGTCCTGCCGGCGTGCGGCCGCGGTGAATGTCCGAAACACGTTCTCGGGAAACCCCGCGCCCATCTCCGCGTACATGAGTTCCAGGAAGGCGCGGAAGTAATCGCCCGGGTCGAACCCGGGCCGCGCCTGCTCGTCGACGGCCACGCCGGCGCCCGCCAGCGCACGACAGGTACCGGCAAGCACCGCGCCCACGTCGGGCGCAACCGGACAGTTGTCGTCGTCGAGCCAGGCGGCGACCCGCAGCCGACGCGCCGGTGCCCGTGGCGGCGGCAGCGCCAATTTCCAGCCGGCAGCCTCACGCCCGGCGACTCCGGCGAGCACACCGAACAACAGCCCGAGGTCGGTCACCGTGCGCGCCATTGGACCGACCACCATCAGGTCGGGCGGACGCAACGCGCCGGGAATCGAGGACAGCGCGCCCGCGCTCGGCACGACACCGAAACTCGGCTTCAACGCACAGACGCCGGTGGCATGCGCCGGCCCCCGCAGCGAACCGGCCAGATCGCTGCCGATCTCGAGGCTGGTCACCCCCGTGGCGAGCGCGACCGCAGCACCGCCACTCGATCCTCCCGGCGTGCGATCCACATTCCAGGGATTGCGTGTCACGCCGAAGACGTCGTTGAAGGTCTGCAGATCCAGCGAATAACGCGGCACGTTCGTCTTGCCGATGACGATCGCCCCCGCCGCCACCATGCGCCCGACCGCCGGCGCATGCTGCACCGGCCGATACCCGCGCAGCTCGGGCGCGCCGTTGACCGCGGCGAAACCGGCCACCTCGAAGCAGTCCTTGATGGTGACGGGCAGGCCATGCAGTGAGCCGGGCGCATGCCCGGTACGCAGCGCCGCGTCGGCTTCACGTGCGCGCCCGAGCGCCGCACCCTCATCGAGTGCCACGACGGGATTCAGGCTGGGATTGATCTCGCGCACCCGCGCAATCGCGGCCCGGGTCAACTCAAAGCTGCTCAGGGTGCCGGCACGCAGCCCGGCGACGAGTTCATGGGCAGGCGCGAAGACCGCGGTGTCTGGCAACAGAACTGCTCCGGCCGGAAGCACGCAACCCGGCCACGCCAAGGCAGCCGCGGCGGCTGCGCGTCACTCGCCGAGAAAATACAGGGCGATGACTTCTGCGACGCAGGCCGGCTTCGGCTGGCCCTCGATCTCCAGGGTGTTCTCGAGGATCACCTGCAACGCGCCCGCGCGCTTCTGCGCCTGCAACAGCACGCTGCGCAGGCGAACCCGGCTACCCGCGGGGACCGGGTTCTTGAAACGCACCTTGTTCAAACCGTAGTTGATCGCACGCTGCAGGGTCGGCATCTCGACGAGGGTATCCATCAGGGCCGGCAGCAGTGAGAGGAGCAGATAGCCGTGGGCAATCGTCTGCCCGCCCGGCATCTCGCGCGCCGCCCGCGCGGTATCGGTGTGGATCCACTGGTGATCGTCCGTGGCCGTCGCGAACTGATTGATGCGGGCCTGGTCCACCGTCACCCAGTCGGAAACGCCGACCTCCTGGCCGATCAGCGCCTTGGCGTCGTCGATGGTCCTGACTATGCGAGGCATGTTGCTACCCGATCAGGCACGAATCGCGGTGAAGAACTCGGCGCGTATCCGGTCGTCATCCTGGAATGCACCCAGCATTTCCGATGTGATCATCTTCACGTTTGTGCGATGCACGCCCCGCGTCGTCATGCACTGGTGCTGCGCCTCCACCACCACCGCTACGCCGCGGGGCTCCAGCACGTCGTTAATGCAGCGCGCGATTTCCGCGGTGAATCGTTCCTGCACCTGCAGGCGCTTCGCATAGGCTTCCACGACCCGTGCCAGCTTGCTGATTCCGGCCAGCCGGCGGTTTGGCAGGTAGGCCAGGTGCACACGGCCGATGATCGGCGCGAGGTGATGCTCACAGTGGGACTCGAAATCGATATCACGCAAGGTCACAGTCCGGTCGTATTGATTGACCTGCTGGAATGACGCACCGAGCAGTTCGCAGGGGTCGATCGCGTAGCCGCAGAACCAGTCCTCGAACGCGCCCGCGACCCGCGCCGGTGTCCGGCGCAGGCCGGGCCGATCGGCGTCGTCACCCGTCCAGCGCAACAACACCCGTATGGCCGCCTCGACCTCGGCGCGAGCAGGACGGCGAACGGATTTTCTTCGGGCCATCGTGACAAACCTCGACGTCTCGTTACGCGCGGTCCGCAGCCCGCCTCGGCCGTCATGACCGGATCAGGCGTCGCATGTCCTCGGGCGTGTTGATGCTCCCCAGCGCACCCGGGTCCGGCGGATCCAGCAACACCGGGTGAACGGCGGATAGTGCCGCACGCAGGCCAGAACTGCCGCCTGCATCGACCTCACTCCGCAGCCGGCTCAGGGTAGCCGGTTCATAGATCGCACACAACGGCTCGGGCGATCCGGACGACCCGCGATAGGCGGTGGCGCCGCGACGCGGATCGCGCGCGGCGATCAGGCCGGCGAGCAGCGGCTCGCTCACGCCCGGCATGTCGCAGGCCAGGGCCAGCCAGGCGCTCGCGGGATCAAGGCGATGAGCCGCAAGCAAGCCGGCCGCCGGCCCGATGTCGCGATACGCATCGGGCAGCAGGGCGAAACCGCGCCGCAACTCGTCGGACAGTTGATCCTCCCGCACCGCCACCTGCACGTCTGCTACCGCGCGTGACAGCAGCGCAACCGCTCGCTCGAGCAGGCTGGTGCCGGCGATCTGCAGCGCGGCCTTGTCGCACCCGAGCCGTTCGCTGCGGCCGCCCGCCAGCACGAGCCCGCGCAGCGGCACCGATCGCCCGCTCATGCGCGCTCAGGGCGTCTCGCGCGCGGGCGCATGAAAATCGCTCTTGCCACCAGTCTTGCTGACGAGGCGGACATCCGCGATCACCATCTCGTGCGAAAGGCCCTTGCACATGTCGTAGATGGTGAGCGCCGCGACGGCCGCGCCGGTGAGCGCCTCCATCTCGACGCCGGTGCGGTGTTCGACGCGGGCGACACAGTCGATGACTGCGTGGCCTGAATCGTCCACAGCGATCTCGATGCGGCAGGCATCGAGGCCGAGCGGATGACAGAACGGAATCAGTTCATGGGCCTTCTTGGCGGCCATCGTGCCCGCGATGATCGCCGTCTGGAACACCGGCCCTTTCGGCGATCGAAGCTCGCCCTGGTCGAGCCCGCGCCGGATGACCTCGGGCAGCCATACCCGCGCGCGTGCGTGGGCAGCGCGGGCCGTCACGGGCTTGCCACCCACATCGACCATGGTGGGCTGATTCTGGTCGTCGAGATGCGAGAACATCGGCACGATTATAAGGTTCATCGCCGATCCGCGGGGATGGGGCGCCGTCGCTACGGAGTCGATACGTTGGTCCCGCACGGGGCTGCTGGCGGGGGACGTCGCGATGGGTGCGTTGGATGAAGGCCACGGTCGCACGCGGTTGCGCAAAGGCTGCGGGTCCGGACGGCCTGTAACGGGCGTGTGAGGCCGGCGCAGCAGGAGCGCAGCCGCAGCCGAACCCGAGCGAGCGCAGCAC
>JAJTYX010000046.1:0-5069 GCA_021462865.1 Gammaproteobacteria bacterium | reverse complement strand
TCATCCCTTCGGGATTTTCCCGTCTGCCCGTTTTCCCTATCGGCTCCTAACTATTCTGAGAAATTATTCTCTCTCACCATCAGTTTCTCTGAATAGTTACGGAATATTTCCTATTGACAAAAATCTTTTAAGACCTATTATGTGTGTAAGTAATTACTTACACAATAAATGTACCTTAAAGAAAGAAATTGTAAACCGAACATCATGAGGACAAAAGACAAAATTCTGGAAACAGGGCTGAGACTCTTTTCAAAAAAGGGCTATCTCGGTGCAACCACAAAGGAGATTGCAAAGGCAGCCGGTATTGCTGAAATTACCCTGTTCAGGCACTTTCCTTCAAAAGAAAAACTTTTTGAAGAGGTAATTAACACCCATTCATTCCTTCCCGCTCTTAAAGGCCTTCTTCCGGAGATCGCGGGGCTATCATATGAAGAAGGACTGGAACTGATTGCAAAAAGATTTCTGGATTCTCTCACAGAGAGAAAAGACTTAGTGCGGATAATGCATTCAGAAATGCATCGGTATACGGAAAAAATCCACAGGATTTACCATTCATTTATTGATGAAATGTTTAAAACCCTTGCATCCTATTTTGCGGAAATGCAGAAGAAGAGAATTTTGAGGGTTTTTGATACAGAGTTAGGGGCAAGGGTATTCCTTGGGATGTTCTTTTCATATTTCGATGCTGAGAATTTCCTGCTATTGAAAAAATACCGGCGTACCGATACAGACATAATTGTCAGAGAGTTTGTCACCATCTTTATCAAAGGAACGGAGAGATGAATTATTTTTTTATCATGAAATATGGTTTTATTTTGGGAATCGCATTTATTTTAGCTTCTTGTTCTTCCGGATCAGGGGAGAAACATATGATGCCAGCCGGTGTGCCGGTTACTGTGGCTGTTGCTGAACAAAAAGACATTCCCATTCAAATACACACCATTGGAAATGTGGAGGCTTATTCTACCGTATCGGTCAAGACGCGGGTTGAAGGAGAGATCTCTCGCATCTATTTCAAAGAGGGTCAGGAAGTGAAAAAGGGGGATCTCCTTTACATGATAGATCCCCGCCCTTTTAAGGCAATGCTTCAGCAATTCGAAGCCAGTCTGTTAAGGGATACCGCTCAGATGAAAAAGGCAGAGGCAGACGCACATCGTTACGAAGAGTTGCTGAAAAGTGGCGTGGTTTCTAAGCAGGAACATGACCAGTATCATACCGATTATGAAGCGCTCAAGGCGACGGTTAGCGCTGACGAGGCTGCTGTGCAAAATGCCAAACTTCAACTTGGATACTGTCATATCCGTTCCCCCATAAACGGACGTATCGGAAAGCTTGAAGTTAATCAGGGGAATATTGTTAAAGATATCGATACCGTATTGGTGACGATTAATCAGACAAAGCCGATATACGTTGCTTTTACTTTACCAGAGCAGGAGGTATCAGAGGTCAGAAAATACATGGCGCAGAAAAATCTGGAAGTGCAGGCAATTGTTCCCGGAAGTAAAGTGAGCCCTGTTATCGGAGAACTGACCTTTATTAACAACGAAGTAGATAAATCTACGGGGACCATTCTGCTGAAAGCAGTCTATCCCAACGAAGATGAATTTCTCTGGCCGAAACAGTTTGTTAACGTGATATTAACGCTTACGACACAACCTAACGCAGTAGTGATTCCTTCTCAGGCGGTCCAGACAGGCCAGGATGGCCTATATGTTTATGTCGTTAAATCCGACCTTACAGTAGAATATCGTCCAGTTGTTGTAGGAAATCGCATGGATCAGGAAATGGTCATTGCAAAGGGGCTTCGACCGGGAGAGAAAATAGTAACCGATGGTCAATTCCAGATTATCCACGGAAGTAAAGTGGAAATTAAAAACGATTTGGAATCTCTGACGCCAAACAGTTCCGATTTAGATAATCAAAAATCAGACAAGAGGGAGGAATGAATCCGTGAATATCTCAGGTCCTTTTATCCGTCGCCCTGTCATGACAACCCTCGTCATGATCGGGTTGCTTCTCTTTGGTGTTGCAGGATACAGATTACTACCGGTAAGCGATCTTCCCAACATTGACTTTCCTACGCTTCTGGTAAGCGCCAGCCTCCCCGGCGCCAGTCCGGAAACCATGTCTTCGTCCGTTGCGACCCCCCTGGAACGGCAGTTTTCTACTATAGAGGGTTTAGACTCTATGACTTCCACCAGTTCTTTGGGATCCACATTGATTACCCTCCAGTTTAGCCTGAGCCGGAATCTTGATGCAGCGGCTCAGGATGTTCAGACCGCTATAGCCCAGTCTACACCGTTTCTTCCTCAGGATATGCCTCAACCGCCCACATACAAAAAAGTAAATCCGGCAGACCAGCCTATCATGTATATTGGCCTGACTTCCCGGACACTTCCCCTGTGGGAACTGCATGATTATGCAGATATCATGATGGCGCAGCGCATCTCCATGACCAGTGGCGTAGCAGAGGTACAGATTTTTGGGCCGCAGAAATATGCCGTTCGTGCACAGCTTAATCCGCATGCGCTTGCCAGTAGAGGCATCGGAATCGATACTGTAGCAGAGGCGCTGCGCAATGCAAACGTAAACCTGCCTACGGGAGTCCTGTATGGACCACACAAGGCATTCACCGTCTTTGCTACCGGCCAGCTATTCAAAGCCAGTGATTACCGCCCTGTCATTGTAACGTATCGTGGCGGCTCGCCCGTACGCCTCGAGGAATTGGGAAGAGTTATTGACAGTGTTGAAAACGATAAGGCTGCTGCCTGGTTCATAGATCAAAACGGAAGCCAACGGGCAATCGTGCTGGCAGTCCGTCGCCAGCCGGGAACAAACGCAGTCGAAGTATCGGGCGCCGTCAAAAAACTTATGCCTGTTTTCCAGTCACATCTTCCTCCTTCGGCCGAATTGCATATCCTCTATGATCGCTCAGAATCAATCCTGAAGTCGATCAATGAAGTCAAATTTACTATGATCCTGACTTTAGTCCTGGTTGTCATGACGATATTGCTTTTCCTGCGTAATTTCTTTGCCACGGTGATTCCCAGCTTGGCGCTCCCGCTGTCTGTTGTGGGCACCTTCGCAGTGATGTATTTACTGAATTACAGTATGGACAACCTCTCCCTCGTTGCACTGATTCTTGCAATAGGGTTTGTGGTAGACGACGCTATTGTTATTCTTGAAAACATCGTTCGCCACATGGAGATGGGAGAAAAACCCTTTCAGGCAGCGCTAAAAGGGTCTCAAGAAATTAGTTTTACCATTTTATCCATGACGCTCTCGCTTGTAGCTGTGTTTATTCCTGTACTGTTCATGGGAGGTGTTGTTGGGCGATTGTTTCGGGAATTTGCTGTTACAATTTGTGTGGCGATTCTGATATCAGGATTTGTCTCCCTTAGTCTCACACCTATGTTATGCAGCCGTTTCCTGCGCCCACCATCTGAAGAGAGACATGGGCGTCTTTATATGATTATTGAAAATGGTTTTAATCGCATATTGAAGGTTTATGAGCGGTCGCTCAGGCTGGCTTTACACCATCGTCTGATCACAATGGTAGTTTCTGGCGTCATCCTGCTGGCAACGGGATATCTTTTTGTAATCGTTCCCAAGGGTTTCCTTCCAAACGAGGATCAGGGAACAATTTTTGGTATTACCGAGGCGCAACAGGGGGTCTCTTATGACAAGATGGTGCAACTCCAGCAGGCGGTAGCTGATATTGTTAGGAGAAACCCAAACGTCAGAGATTTCTATTCAAGCGTCGGCAGTTCCAGTGTCACAGCCAGCTCTAATCAAGGCGTCTTATTTATCCATTTAAAACACGGCCCCGGGTTCCATCCGAGTTCCGAAAAGGTAATGGAAGAATTACGGCAAAAGCTTGCCATAATTCCTGGCATCAGGGTCTTCATGCAAGATCCACCCGAAATTCGTATTGGTGGTAAGATGACGAAAAGCCTTTATCAATTTACCTTACAAAGCCCGAATATCGAAGAACTGTATCACTATGCCCCGATACTGGAGGCCCAAATGCGTGATCTGCCGATATTGCAGGATGTAACCAGCGACCTGCTTATCAAGAATCCTCAGGTAAACGTTGTAATTCAACGGGACAAGGCATCAACATTAGGGGTGACGGCCAGGCAGATCGAAGATGCATTGCAAAGCGCTTATGGTAACCGGTGGGTTTCAACGATCTACGCATCGAATGATCAATATAAAGTCATTATGGAATTAGAACCGCAGTATCAGGTGAACCAGGAAACCTTGCAGATGCTTTATGTAAACTCGTCGAATGGGATTCCGGTTCCGCTATATGCGGTAGCGACGCTGACCGAGAATCTCGGCCCACAGACAATTAATCACCTGGGGCAGTTCCCTGCGGTAACGATTTCGTTTAACCTTAAACCGGGGGTTGCCCTCAGCACGGCTGTTGCGGAGGTCGACAAACTTTCCCGTAAGACCTTGCCTCCGGCTATCAGCACCAGCTTCCAGGGTACGGCCCAGGAATTTCAATCGTCGATGCGAGGGCTGGGAATGCTGTTGTTTCTTGCCATTCTGGTCATTTATATCGTACTGGGGATACTTTATGAAAGCTTCATCCACCCGGTAACCATTCTGTCCGGACTTCCCTCTGCCGGGCTGGGTGCACTCCTGACGCTTCTCATTTTCCACATAGAGTTGGATGTTTATGCCTTTGTAGGTCTTGTTATGCTGATAGGTATCGTTAAGAAAAATGCCATTATGCAGATCGATTTTGCCTTAGAAGCACAAAGGAATGATGGTAAGAGCCCGATGGAGGCTATATATCAGGGGTGTCTGATTCGGTTCCGTCCCATCATGATGACCACGATGGCTGCGCTCATGGGTGCTTTACCGATAGCCCTCGGCTTTGGCGCAGGAGCGCAGACGCGCCGTCCACTGGGACTTGTCATGGTAGGCGGACTGCTCTTTTCACAACTCGTTACCCTTTACCTCACCCCGGTATTTTACATCTACATGGATACCTTCCAGGGAAAGGTTCGAAAATTGTTTCAACGATCTTCAGGAAAGGAAATGATAGGACAACAGCC
>JAJTYX010000045.1:0-7629 GCA_021462865.1 Gammaproteobacteria bacterium | reverse complement strand
TCGCAGCGCGCTTCGTTCATCGCCGTGGATGGCGGTGCTTCGTTCATCGCCGTGGATGGCGGCGCTTCGTTCATCGCCGCGGGCGGCCGCATCCTGCAGGAGGCACTTCAGTGCCGACCGTATTTCCGGACGTCGCGGTGGTCGGGACTAAAGTCCCTCCTACACGGCTTGCCGCAGCCGAACCCGAGCGAGCGCAGCACAGGACGTGCGTAGCGAGCGTCCCGGTGCAGGCCGTCCGGATCCGTCGCCCGCAGCTGCGCTTGCTTTACGGTCGCACGCGGCACGAGGTGGGTGCCAGCGAAACTCTGCGCGCGCGATGGCCTACGTCACTGCCCGTGTCCGGCTCTCCGCGCCTGGCGATACCGGCGGATGAGCGCATTGGTGGAGCTGTCATGCGCGAGCTGCGGCTCGCTCGCGGCACCGATCTCGGCGGCGGTGCGCGTCGCGAGCGCCTTGCCGAGCTCCACGCCCCACTGATCGAACGAATCGATGCCCCAGATCACGCCTTGCACAAATACGCTGTGCTCGTACAGCGCCACCAGCGCGCCGAGCGTCTGCGGCGTGAGCCGGTCGGCGAGCAGGGTGTTGCTCGGCCGATTGCCCTCGAAGTTGCGGTGGGGCTCGGCCGACGACCGGCCGAAAGCCAGCGCCTCGCTCTGCGCAAAGAGATTCGCCATCAGCAGGTCGTGCTGGTCACCAAGCGGGTTGAGCGGCTTGCAGAAGCCGATGAAGTCACAGGGCACCAGCTTCGTCCCCTGGTGCAGGAGCTGGTAGAACGAGTGCTGGCCGTTCGTGCCCGGCTCGCCCCAGTAGATCGCACCGGTCTGGTAGCCGACCCGCTCGCCGTCGAGGGTGACCTGCTTGCCGTTGCTCTCCATGGCGAGTTGCTGCAGGTAGGCGGGGAAACGCTTGAGGTACTGCTCGTAGGGCAGCACCGCGACCGTCTGCGCACCGAAGAAGTTGTTGTACCAGATCGAGAGCAGGCCCATCAGCACGGGCAGATTGCGCTCGAAGGGCGCGCTGCGGAAATGCTCGTCCATCGCATGGAAGCCGGCCAGCATGTCGCCGAAGCGCTCCGGCCCGATGGCCAGCATGGTGGACAGCCCGACCGCCGAGTCCATGGAATAGCGGCCGCCCACCCAGTCCCAGAAGCCGAACATGTTGTCGGTCTCGATGCCAAAGCGGGCGACCTCTGCGGCATTGGTGGACACGGCGACGAAGTGTCTCGCCACCGCCTGCTCGTCGCGCAGGGATTGCAGGCACCAGGCGCGCGCCGCGCGCGCATTGGCGATCGTTTCCAGCGTGGTAAAGGTCTTGGAACAGACGATGAACAGCGTCTCGGCCGGGTCGAGACCGTGCACGGCCTCGACGAAATCGGTGCCGTCCACGTTGGAGACGAAGCGAAACGCCATGTCGCGCTCGCTGTAGAAGCGCAGCGCCTCGCAGGCCATCACCGGACCGAGGTCGGAGCCGCCGATGCCGATGTTGACGACGTTGCGGATACGCCTGCCGGTGTACCCGGTCCACGCGCCCGCGCGCACCCGCTCGCAGAACGCCGCCATGCGCGCGAGCACCGCCTGCACCTGCGCCACGACGTCGGTCCCGTCCAGCGCCAGGCGCTTGCCCGCCGGTATGCGCAGCGCGACGTGCAGCGCCGCGCGCTGCTCGGTGACGTTGATCCGGTCGCCACGGAACATCGCCTCGATGCGCTCGCCGAGGCCGCAGGCCACGGCGAGCTCGACCAGCAGGCGCAGCGTCTCGTCGGTGACCCGGTTCTTGGAGTAATCGAGATACAGGCCGGCCGCCTCGACGGCCAGGCGCTCGCCGCGCGATGAGTCCGCCGCGAACAGCTCGCGCAGGTGCAGCCGCTCCACCTGCGTGAAGTGCTGCTGCAGCGCGCGCCACTGCGGCCGCCCGGCCAGACCGCTCACGGTTGCGCCCGGCCGGCGAGGGCCACCGAAGCGCTCTTTTCGGCGATGCGCTGCATGAGCGTCTGCCAGGACTTCACGAACGCCTGCGCGCCCTCGCCCTGCAGTCGCCCGGCCAGTGCATCGACATCGACGTCCGCCTGCGCGAAGCGCGCCAGCATCGCCTCGGCATCGCCGCCGTCCTCGGCCATCACGCCGCGCAGCTCGCCCCGCGCAGCAAAAGCCTGCAGAGTTTCCTCGGGGACGGTATTGATGGTGTCGGGCGCCGCCAGCGCCTCTACGTACAGGGTCGGCGACGCGTCGGGATCCTTGGTGCCGGTGCTCGCCCACAGCAATCTCTGCGGTGACGCTCCCGAGGCCGCCAGCCGGCGCCAGCGCGCGGACGCCAGCAGCTCGCGGTAAGCGCGGTAGGTCCGCCCCGCGATCGCGATCCCGAGGCGGTTGCGCAGCTCGCGCGGAACCGCGGCACCGACCGCCCGGTCCCAGCGGCTCACGAACAGCGAGGCCACCGACGCAACGCGCGGATCCCGCCCGGCCGCAATGCGCCGCTCGATGCCGCGCATGTAGGCTTGCGCAGCGGCCAGGTACTGCTCACGCGAAAAGAGCAGCGTCACGTTGACCGGCACGCCGGCACAGATCGATTCCTCGATCGCCGCAATGCCTGCGGGCGTGCCGGGAATCTTCACGAACAGGTTGGGACGGTCGGCCTGCCGGACGATTTGCGCCGCCGCCGCGATGCTGCCCGGCGTGTCGGCCGCCAGCAGCGGCGAAAGCTCCATCGACACCCAGCCATCGACCTGGGAGGTGGCATCGAAAGCCGCACGGAACAGGTCGGCCGCACGGCGCAGATCCTCGAGTGCAAGCTCGGTGAACAGCGCCTCGCCGGATCGACCGGCCGCGGTCTTGTCGCGAATACCGGCGTCGTAGGCGCTGCTGCCGCCGATCGCATGCTCGAAGATCGTCGGATTCGACGTCAGCCCGGTGATGCCGTACTCCTTTATATAGCGGTGCAGCGTGCCAGCGTCGAGCAGCGTGCGGGTGATGTTGTCGAGCCAGAGACTCTGGCCGAGGTCACGCAACAGATGGGTTCGGTTCATGATGCCTCCTGGCCGGCCAGCCCATCGTGCCGCCACGGCGTTTTTTTTTCCCCCCGCCGGGCGCTACCGGCCTGCAGCGGTCGCGCCAGCCCGTACCCGGTAGTCGCCGGGCACCGAACGCCAGGCAATGTTCAACCGGTTCCACCCGTTGATCGAAATGACTGCAAGGGTGAGCTCGACGAGTTCCGGCTCGCTGAAATGCCTGCGCGCGAGTTCGTAAACGGTATCGGGCACGCCCTCGTGCCCCAGGACGGTGAGTGCCTCCGTCCAGGCGAGCGCCGCGCGCTCGCGTTGCGTGAACTGCGGCGACTCGCGCCAGGCACTCACCAGGTAGAGCTTGTGTTCCGGCACATCGTGCCCGCGCAGCTCCTTCGAATGCATGTCCAGGCACCAGGCGCAACCGTTGATCTGCGAGGCGCGAAAAGCCACGAGTTCCTGGAGCACCGGGTCGAGCGGGCTCGCCTGAAGGTGGTCGTGCAGTCGGCGCATGGCCCTGAGGGCCTCGGGGTACTTGCTCCTGTCGATGCGCGGAGTCACCTGGCCGTGCTCTGCGCGGGCCTGCGTTTCGGTGGGCATGGGGCTCTCCTTCCAGCTCGATGGCCGTGATCGATCCGACCGCGTGGGAATCCCGAGGTTCCCTGCGCGGGCCGAAGCAGGGGCCGGACTCAGAAAAAGATTCATTGGCCATCTGCAGGAGCAGCCGCACCCTCATCCGGTATGCACGAATGGTGGCGGCCCGGAGCCCGCCGAGCGCCGCTCCTCGCACGTCCCGGCGCAGGCCGTCCGGATCCACAGCCTCCCCGCTGATCCGCAAAGAGCCAAAAAAAGCCCCGCCGAAGCGGGGCTTTGCGCGTGATCAGGGGAATCGGGTGCTCAGGATCTGGTCCGGCGACGGAGTACGCCCATCACCCCCAGCGCGGACCCGAAGAGCCAGACGGCCGCCGGTACTGGCACCACCGTCGAGCCACCGAAATAGGCGCTGGTCAACTCACCGGCGCCCGGATCCTGGTCGAGGAAACCGGCGACATGCGAGGCGAACATCACGTTGCCCTGCCCGGCACTGCCAGAGGAGAGCGCCGCATAGTCGATCGGGGCGTCGCCTGCGACTCCGGAGACGTAGAACGTCAGCGTCGGGTTCTGCCGGCTCGAGCCGCTGCCACTGTTGACCAGTTCGAACTTGCCGAAACCGTCCTGGTTGCTGTTCGAGGAGGCCGACCAGCCGCCCGGCAGGCCCGTGATCGCCGCCAGCACCGTCGCAACCGTCTGCGTCGTGTTGAAGCCGAAGGTCTGGATGCCGAAGTTGCTGCCCGCAATGCTCGTCAACGGCGAGAGCAGCGTGACATCGAAGCGGATGGCATTCAGATCGAGTCCGTAAGTCGCATCGGAAATCGTCACCTGCAGGTAGTTGACGCCATCCGGGAGCAGCGGCTCAGCATTGCTCTGATCCATGTAGTAAGAAATGGATGCCGCGCTGGCGGTGCCCGCGAAGGCCAGTGAAACGAGCAGTCCGGCGGTGGCGCCGAGTCGACGAATGTTCATTTGATTTACTTCCCCCGTCCGTTCTTCTTCAGATCGGAGTCCGCTTTTTTTCCGGTTGGCGTGACCTCCAACGGACCACGCCACCATGAACTCCGTGGCCAGATAAGCACTATTACCTGCGGCTGTCCAATCATATTTCTGGTAGCGGATCATGCCGGTCTGTACGTCACCAGATTCTGTTAAACGGCATGCGCCGCCGCGAAACAGCGACCAGTTTCGACGTCACCTCCGGCACAGGAGCAAAGTCACTGAACGGTTGCGATTACCGCAGCGGATCCGGGCAGGCAACTGCAACCCGGCGTCGTGAGCCGCTTAACTAAAGGCTCTTCGTCAATCTGCCGGTCCGCCCGCGCCCTTGCCTCGCAGGTGCGAGTGGCGGTGGCCCGTTGTCCGCCGAGCGCCGCTCCGCGGCCGTCCCTGGCCGTGTTGCGACGGGCGTGCTGCAGGAAGACCATCGCCGCACGCTGTTCGACGATAGCTGTGGATCCGGACGGCCTGTAACGGGCGTGTGAGGCCGGCGCAGCAGGAGCGCAGCCGCAGCCGAACCCGAGCGAGCGCAGCACAGGGACGTGCGTAGCGAGCGTCCCGGCGCAGGCCGTCCGGATCCGCAGCACGCATCTGCGCGGGATCGGCAGTGCGGTTGCGCAGCGTCCCCGCCGATCCGCGATCTGCCCGACCGGCGTAGAATCGCCGGCGTCGCGCAGAACCTGGGGAGATGTCCATGCGCCTTGTCCTTTCCGCCTTGCTCATGACGGCCTGCCTGGCCCTGTCCGGCTGCGGCTACAACACGATCCAGACCAATGACGAAGCCGTGAAGGCCGCCTGGTCGGAGGTGATCAACCAGTACCAGCGCCGCGCGGATCTCATCCCGAACCTCGTGAACACGGTGAAGGGTTTTGCCGCGCAGGAGCAGGCGGTCCTCATCGGCGTGACCGAGGCGCGCGCCCGCGCGACCTCCATCCAGATGACGCCGGAGATGCTGAACGACCCCGAGGCGATCAGGAAATTCCAGGCTGCGCAGGGCGAGCTGACGACGGCGCTGAAGAGCCTGCTCATGGTGACGGAGAACTACCCGGACCTGAAGTCGGACCAGAACTTCCGCGACCTGCAGGCGCAGCTCGAGGGCACCGAGAACCGCATCAGCGTTGCGCGCAACCGCTACATCGAATCGGTGCAGACCTTCAACGGCACGATCCGCCGCTTTCCGGTCAATCTCACGGCGATGCTGTTCGGCTACGAGGTGCGGCCGAATTTCACCGTCGAGAACGAGGCGGCCATCGCGCGGCCGCCGGCGGTGGACTTCAGCCCGGCGCCCGCGCCGCCTGCCGGCGCGCCGGCGCAGCCCGCGACCTGAGGACGCCGACCTGCCGATGATCCGCGCGTTCCGGCTGCGCGTCGCCGCAGCCGCGTTCCTGGCCCTCGCCGCGGTGCCGGTGGCGGCATTCGCCGA
The DNA here is from genome assembly GCA_021462865.1 of Gammaproteobacteria bacterium. Taxonomy (GTDB): domain Bacteria; phylum Pseudomonadota; class Gammaproteobacteria; order Steroidobacterales; genus QUBU01. Next base: position 1,615 of record JAJTYX010000045.1, on the reverse strand, counting down.
ACCGCTGCAGCCGATCCCGCCGCTGCAGGCGCGCGTCACCGACCTGACCGCCACGCTCAGCGCCGACGAGCGCGACGCTATCGAAGCGAAGCTCGCCGCATTCGAGGCCCAAAAGGGCGCACAGATCGCCGTGCTGATGGTGCCGACGACGCGACCCGAGGAGATCGAGCAGTACTCGATCCGCGTCGTGGACGCCTGGAAGCTCGGTCGCGAAAAACCGGACGACGGCGCGCTCCTCCTCGTCGCGAAGAACGACCGGACGCTGCGCATCGAAGTCGGCCGCGGACTCGAAGGCGCGCTCACCGACCTCGCGTCCAACCGCATCATCGACGAGACGATCGTGCCGCGCTTCCGCGAGGGTGACTTCGCGGGCGGCGTGGCCGCGGGCCTCGACCGCATCATCGCGGTCGTGGATGGCGAGGAACTGCCGCCTCCGGATTCCCACTGGCAGCAGGCTCCCGAGGATCCCGGCAACCTCGTGCCATTCCTCTTCTTCATCGTCGTCTTCGTCTCGGGCACCCTCCGGGCGATCCTCGGCCGCGCGCTCGGTTCGATCGCGACGGGCGGCATCACCGGCGGCGTGGCGTGGGTCATCACTCAGGCGCTCGGGCTTTCGCTCGGCATCGCGGTCGTCGGGTTCGTGCTCTCGCTCTTTCTCGCCCTTGGCAACGGCGGCCGCTGGGCGAGCCGCGCGGGTCGCGGCGGATTTCGCGGCGGCGGCGGCAGTTTCGGCGGCGGTGGGTTCCGCGGCGGCGGCGGCAGCTTCGGGGGCGGCGGCGCGTCGGGGCGCTGGTAGGCCATGCCGATCGGGCGCGCATGTCGGCATCTCTTCGCGACGGGCTGGGGCACGCGCCGGCGCTTCACGGCCGCTGTCCACGAACGCATCGAGGCCGCCATTGCGGCAGCCGAGCGCTGCCACGCCGGCGAGATCCGTTTCGCGATCGAGACGGCGTTCGATCTGCCGGAGCTCTGGCGGGGCATCACACCGCGCGAGCGTGCGGTGGACGTGTTCGGCCAGCTCGGCGTCTGGAACACCGCCGGCAACAACGGCGTCCTGATCTACGTGCTCATGGCCGACCACGACGTCGAGATCGTTGCCGACCGCGCGATCGCCGCGTGCGTCGCACCAGACGAGTGGGAGGCGATCTGCCGGGTGATGGAACGCGAGTTCCGCGCAGGTCGTTATGCCGAGGGCGCCGAGGCCGGCATCGCCGGTGTCGTCCGCCTGCTCGCGCAGCACTTTCCGGGGCAGGGCGCGGATCGCAACGAGCAGCCGGACGCGCCGACGATACTGTAGAGATTGGCACAGGACTGCTGCGCGGACCGATGCGTTGGTCCCTCACGGTGGCTGCTGGCGGGGGCGCCCGCAATTTTATCCGGCATGTGCGGGTGATGCGGTAGCCCGGTGTCCACCGAGCGCCGCTCCTCGCACGTCCCTGTGCTCGTCGCTACGGGTTACGCCGGCTGCTGCCCTCCCGGCAGCCCCGACCCGGCCCCGGTCAGGCAACGCCTTCGATATGTCGGAAGATGTTGCGGTTCAAATCCCGAGACACTAAAGGTCGGTGCGCGATAGCGGTTGGCGACCTCATGGATACCGCCTGCGCACCGGGAGGGA
>JAJTYX010000044.1:0-80638 GCA_021462865.1 Gammaproteobacteria bacterium | reverse complement strand
CCGGACGGCCTGCGCCGGGACGCTCGCTACGCACGTCCTGTGCTGCGCTCGCTCGGGTTCGGCTGCGGCTGCGCTCCTGCTACGCCGACCTCACACGCCCGTTACGGGCCGCCCGGCCCCGCAGCCAATGCCGCACAGCGTGCGGCGATGACCTTCCGCCAACACGCCCGTCACGCCGTCTCCGCCAGCACCCTGTTGGAGGCACTTCAGTGCCGACCGTATTTCCGGGCGGGGCGGTGGTCGGGACTGAAGTCCCTCCCGGTGCGCAGGCGGCATCAACGAGGTCGCCAACCGCTATCGCGCACCGACCTTTAGTGTCTCGGGATTTGAACCGCAACACCTTCCTGCGTATCGAAGGCGCTGCCAGACCGCGGCCGGGTCGGGCAGGCACGGCAAACGCGGGACGCCGGTCTCCCTATGCCGGAATAGCGCCGCAACCGGCCCGGCGGTTCGCGGTCCGCTGGGCCGTTCGGCGTCGCCGACCGTCAGTTCGCCGCTACTGCGGCACGGCCGGGTGGCAGGCGGGTGATGAAGACCTGTTCGTTCTCCTGCTCCCAGATCACGAGAACCGTGCCGTCGGGCGCCACCGCCGTCGCCGGGTAGGCTGAATTGCCGGCCGGCGTAGCGATCTCGGTCGGTGCCGACAGGGTTGCGCCGCGGTCCGTCGACACTGCGGTGAACAGTCGGCGCGGGCCGTCGGTTTTTGCCTGCCAGACGATGCGCACCAGGCCATCGCGGTCCACGGTCAGTTCCGGGGCGTCGGAGTACGGCGCCCCGGGATGCACCGCTTTGCTGCCCGTAAAGCTGCGCCCACCGTCCGTGGATCGCGTGAAGTACACCCCGGCCGGATTCTCGCCCGCTGTGAAGGACGCCGCGTACACCATCTCGCCATGGGTCGCGAGATCGGTCGGCTTTAGGGGGCAACCGTCGATCTTCCACGGCGCGAAGGGCAGGCGGGTTTCGCCGCTCAGGGTCTTGCTGCCGGTGTTGATGCGGGCAACGGTGCTGTCGCGGCCGTCGGGATAGAGTTTGCGGTAGCCGATGAGGGCCTCATCGCCACCGAAGGCTACCGTGAGCTGACAGCACGGGCACACCGCATTCGTTTCGATCACCGCGCGCTCCGGCGCGAAGGTCTTGCCGTCGTCGGTCGAGATGGCGACGTGCGCGTTGGCGCCATCGGCGTTGCCCTTCATGGCGCCGATGTCCTGCCAGGCGGCTATGACGGTGCCGTCCGGCGAGACGCCCATCGTGCCGAAGGAGAAGGTGGCCGACAGTCCTTCGCCGAGCATGTCCGTCTGATCGAAGTCGGCTGGGCGATTGATGGTGCGGGCCTTCTCGAACGTGCGGCCACCGTCGGTCGAGCGGGTGTAACGGGCAGTGACGACATCGAGGCCCGTGACAGGGGAGCGTTCGTTGCCGGGGAAGAACAGGTGGATGGTGCCATTGCGTCCGACTGCAATCCGCGGCTTGCTGACCGCGAATCCCCAGACGGAGCCGGCTTCGTCATTGACCCGCACGGCTTTCGACCACGTCGCGCCGCCATCGGCCGAGCGCGCAAAATACAAATCCGTCGACGAGCGGTGGCTGTGCTCGCCGGGCTTGTGCGGCTTGGGTGCCGGCCGGTCGGCCGTCAGCCCGCGATCGAGCCAGACGGCCACCACGGAGCCATCGTCTCCAACCGCGATCTCCGGGCTCGTCGCCCGCCGGTCCGCGTCGCCCAACCGGAGCCACGCCGGCTCGGCTGCCGCGACCAAGGGCAGAAGCAATGCTGCATACAGGGCCTTTCGGAACATCATGCTCGCCTCCCGCTGGGGACAAATCCGCAAACTGGCTGCCGCCTATCATACGCGGGCGGCTGGTGCCGGGGCATTTGATTATTTGATTTCGGCGCCGGCGGCGACGGGCTCGGCCTGCGGTGGGGTTGAACCCGGGGCGCAAAGCGTCTTCGCTGCGGTTGCTGGCACCGGCGCTGTCCGGAGCGAGCGGGCGGCGACGCGAACCGCAGGCGTCGCAGTCCCGGGGGCGGGATGGGCTGCACGACCGGGGTTCGGACAAACGATGCATCCATGGGCGGGGAGTGCCGGTGCGCGCTTTATAAGTGCCGGCCATTGCGGCTAACCTTGGGCCGGCATTGGGCCGATGCGCGCGCAGTCGAGGAGACGGCTACGTGCGCCGGGTTGCTTTTCTGACTGCTCACGATGAATCGGGGGATGTCGATGCGCGTCATCAGCACTATTTCGCTGGCCCTGCTGGCCGGGATTGCGGCGGCTCCCGCGATGGGTGAGGACCAGGGCTGGCAGTGGTACGTCGGCGCAGGAATCCCCGTCACGAACATCGAGAGTTCGGGTTTCATTGCGGATGCCGCTGCGGAGGGCTTCACCGTGGCGGACGAACTCGCCGACGTGACGATCGGCTGGCAGGGCATGCTCGGCGTGATGGTAAACGGGTATTTTGGTGCCGAGCTGCGTTACAGCGCTTCCGGCAACGCGCGCGATGAACCGACCATTTCGAACCTGTCGGCAACTCCGATGCGGGGCTCTTCGAAGACCGATATCGACGGCATCACGGTCTATGGCATCGGCCGCTGGCCGCTTACCGGGCACCTCGACCTGCTCGGCAAGCTCGGTTACACGTTCCAGGATCTCAGCCTCGACGTGCAGTTTCCGACGGTGTTCGAGCCCGGCGTGGGCCTGGTCGGGAGTGGCATCGACGTCAGCGACGATGACGACGGCTTCGCAGCGGCCCTCGGTTTCCGCATACGGGTGAATGACCGCTGGGCCGTCGTTGCCGAGGCCGAGTATCTCGCGGTGGATTTCGACGGTCGACTCGACGAGCCGATTCGTGGCTCAATGAACCTCGAATACGTGTTCTGATCTTCGTCACGCCGGTCAGTGCACGCTGGCCGGCGATTCAATGCTCGCGGCGAGTTCGCGGTGCAGGCGACGTTCTTTCCAGATGAGAAACAGGCCGGCGGCGATCACCACGCCGCCGCCGAAGTACACCCGGGCGCCGGGCAACACATCCCAGAACGCCCAGTCGATCCCTACGCCCCAGAGCAGCGCCGTGTACTCGAACGGCGAGATGACCGATGCCGGAGCGTGGCGAAACGCCTCGGTAATGAAATGCTGCCCGACGCTGCCGATGGCGCCGATTGCCACGATCGACGGCCAGTCCTCGGCGCGGATTGCCACCCAGCCGGGCAGGGCAAGCGCTCCGCAGAATACCGTGAGAAACACCAGGAACCACCAGACCATGCTTTGCGTCGTATCGGTGCGTGTCAGGAAACGGACCGATATCGCACTGAGCGCATAGGCGACTGCGGACATTAGCGCAGCCGCTGCGCCGAAGGTGCCGAGGGCTCCTGCCGACGGACGCAGCATCGCGAACACGCCGAGCAGGCCGGTGAAAATCGCGAGCCAGCGCTGCCAGTCGACGTGCTCGCCGAGCAGCGGCACCGCAAAGGCCGTGACCATGAGCGGTGCCACGAAGAAGATCGAGTAGGCGTCGGCGAGCGAGAGAGTCCGGAGCGCGACGACGAAGCCGCCGATCATCACCACGCCGAGCAGGCCGCGCACGACGTGCAGGCGGACATTGACCGGGCGCAGGTCACGCCAGCGGCCGACGATGGTCACCACGGCGAGCACGAAGGGCAGGGAGGCAGCGCCGCGCAGGGCGCTGACCTGCATGGGCGGGTAGCGTGCCGCCAGCACCTTGAGCAGCGCATCCATGGCCGCAAAGGCGGCCACCGCCACGAGCATCGCGGCGATGCCACGCAGATTGGCGGAGCGCATCAGCGGGGGCCGGTCACGTCAGGGTCGAGCAGTGCGGCGATGGCCGAGGTGAAAACGTCCGCGCCGGAGGCGAGCGCCGGTGCTTCGCGCACGTCGGCCCAGCCGCCGCTCGGCAGGGCCCGTTGCAGGACGAGCTTCCGGTCCTTGCCGTTCCATACGATCCGTTCCGGGCAGCCGTTCATCGAGAAACTGACGAGCCAGCTGCCATGGCCGCCGAGCGCTGCCACGAATTCCTCCGCCTGCAGTCCCCGGGCACCGCAAGCAGCGCGGATCGCCGGTTCAAGTCCTGCCGCTGCCGGCGGCGCGGTGGCAGCCTGCTTTGCACCCGGCTTGCCGCCGAACCAGAAAACCGATTCTTCTTTCATGCGTCGCGCTCCGCCAGGACCGGCGGCAGTTTACACCGCCGCGGTTGTCTCGACGGTCTTGTGCCGGTACTCGCAGAGATCGGCGATCGGGCAGCGCGGACAGGCCGGGCGCCGGGCCTTGCAGACGTAACGGCCGTGCAGGATCAGCCAGTGATGGGCATCGCGTCGGAACTCCGCCGGAACCACCCGCAGCAGCCGGTGTTCCACCGCGAGTGGCGTCGGGCCCGGCGCGAGGCCGGTGCGGTTGCACACGCGGAAAATATGGGTGTCCACGGCGATGGTCGACTCGCCGAAGGCGGTGTTCAGTACCACGTTGGCGGTCTTGCGGCCCACGCCGGGCAGCGCCTCGAGTTCCTCCCGTGATCGCGGCACCTCGCCGCCGTGGCGATCGACGAGCATGCGGCAGCTGGCGATGATGTTGGCGGCCTTGGTGTTGAACAGCCCGATGGTGCGGATGTACGTCTTCAGCCGCTGCTCGCCGAGGCGCAGCATCAGCGGTGCGCTGTTGGCCACGGCGAACAGCCGGGCGGTCGCACGGTTCACGCTGACGTCGGTCGCCTGGGCAGAGAGGATTACGGCTACCAGCAACTCGAACGGACTGCCGTACTGCAGTTCCGTGGTGGGGTGGGGATTGGCGGCCTGCAGGCGCTGGAAGATCGCGGCGCGGCGCGCAGCGTTCACAGTCGTCGGCCGCTTGCCGATGCGATCCGCCAGGCGACCAGCAGGAAGGCGAGAGCGAAGAACGCTCCGGGTGGTGCGGCAGCGAGCGAGAAGAAATTGCCGGCCGGCATCGGATGTATTACGAGAGCGGACGCGGTACTGCCCAGGAGATCCTGCGCCCCGTCGAAGAGGCTGCCGTGGCCGAGCAACTCGCGTAACGCGCCGACAGCGACGAGTACGAGCGCGAAACGCGCGGCATCGCCGGCGACTGCTGCGGCACACGTGCCTGCGGCCGTTGGCGAGGCAAGCTGCAGGGTGCGGGTGAAGATTGCGCAGTTGGCTACGAGCAAGGCCAGCGTTGTGCCGAGCACGAGGTGCAGCTCGAAGAAGAAGGCGCGGGACAGTATCCCGGCGAGGGCGACGGTCGCGGCAATGACGAACAGGCAGGCGGGTACGCGCCGCTCCTCCGGTCCGATTCGGCGGTACAGCGTGACGGCTACGAGGCTAGAAGCCGCGAGTACCAGAGCCGTGAGCAGTGCCAGGCCGAGCCCCCTGACCAGCGAGTCCGCCCCGGGCAGCATGGGGCACAGCCCGACGAGTGTCGCCATCGCGGCTTCGCCGGGTCGCGTCATGTCACTGCCAGCGTCTGCTTGTGTGCCTGCCATCGGCCTGGGTACTCCGGCGAATGCCGCTTCATTTCGGTTATCCTCGATTCTAGCCCAGCCGCCCGTCCGCTCAACCGAGGCCAGGTGACCGAACGATGATTTTCCGTCAACTATTCGAGCAGGAAAGTTCCACATGGACCTACCTGGTCGCGGCGCGTCCGGGTGGACGGGCGCTGCTCATCGACCCGGTGGATTCGCAGGCCGACATGTACCTGCAGCTCATCGGGCAACTCGGCCTGAAACTGGAGTTTGCGATCGACACCCACACGCACGCCGATCACGTGACCGCGCTTGGCGTGCTGCATGATCGTACCGGCTGCGTGACCGTGATGGGCGAGCACACCGCGGCCGAGTGCATCGGCCGGCGCATCGCCGACGGCGAGGTGATCGACTGCGACGGGTTGCAGCTCCAGGCGCTGTTCACGCCGGGGCACACGAGCGAGTCGTTCAGCTTCCAGCTGACCGACCGGGTCTTTACCGGGGACGTGCTGCTCTACCGCGGCACGGGCCGCACGGATTTCCAGAGCGGCGATCCGCATCTGTCGTGGGATTCCATCGTCAACAAGCTCTTTCGGCTTCCCGACGAGACGCTGGTGTACGCGGCCCACGACTACAAGGGCTGGACGGTATCGACGATCGGCGAGGAGCGCCGCTTCAATCCACGCCTGGCCGGCAAGAGCGAGGACGAGTATGTGCAGATCATGCGTAATCTGAACCTGCCGCGGCCGAAGATGATGGATATCGCCATTCCGGCGAACCTCGCCTGCGGCAAGCGCAGGCCGTCATGATTTCGCCCGACTGGATCGGCGGGCTCGGCGGCGGGGCGTTGATCGGGCTTGCCGCGGTGCTGCTGTTTGCGCTCGAAGGGCGGATAGCGGGTATCTCGGGGATTCTCGGCGGACTCCTGAGCGCGTCGGGAGACCGGGGCTGGCGGCTGGCGTTCCTGTTGGGGTTGCCGGCTGGGGCGGCGCTCGTGGCTGCGCTGGCCGGCAGCCTGCCGCAGCAATTGCTGGGCGGGTGGCCGACGCTGGTTGTGGCCGGGTTGCTGGTCGGTTTCGGGACGCGCCTCGGTTCCGGATGCACCTCCGGCCACGGCGTCTGCGGCATCGCGCGCGGTTCACCCCGTTCGATCACGGCAACTGCTCTGTTCATGGCGGCAGGGATCCTGACGGTGTTCATCCTGCGCCACCTGCTGGCATGACCCGGTGGTTCGCGGCCTTGCTGTGCGGCACCCTGTTCGGGGCTGGTCTCGCCTGGTCGGGTATGACGAACCCGGCGCGCGTGGCAGGCTTTCTCGATGTCGCCGGTGCCTGGGATCCCACGCTCGCCCTGGTGATGGCGGCGGCATTGGCGGTGGCAGCGCCGGGCCTCGCGCTTGCGCGCCGCCGCGCGCGGCCGCTGCTCGGTGGAACGTTCCGCTTGCCGGGCAAAACGCAGATCGACAGCCGCTTGCTCGGTGGCGCCTTGATATTCGGTGTCGGCTGGGGGGTCGGCGGCCTGTGCCCCGGGCCGGCACTGGCCGGGCTCGTGACCGGATCACCGGGCGTGCTGCTGTTCGTGCTCGCCATGCTCGCCGGCCAGTGGCTTGCGTGGCGACTGGAGTGAAGGCTGTTTACCCGGTGCTGTCCGCGAAAATCTCCGCGCGATGTCGCTCGAAGTACAGCAATGCGTCGCGCGCCGCGCGCACCACGGCACGGCTGGTAACCGTCGCACCGCTGATCTGATCGAACTCGCCGCCGTCGCGCCGCACAGTCCAGGCGTCGGCCGGCGGTGCGGTGAGCGAACGGCCGCGAAACAACCGTAGCCAGCCCGACTGCGTGGCGTCGATCCGGGCGCCGAGCCCCGGGGTTTCACGGTGGGCGAGGGTGCGCATGCCGATGATGCGCCCATCGACGCCGATGGCGACGAGCAGCCGGATCGGCCCGACGTAGCCCTGCGGAGCCACGACGGTCAGGACTGCCGCCACCGGTGCGCCGCGCAGTCGTGCGCGATACAGCGGCAGCGGCTCGTCGCTGCCGAGCAGGTCGGGCGAGCGCACCAGGATGCGGTCGCGGTCGGGTTCGTTGTCGTAGCCTCCCGGCGGCAGCACGGTGCGCAGTACCTTCATGATCTGTGCGGCCTCGTTGCGGGTGCTGCGCTCGCGTGTCGCGATGGCCACTGCAGTGACGGTTGCGGCAGCCGCCAGGAAGATCACGAGCAGGACGAGCAGCGAACGGCCGCGGCCGGGTGGTTCGATCGACGCCTGGCTGCGGGATTCAGTGCCCATAGATGCGCGGACGCGTATGGCGGTCGATCAGCGGCACAGCCATGTTCATCAACAGCACTGCGAATGCGACGCCGTCCGGGTATCCGCCCCAGGTGCGAATCGCGTAAGTGAGTACACCGCAACCGGTGCCGTAGATGAGCCGGCCTCGATTGGTCACCGCCGAGGAGACCGGATCGGTCGCGATGAAGAATGCCCCGAGCAGCGTGCCGCCCGCGTACAGGTGAAACAGCGGCGAGGGGTGTGTCTCCGGATCGGTGAGGTAGAAAACCAGTGCGCAGGCCATCAGCGAGACGATCATCGCCGCGGGAATCTGCCAGCGGATGATGCCCTTGTACAGCAGCCACATTCCGCCGAGCGTCAGGAAGTTGCCGATCCACTCCCAGCCCACGCCACCGAAATCGCCGAAGACGGGATTCACCCGAATCTCGCTCATGGTGCGCATGAGCCCGAGTTCGGTGCGCACCACCGTCAGTGGCGTGGCGCGCGTGACGGCATCGAACGAGAACCCTGCGGGAAGCGAGGCGGTCGCGGTGTACTGCAGTGTCTGCCACAGCGACAACGACTGATAGTCGAGGTCGCCGGTGGTGGGCGGGAGCCACACGGTCATTCTCCCTGGAAACGCGACCAGCACCACGAGGTAGCCGGCCATCGCGGGGTTGAAGAGGTTGTAGCCGAGGCCGCCGTAGAGGTGCTTGGCGACTCCAATCGCGAACACGATCCCCGTGACCGTTATCCACCAGGGTGTCAGCGGCGGCAGGCAGAAGGCAAACAGCACCGCCGTCACGACTGCGCTGCCGTCGCTGAGGAATACGCGTGCCGGGCGTTCGCGCAACCTCAGCGCCAGCGCTTCGGTGGCGATTGCCGCCGCGGTCGCCACCACGATGTTCAGCAGCAGGCCGGGCCCGAAGAAGAAGGTATAGGCGGCGACTGCAGGCGCCAGCGCGTAGAGGACCTGGCGCATGACCGCAGCGACGTCGGCCGCCGGACGCCAGTGCGGCGCGGGGGAGGTGGCGAATTTCATGCCCGACTCCGCTCGCGGTCCCGGGCGGCGGAGAAGCGGGCGGTCAGGTGGATGTAGCTCGGGCACACGTAATCGCAGCAGCCGCATTCGATGCAGTCCCGCAGGCCGAATTCGGCGAGTCGCCCGGCATCGTTGCGGCGCACGGCGGTGAGCAGTTCGTGCGGCAACAGGCGGGCCGGGCAGGCCTGCACACATTCGCCGCAGCGGATGCAGGGCATCTCGGGCCGCTCGGGTGCGAGCTCGGTCGGCAGCGCTGCGACCAGGCAGTTGGTTGCAGTGGTGACCGGCAGGTCGTCGTCGGGCAGCGCGAACCCCATCATCGGCCCGCCCATGAGCAGCCGGTGTGGCGCAGCGCGATAGCCGCCGGCCGCCTGCACCAGATCGCGGATCGGGGTGCCGATGCGCGCCTCGAAGTTGCCGGGTTCGGCGATGCCGCCACCCGTGACGGTGACGATGCGCGAAATGAGCGGGCGGCCGGAGCGGAACAGTTCACCGACCGCGGCGGCAGTGCCCACGTTCTGGCACACGTAGCCGATGTCGCGCGGCAGACCGCCCGCCGGGACCTCATCCCCGGTCAGCATTTCGATCAACTGGCGTTCACCGCCGGCTGGATACTTGGTGGTCACGACGGCGATACCGATGCCGCCGCTGCCGCCCGCGCCGAGCGCGTTGTCGAGCGCGGCATGTGCCTCCGGCATGTCCGCTTCCACGGCGACGACGGCGCGATCCGTGCCGAGCGCGCGCATCATGACGCCCACGCCCTCGATGACCATGCCGGCGCGTTCGCGCAGCAGCACCTCGTCGCAGGTGATCCACGGTTCGCACTCGGCGCCGTCGACGATCAGCGCGCGGATGGGAACGCCAGGGGTCAGTTTGCGCGCCGTCGGGAACTGGGCTCCGCCGAGCCCGACGATGCCGCCCGCGGCCACCCGCGCGCGGATCTCCTCCGGCGAGAGCAGATCCTCGTTCACCGGGATGCAATTGCCATGCATCTGCTCCGGGCCCTCTGCGCGGATGACCACGCAGGGGACGGGTCGGCCGCTCGCCACGGGCGCCCGCCGCGGCCCCACGGAAAGAACGCGGCCGGAGATCGAAGCGTGCACGGCCATGCCATCTGTACTGCGGGCGATCGCCTGGCCGGTCTGCACCCGATCGCCGGGAGCGACGATCGCGGGCAGTTCGATCGAGCCGCCAATCTGGAGGGAAATGCTGGCCTCGACCGGCAGCGGTGCCGCACGTATCGGCTGGCGCAGGGAGAGCTTCTTCAATGCCGGCGCGCGCACGCCCCAGTCCGGCCGGGGCGGCTGCGGGTTGTAGGTCCACGCGGTGCTCATCGGGGGTGACCGTACTGCGGAGTCGGATGCTTCCCGGAATACTACAGGCGTCAGGCCGACGAAGCCGGCAGTTTCTGCGCGCGGACCACCGGTGCCTTAGCCGCGGATCACGGTACCGACGCCGCCGAGTGCCAGCGCGAAAAAGCCGGCGGTCACGAGCGCGATCGCGGGACCGCGCAACGCTGCGGGAATTTCCTCGGCCTCGAGCCGCTCGCGCAGTCCGGCGAAGAGCACGGTGACCGCCAGGAATCCCGTACCCGCCAGCAAGGACCAAGCGAGGGAGGCGGTGAGCGTGCCGAGCCGGCCCATCGCCAGCAGGGCAGCGGCGAGCAGGCTGGTGTTCACGCCACTGAGCGCCATCAGGGCCGACGGCGGGACCGTGCCCGCGCCCGGAAGTCGTAGCACGAGGCGCGCCGCCACCGGGGCGACCAGGAACGCGGCTCCCACTGCGACCAGTGATGCGAGGTCCGGCAAGCCGAGCGGAGTCAACAGGAGCGTGCCGGTGCCCCAGCAAAGGACCGCGGCCGGCGCCAGCGCCAGTGCGGTCGCGAGAGCCGCCGGCAACGCGGTTGCTTCCTTCGGGCGCCCGGGCGCGAGCCGTGGCACCAGCAGGAAATAATTGGCGAGTGCCAGTCCGATCAGCAGTGTCGCCAGGTCGGTCACGTGATCGTCATCGAACCCGCATGCCGGGCTCGGCGCCTTCGTCCGGACTGACCAGGAAAATGTCGCTGCCGCCGTCGCCGGCTGCGAGCAGCATGCCCTCAGACACGCCGAAGCGCATCTTGCGCGGCTTGAGATTCGCCACCAGCAGCACCTGACGCCCGATGAGCGACTGTGGCTCGTAGGCGGCGCGAATGCCCGCAAGCACCGTACGCTGTTCGCCACCGAGGTCGACCGTGACCCGCAGCAGTTTGTCGGCGCCTTCCACCGCCTGTGCGCTGAGCACGCGGGCGACGCGCAGGTCCACGCGCAGGAATTCATCGAGGTCGATCATGGGGTCTTCCGCTGGTGCAGGACCGGTGACGGGTTCCGGTGCCGTGGTGGTGTTCGTTTTCGATGCCTCGACCATGCGTGCGACCGCAGCCGGGTCGATGCGCGTGATCAGTGCCTCGTAGGCGTTGATGCGCCGCCCGAGGAGTGGCGTGCCGACGTCGGCCCAGACGAGCGGCCCGCAGCCGAGGAATGCCTCCGCCCGTGCCGCGAGTGCCGGCAGCACGGGCTTGAGATAGACGAGCAGCATACGGAACAGGTTCAGCCCGTCGGTGCACACGCTTTGCACTTCCGGCGCGTGTGCCGGATCCCTGGCGAGAGTCCAGGGTTTGCGTTCGTCGATGAACTGGTTGGCGCGGTCTGCCAGCCGCATGATCTCGCGCATGGCACGTGCATACTCGCGCGACTCGTAGCACTCGGCGATGGGACCTGCAGCCGCGGCGAACTCCGCGTACAGGGCCGGATCGCCGGGCGCGGCGGCCAGTTCACCGTCGAACTGGCGGTTGATGAAGCCGGCACAGCGGCTCGCAATGTTGACGAATTTTCCTACGAGGTCGGAGTTGATGCGGGCAACGAAGTCCTCGAGATTGAGGTCGATGTCGTCCGTACCCGGGCCGAGCTTGAAGGCGTAGTAGTAACGCAGGCACTCCGGGTTCAGGTGTTCGAGGTAGGTCGCCGCGGCGATGAAAGTGCCGCGGGACTTCGACATCTTCTGACCGTTGACGGTGAGGAAGCCGTGCACGAACACGCCGCTCGGCTTGCGGTAGCCGGCGCCTTCCAGCACGGCGGGCCAGAACAGGGTGTGGAAGTAGGCGATGTCCTTGCCGATGAAATGGTACAACTCCGCCTGACTACCTTCTGACCAGTATTTTTTAAAATCAATATCTTGCTGATTAATCCTCGCTTTATCGGCAAGATTTGTCAGGCTCGCCATGTAGCCGACCGGGGCGTCGAGCCAGACATAGAAGTACTTGTCTTCGGCCCCGGGAATCCGGAAGCCGAAGTAGGGCGCGTCGCGCGAGATGTCCCAGTCCTTGAGCCCCGCCGCGAACCATTCCTCGAGCTTGCGCGCGACGCTCGGGTCGAGGTGGCCGGCGCCGGTCCAGCGGCGCAGCGAGTCCTCGAACAGACCGAGCCGGAAGAACAGGTGCTCCGAGTCCTTCTGCACCGGCGCACTGCCGCTCACCGCGGAGCGGGCGTCGAGCAGGTCCGCGGGGGAATACGTCGCGCCGCAGGATTCGCAGCTGTCGCCGTACTGATCCTTTGCGCCACAGACGGGGCAGGTGCCGCGGATGAAGCGGTCGGGCAGGAACATCCGCGCCTGTTCGTCGTAGGCCTGCCGGATGGTGCGCCACTCCACCAGGTTTTTCTCACGCAACCGCGCGTAGATGCGCTCGACCAGCAGCCGGTTCTCCTCCGAGTGCGTGGTGTGGTAGTTGTCGAAGGCGATGTGGAAGCCGGCGAAATCGCGCTGGTGCTCAACGCGAAAGCGCTCCACGAGCACCTCCGGCGTGATGGCGAGTTCGCGCGCCTTGAGCATGATCGGTGTGCCGTGCGCGTCGCTCGCGCAAAGGTACAGGCAGCGGGCGCCAGCCATGCGCTGGAAGCGCACCCAGATGTCGGTCTGGATGTACTCGACGAGGTGCCCGATGTGGATCGGACCATTCGCATAGGGCAGCGCACTGGTGACGAGTATGTCGCGGGTCTGGCTGGGCATGGGATGCGGTACAGGCTGGCGATCGCGCGGAACGGCCTATGCTAGCAAAATCACGGTACGCGCTTGTGGACTGCGCTTCACGCACGGCCGGAGGCCGGCACGTTACGGGTGCGCAGGGCGCTCGCGCCGCAGCGGCAGGCCAGCCATTGACACGGTCCCCGCGCGGGCGCGCAATAGCGCCGTTGGTACTCGTTACCCTGGGGAGGAAGCGTATGGGCCGCAAGGCAGTTCGGACGTGGCGCAGGCTGTTGCCGGTCACGGTCATGACGGTGTGCGGCGCAGTGATGGCCGACGATGTCGTTACCGCCAGGGAAGGTCCGCGCCAGCTCACGGTGTGGAAGGTGCCCAACATCCCGTCGGCGGCCGAGCCGTACTTCGGGACCGACAACACGACCTTGATCGCACAGGTGCAGGATCCCGATGCGGTTCCGGCGAAGCCTGGGGCGGCCGGCGGCGCGCTGACCTGGACCTTTACCGATCGCGGCAAGAACCTGCGGCGCATCAACTCGAGGGGGCAGGACGGCTGTTCGTACTTTTTCCCCGGCATGAAGCAACTCGTGTTTACCTCGACCCGGGACAACATGGAGATGCCGGTCGGCAACTGGTCCGACCCGCGCGACTACCCGATGGGCGCCGAGCTGTACAAGGCGGATATCGACGGTGGCAACGTGCAGCGGCTGACGCGCAACACGATCTACGACGCGGAGATATCCGTGTCGCCGGACGGGAAGTGGATCGTCTTCGGCCGCCAGACCGACGGCAACATGGACCTCTGGCGGATGCGCGCGGACGGCACCGGCGAGCAGCGGATCACGAACACGAAGGACTGGGACGAGGGTCGTCCCATGTACATGCCCGACAGCGAAACGGTGATGTTCCGCGCGTGGCGCTACGAGGACTTCGGCAAGATCCGTCCGACACCCATGACGGTGTTCACGATCAGGCACGATGGCTCGGAGCTCACTGCGCGCACGCCGCCGAACACCAGTATGAACTGGAGCAGCTATCCGGCGCCCGACGGGCGACATTTCGCGGTCGTGCGCGTCATCGAGAACAACAACTGGGAGATCTTCCTCTACGACATGCAGAATCCGGAGCAGCCGCCGGAGCGGCTCACCTGGAACGACAGCTTCGACGGCTTCCCCTCGTTCTCGCCGGATGGCACCAGGCTCGCGTTTGCGCGCAGCATGGGCAAGCGGTTCATGAGTGACAACTACGTGCACGTCATGGACGTGACGCCGCTCGATCTCGGGCCGCGCAGATAGCCGAAAGGGGCGTATCGCGCCGGGAACAACGTGCCGGGGTTTGTTCGTTTGCCGGGCCCGTGGGCGTCAGGGAGGCCGGGCCGCCAGCCGCGTCGCGATCAGTTGAGGTCCTTGATCTCCTCGAACTTCTTCTTGTCGAGCGCAGCGTCGTAGGCGGCACGGCCGCTGGCGATGCCCTTGTCGAAGAGTTCGCGCAGCGAGCTGTCCATGGTCTTCATGCCGGCCTGGCGTCCGCCCTGCATGGAGTTCTCGAGCTGGTCGAGCTTGCCCTGGCGGATGAGGTTTGCCACGGCGGGCGTGTTGACCATGATTTCCAGTGCGGCGACCAGGCCCGGCTCGCCCTTGCGCGGCACGAGTTGCTGGGAAATCACGCCACGCAGCGACGTGGAGAGCATGGTGCGCACGTGCGACTGCTTGTCGGTCGGAAAGGAATTCACGATGCGGTCCACGGTCTGCGCCGCACCGTTGGTGTGCAGTGTGCCCATCACGAGAATGCCCATCTCGGCTGCGGTCACCGCGATACTGATGGTCTCGAGGTCGCGCATTTCGCCGACGAGAATGACGTCGGGGTCCTCGCGCAGGGCCGAGGTGAGGGCGGCAGCGAAGCTCGGCGTGTGGTGGCCGACCTCGCGCTGGCTGATCAGGCACTTCTTGCGGGCGTGCACGAACTCGATCGGGTCTTCGATGGTGATGATGTGCCCCGGGATGCGGTTGTTGATCTCGTCGATGATGGCCGCGAGCGTGGTGGATTTGCCCGAACCGGTCTTGCCGGTGACGAGGATCATGCCCTGCGGCTGGCGCGCCAGGCTCGTCAGCACCGAGGGCAGGTCGAGTTCCTTCAGCGTCTTCGCCTGCGACGGGATGGAGCGGAAGACGGCACCCATACCGCCGAGGTGGCGGAAGACGTTGACCCGGAACCGGGCGACGCCACCGACCGCGTAGGCGAAATCGGTCGAGTCGCGTTTCTCGAAATCGGCCCGGGCAGCGGCCGACATGATCGGCAGCAGCATCTCCTCGGCACGGGCCTGGGCGAGCGGCTCGTTCTCGATCGCCTGCAGCTCCCCGTAGAGGCGCATGCGGGGCGGCTGGCCGGCGATGAAGTGCAGGTCCGAGCCGCGCTGGCCGGCGACCCGCTTCAGGTACTCGTCGATGGCGTTACCCGCCGCGGTCCTGCTGGTGCTGGTGTCAGCCTGCGACATCGATCTTCGGCAGTACGCCGGTGTCCGTGACGAAACGGGTGAAGAGCGCCTTGTCGGCGGCGTAGCGGAAGGCGTCGTCGGGGTCGACCTCCTTGCGCTGGATTGCCTCGAGCAGTGCCTGGTCCATGAGCTGCATGCCCAGGTCGCGACCCATCTGCAGCTGCGAGGGCAGCTGGTGCGTCTGGTCGGTCATGATCAGTTTGGCGATCGCACGGGTCATCGCCATGATCTCGACCACCGCGCGGCGGCCACGCCCGTCCGGCGTCTTGACCAGCGTCTGGGTAATGACCGCCAGCAGGCTCTGGGAGAGGAAGCTCTTGGTCTGTTCGCGCATTTCCCCGGGCAGCGCGTCGATGACCCGGTCGATGGTCTTGACGGCGCCGGTCGTGTGCAGGGTGCCGAGGACGAGGTGGCCGGTCTCGGCGGCGGTCATCGCCATCGAGATCGTCTCGGCATCGCGCATTTCGCCGACCAGGATGACATCGGGGTCTTCGCGCAGGGCAGCGCGAATGCCCTCGGCGAAACTCGGCAGATGGGTGCCGAGTTCGCGCTGCACGACCTGGGAGCGCTTGCTGCGGTGGACGAACTCGATCGGGTCTTCGAGGCTGATGATATTGAGGCTCTTGGTCGCGTTCAGGTGATCGATCATCGCCGCGAGCGTGGTGGACTTGCCCGTGCCGGTCGAGCCCGTGACCAGGATCATGCCCTGATGGTGATCGCACAGTGTCTGCACGATCTTTGGCAGGTTCAGCTTTTCCAGTCGCGGGATATCGCCCGGAATGAAGCGGAAGGTGGCGCCGACGCCGGTCTCCTTGCGGAACACGTTGACGCGGAAGCGCCCGCCGTCTTCCGAGACGTAGGAGAAATCGACATCGCGTCCGCTGCCGAAGCGCTCCTTCTGTCCCGGCGTGAGGATCTCGCTGACGTAGCTCTCGAGTTCCGCCGCGCCGAGGTCGCGGAACTTGATGGGCATCAGGTCGCCATGCAGGCGCAGCATGGGCGGTACGCCCACCGCGAGGTGCACGTCGGAGCAGCCCTGGGCGAGGCCGAGCTTCAGGAATGCGTCGATGCGTGGCATGGCGGTGCCGGAGGACTCAACCCGCGCTGACCACTGCTGCGCGCAGTTCGTCCATCGACTCGAAACGCTTGGCCTTGTCGACTTCCATTGCCTTGCGCACCGTGGCCGCGAGTGCCGGCGGGATCTCCGGGTTGACCTCTTCGCAGGGCTTGCAGCGGCCCTGCACGTGCTGATACATGACCGACATATGATCGCCTTTCGAGTAGGGCGGCACGCCCGCGAGCATCTCGTACATGATAACGCCAAGGCTGTAGATGTCTGCGCGGTGGTCGACCTTCTTGCCGAGGATCTGCTCGGGGGCCATGTACTTCGGCGAGCCGATTACGTAGCCGGTCTTGGTGAGCTGGGTATCCGCGTGCGAGGCGACGGCCGCCACGCCGAAGTCCACGATCTTCAGCAGCCCTTCGTCGTTGATGAGGATGTTGGCGGGCTTGAGGTCGCGGTGCACGATGCCGACCTGGTGCGCCACCGACATGCCGGTGGCGATGTCCACGGCCCACGACGCGGACTTGGCGAAGGGCAGGGGCTTCTTCCCGCTCAGTTCGGCGCCGAGCGTGTGCGAGGGGAAGTATTCCATCGAGATGGCGTAATGGCCGCCCAGGCTCAGGAAGTCGTAGATCCGGATGACGTTGTTGTGCGTGATCTTGCGCGAATAGCGCAACTCGTGGACGAAGCGCTTCATCATCTCTTCGTCCTGGCTCACGTTGGGGTTGAGGAACTTGAGGATCAGCCGCTCGTCGACCACGGTGTCCTCGACGAGCACGACGGTACCGAAAGCGCCCTTGCCGATCTTCTGGATGAAGCGGTAGCGGTTCTCGATGACCTCGCCGGGGGTGAGGGTACTGACGTCGAGTTTCTGTGCGTCCTCGGTCGCGCGCACCAGCCGTTCCACCTCGGCGGGTTCGACCAGAAGCGTGCGGCCGGGCGCCGCCAGGCGCTCGTCGTGTTTCTGCGCCTCGATTGCCGTTGGAGAAAGGCGGTTCTCCAGCTTCACCATCGCGTCGGCCGCCGCCTTCGCCAGCGTCTCATCGGCGCCGGCCATGTAGGGCTGCAACCTGGCCTTGATGGTGCCGACGTTCTTCTGGTCGGCGAGGCGCGCGACCGCTCCAAGCGCTTCGAGGCGAATCGCCTTGTCGGCGTGATCGAGCAGCGGTAGCAGCGAGGGCATGATCTTCGAGTCGCCGAGCCGGCCGAGTGCGCGGACGGCGGCCGGCACCGAGCGCGCGTCGCCGGCCAGCATCTTCGTCAGCGCCGGCACGGCTTTCGGGCTGCCGATCTCGGCAAGCGCATCGGCGGCGCGCTCGCGCACCCACCAGTCCTTGTCCTGCGTGGCGGTCATCAGGTGCGCCACGGCGCGTTCGTCCTTGGTCTGGTTCAGGATCTCGATTGCCGCGCGGCGGATGTTCTCGTCGGAATCACCCACCAGTTGCAGTACGGCGTCCATGACCTTCGGCCCGCCGATCTTCGCGAGCGCGTCGGAGGCCCGCGAACGGACCCACCAGTCCTGATCCTCCAGCGCGGCGAGCAGGTGCTTGAGGGTCGCCACGTCGGCGATTCCGTTCAGCACCTCCACGGCCGCCCGGCGGGCATCTTCGGATTCGTCGCGCAGGACTTCGACCAGGTGCTTCATCGTCTCGGGGTGGCGGGCCTTGACGACGAGGTCGATGGCCTTTGAGCGGGCTTCCAGGTCCGGGTCGCGCAGGATCGCGCACAGCAGGGCGACATTGCGGTCGCCGGGCATGTTCTCGATGGCCGCCAGCGCGGCCTTGCGCACGGCCTTGTTGCGGTCCTTCAGCTGTTCCTCGAGCGCCTTTGCGACGTCGGGCTGGTTGAAGCGCGCCAGCACGCTGATGATGTGCACGCGCACCGCCGGATCCTTGCCCTCCAGTCGGTTGATCAGTTCCGGGACAAGGTCGGCGGTGGCGACCTCGGCGATGATCTTGAAGACGGCCGCCTTCTCGCGCGGTTCCAGGTCATAGGCGCGGCGGAGTAATTCGCGTGGATTGAGCCGCTGCTTGTTGGCGCGCAGCACCTCGATGAGCGCGGAGACGGACACGTCGTCCCGCCCGAGCAGTTCGAGCAGCTGGTTGGCGTCGTAGGCCGACGCCGCGCCGAGGGCGGCGGCGGTGCCCGAGACGCAGCGCGCGTTACCGTGGCCGAGGCCGGTCGCGACCTCCTTGAGCGTGCGGTCCGTGATGCAGGTGGACAGCGTTTCCACCAGGGCGGTCATGTGGTCGCGCTCCGCATTGGCGAAGGCGTCGATGAGGGTCGGGATGGCGCTTGGACCGATCTTGCGCAGGCTATCGAGCGCCTTGCGCGCTCCGGGAGCCTGTACGTCCCGCTCGGCAAGCAGCTGCGCAATCGAGCGCTCCGCTTTCAGTGTGCTGATGAATTTCATTGCCCCAGCAGACAGTTTCGCCCGATCCGAACATCGCGAAACCGACGGCAACCTACCGCCGGTGGTTATGTCAACGAGGATCCGCCGGGCCCACACGCGCGCCCAAGGATTATGCCACACGCCGGCGGCCGGCCAGACGCAGATGTTCCGGCCGGCTGCTCCTCTCCGTTGGGCTACAATGTGGCGCCTGGCCGCATCCGCATACTGTTAACAACGTCACGAATCATGCCTGACCTTACGGTTCCCGCCATCGAACGGGCTGCCGCCCTTGTTGCTCTCGCCGGAACCGGCCGTACGCTCGGGGACAGCGGGGCCGTGCTCGAATCCGCCGTAGCCGGGGATGCGGTCACCCTGCGAATCACGCTGGGGTTCCCGGCGGCGGGACTCAAGCCAGGTCTCGAGCGCGATGTGGCCGAGGCCGTGCGCCAGGCGACGGGGGCCCTCACGGTCAACGTCGAGGTTGGCTGGTCGGTCGCACCGCGCGCTCCGCAGGGCAATCTCGCGCCGCTGGCCGGTGTGCGCAACGTCATTGCGGTGGCATCCGGCAAGGGCGGCGTCGGCAAATCCACGACGGCGGTGAACCTGGCCCTGGCGCTGGCGCGGGAGGGAGCACGGGTCGGCATCCTGGATGCGGACGTCTATGGCCCGAGCCAGCCCAGCATGCTGGGCCTGTCGGGTGGCCAGCCCGAGAGCCAGGATGGCAAGACCTTCGAGCCGCTGCGCGCGCATGGCCTGGAGGTCATGTCGATCGGTTTCCTGGTGCCGGAGACGACGCCGCTGATCTGGCGTGGCCCGATGGTGACCCAGGCCGTCACCCAGATTGCCTTGCAGACCCGCTGGGGCGACCTCGACTTCCTCGTCGCGGATCTGCCACCCGGCACCGGTGACACACAGTTGACGCTGAGCCAGAAGGTTCCGCTCGCCGGCGTCGTCATCGTCACGACCCCGCAGCCGGTGGCCACCCAGGTGGCGCGCCGCGGGCTCGAGATGTTTAACAAGGTCGGCGTCGCCGTGCTCGGCGTGATCGAGAACATGAGTTCCTTCCTGTGCCCGAAATGTGGCCACGAGGAGGCGTTCTTCGGCGAAGGCGGCGGCGCGGATCTTGCCGCGGCCTGCGGGGTGCCGTTGCTCGGCCAGGTGCCGCTCAATGCGCTGATCCGTTCGCAGACAGACCTCGGCAATCCGCCGGTCGCGGCTGATCCCGAAGGTGCTGTCGCGCTGCGCTATCGCGAGATTGCGCGCCGGGTGGCCGCCGAACTTGCCCGCCGCCCGAAGGACCAGAAGCACAAGTTTCCGAAGATCGTGGTCGAGGACCGCAAGTGACCATCAAGTCGGATCGCTGGATACGCCGCATGGCGGAGCAGTACCGCATGATCGAGCCCTACGAGCCGGGCCAGGTCCGTGAGGCGCGCGGCGCCCGGCTGATCTCCTACGGCACGTCGAGCTACGGCTACGACGTGCGCTGCGGAGCGCAGTTCAAGGTCTTCACCAATATCAATTCCACGATCGTGGACCCGAAGGCGTTCGACAAGTCGAGCTTCGTGGACATGGAAGGGGATGTCTGCATCATCCCGCCGAACTCCTTCGCGCTGGCTGCGACCGTCGAGTACTTCCGCATTCCCCGCAACGTGCTGACCATCTGCCTCGGCAAGTCCACGTACGCGCGCTGCGGCATCATCGTCAACGTCACGCCGCTCGAACCGGAATGGGAGGGGCACGTGACGCTCGAGTTCTCCAACACCACGCCGCTGCCGGCCAGGATCTACGCCAACGAGGGCGTGGCGCAGATGATCTTCTTCGAGTCCGACGAACCCTGCGAGGTGTCCTACAAGGATCGCGGCGGCAAGTACCAGGGCCAGCGCGGGGTCACCCTGCCACGGACCTGAGTCCTCCGGGCACATGGCGGCCGTGGGCGGGGTGATGCAAAACTGCTGCGGAGCCCGCTGGATTCGTTGCGCGGTGCCCGGCCGCCCGGCGCTCAGTCGGGCGACGGCTCGTCGACGATTACGGGCGCCGCGCGCGCTGCGCCATCCATGAAGACGGTGTGCCCGCGCAGCGTCACCCGACCGGTGGCGATCCACCCTACCGCCTGCGGGTAGATCTGGTGCTCGCCGGCCTGCACGCGCTCGCGCAGGGATTGCGCCGTGTCGCCGGGGCGCACGCGCAGCCGGTACTGGACGATTGCCGGGCCCGCATCGAGATCCGCGGTGACGAAGTGCACGGTTGTGCCGTGCCAGGGGTCGCCGGCTTCCAGGACGCGGCGATAGGTGTCGAGGCCTGGGTACTTCGGCAGCAGAGACGGGTGCACGTTCAGCATACGTCCCCGATAGCGGTCGACCAGCGTAGCGGGCAGGATGCGCATGAAACCGGCGAGCACGATGAAGTCCGGCCGCAGCCGGTCGAGTTCCGCGGCGAGACTGCGCGCGAACGCCTCGCGGTCGCCGGCGGCCCGGTAGTCAACCGTCACGCCTGCGACGCCCGCGTGCCGGGCGCGTTCGAGCGCGAAGACTCCCGGCCGGTCGCTGATGACGCCCGCGAGCCCGATCGATCCCCGCGGGCCGGTGCAGCGGTCGATGATCGCCTGCAGGTTCGAGCCGTTGCCGGAGACGAGTACCGCCCCCCGCGGGCGCGTGGCGCCGGCCGTCGTCATGAGCCGATGTGCACCCGGCCGGTGCCGGCACGCACTTCGCCGATCACCTGTACGGTCTCGCCGGCTTCGCGCAGGACCGCCATGGCGCGTTCCGTGGCCGCACGCGGCAGCACTACCACCATGCCGATACCGCAGTTGAAGGTGCGGTGCATCTCGGCGTCATCGATCCGGCCGGCCTGCTGCAGCCAGTCGAACACCGCCGGCCGGTGCCAGCTCGCCGGGTCGATGTGCGCGTCGGTACTGGCCGACAGGACCCGCTCGACGTTGCCTGGCAGTCCGCCGCCCGTGATATGCGCGAGCGCGTGCACTTCGCCGGTGGCGATCAGTCGCAGCAGCGACTTCACATAGATGCGGGTCGGCGTGAGCAGGTGCTCGCCGAGCGTGGTGCCTTCCCAGGGCCTTGCAGTTGCGCCGGGCGTCAGCTCGAGCACGCGACGGATCAGCGAATAGCCGTTCGAGTGCGGGCCGGAGGAGGCGAGGCCGAGCAGCACGTCACCCGGGGCGACCGCGGAGCCGTCGATGATGCGGTCGCGGTTGACTACACCGACCGCGAAGCCCGCGAGGTCGATATCGCCGGGCGCGTACATGCCTGGCATCTCGGCGGTCTCCCCGCCGAGGAGGGCGCAGCCGCCGAGTTCGCAACCCGTCGCGATGCCGCGGATCACCGCCTCGGCCTGGTCGAGCGCGAGCCGCCCGGTGGCGTAGTAGTCGAGGAAGAAGAGCGGCTCGGCGCCCTGTACCACGACGTCATTGACGCACATTGCGACCAGGTCGATGCCGACCGTGTCAAACTTCTGCAGCTCGATGGCCAGGCGGAGTTTCGTGCCGACGCCATCGGTGCCTGCGACCAGGACGGGCCGTGGGTAGCGCGCCAGGTCCAGTTCGAACAGGCCTCCAACCCCGCCGAGGCCGCCGAGCAAGCCTTTGCGGGCCGTACGCCGCGCGAACGGCTTGATACGCTCGACCAGCGCATCGCCCGCGTCGATGTCGACGCCCGCATCCTTGTAGGTCAGTGGCGTATCCGGTCGCATGGGTTTCCTCGTCTGGCCGCTTTGCTGGGAATCGCCCGCTGCCGGGCGTGGCGGCACGGCGCGACTATAATAGAGCGCGATGAGGGCAGGTGCATGATCCGGCTGAACGGCGCACGGTATCGTAGCGGTACGGCAGTGCTGTTGCTCGCGCTCGTGTTCCTGGCGGCTGTGCCGGTGCGCGCCGCCGTGGTGCCGGATCTCTACGCGGCGACCGTGCCGGTTGCCGATGCGTCTCCCGAAGCGACGGCCGCCGCCTTCGCGCAAGCGCTGCGCCAGGTGCTCGGCAAGGTCAGCGGCAGGCCCGGCGCTGCGGGCGATGCGGCTTTGCTGGCCCAATTCAGGGATCCGGCGGCCCTGGTCCAGCAGTACCGGCGCGACGGGGCGGGGTCGCTCTGGGCCAGTTTCGACCCGTCCGCCGTGCGCGCCGGCCTGGATGCCGCCGGACAGCCGGTGTGGGGCGAAGACCGCCCGATCACGCTGGTGTGGCTCGCCTGGGACAACGGTGCCGGCGAGCGTGACGTGCTGGCGGGTGGCGGCAATGACTCGCCCGTGGCGGCGCAGGTGCGCCGGGCCCTGGAGGACGCCGCGGCGGCTAGCGGCGTGCCGGTGCTGCTGCCGTTGCGCGACTCGGAGGAGCTTGCGGCGGTCTCCTTCGCCGATGTCTGGGGCGATTTCACCGAGCCGCTGCAACGAGCGTCGCAGCGCTACCGGGCCGACGCACTCCTGATCGGCCGCGCACGGCTGTTCCCGCCCGGCATGGACGATGTGCGCTGGACGCTGCTTGCGGGCGACGAGCGCCTGGAGTGGCGCGGTGGCATCGCCGACGGGCCGCGCGGGCTCGCCGAGCGGCTCTCGCAGCGGCTGGCGCTGCCCGCCGGGGCGCAGGCCAGCGAACTGCGCCTCGCCGTGAGCGGTATCGACAGCCTGGACGACTACGGAGTCGTGCTCGGTTTTCTGCGCAACCTGTCCATGGTCGAGTCGGCCGGGGTGGGCTTCATCGCGGGAGATACATTGGTATTCGATCTCAGGCTGCGCGGCACGCGGGCCCAGCTTGAAACCGCTCTCGGGCTGCGGGCCCTGATCGAGCCCGCGACGGAGCCCGTGGTCGCTCTGCCGGCCGGCACGGTACCGCCCGAGCTGCGCTACCGGCTGGTTGCGCGACGCTGAGTGCAGGCACGGTCAACGCGGTGCTGAAAGCAGCCGACATCCCCAACGCGATCTGCGTGCTGCGCATCCTGGCGATTGTGCCGATCGTCTGGGCGCTTGGCGCCGGCCGCTTCGGGCTGGCGCTGGTGCTCGTCGGCCTGGCGGGCGTATCCGATGCGGTCGATGGGTACCTCGCCAAGCGCTACGGCTGGTGCAGCCGCATCGGCGGACTGCTCGACCCGCTTGCCGACAAACTGCTGCTGGTTTCGCTGTTCGTAACTCTCGCGTGGCTGGGGCTGATCCCGGTGTGGCTCGCGGCTGTGGTCATTGCCCGTGACCTCGTCATCGTCAGCGGCGGCCTGAGCTACAACTTTCTCATCGCGCCGGTACAACCGGAGCCCTCCGCGGCGAGCAAGCTCAACACGGCGGCGCAGCTCGTCTGCATCGCCTCGGTGCTCTCGAGGGAAGTCTTTGCACTGCCGATCGAGGCACTGATCACCGTCAGCGGCGCGGCAGTTCTCGTCACCAGCGTGGTGAGCGGACTCGATTACGTCATTCGCTGGAGTTCGCGCGCAGTCAGCGGCGGCGCCTGACCGGCGCCCGGCGTCATCCCATGCGCCAGCTTGCCCTCGACATCCGCCGTGCCGGACACGCTGTTTTCGCGAGCTTCTACCCGGGGCCGAACGCGGTGGCGGTGGCGAGCGTGCAGCGCGCTGCCACAGGCGAGGGACCGCCGATCATCTGGCTGCATGGCCCGCCGGAGGTCGGCAAGTCGCACCTGCTGCAGGCGGCTGTCGGCACCGCGCATGAGCGCAGCGCAGCCACGGCGTACCTGCCGCTGACAGAGTTGCACGGCATGTCCGCCGCGCTCATCGATGGCCTGGAGGCGCTCGACCTCATCGCCCTCGACGACATCGAGGCCATCGCGGGCATCGAGGCGTGGGAGAGCGCCTTGTTCCGGCTTCACGAAGCACTGCTCGCCTGCGGTGGCCGGCTGGTGGTGGGCTCGGCGCTGCCGCCCGCGCAGGCCGGCATCGTGCTGCCTGATCTGCGATCGCGGCTGTGCGCCGCGGCCGTGTTTCGCCTCGAGGCACTCACCGACGTCGAACACCTTGCAGCGCTGCGGCTGCGGGCGGAATGGCATGGTTTTTCGCTGCCGGAGGAAACGGCCCGTTATCTGCTCACGCGAGTCGATCGTGGCAGCGGCAGCCTGTTCGGGTTACTCGACCGGCTCGACGAGGCCGCGCTGGCCGCGCACAAGCGCCTCACGGTGCCCTTCGTCCGCTCGGTGCTGGAGGCGGACGGCTGAGCGCGGCGCTCAGTGGCGCCGCATCGAGTCGAGCGCCGCCAGGAACACGACGATGCTCAGCGCCGAGAATGCCACCGCCTGCACGCGTCCGTCGGGATTGGTCAGGATCTCCATCACGCCGTAGCTGAAGTACGGCAGCATGACGATGGCGGTCGCAATTGCCCAGCGCGACGCAGCCACGGCGCCGGCAAGGAGCAGGGCGGCGAGCGGTGCAATGACGATGACGGTGGCCGGCCCGCGCGCGGCGCCGAGCAGCGTGGCGAGGATGACCAGCCCGGTGAGCGCGACCAGCCGGGAAGTCGTGGCCGTCACCCGCGCTGCCGCGGCTGCAGCCGCGCCGCGATATCCGCTACACGTCGCCCGAGATGCTCGGCGATCCGCGCCTCGTCCCCGGTCAGCCCGGCGTGCGTCTGCTCCGGCGCGAAGTGACTCGCCCCGTACGGCGTGCCGCCGGCGCGGGGGGTGCTGAGGGCGCTCTCGGTAAAAGGGACACCGACGAGCAACATGCCGTGGTGGAGGAGCGGCAGAGCCATGGAGAGCAGCGTGGTTTCCTGGCCGCCGTGGAGCGAACTCGTCGAGGTGAATACGCCGGCAGGCTTGCCGCTCAGAGCCCCGGACAGCCACTCGCTCGCGGTGCCATCGAGGAAATACTTCAGCGGCGCGGCCATGTTGCCGAAACGCGTCGGACTGCCGAGCAACAGCCCGACGCAGTCGTGCAGGTCCGCCGTCGTGACATAGGGTGGCCCGGACGATGGCACGGCCGGCACGCGCTCCTCGGTGCGGGCGGCGACCGGCGGCACCGTGCGCAGCCGCGCCGCGATGCCGGGTACCGAATTGACCCCGCGCGCGACCTGGGCGGCGAGCGCCGCCGTCGAGCCGTAGCGCGAGTAATAGAGAACGAGGATCTCGGCCGTCATCGCGCTATTCTAGTAGAACCTGGGTTCCAGGGCGGCAGGCCGGATGGGGAAACGTGGATCAGGTGGCTCGGGACGGAGTGTCATGACGGACGAGCAGGTCGCGTACAGGTTCACGGTGTCGGGGCGGGTGCAGGGGGTGTTCTTCCGGGCGAGCACGGCCCGGGAAGCGGTCCGGCTCGGCGTTCGCGGTCATGCGGTCAACCTGCCCGACGGCTGTGTCGAGGTGCTGGCGGTCGGAGAGGCGGCTGCCGTCGATGAGTTGCGTCGCTGGCTGCAGCGTGGGCCGCCGAAGGCGCGCGTCGCTCAGGTGGAATGCCGCAACGAGACCGTGGAGGAGTTTGCGGCGCTGACGGGCTTCGCGACCGGTTAGTTCGATTCGAGACCGCGCACATGCCGGACGAGGATGCGAGCGACTTCGCTCATCGGCGAAGAATCAATTAACAGCAGGAGTCCTGCGCGTCCCGGCGTGGCGGCGACGAGTCGCGCTACTGGCGGAACCAGCGGGTCGCCAGGCGGTCGAGCACTTTCTGCGAATACACGGTGCTGCCCACGCTGCCGTTGTAGCGCGCCAGCGCCTTGCTCCAGTCGCCTTTTTCCTTCTCGAAGTAAAACTGCAGGATCGTGCAGCCCATCAGCAGGTTCTCGTGCACCGTCATGAGCCTGCGGTGACCGAGTTCCTCGCGCCAGAAAGGCATGACCTGCATCAGGCCCTGGGCGCCGGCGTTCGACAGGGCATAGGGGTTGAACGCGCTTTCGATGTCGATGACCGCGAGCACCATCTCGGGCGGCAGTTTCCTCCGGGTGGCCTGGCGGTGGGCCTCGGTCAGGATCTCGACCCGCAGATCCGAGTCCGGTACCTGATTGCCGAGCCGGCCGGCCATGTCGGTCAGCCAGACCTGCGCGTCGAACCGGTCCTGGAAGCTGTCGGCTTCCTCGAGTGCCTCGCGGACCCGGGCCCGCAACTCGGCCGAGGGTGGTTCCTGCGCAGCCTGCGGGCTGACCCATGCGAGAGCGGCGACGACCGCGACGCAGGCCGCCGCGATGAGGCGGGGGCGCTCAGGTCGCAGCCGGGCCGAGTCGCCCGCGGAGGAATTCCACCGCATCATCCAGTGCCACCTTGGCCTCGCCGCCGCTGCGGCGATGACGATACTCCACCAACCCTTCCTTCACACCACGCTCGCCGACGACGACGCGGTGCGGGACGCCGAGCAGGTCGGCTTCGGCGAACTTTACTCCCGGCCGCGCCTCGCGGTCATCGAGCAGGACCGTCAGCCCGGCTCGCTGCAACTGTAGGTAGAGCCCATCGGCAGCCGCCGTGACCTGTTCGGAGTTTTTCGGGTTCAGCACGAGGACGGCCACGTCGAACGGACTCATCGGTTCCGGCCAGATGATCCCGTGCTCGTCATGATTCTGTTCAATGGCTGCGGCGACGATGCGTGACACACCGATGCCGTAGCACCCCATGGTCATCACGCGCTCCTTGCCGTCCTGGTCGAGCACGACCGCGTTCATCGCCTCGCTGTACTTGTCGCCGAGCTGGAATATGTGGCCGACCTCGATGCCACGCGCGACCGCGAGCGCGCCCCCGCCGCGCGGGCTGGGGTCGCCGGCGACGACGTTGCGCAGGTCGGCCGTCACGGGCTGCGGCAGGTCGCGCTCCCAGTTCACGCCGCCGAGGTGAAAGCCATCCTCGTTGGCGCCGCAGACGAAATCGGCCAGCGCTGCCGCGCCGTGGTCGGCAATCAACGGTACCGGCAGCCCGACGGGCCCGACGAAGCCGGGCGGCGTGCCTGTCAGCGCGAGGACACGCTCGGCGCTGGCGAGGCTGACCGGTTGCGCAACGCCTGGCAGGCGCGCGGCCTTGACCATGTTCAGCGTGTGATCGCCACGGAGCGCGAGCGCGATGAGCCCGCCGTCGGCGCCTTCGACGAGAAGCGTCTTCACGCAGCGATCGGCCGGGACGTCGAGGGCCGCACAAACCTCCTCGATGCTGCGCGTTGCCGGGGTCGCGATGCGACGCATTGGCGCCGTGGGCGCCGCACGCGTTGCCGCGGGCGGCAGCGCTGGCGCGGCTTCGACATTGGCCGCGAAGCCGTCGCCGTCGCAATAGGCGATGGCGTCCTCGCCGGACTCGGCGAGCACGTGAACCTCCTGCGAGCGCGAGCCGCCAATATCGCCGGAATCCGCTTCCACGGTCCGGAAACGCAGCCCGAGCCGGGTAAAAATCCGCGCGTAGGCGGTCGCCATCGCCGCGTAAGTGGTCTCCAGCGAGGCCTGGTCCATGTGAAAGGAGTAGGCATCCTTCATGACGAACTCACGGGCCCGCATGAGACCGAAGCGCGGCCTGATCTCGTCGCGGAACTTCGTCTGGATCTGGTAATAGTTGACCGGGAGTTGCCGGTAACTCTTCAGCTCGCGTCGCGCGAGGTCGGTGATGATCTCTTCGTGGGTCGGCCCGAAGCAGTAGTCGCGCTCGTGGCGATCGCGGATGCGCAGCAGCAGGTCGCCGTAGCGGTCCCAGCGACCGCTCTCCTGCCACAGTTCGGCGGGTTGCACGGCCGGCATCAGCACCTCGAGGGCGCCGGCGCGGTCCATCTCCTCGCGCACGATCTGCTCGACCCGCCGCAGCACCCGCAGCCCGAGCGGCATCCAGGTGAATATGCCTGCCGTCAGGCGCCTGATCAGTCCCGCCCGCAGCAGGAGCTGGTGGCTGATGATCTCGGCGTCGGCGGGAGTTTCCTTGAGTGTGGTCCAGGGCAGTTGACTGAGGCGCATGGCATGCCGGGTTGCAATGAGGCGGGGGAAAACCGGCGCCATTCTAGCGGTAATGCCGGCGCAAGTCGCCGCGCGGTACCCATGCATATGCGGGTCCGTCGTGGCAGAATTCGCCGGTCGGAGCAGCGGGATCGCACGATGTACGAGCCGAGCGAAGAGGCCGAACGACCCCGGCGCAGGGGCATCTACGTGTTGCCGAACCTGCTGACGACCGGCAGCCTGTTCGCGGGTTTCTACGGCATCATCGCGAGCATCGAAGGCCGCTACGAGCCGGCGGCGATCGCGGTGATCATCGCCGGCGTGCTCGACGGTCTCGATGGCCGCCTGGCGCGACTTACCAATACCGTGTCGGAGTTCGGCAAGCAGTACGACAGTCTTTCCGACATGGTGTCCTTCGGGCTGGCACCGGCGGTGATCGTGTACCAGTGGGGACTGGTGCGGCTGGCGGATTACGGCTGGCTGTGGGCGAAACTCGGCTGGCTCGCCGCCTTCGTATACGCCGTGGCCGGCGCCTTGCGGCTGGCACGCTTCAACGTCCACGCGAAGACCTCGGACCGGCGCTTCTTCGAGGGCCTGCCGAGCCCATCCGCGGCGGGGCTGATGATGAGCATGGTGTGGCTGGGCACCATACTCGGCTGGACCGGTGTCTTCGCCCTGTTGCTGGCGTTCGTCGTGTCGGTGACCGCCGGTACGCTCATGGTGTCACGCTTTCCCTTTTACAGTTTCCGCGAGGTGCATGCGCGCGGCAGGATCTCGTTCACCTATGTATTCGTGATTCCGCTGACGTTCGTCCTGGTGGCCATGGACCCGCCGACCGTGCTGTTCACCATCGGCGTGATCTACGCGCTGTCGGGGCCGGCGTTGTCGCTGTGGCGGCGCCAGCGACGCCGTCCGGAGTCCACACGGCAGCGCGAGGAACAGCGGAGAACCTAGGCGTGGATCCCGGCGCCGCCATATCAGCGCGCCAGCGCGCCATCCTCGACGAAATGGGCATCGGCGTCTGGGTGCGCCGCAATCGCCCTGTGCCGGCCGCGCATACGCCCGCCGTCGGTGTGCTCGAAGAGGGGTCATGGGAACGGCTGCAGGAGGCGGTACGCCACTGTGTCGCCTGTGCCCTGCATCGCAGCCGTACGCAGGCCGTCTTCGGGACCGGGAGCGTCACCGCGCGCTGGATGATCGTCGGGGAGGCCCCGGGCGCTGAGGAGGACCGGCAGGGTGAGCCCTTCGTCGGTGCTGCGGGCAAGCTGCTGAACGAGATGTTGCGTGCCGTCGGCGTGGAGCGGGACGCGGTGTTCATCGCCAACGTGCTCAAGTGTCGCCCGCCGGACAATCGCGATCCCCGCCCGGACGAAATCAGCGCCTGCGCGGGACACCTGCAGGCGCAGATCGCGCGGATCGCGCCGAAGCTGATCCTGGTGGTCGGCCGGATCGCGGCCCAGAGCCTGTTGCAGCAGGAGGTATCGCTCGCCCGGCTGCGCGGTCGCGCGCACGCCTGGGGTCCGGCCGCAATTCCGCTGGTGGTGACCTATCACCCGGCCTATCTGCTGCGCTCACCCGCCGAGAAGCGCAAGGCATGGGAAGATCTGTGTCTCGCGCGCAGCCTGGTGGATCCGCGTTCACCATGATCGCGAACCCGAGCATGCTCGCACCGCTGATCCGCGAGATGCGACCGAACGACGTTGCGCGGATCGCCGCGGTCGAGCGGCAGGCCTACGAGTTTCCCTGGAGTGCCGGCATCTTCCGCGACTGCCTCCTCGCCGGTTACACGAGCCTGGTCGTCGAGCATCGTGGCGAGATCCTGGCCTACGCGATCATGTCGGTGGCCGCCGGTGAGGCGCACCTGCTGAACCTGTGCGTGGCGGTAGCCGAGCGCCGTCGCGGCCACGGCCGACGGCTCCTCGAGGTGGTCATGCAGCGCGCAGTCAGTGCCGGCGCCGAACGCATGCACCTGGAGGTGCGCCCGTCGAACGAAGCGGCGCTGGCGCTGTACGCGAACTACGGCTTCGAGCGTGTCGGCGTGCGCCGGCACTACTATCGGGCGAGCTTCGGCAGCGAGGACGCCGTGCTTCTGGCGTGCCCTCTCGACAGCCGGCAGCCTTCCGGTTGACTCAAGGCGCGTCTGGCCGGCTGTGGACCCGGCGCCCGGTACTGGGCTGGGCGCTCTATGACTGGGCCAACTCGGCGTTCGCGCTTGCGGTGATGACTGCCTTCGTGCCGGTGATGCTTGCCGGCTACTGGAACGACGGCGCGCCCTCGAACGTCGGCACCTTTCGCCTCGGTCTCGCCAACGGCGCTGCGAGCCTGCTGGTCGCCCTCGCTGCACCGCTGATCGGCGCGCTGGCGGACGGCAGGGGGGGGCGCAAGAGCGGGCTGCTGTGGATCACCGGCCTCGGTGTGCTCGCAACCGCGGCGCTCGGCTCGGTGGGCGCCGGCGGATGGAGTCTCGCCCTTGCGCTCTACGTGCTCGCCTCGGTCGCATTCGCCGCCGCCAACGCGCTCTATGACTCGCTGCTGGTCGACGTTGCTCCGCCGGCCGACTACGACCGCGTGTCGGCGTACGGCTACGGGCTCGGTTACCTCGGCGGTGCGTTGCTGTTTGCGCTGACGGTCGTCATGGTTACGCGGCCGACGACGTTCGGGCTTGGTTCGGCCAATGACGCCATGCGGCTCTCATTCGCGCTGGTTGCTGCGTGGTGGCTCGCCTTCTCGGTGCCGCTGGCGCTGTGGGTGCGCGACAGCCAGCCCGGCGCCGCCGGCCCGGGGGCGCTCGTGTCGGGCTTCCGGCAACTGGCCGGGACGCTGCGCCGTGTGCGCAGCCAGCCACAGTTGTGGCGTTTCCTGGTCGCGTACTGGCTCTACATCGACGGCGTGTACACCATCATCAAGATGGCGGTCGACTACGGCCTCGCGCTCGGGCTGACCACCACGGATCTCATTCTTGCGATGCTGGTGACCAACTTCGTGGCGTTTCCCGCCGCGCTCGCCTTCGGTCAGCTGGCGGAATGGATCGGGACGCGCGCCGGGATCTACCTCGGCCTCGCCGTGTACGTGGCGGCGACGGTGGCGGCGGTCTTCATCGACTCGGCCGCGGAGTTCTACGCGCTGGCGATCGCGATCGGCCTCGTGCAGGGCGGCGTCCAAAGCCTGAGCCGCTCTTTCTTCGCGCGTCTGGTCCCGCCCGGGCAGACGGGCGAGTACTTTGGCTTCTACAACATGCTCGGCAAGTTCGCGGCCATCATCGGGCCGGTACTGGCCGGGGTCGTGGCCCTGGTCACGGGAAGCCAGCGGCTTGGTGTGCTTGCGCTGCTGGTGCTTTTCATCGCGGGCGCCTGGCTGTTCAGCGGGGTGCGTGAGCCGGCCGCGGGCGAAACGCACTGACCGCCGCCGCCAGTTCGCGTTCCAGGCCCTCGGGGCCGGGGCCACCGTAGCGCAGTCGCAGGTACATGGCGGTGATGCGCCGCGCCTCGGTGGCCAGATCGGGTCGCGCGGCGGCTACCGCCTCGGCGTAGTGCTCCGCGGTTTCACCCGGGGCGCGCGGGCGGGCAGCGGTGGCCAGTCTCCGGCAGAGCCTGCCGTAGTGGCGCGCCGCGGGATCCCTGTGCCGGGGGGCGCGATGGCGCAGCGCGATCGCCAGGACGATGAGGCAGATCGCGGTTGCGCCCGCGGCGAGCCCGCTGAGCTGCACGGTGTGGGGTACGTCGAACCCCAGCGCCAGCAGCAATTCGTCCTGTGTCGCCGGGCCGAAGGCGAGCACCCAGCGGTCCCAGGCGGCGTTGGCGGCGTCCCAGGACAGCACGAGGCGGTTGATGTAGGCATTCGAACGCCAGAGCCGCTCGGCGACGCGCGGCGTGGCGGCGAGTGTCTCCGCATAGCCTCGCTCGATGCGCTCCGGCGCCACGGCGGCCGTCGGATCGACGCGCTGCCACGCGCCGTCCAGCCAGGCCTCGACCCAGGCGTGGGCGTTGGCCTGGCGCACGATCCAGTAATCACCGAAGGGATTGCGTTCCGCGCCCTGGTAACCGACGACCACGCGGGCCGGCACGCCACCGGCACGTAGCAGTACCGCCAGTGCGGAGGCGTAGTGCTCGCAGAACCCGACGCGTACGTCGAACAGAAACTCGTCGACGGATTCTGCGCCGAGCGGCGGGGCGCTGAGCGAGTAGTGGAACGGTTCGGTGGCAAACCGCCGTAGCAGCCGATCGAGAAACGCGCGCTCGCCGGGCGCCTGTGCGCGCAGTTCGCGGGCGAGGGCGGAGGTGCGCGGATTGCGACCCGCGGGCAGGCGCAGGTTGGTCGCAAGCGTCTCTGCGCTGGCAGTGACTGCGCCGATGCCGCCGGTTGCCGAGCGCACCCGGTAGCCGATGCGCTCGCGCAACGGCTCGGCGCTCAGCAGTTCGAGGCCCGGGCCCAGCGCTGCGCGCGGCAGCGACCAGCGCAACGGTGTCTCCAGTGCCAGCAGCCAGCGCTCTCCATGGGGTTCGAGGATCATCTGATAGCCGAACTCGGCACCTCGTGCCCCATGTGCCGGCGGCGCTCGCGGACGGGCGGGCAGCGGTGCTGCGGTCCATGCCCGCCCGTCGAAGCGCTCGAGCACCGGGCCGCGCCAGTACAGCGACTGCGCGGGCGGAGTGGGCCCCTCGAAACGCACCCGAAAGGCGACCTCGTCGGACAGGCTGAGTTCGGTGATGTCGCCCGGCCGGATTTCCCCGGACAAGCCGCTGGTGCCGGCGAGGTTCGCGCCGGGTATGGCCCAGAACGGCCCCGGAATCCGCGGGAACAGCACGAAGAGGATCGCCGCCAGCGGCAGGGCCTGGAGCAGCAGGCGTCCGGCCAGGGTGACCGCGGCGGGTACGGTCAGCAGCCGTTCCCGGCGCACGGTCTGCGCCAGGGCCAGGGTGATTCCCATGGCGCCGAACGCCAGCCAGCCGGTCGACCAGATCGCCTGTTCGCGCAGGAACACCGCGAACAGCAGGAAGTACCCGATGAGCACCACCAGAATGCGGTCCCGTTCGTCGCGCGTTTCCATCAGCTTCAGCCCCGCCATCACCAGCAGCAGCGCGGAACCGGCTTCCACGCCGGATACGCTGCGATAGGTGAGAAGCACCGCGGCGAAGCCGAGCAGCGTTACCGGGATGCGCACCCAGAGCGACGGCAGTCGCCAGCCGCGCGCGGCGGCGCCGATGCGCCAGATGGCCATGGCGAGCACGAGCAGGGACACCCAGGGCGCGACCGCGAAAAGGTGCGGTGCGCCGCCGAACACGATCGCCGAGGCGGCCCAGGCCACCTGGCGTCGCTCCCGGGTGCGGCCGCTGGCGTGCGCTGCCATCACCCGGGCGTCCCCGGCAGGCCGGCCGTCGCGAGGGCGCGCAGGCAAAGATGCAACTGGTCGCGGCCGTTGGCGGGCGGCAGCCGGATCTCCGGTCCCCGTAGTCCCCAGGTCCGGCCGGTCTCGAAGGCGTCAATGACCAGCCGGGCGAGTTGCGCCACGCGCTCTTCGGTGTCGCTGGTGGCCACCGAGTCCCAGTCGATCCACAACGGCTCTTCCCGCATCCCGCCGCGGAACTCCCGCGCCAGCAGTTCGCCGGTGCGCGCGTAGCTCTTCCAGGCGATGCGCCGCGGCGAATCGCCGGGCTGGTAGCTGCGCAGGCCGGCGAAATCGT
Organism: Gammaproteobacteria bacterium; assembly: GCA_021462865.1. Classification (GTDB taxonomy): domain Bacteria; phylum Pseudomonadota; class Gammaproteobacteria; order Steroidobacterales; genus QUBU01. The sequence continues at coordinate 46,401 of JAJTYX010000044.1, read as the reverse complement.
CCTCGCCACCCTCGCGCCGGCCTGCCGCGGGCATGTCGATGTCGGGGCTGCGGATCGCGGCCGCGCGCGCCACCGGCCGCGGGTACACGATCGGGCGCTCGTCGAGGTGCACCCAGGCCCAGGCGCGCATCAGTCCGAGCGGTGCACGTGTGCTCAGCCGCAGCGCCGGGAGCGTTCGGGGCCCGCGCGCGGTGGTCGGCAAGGGCACCGCGACCGTGCGCGAACTCCCGGGCGCTACGCCTCCCGCGACCTCAATGCAGCCGGACCAGTCGAGGAAGATCTCGTCGCGCGCCTGGGGTGCGTCGTTGACGAGCGCAAAGCGGACGCGCAGGAGATCTCCCGCGAAGACCGGCTCGGCACCGAGAAAATCGACCTTCAGGCCGGCGAGAGTGCGGTGCGTATGGTAGATGGCGACGATGCCGACGCTGGTGAGCAGGAAGGTCAGCGCGAAGGCGAGGTTGTTGTTGTAGTTCATCGAGCCGGCGAGCATCGTCACCAGCATCGCCGCATAGATGAGCCCGGGCGCGGTCGGCAGGATGTAGATGCGTTCGCTCGCGAGCCGCAGGCGCGCCGGGTCGGCACCCTGGCGGCGGCGGGCCCAGCGGCGCGCGCGCTCAGCGGCCCCGTCGCGGAGCCTGGCCCATGCCGTGCGCATGATCGAACCCGGTCGTGGTCCCTGTCACGGCGGTGGCGCTCAGGGAATGGCGACCTCGGCGAGCACCGCCGGGGCGCAGTCCGTCGCCTCGAATGCGGCTTCGCCGCGCCGTCGCAGCCGGTGCCCTGCGACCGCCGCGAACACCGCCTGCACGTCTTCCGGATAAACGCCCGGATGACCACTGACCAGTGCCCAGCAGCGGGCCGCGGCGACGAGATCCACCGCGGCGCGTGGCGACAGGCCGGTTTCGAACTGGGGCGACACGCGGGTGAATCGCACGAGGGCCTGCACGTAGTCGAGCACGGCGTCGCTCAGGTGGACGGTGCGCGTCGCCGCCTGCAGTTCGCTGAGTTCGGGAAGCCCCATCACCGGGCGCAGCTCGCCGAGCAACTCGCGCCGGTCAGTGCCGCGCAGCAGTTTGCGTTCCAGCGTCTCGGGCGGATAGCCAAGCCCGATGCGCATGAGGAAGCGATCCAGCTGCGACTCCGGCAGCGGGAACGTGCCGACCTGGTGCACGGGGTTCTGCGTGGCAATCACGAAGAACGGCGACGGCAGCGCGTGGGTCACTCCATCCACGCTGACCTGTTGTTCCTCCATCGCTTCGAGCAGGGCGCTCTGCGCCTTCGGCGTAGCGCGATTGACTTCGTCGGCGAGGATGACCTGCGCGAACAGTGGCCCGGACTGAAACTCGAAGCGCCCGCGTTCCCGGTCGAACACGGACGCGCCGATGATGTCAGCGGGCAGCAGGTCGCTGGTGAACTGGATGCGGCGGAACGACAACCCGAGTACGGCGGCGAGGCTGCGCGCAAGGAGGGTCTTGCCGACGCCGGGAACGTCTTCGATCAGCAGGTGACCGCGCGAGAGCAGGCAGGTGATGGCGAGGCGAATCTCGTCGGGCTTGCCCAGAATGACCTGGCCCACCTCGCGGATGGCCTGCTCGACGAGCGCGCGCGCCCGGGACTGGCGGGCGTCGCCCGGTACCGCCGCAAGCCGCTCTGCCATGCCTGTGTCCGTCCGTATAACCGACACGGAAAAGTCCGAGGCCAAGATATCACGGCATGTTGCCCCAGCCGCGTGCCGGGCGGGTAAGAACTGGGGCACAGATTGTCCGCCGGCGGCGCGACGGGCCGCTGCAATGCTGCGGGTTCAGGGCCTGCGTGCAACCGGAGCGGATTCCCGGGTCGCATCGGGAATCGGGGAGCAGGGCCGGCGCGAGGCCCGGCGGTGCATCAGGAGCCGGCGCCCGTTGCGCGGGCCGCCGGGTTGAGATCCACGACGTTCTCGCCCGCCGGCTCCGGCGCGTCGCCAAGGCGCTCGAGCGTGCCCTCCACCGTGGCGCCGCAGTCCATCTGCAGTTGGCGATAGACGATGTTGCCGGTGATCCGCGCGCCGGCCTGCAGCTCGACGAAGTGCTCGACTTCCAGGTTGCCTTCGATCGTGCCGTTGATCACGGCGTCGTACACGCGGACGTTGCCACGGATGCTGCCCTGGCTGCTCAACACCAGCAGGCAGTGGTCGTTGTCGTTGCCGAGGACGTTGCCCTCGACAGCGCCGTCCACGCGCAGCCCGCCGGAGAAGACGATGTCGCCCCGGATGCGCACGTTCGGGGCGACCAGGCTGGAGAGCCGCGTGACTTCGATCTGACGGTTGCGACGGCGGAAGAGCAAGCGGGTCAACCTTGCCGTGGCCCGGCCGGCGGACGCGGTGGCTGCCTGAGCGTCGATTTCCTGTCCGCGCGTGAGTTCAGGAACTCCAGCTGCTGGTTCAGTTCCGCGATGCGCCGGTTCAGTTCCAGGATCTGCCGCTCCAGGTCGGCACGCGTGGCACGCTCCACGCTGAGTTCCAGCCGCGCGCGCTCGAACTCACCCTGCAGCTGCCGGTTATGCTCGCGCAGATCGGTGCGACCAATGGGATCCGCTTGCCGGATGGCGATCGCCGCGGTCACAGCCAGCGCCATCGCCATCGCCACCGCCACCAGGTTGCGACGGCGCGCACGACTCGTCACCAGCTCCAGGCTGGCCCGGGTCAGGCGCTGCGTATCGTGGCTGGCGAATCCGGCCATGGGTTCCCGCGACCTCAGGTGTCCGTAGGGTGCAGAAAATCTCTCGGCTCGACCGGCCTGCCGTTGCGCAGGACCTCGAAATGCACGTGTGGGCCTGTCGACCGACCGGTGGAGCCGACCGCTGCGATCGCTTGCGCGGGCAGGACGATCTCGCCGCGCCGGACCAGCAGGCGCGAAGCGTGCGCGTAGCGGGTCGCGAGCCCGTTGCCGTGGTCGATCTCCACGGTGTTGCCGTACGCGGAACGGTAACCGGCGAACACCACGCGGCCGCCGCCGGCGGCCCTGATCAGCGAGTTGCGCGGGGCGGCGAAGTCGATGCCGGTGTGCCGTGCGCGCCGGCGGGTCATCGGATCCATGCGCAGGCCGAAGCCCGAGGTGATCCGCGGCGCATTGACCGGCAAGCGGCTCGGGAACGCCATCCCGGCAAGTTCCAGCGGCATCGTCGCACTCGCGAGCAGGTCGAGAGTGGCGTCCAGTTGCTCGAGTTCGCGCTCCAGGCGGCGGAGGCCGGGAGGTTCGCGGCTGCCGGCCGCGGCGGCTGGCGCATCGGCGTCCGGTGGCGCCGGGAGGAACGGTCCGCCACTCGGGCCGGCCGGGACTGCAGCGGAAGTGCCGGTGCTGTCGGCCGCGGCGGGGGCGCCGGGGCGGCCTGTGCGGCGCCCGATGTCCTGAATCAGTCCGATGCGTGCCGCGAGCGCCTGCGCTTCGGTCTCGAGCTGGATCACGCGTCCCGACAGGGTGCCGATCCGCTCGATCAGCGCGCGGCCTTCCGGGCGCTCGAGGAACTCGGTGTACGAAGCATCCGGCACCGCCGAGGCTGCAGCGGCAACGGCCGGGGCGGCACGCCCGTAGGTGTAGCCGACACGCAGGGCGCCGGCCAGCGTCAGCAATAGCACCAGACCGGCACTCAGCAGCAGCGTGCTGATCCGGAACGTATGCAGACGCGATCGGGTGATCGTGCCCGTTGACAGAATGACAAACGCCATGCCCACATCCCGCTGGAACCGGGATCGTGTCAGGAAGGAATAGCCTGAACCGTGATTGCCGGCACACCTGCGGCAATCGGCGGCCGCGTCACCGGCCTCTGCGCAGCGCGGATTTGACATAGCCCGGGGTCCGGGCTGCGCAGGACCGCGCCCGGGCCGGGCACCGGCACCGCGGAGTTCGCCGCGGGATCAGGGCAGGTCAGTGCTGCCCATCAGGAAACGGTCGACTTCGCGCGCGACGCCGCGGCCCTCGTTGATGGCCCACACGACCAGGCTCTGCCCGCGACGGCAGTCGCCGGCAGCGAATACGCCCGGCACGTTGGTGGCGTATTTTTCGTGCTCGGCACGCACATTGCTGCGTGCATCGACCTCGACGCCCAGTTCGGCCAGCAGCGGCTGTTCCGGGCCAGTGAAACCCATGGCGAGCAGTACGAGCTGGGCGGGCCGTGCCTGCTCGCTGCCGGGGCGCTCCTGCATGACGAACTGGCCGTGGGCGTCCTTCTCCCAGCCGACTTCCACCGTTACCAGTTGCTGCACCTGTCCCTGTTCGTCGCCGCTGAATTTTCTGGCGGTCGTGAGGTACCCGCGGGGATCCGCGCCGAAGCGGGCGGAGGCTTCCTCCTGCCCGTAGTCGAGACGGTACACGCGCGGCCATTCGGGCCAGGGGTTGTCGCCGGCACGGTCCGGTGGCGGTCTTGGCAGGATCTCGAGCTGGGTCAGGGTCCGGCATGACTGGCGCATGGCGGTTGCCACGCAGTCCGTGCCGGTGTCCCCGCCGCCGATCACGATCACGTCTTTGCCGCGGGCGTGGATCGGGCAGGCGTCCGGCGCCCCCGCGAGCAGCGCCTGGGTACTGGCACGGAGATAATCCATCGCGAAGTGAATGCCCTTGAGCGAGCGGCCTTCCACCGCCAGGTCACGCGGCTGGGTGGCGCCGGTACAGATTACGGTGGCGTCGAAATCCCTCAGCAGCAGCAGCGCCTCGACGTTCTCGCCGACGTGCGCGTTGCAGATGAACTTGATGCCTTCTTCCTCCATCAGCCGCAGCCGCCGCTCGACGACCTCGCGCTTGTCGAGTTTCATGTTCGGAATCCCGTACATGAGCAGCCCGCCCGGCCGGTCATCGCGTTCCAGCACGGTGACCTGGTGGCCGGCCCGGTTGAGCTGGTCGGCAGCGGCCAGCCCGGTCGGGCCCGAGCCGATGACCACGACCTTCTTGCCCGTACGCGCGCGCGGCGGCGAGGGTACGATCCAGCCGTCGTCCCAGGCGCGGTCGATGATGGTGGCCTCGATGTTCTTGATCGTCACCGGCGGGGCGTGAATGCCGACCACGCACGAGCCCTCGCAGGGCGCGGGGCAGACCCGCCCGGTGAACTCCGGGAAGTTGTTGGTCTTGAGCAGGCGTGCCAGCGCGTCGCGCCACAGGCCGCGGTAGACCAGGTCGTTCCACTCTGGGATCAGGTTGTTGATGGGGCAGCCGGCGGCTGCGCCGTTGATGATCCGGCCCGTGTGGCAGAACGGTATACCGCAGTCCATGCAGCGTGCGGCCTGCTGGCGCAGCCGCTTATCCTCCAGCTGATGGTGGAACTCGGCCCAGTCGCGAATGCGCTCGCGCGGGGTGCGATCGACCGGCAACTCGCGCAGGAACTCGATGAATCCGGTGGGCTTGCCCATGTCAGTTACCGCCCACGCGCGCGAGATCGCGCGCGTTCTCCTCGAAGGCCACCATGATGGCTTCATCGCCGGTCAGGCCCTGCTCGTGCGCGCGCCGGATGCACGAGAGCATTCGCTGGTAGTCGCGCGGAATGACCTTGACGAAGCGTGTGACGCAGCGCTCCCAGTCCTCCAGCACGGCGCGCGCCCTTGTGCTGGCCGTGTGCGCGAGATGCCGCTCGATCATCGTTCGCAGGGCGGCGATCTCCTCGGCGTCCTGCAGCGGCTCGGTGCCGACCATCTGGCCGTTGAGCGCGGCGGGGAAGGAACCCGTCTCGTCGAGCACGTAGGCGATGCCGCCGGACATGCCGGCACCGAAATTGCGCCCGGTGGGCCCGAGGACGACCACGCGCCCGCCGGTCATGTACTCGCAGCCGTGGTCGCCCACGGCCTCGACCACGGCATCGGCGCCGCTATTGCGAACGGCGAAACGCTCGCCGGCCATGCCGCAGATGTAGGCCTCGCCGCTGGTGGCGCCGTAGAGGGCGACGTTGCCGACGATGATGTTCTCTTCCGCGCGGAAGCTCGCCTGCGCCGGCGGGAAGACGATGATCTTGCCGCCCGACAGTCCCTTGCCGCAGTAGTCGTTGGCGTCCCCTTCGAGTGAAAAGGTCATGCCCTTCGGCATGAACGCGCCGAAGCTCTGGCCGGCCGAGCCGCTGAACCGGATGCGGATCGTGTCGTGCGGCAGTCCCTTCGCGCCCCAGCGCCGGGTGACCTCGCTGCCGGTGATGGTCCCGACCACGCGGTTGACGTTGCGGATGGGCAATTCTGCGCTGACCTGTGCGCCGCGCTCGATGGCGGGGCGGCAGATGTCGAGCAGCTGCGTGAGATCGAGCGACTTGTCGAGGCCATGATCCTGCGGAATCTGGCAGAAACGGCCGACCTCCGGGCCGAGGTCGGGCTGGTAGAGGATGTTGCTGAAGTCGAAGCCCTTGGCCTTCCAGTGATCGATCGCCCGGCGCGGTTCGAGCCGGTCGACCCGGCCGATCATCTCGTCGATGCGGCGGAAGCCGAGCTCCGCCATGTGCTCGCGCACGTCCTGGGCGATGAAGCGCATGAAGTTGATCACGTGCTCCGGCTTGCCCGCGAAGCGCTCGCGCAGCCGCGGGTCCTGGGTCGCGACGCCGGTCGGGCAGGTGTTGAGGTGGCACACCCGCATCATCACGCAGCCCATGGCGACGAGAGGAGCCGTCGCAAAGCCGAATTCCTCGGCGCCGAGGAGCGCCGCCACGACCACGTCACGCCCGGTCTTGAGCTGGCCGTCGGTTTCCACCGTGATGCGGCTGCGAAGGTTGTTCAGCACCAGCGTCTGGTGCGCTTCCGCAAGCCCCAGCTCCCAGGGCAGGCCGGCGTGGGCAATGGACGTGCGCGGTGATGCACCAGTGCCACCGTCATGGCCGCTGATCAGCACCACATCCGCATGCGCCTTGGCGACGCCCGCGGCAATCGTGCCGACACCGATCTCGGCCACCAGCTTGACGCTGATACGCGCCTCGCGATTGGCGTTCTTCAGATCGTGGATCAGTTCGGCCAGGTCCTCGATCGAGTAGATGTCGTGGTGCGGTGGTGGCGAGATCAGCCCGACGCCGGCGGTGGTATGCCGCGTCTTGGCGATCCAGGGGTAGACCTTGGTGCCGGGCAGCTGACCGCCCTCACCAGGCTTGGCGCCCTGCGCCATCTTGATCTGCAGTTCGCGGGCGTTGACCAGGTACTCGCTGGTTACGCCGAAGCGCCCCGAGGCGACCTGCTTGATCGCGGAGTTCTTCGAGTCGCCGTTCGGCAGCGGCTGGTAGCGCTCTGGGGCTTCGCCACCCTCGCCGGTGTTGGACTTGCCGCCGATGCGGTTCATGGCGATGGCGAGAGTCTCGTGTGCCTCCTGGCTGATGGAGCCATATGACATGGCGCCGGTCTTGAACCGCCGCAGGATGCTCTCGACCGGCTCGACCTCGTCGAGCGGCACCCGGCGGCGGGACACGAAGTCGAGCAATCCACGCAGGGTGCTCTTCTGCCGCGACTGGTCGTCGATCAGTTGTGCGTACGCCTTGTAGACCGCGTAGCTGCCCGTGCGCACCGCCTTCTGCAACCGGTGCACCGACTCGGGGTTGAACAGGTGGTGCTCGCCGTCGGCGCGCCACTGGTAGAGGCCGCCCGGGGGCAGCGCGTACCCGTCGACCTGGCGCGCCGGGAACGCGGCCCGGTGGCGCAGCAATACTTCGCGGGCCACCACGTCGATGCCGATGCCGCCGACGCGCGAAGGTGTCCAGGTGAAATACTCGTCGATGACATCCTGGCGCAGGCCAATTGCCTCGAAGACCTGTGCGCCGTGGTAGCTCTGCACCGCCGAGATGCCCATCTTCGACATCACCTTGACCACGCCCTTGGTGGCGGCCTTGACGAAGTTCTTGCAGGCGCTCTTGTGGTCGAGGCCGGTGAGCATCCCGTCGTGCAGCATGCCGTCGATCGTTTCGAAGGCGAGATACGGGTTGACAGCACTGCAGCCGTAGCCGATGAGCAGTGCGAAATGGTGTACCTCGCGTGCTTCTCCGGTCTCGAGGACGAGGCTCACCCGCGTACGCCGGCCCTCGCGGATCAGGTAATGGTGCAGGCCCGAGACGGCGAGCAGGGCGGGGATGGGTGCCAGTTCGCGGTTGACGCCGCGGTCGCTGAGGATGAGCACGTTCAGCCCTTCCTCATCGATCATGCGCCGGGCGCGCTTGCGCAGTTCCTCCATGGCCGCGACCATGCCCTTCTCGCCGCGCGCCACGCGAAACAGGCTTGGCAGCACACCAGCGCGGATGCCGGGCAGATCCAGCCGGCGCAGCCGGGCGAACTGCTCGTTGGTGAGCACCGGCCCTGGCAGTTCCACGCGCCGGCAGTCGGCCGGCTGCGGCTCGAGCAGGTTGCCCTCGGAACCGAGCCACACCTCGGCCGCGGTGATGATCTCCTCGCGGATGCAATCGATGGGCGGGTTCGTGACCTGCGCGAACAGCTGCTTGAAGTAGTCGTAGAGCAGGCGCGGGCGCCCGGACAGGGCGGCGAGCGGCGTGTCGTTGCCCATGGAGCCGACCGCCTCGACGCCGTCGCGGGCCATGGGCGTGAGGAGCAGCCGCTGGTCCTCGAAGGTGTAGCCGAAGGCGACCTGCCGCTGTTGCAGGGTGTCGTGATCGGGCGCCGGCACTTCCGGTGCGGCCGGCAGGTCGTCGAGGTGCACCAGGTGCTCGTCGAGCCACTGGCGGTAGGGACGCTCGTTTGCCACCGTTTGCTTGATCTCCTCGTCGTCGACGATGCGTCCCTGCACGGTGTCGACCAGGAACATGCGGCCGGGCTGCAGCCGGCCCTTCGTCAGGATGTCCGCGGGCGGGATGTCGAGCACGCCGGCCTCGGAGGCCATGACCACGAGCCCGTCCTTCGTCACGTAGTAGCGCGAGGGACGCAGGCCGTTGCGATCGAGCACGGCGCCGATCAGCTGCCCATCGGTGAAGGCGATCGAGGCCGGCCCGTCCCAGGGCTCCATCAGGCTGGAGTGGTACTGGTAGAACGCCCGCTTGGCGTCGTCCATCCCGGCGTGGTTCGACCACGGCTCCGGAATCATCATCATGACGGCGTGCGGCAGCGAGCGGCCGGCCAGCACCAGCAGTTCGAGCACGTTGTCGAACATCGCCGAGTCGCTGCCGTTCGGGTTCACGATCGGCGGGATCTTCTGCATGTCCTCGCCGAAAATTGCCGAGGCAAAGCGAGCCTCGCGCGCCTTCATCCAGTTGATGTTGCCGCGCAGGGTGTTGATCTCGCCGTTGTGGGCGAGATAGCGGTACGGATGGGCACGGTCCCAGCTCGGGAAGGTGTTCGTCGAGAAGCGCGAGTGCACCAGCGCGAGCGCGGTTTCCATCGCCGGATCGGTGAGGTCCGGAAAGTAGTCGGTCAGCTGCTCGGTGAGCAGCATGCCCTTGTAGACCAGCGTCTTGAACGACAGGCTGCAGAGGTACCAGCTCTCGGCGCCATCGAGCGTCGAGGTGCGGATTTCACTGTAGGCGCGCTTGCGGATGACGAAGAGCTTGCGCTCGAACGCCATTTCGTCGGCCAGCTGCGGGTCGCGGCCGATGAAGACCTGGCGGATGAAGGGCTCTGATGCGCGTGCTGTGTCGCCAAGCGACCGGTTACGGGTCGGTACCGTGCGCCAGCCGAGGATCGACTGGCCCTCCGACTGCACGATCTGCTGGAACTTCTGCTCGAGCTTGCGCCGCTTGCCGACATCGCGCGGGAAGAACACCAGGCCGCAACCGTACTGCCCCGGGGGCGGCAGGTTGATGTTCGCCTCTTCGCAGACTCCAGCGAAGAACCGGTGCGGCATCTGCAGCAGCACTCCGGCGCCGTCGCCGGTGTTGGCTTCGCAGCCGCAGGCACCGCGATGATCGAGATTGCGCAGGATCTCGATCGCCTGTTCGAGGATGCGGTGTGATTTGCGTCCCTTGATGTCCACGACGAAGCCGACGCCGCAGGCTTCGTGCTCGAAGGCGGGGTTGTACAGCCCCTGTCGGGCAGGGGCGGTGGTGCGCGCGAGGGCTGGTTCGGGCTGTTTCGTCGTCATGTCCGCGGTCGCTGCAGTCTTATGTCCGGAACGGCATTGCAGCCGTCCAGTCTACGGGCCGGCAGGCTCCCGGAAAAGGGCGCCGGCAAAGCGGCTGGCTGCGATCCGGCAGATACGCCGCCCCGGGGCTGGTCAGCCGAGCCGGTCGAGGCGGGCGATCTGCTCTTCGAGCTGGGCGATCTCGCGGCGGGTATTGGCGAGCTTCTCGCGCTCGCCCGCCACGACGGCGGGCGGCGCATTGTCGGTGAACTGGCGATTACCGAGCTTGCCTTCGATGCGTTGCCGGTCCGCCTGCGCCCGTGCGAGTGCCTTGCCGAGGCGCTCGCGCTCGCCGGCGACGTCGATGAGCCCGGCCATGGGCACGAGTATGCGCATGGCGCCCAGCAGCGCGGTCGCTGCAACCGGCGGTTCCGTGCCGGGGTCGAGGACGTCGATGCTTTCGGTCCTGGCCAGTTGCCGCAGCAGGTGCGCGTGGGCGGCAACGCGCCGGCGATCCTCGGCGGAGGCATCCTGCAGCAGCACGGGCAGTGGCCGCGCCGGAGCGATGTCCATTTCGCCGCGGATCTGGCGCAGGCCGAGCACGAAGGCCTGCAGCCAGGCCATTTCCGCCTCGGCGGCGTCGTCGGCCGGATACTCGTCGACGCAGGGGTAGGGCTGCAGCATAACGGTGGGCCCGGTTGCGCCGGACAACGGCCTGACCCGTTGCCAGAGTTCTTCGGTGATGAAGGGCATCAGCGGGTGCAATGCGCGCAACAGCGCCTCGAGCACGTCGATCAGGGCGCGGCGGGTCAGGGCCTGTTCGGCTGGTGCCGCGCCACCCTCCTGCAGCACGGGCTTGGTCAGTTCGAGATACCAGTCGCAGTACTCGTTCCAGGTGAACTCATAGAGCGCCCGGGCCGCGAGATCGAAGCGATACGCCGCCAGCTGTTCCTTGACGGTCGCCACCGCCCGGCCGAGGCGCGAACGGATCCAGCGATCGGGTAGGCTGGTCGCGGCGTCGCCGCCCGCGGCGAGGGCGTGCCCTTCGACGTTCATCAGCACAAAGCGTGTGGCATTCCACAGCTTGTTGCAGAAATTGCGATAGCCCTCGGTACGGCTGAGGTCGAAGCGGATATCGCGGCCGGTGCTGGCGAGTGCAGCGAACGTGAAACGCAGCGCGTCGGTGCCGAACTCCGGGATGCCCTGAGGGAACTGCTTGCGGGTCGCTTTCTCGATGCGTGGCCGCAGGTGCGGCTGCATCAACCCGCTGGTGCGCTTGGCGACCAGCGTTTGCAGGTCCACACCGTCGATGAGGTCGAGCGGGTCGAGGATGTTGCCCTTGGACTTCGACATCTTCTCGCCGTTCTCGTCGCGGATCAGGCCCGTGATGTAGACCTCGCGGAATGGCACGTCTCCGGCGAACTTCAGCCCCATCATGATCATGCGGGCGACCCAGAAAAAAATGATGTCGAAACCGGTGACGAGCACGCTGGTCGGGTAGAAGAAGCCGAGTTCAGGCGTCGCTCGCGGCCAGCCGAGCGTGGAAAAGGGCCAGAGCGCGGAGGAAAACCAGGTGTCGAGCACGTCTTCGTCCTGGCTCAGGCGGACGCCGGCGTCGAGACCGTGGCGTGCGCGCACCTCGGTCTCGCTCCGCCCGACATAGGCGTTGCCGTCGTCGTCGTACCAGGCCGGGATGCGATGTCCCCACCACAGCTGGCGGCTGATGCACCAGTCCTGGATATTGCGCATCCACTGGAAATAGGTGCGTGCCCAGTTGTCGGGCACGAAGCGGATGCGCCCGTCCTCGACCGCCTCGATGGCGGGTGCGGCGAGCGGGGCGACCCGCACGTACCACTGGTCGGTGAGCCAGGGCTCCAGCACGGCGCCGCTGCGGTCGCCCCGGGGCACGGGCAGCGTGTGCGGTTCGATTTTTTCCACGAGCCCGTCGGCCTGCAGCCGTTCGATGACACGGGCGCGCGCCGCGAAGCGGTCGAGCCCGACGAGTTCTGCGGGAATGCCGACGTCCATCTCGCCGGTCGCCTCACCGCGCGTGATATGGGCGTTACGGTCGAAGACATTGATGAGGGCGAGATCGTGCCGGCGGCCGATTTCGTAGTCGTTGAAGTCGTGGCCGGGCGTGATCTTGACGCAGCCCGAGCCGAAAGCGGGGTCGACGTGCTCATCCGCGATGATCGGTATCAGGCGGTTGGTGAGCGGCAGGCGGATGCGACGGCCGATCAGCGCGGTATATCGCCCGTCCTGCGGATGCACCGCAACGGCGGTATCCCCGAGCATCGTCTCGGGACGGGTTGTGGCCACCACGAGATGGCCGTCGGCGTCGGCGAGCGGGTAGCGCAGGTGCCAGAGCGAGCCCTGCTCAGGTTCTGACAGGACTTCGAGGTCCGACAGGGCCGTGTGCAGGACCGGATCCCAGTTCACCAGGCGTTTGCCGCGGTAGATGAGCCCTTCCTCGTGCAGGCGCACGAAGACCTCGGTAACCGCATGGGAGAGTTCCGGGTCCATGGTGAAGCGGTCGCGCGACCAGTCCACCGAGTCGCCCAGGCGGCGCATCTGCCGGCAGATCGTGTCGCCGGACTGCGACTTCCATTGCCAGACCCGCTCCACGAACGCGTCGCGCCCGATGTCCTGGCGGCGTTTGCCTTCGGCGTCGAGCTGGCGTTCGACCACCATCTGCGTGGCAATGCCGGCGTGATCGGTTCCCGGCTGCCACAGCGCCCGGCAGCCGAGCATGCGGTGGTAGCGCGTGAGGGCGTCCATCAGCGTGTGCTGAAAAGCGTGGCCCATGTGCAGCGTGCCCGTCACGTTCGGCGGCGGGATCATGATGCAATAGGCGGGGCCGTCGCCGGTCGCGGCGAAAAAGCCGCTTTCTTCCCAGCGCTGGTAGACCCGCCGCTCGATGGCGGCCGGTTGGTAGGTCTTGTCCATGGCTCAGCCTGATTCCGGGCGCCGGGCGCCGTGGTCGGCAAAATGCTCGTGCAGCGCGTCCTCGATCAGGTCGGGCAGTTCGCTGCGCAGACGGCCGATCACGTCGGCGAAGAGGTTGGCCTCCATCTCACGCAGCGACTCGTGCAGCAGCCGCTCCATCAGCGCGTAGCCACGTGTGGCAATGCGCGACTGCAATTCCGCGAGTTCCTCCGGTGTCACCTGCGCCGACGGCCAGATCTTCTCGCCCGGGCCTGCGACCATCTCGGTCAGCACCGGGATCTTTTTCTCCGTCATGGCTCGCCGATCCTGTGGGTGGTGGTCTCGCGACCGAGTTGCTGGTAACCGCGGTAGCGCTCGCGGGCGAGTTGCCGCCCGTCGGCGGACTCATCGACGATTTCCACCACGCGGGCGAAACGTCCCTCGAACGGCGGGATATGGTCCGTGAGGTTGATCAACACATCGGCCTCCGGCGGCTCATCGAGGCCGATCGTGACCCGTGCGCGCACCGGCTGGCCCGGTTGCATCACCTCATGGGGGACAAAACTTCCCTGCCGGAAAGTCCAGAGCAGCTCATCGAGTTCGGCGGCCTGGGCGGAGGAACCCGCCTGCACGTGGACGCGGTGATCGAGCCGATAGGCCTTCTCGGCGAGGCGGCAGACGAAGGCCAGCCTGGCCGTCGTCTGGGGCCCTGTGAGGACATAGAAATCAACACGACCGGGGTCTGGCAAGGGTTGGTTCCAGCTCGGGGATGGCCGGGCGGCGGCCCGGCCCATGATAGCTCCTATTGATTGAGGAGATACTCGACCAGCATGGGCACGGGTCGCCCCGTGCTGCCTTTCTGCGGCGAGGTGACCCATGCGGTGCCGGCGATGTCGAGGTGGGCCCAAGCGGTCTCGCCGACAAAACGCGAGAGGAAGGCGGCGGCGGTGATCGTGCCCGCGTCCCGGCCGCCGATGTTCGCCACATCGGCAAACGGGCTTTTCAGCTGATCCATGTACTCCTCGTCGAGCGGCAGCCGCCATGCGGGGTCGTCCGCCAGCTCGCCCGCTTCGAGCAGGGTCTTCGACAGATCGTCCGAGTTCGACATCAGGCCGCTGCGCAGCTTGCCGAGCGCCACCACGCAGGCGCCGGTCAGGGTTGAGATATCGATCATTGCGGCGGGCCTGAACCTCAGCCCGTAATTCAGCGCGTCGCAGAGTATCAGGCGGCCTTCCGCGTCCGTGTTGAGGATCTCCACCGTCTGGCCCGACATGGAGCGCACGATGTCGCCGGGGCGCGTCGCATTGCCGCCAGGCATGTTCTCGCAGGCCGGCATCAGTCCGACCACGTCGATGGGCAGCCCGAGTTCGGCTACCGCCTGCATCACGGCCAGCACGGTGCCCGCACCGCTCATGTCGTACTTCATCTCGTCCATCTGCGGGCCGGGCTTGAGCGAAATGCCGCCGGTGTCGAAGGTGATTCCCTTCCCGACGAGCACGACGGGCGAACGGGCTTTTCGTCCGCTGCGGTAGCGCAGGATGATGAAGCGCGCGGGTTGCCTGCTGCCGGCCGTCACCGAGAGCAGCGAGCCCATCCCGAGGCGGCGCATCTGCGGCTCGTTCAGCACCTGGACGTGCAGGCGCCGGAAACGCCCCGCCACGGCGCGTGCCTGTTGCATCAGGTAGGTCGGCGTGCAGCGATTCGGCGGCAGGTTGCCGAGGTCGCGTGCCAGCCAGACGGCATTGCCGACGGCGAGGCCGTGCGCGATGCCGCGCCGGACTTCGACCGCGTTCCCGCGTGTGGCGGCGAGCCCGATCGCGGTCTGTCTGACCTTGCCCTTGTTGCGATCGCGGGTCTTCATTTCAAGAAAACGGTAGCTCGCCTCATACCAGGTCTCGATGGCGATGCGGGCGCAACGATAGGCGTCGGCGTTGCGCGGCAATTCCGTGCCGAGGTAGGACACCACGTTGCCCGCGCGCGTCCTGGTGATGGCGGCGAAGGCGCTGCGCATGGCCTTGCGGCAGGCTTTCCGGTCGTACTTTGCGCGCTCGCCAAGCCCGACCAGGAGCACGCGCGGGCAGGCGAGGCCCGGGACTTTCGGCAGCAGCAGCGTCGCTCCTGCCTCGCCGCTGAAATCGCCACTCGCGATGATCGAGCGGATGAATCCTTTGGCGGCGCGATCAGCGTCGCGTGTCGCCTGCGGGAGCGCGCCCCTGGAAAAAGCGGGAAGAACGATGCACGCCGCCCGTTGCCGGGAAGCTGTCGCGGTCCTGACCTGAAAACGCATGCGTCTCTCCGTCTGCAGTTTGTTGCGTGCAGATTCGATCGCGTAACCGGCTTGACGGCCACTCGGGGCGACCCGGATGATAGCCGGGCGTCTTCAACTACGCGCTCCCCCGCACAGGCGCAACGTAGTGTACCGGATCATCGCGATTGCATGGCAAGGCTGCGACCAGGGCGGGTCATGCGCTGCCGCGGGCCGGCGGTCATGACCACTATCGCCAGTCGCTACGTCTTCAGGGAAACGGCCCAGGCCTGGCTGGCCGTTACGCTGGTGCTCCTGGCGATTCTCGTCACGAGCCAGTTCGCCGAGGTCCTGGGCGACGCGGCGGCGAACAGGTTTCCCAAAGACGCAGTGTTGAAGGTGATGATGCTGACGACCATTCAGTACCTCACCATCCTGATCCCGGTTGGCCTGTTCCTTTCGGTGCTGCTGGCGATGGGGCGTTTGTATCGCGACAGCGAGATGTACGCCCTGATGGCCTGCGGTATCGGGCCGGCGAGGCTGTATCGGCCCATCCTCGCGTTTGCGGTGCTGCTCACGGCCGTTGCGGCATGGCTCGCGCTCGATGCGGCGCCCTGGGCAGTCCGCGAGGTACAGCACATCGCGCAGGACGCGCGCGAGCGCTCTGATCTGCGAGCGATGGATCCGGGCCGGTTCGTCAGTTTCGGCCGCGCCGATGCGGTGGTGTACGCGGAGTCGGTCAGCCCTGACGGACGGCTGCGCAACGTGTTCGTGCAGCGGCGGCGCGAGGCCATCGTCGAGGTCATCGTGGCCGCCGAAGCCTGGCAGCGTGATACCGACGATCCCGGCGTGAAGATGCTGACCTTCGCTGATGGCCGCCGCTACGAGGGCGAGCCCGGCGGGCTTCAGTTCAGGATCATCGAGTTCGCAGAACACGGAATCCCGTTCTCGCTGCCCGATCGCCGGCCGGTGGAACTGGATCCCGAGGCACGACCGGTGACGTCTCTGCTCCGGTCGGCCGATCCCGGCGAGATCGCGGAGTTGCAGTGGCGCGCCTCGATTCCCCTGATGGCGCTGGTGCTCGCGTTTCTTGCGGTGCCGCTGGGCCGTTCCTCGCCACGCCAGGGCCGCTATGCCGGCATTGGAGCGGGCGTACTCATCTACGTGACCTACGCGAACCTTCTTGGCGCCGCCAAAGTCTGGCTGGAGCGCGGCCAGGTGCCGCCGGCCCTGGGCATGTGGTGGGTCCACGCGCTGTTCTTCGCTGTGGCAGCGCTGTTGCTCGCCGTGCGCTTCGGTACCCTCGGCCCGTGGCGGGCGATCTGGCGGCGGGGGGTGTCATGACCGTGATCCGCGGCTATCTCGGGCGGGCGATCCTGCGCTCGACCCTGATGGTGATCGCCGTGTTGCTCGCGCTCGGTGGATTCATCGAGTTCGTCGGGCAGCTCGACGACGTCGGCGTGGGCGAGTACGGGGTGTTACAAGGCATCGCCTACGCGGCGATGAAGCTGCCGGAGCTGGCATTCGTCATGCTGCCGATGGCCGCGCTGCTCGGCGGCCTGCTCGGGCTCGGCTCGCTCGCAAATGCGAGCGAGATGATCGCCCTGAGGGCGGCCGGGATCTCGGCAGTGTCGCTCGCCCGGTCCGTGCTGGTCAGCGCTGCGCTCCTGTCGGTGGTCACCATGGCCCTTGGCCTCTATCTCGCGCCGCCGCTGGAGCGGTACTCCCGCCAGTTCCGCACGTTTGCCATGCACGGCCCATCGGGCCTGGCGAGCGCGCAGTCTGCCTGGGTGCGCGACGGCAACACGATCATGAACATGAGTCGCATGGGCGATCCGACGAGTTTCGGTGGTGTGTATCTGTTCAGGCTCGAATCCGCGGGGCGCCTCGCGAGCATTGCGCGCGCCGATTCGGCGGGAATCGGTGGCGGAGGGGAGTGGACCCTGAACAATTTTTCCGAGACCAGGTTCGATGCGCAGGGCGTTACCGTGCGCCGGGAAAAGACGTTCGCCGAGCCGACCGGGCTCAGCCCGGAACTGCTGAGCCTGACGATTGTTCGCGCCGAGGCGCTCAACGGGCTGGCGCTGTGGCGCTTTGCGCGCTACCTGCGTGAGAACGGCCTCGATTCCCACCGCTACGAAGCCGCATTCTGGGGACGTATCGCCTCGTCGGTTGCCGTGATGCCGATGTGCGTTCTTGCACTGAGTTTCGCCTTCGGCCAGTTGCGACGCGACGGTACCGGTGCACGGATGATCATCGGCATCGTGATCGGACTTGCCTATTTCCTGATCAGTCGGGCGCTTGCCGATGGCGGCGAGGTCTACAAGCTGCACCCGGTGCTGATCGGCTGGTTGCCGACGCTGTTGCTGGCGGGCGCCAGCGCGGCGGCGCTGGCATGGGCCCGCTGACGACGCTTACGTCGGAATCTGGCGGCCGGCTGTTCGCACGACGCGGCTCCCGGAGAGCCGGTCATGCCAGCTGCGGCGGCCCGGGTTGCCGAGTGCCCAGAGGAAGCCGAGGCCCAACGCCGCGGCGGAAAGCAGGCAGGCGGCAAACCGGCCGCAACAGGCGGCAAGGCGCAGGCCGCCGCCGCGATTGTCTTCCACCCGGATGTTCCACGCCCGCATGCCGGGCGTCTGGCCGCCCCGCCACCAGAAGAATATGAAGTACGCGGCGATCTGTGCCACCAGGAACACCCGGTACACGGCGCTGCCCGCAGGCACGGCTCCGTCGCCACGCACGATCAGGACCGGAAAGGAGGTCATTACGAGCACGCCGCCAAGCAACAGCAGGTCGTAACAGGCAGCGGCCAGTCGGCGCGGCAATCCGGCGGCGGGTGGTGCTGGTGACATGGGCGAATCCTGGGCCGCGATCCGGTGCTGCCCGTCGGATGGCGGCCGGGCCTCGGGCGCCTGCACCCGGCGGCGTGGAGAGGCCTGGCGCTCCCTGCGGGAATCGAACCCGCGTTTCAGCCTTGAGAGGGCCGCGTCCTGGACCGCTAGACGAAGGGAGCGGGCGCTCATCCCGGCGTCCGGGAGCGCGAGCGGGCTGCTATTATAGGTTGCGCCGACCATCTCACAAGCCAGGGCGCGCATTGACAGATCATTCACAACCGGTGCGCCATGAGCCCACCATCATTCCGCGCTCCGAGCACAATATTTCTCGCGCAGACATCTCGAAGAGCGCGCTGAAGGTTCTGTATCGCCTGAAGGACGCAGGCTACAAGGCCTGTCTCGTGGGCGGCAGCGTTCGCGACCTGCTGCTCGGCAGGCACCCGAAAGATTTCGACGTTGCCACCGATGCCCATCCAGAGGAGGTGCGGGCGCTGTTCGGCAACTGCCGGCTGATCGGGCGCCGCTTCCGCCTGGCGCACGTGCGCTACGGGCGCGAAATCATCGAGGTTGCCACATTCCGCGGGCTCGGCACCGAGGCGATGAGCAGTGAGCATCGCGAGGTGTCGGCCGAGACCGGCAGGCTGATCCGCGACAACGTCTACGGCTCGATCGAGGAGGATGTGTGGCGGCGCGATTTCACCGCCAACGCGCTGTACTACGACATCGCCGATTTCTCGGTGTGGGATTTCGTCGGCGGCTTCGCCGATGTGCAGGCCCGGCAGCTTCGCCTGATCGGCGACCCGGAGTTGCGCTACCCGGAGGATCCGGTGCGGATGCTGCGTGCGGCCCGCTTTGCCGCCAAGCTCGGGTTCACGGTGCACCCGGAGACGGCCGCACCGATGGCCCGGCTTGCTCACCTCGTCGATGGGGTGCCGGCGGCGCGGCTGTTCGATGAATTCCTGAAGCTCTTCCAGACCGGGCATGCGCTGGCGAGCTACCGCGAATTGCGCCGCTTCGGGCTGTTCGAGCACCTGTTCGCCGCCACCGCGCGCTGGCTGGGCCCTGGCGGGGATGCCCGCGAGCGCTTCATCGAGCAGGCGCTCGCCAGCACTGATGCGCGGGTTGCGGCAGAACAGCCGATTACACCGATGTTCCTGTTCGGGGTCCTGCTCTGGGGCCCGGTCGGTGACCGCACGGTTGAACTGACGGGGCAGGGCATGGCCGACTACCAGGCGCTGGCGCAGGCCGCGGCCGAACTCACCCGCCTGCAGACCGAGCGCATCGCACTGCCGCGACGCTTTTCCATTCCGATGCGCGAAATGCTGCAACTGCAGAGCCGGTTCGACAAGACACAGGGTGCACGGGCGCTCGCGTTCCTGGAGAGCAAGCGCTTCCGGGCCGCCTACGACCTGCTGATGTTGCGTGCGGCGGTCGGCAACGCCGACGCCGATCTCGCGCATTGGTGGACGACCATCCAGTCGCTGCCACCTGAGCAGCAGCGTCGTGAGATCGGCCTCGACCGCGAGGGGGCTGGCAGGAAACGCCGGCGTGGTGGGCGACGTGGGTCGCGAGGGCGTCCGGGCGCGGTCTCCGGCCCATCGCCATCGGCGTGAACGCCGGCGAATCGCCGGGGCGTGAATCCACGGCGGCCGACACCGCGCTGTGGGTACCCGCCTACGTCGGCCTCGGCAGCAACCTGGATGATCCGCCCGGCCAGCTCAGGCGCGCACTGGCGGAACTGGGCGGGTTGCCGCAGACCCGGCTCGTGGCGCATTCGGGTTTTTTTCGCAATCCGCCCCTCGGTCCGATTCCCCAGCCGCCGTTCGTCAATGCGGCGGCCGCTTTGGTGACGCAGCTTACCGCCCGCGCGCTGCTGGCGGCATTGAAGGGCATCGAGGATGCACACGGGCGCGTGCGGGATGCGAGCACGCGCTGGGGTCCGCGCGCGCTCGACCTGGATCTGCTCATGTTCGGCGAGTTGCGGTGCACAGAAGGCGGACTGACCCTGCCGCATCCGGGCATTGCCGAGCGAAATTTTGTATTGTTCCCGCTGCAGGAAATCGCGCCGGCCCTGACCATACCGGGGCATGGCCGAATCGGGGAGCTCCTGGATCGCCTGGACTGCAGTACGCTGGAACGCATCGACTGAGAAGCGTGCGCTGTCACCAGCCCCGGCGCCTCTGACCATCAAAATAAGAAGCATGTGGCATGACGGAGCGACGCTTTATCGTGATCGAGGGGCCCATCGGAGTGGGCAAGACCAGTCTTGCCCGGCGTCTCGCCGAGAGCCTGGATGCCGACCTGCTGCTGGAGGAGCCGGAGTCCAACCCGTTTCTCGAGCGTTTCTACCGCGATCCGCGCGCTGCCGCATTACCGACCCAGCTTTTCTTCCTGTTGCAGCGTGCCCGGCAGATCGAGCAGCTGCGCCAGGCCGATATCTTCAATTCCGTGCGCGTGGCGGACTTCATGATCGAGAAAGATCGGATGTTCGCGGAGATCAATCTCGACCGCCACGAGTTGTCGCTTTACGAGCAGGTTGCGGAGTCGCTGGCGCTCGATCCGCCATCACCTGACCTGGTGGTCTATCTGCAGGCTCCCGTGGATACCCTGCTGTTTCGCATCGGGCGACGCGGTGTCGAGTACGAACGGCGTTTCAACCGCCGCTATCTCGAGCGCCTTACCGAAGCCTACTCCCGGTTTTTTCACGACTTCGACAGCGCACCGCTGTTGATCGTGAATGCGGCCATGATCGATCCGGTCCATAATGACGAGCACTTCGGAATCCTGCGCGATGAGATCTGCCGGATTCGCAGCGGCCGGCACTTTTTCAATCCGATTGCCGCAGCCCTGGCCTGAGCGGGCTCGGGAGGGCGAGGAGCGACCTTGGTCTACAAGCAGCTCGAACAGCGCGGAATGCCGCAGCCGCCGGTGAATGTATCGATACTGCGGACCATGAAGGCGGAGCGCCAGCCAATCGCCTGCGTGACCGCATACGATGCGAGCTTCGCCGGCATCGTCGACGAGGCCAGCGCGGACCTGGTGCTGGTCGGCGATTCGCTCGGCATGGTCGTGCAGGGCCACGACACGACCGTGCCGGTCACCGTGGCAGACATCATCTACCACACGCGCGTTGTGGCCCGTGGTCTGCGGCGGGCATTTCTCATGGCGGACATGCCGTTCATGAGTTACACCAACCCGACCCAGGCGCTGGAGAATGCGGTCCGCCTCATGCAGGAAGGCGGCGCGATGATGGTCAAGCTGGAGGGTGGCGTCGGCCAGATCGGCATCGTCGAGCACCTGGCGAGACACGATATCCCGGTATGTGCCCATGTCGGCCTGAAGCCGCAGTCGGTCCACAAGCTTGGCGGGTTCCGCGTGCAGGGACGCGAAACTTCGCAGGCGCGCCAGATGGTCGATGATTCCGTGGCGCTCGAGCGCGCCGGCGCGGACATCGTGTTGCTCGAGTGCGTGCCGAGCGAGGTGGGCAGGGCGGTGCGCGATGCTCTGTCCGTGCCGGTAATCGGCATCGGCGCCGGGCCGCATGTCGATGGCCAGATCCTGGTCCTCTACGACTTGCTCGGCATCACCCGCGGCCGGCTTCCGCGTTTCGTGCGGAACTTCATGGAGGGCGCGCCGTCCGTGGCAGCCGCCTGCGAGGCCTACGTCCGCGCTGTGCGGGAACGCAGCTATCCCGCTCCTGAGCACTGCTTCTCCTGACCCGTGCACGACACTTTTTTCGACGGCGAGCCTTGTGATCACTCTGCATGAGGTCGGTTCGGTGCGGCGCGCCGTAGCCCGATGGACGGCTGCGGGTGACCGGGTTGCGCTCGTTCCGACCCTGGGCAACCTGCATGCGGGCCACATGAGCCTCATGCGCATGGCCCGGCGCCACGCGCAGCGCGTCGTGGCCAGCATCTTCGTCAATCCCGTCCAGTTCGGCCCGGGCGAGGATTTCGAGAAGTACCCGCGCACGCTCGCTGCCGATCGGCGTGCGCTGCGGGCCGCTGATGTGGACGCGGTTTTCGCCCCGACGGTCAGCGCCGTCTATCCGGGCGGTGTCCCGGCCGGAACGCTCGTGTCGGTCCCGGGCCTGGCGCAGGAGCTCTGCGGCGCTTTCCGTCCGGTGCATTTCGATGGCGTCGTCGCCGTCGTGCTGCGGCTGCTGAACATCGTCGGTCCGGACGTTGCCGTGTTCGGCGAGAAGGACTATCAGCAACTGATCATCGTGCGACGCATGGTCGCCGACCTGCATGTACCGGTGCGCATCGTTGCCGCCCGAACCGTGCGCGAGCGCGACGGACTGGCGATGAGTTCCCGCAACCACTACCTGAGCGAGGCGGAGCGACGGCTCGCTCCGGTACTGTTTCGCACGTTGCGCGGCTGCCGGGAGCGCCTGCAGGCCGGTGACCGAAATTTTCGCGCCGTCGAGCGCGGGGCGGTGCGCGAACTCGGGCGGGCGGGTTTCCGGCCCGATTACGTTGCGGTTCGCGATGCGCATACGCTTGGCCGCCCCACCGCTGAATCAAGCCGGCTGCGGGTGCTCGCCGCGGCGTGGCTGGGCCGGGCCCGGCTGATCGACAACGTCGCCGTGACGCTGCGCTGAGTGGCGGCGCCGGTCGGCTAAGAGTCCCGGTCGCGGTGGCGTGCCAGCGCCCATCGGACGTGTTCGCGCACCATCTCATCCGGATGATGTTCCCGCGCTTCGAGCGCAGCGCGTACTTCGGCGTCGGCGGGCGCATTTCCCAGGGCGACAGCGAGATTGCGTAACCAGCCCGGGTAGCCGGCACGGCGCAGCGCGCTGCCTTCGGTCCGCTGTCGCCACTCGTCCTCGTCCCAGCGGAACAGCCTCGCCAGAGCCTCACGGTCCAGTCGATGGCGTGGCGCGAAATCGCCTTCAGGCGAGGGGCGCGCAAACTTGTTCCAGGGGCAATGGAGCTGGCAATCGTCGCAGCCGAACACGCGGTTGCCGATGGCTGCACGCAGTGGCTCGGGGATCGGGCCGCGATTCTCGATGGTCAGGTACGAGATGCAGCGTCTTGCATCGAGCACGTACGGCGCCACGATTGCGCCAGTCGGGCAGACATCGATGCAGCGCTGACAACTGCCGCAGTGGTCGGCGGCCGGCGGGTCGACCGGCAGCGGGAGGTCGGTGAAGATCTCGCCGAGAAAGAACCAGGATCCGGCGTTCCGGTTGATGAGGTTGGTGTGCTTGCCGATCCAGCCGAGGCCTGCCTGCTGGGCAAGCGGCTTTTCCATGACCGGGGCGCTATCGACGAAGACGCGGTAACCGCAGCCGCCCGCATCGGCATCGATGCGCTCGGCCAGTCGTTTCAGCCGCGAGCGCACGAGCTTGTGGTAGTCGCGGCCGAGCGCGTAGCGCGAAATCCAGGCCCGCGCACCCTCCGTGCCCAGGCGCTCGGCCGGATAGGCGTCATCGCGCCAGTAGTCCATGCGCGCGGAAATGACCCGGATGGTTCCCGGGACGAGATCGGCCGGTTGTTCGCGCAGCGCGGCTCGCGACGCCAGCCACTGCATGTCGCCGTGATAATCCTGTGCGAGCCACGCACGCAGCCTTGCGCTGGCCGTTCCGAGATCCGGCCGGGCGATACCGAGTTGCTGGAAACCGAGTTCATGACCCCAGTTCCGGATGCGTTCGGCCAGGCTCGCTGCGGCCAGAGCGTCCACGGTGCCTCGCGTGGGTTGATCGGGGTCGGTCAGTATAATCGGGCGCATGGCGCGTCAATCCAGCTTCATCTATACGCCCGAGCAGGTGCGCGAGATCGATCGCATCGCCATCGAAGAACTCGGCATTCCGGGCTATGAGCTGATGAGCCGCGCCGGGCGCGCGGTGTTCGATCTCGGCCGGACACGTTTTCCGCAGGCACACCGGCGGCTGGTTCTTTGTGGCGCGGGCAACAACGCCGGCGATGGCTACGTCGTGGCGCGTCTTGCGCTTGCAGCCGGTCTTGCCGTCACCGTGGCGGCCTTGTCGGACCCGCGACGCCTGCAGGGCGATGCCGCACGGGCCTGGAGCGATTTTGCGGACGCCGGCGGCGAGATCGTGCAGTTCACCGCGAATTTGCCCGGCGACGCGGACCTGGTGATCGATGCCTTGCTCGGTACCGGGCTCGGTCGGGCCCTGGAGGGTGCGTACCTGCACGCAGTCGAGCGCATGCACGCGGCCAGAGCACCGGTTCTGGCGGTGGATGTTCCGAGCGGTCTGTGTGCCCGTACCGGCCGCGTCCTCGGGGCGGCGGTCAGCGCCGCGCTCACCGTGACGTTCATCGGCCGCAAGCAGGGGCTTTATCTCGGCGCCGGTCCCGAGCACACCGGCGAAGTGGAGTTTGCCGACCTTGGAGTGCCGCTCGAGCGGGTCAGCCATGTGCCACCGGCGCTGCGCCTGTTCGATGACGAGGATTGCGCACGCGTCCTGCCCCGGCGCGCGCGCACCGCGCACAAGGGCGATTTCGGGCATGTGCTCGTCATCGGCGGCAACGAGGGCATGGCAGGAGCCGTGCGGCTGGCCGGCGAAGCGGCGCTGCGTGCCGGCGCCGGCCTGGTCAGCATCGCGACGCGGGCGGAGCACGCGGCAGTCATCGCCGGATCGCGACCGGAACTGATGTGCCGCGGCGTGCGCGATCCTGCCGATCTCGAGCCGCTGCTGGCACGGGCCAGCGTGGTCGCCATCGGTCCGGGGCTCGGGCAGGACGAGTGGGCCCGACGTTTGTTCGCGCGGGTCATCGCGATCGATCAACCGCTGGTCATGGATGCCGATGCGCTGAACCTGCTCGCCGGGCAACCCGGCCCGCGGCCGGGATGGATCCTGACGCCGCACCCCGGTGAGGCTGCGCGGTTGTTGCATGGCCAGACATCGACGATCCAATCGGACCGCCTGCAGGCGCTCGCCGATCTCGGCGCGCGATTCGGTGGGGTGTGCCTGCTGAAGGGTCGCTGCACACTCATCGGTCAGCCGGGCGAACTGCCCTACGTCATCGATGGTGGCAACCCCGGAATGGCATCGGCGGGCATGGGTGATGTGCTCACCGGCCTGGTTGCCGGCATCACGGCCCAGCGTCGGGCGCCGGGCCTGCTGCAGGCTGCGGCCTGTGCAGCATTCGTGCATGCCCGGGCCGGGGACGAAGCTGCACGCGCCGCGGGTGAGCGCGGCCTGCTGGCCGGCGATCTGCTGGCGCGATTACGCCCATGGCTGAATCCGACTGCCTGATCCTCGCCGACGCCAGCGCCACCGAGGAACAGGGGCGACGCCTTGGCGCTGCATTACTCGCCGTGCGGCCGCGCGAGTTGATCGTCTTTCTGGAAGGGGAGCTCGGCGCCGGCAAGACGACCCTGGTGCGGGGGTTTCTCACGGCTCTCGGGCACCGCGGTCGGGTTCCCAGCCCGACTTATACCTTGATCGAGCCCTACGACGTGTCGGGTTTTCGCGTCTGTCACATCGACCTGTACCGGCTCCGGGCGCCGGCCGAAGTGGATGGTCTCGGACTGGCCGATCAACTGGGGCCGGGCTCGGTGGCGCTCATCGAGTGGCCGGAGCGGGGTGCCGGCGAACTGCCGCTACCCGACATCCGCCTGCGCCTGGAGATTGCCGCAGACGGCCGCTTGCTTCAGCGCCTCGGTGTTTCGGAAATCGGCCGTTCGGTACTGGCCCACGCCGCGTAGGCATCCAGCGACATGTATTCAGAGTCCTCGGCTTATCGAATCTCTGTAAGCTAAGGCTGGATAAAAAACTTCTATCCATCTAAAGATCTTAGGGAAACCCCTTTCAAACCGGTTCGTGCCCGCTATACTTCTCCCTGCGGATCGTGGGGTAGGTAATGCGGCAAGTCCGGCAATGGCTGGGGGTTTTGGTCGTGCTCCTGGGCGTCGATGTCGCTCATGCGGCGGCCGCCCGTGTCGAGCAGCTGCGGATTGATGGGGCGGGTGCCGAGACCCGCCTGACGCTGCTCCTGAGCGACCCGCGCCCCTATCAGATGTTTACCCTGTCGGATCCCGATCGCCTCGTGCTCGACATCGCGCGGGCGCATCTTGCTTCCTCGGCGCTGCCGTTACCCGGCGGCGCAGGCGTCATTCGCCAGCTGCGGGTCGCCAATCGGCCCGACGGTTCGGTCCGGGTGGTGCTCGACCTGTCGGCACGGGCCGAGCCGCAGGGCGTCATGCGCCAGGCGAGCGGGGCTGCGGCTACCGAAATCACGATTGATCTCGCGACGGCGCGGCGGCCTGTCGTTCCGGCACCGGCCGTGATCAGTGCGCTGGTGCCAGCCGCGGAAATGACGGCACCTGCGACGGCGCTGGAGGCGATGCCGGAGCCGCGTGTGGCGGGGCGATCCGCAGGATCGCCACAGGCTGTCGAATCCAGTGGGCCAGCAGGGCAGATGGCGGTGGCACCTGCCGAAGCCGTTGTCAGCGAGCCCGCCCCGATCGCGCGGGAAGCCGTGGCTGCGGTGGATGCCGGGCGAGTCACGGCGGAAGCGGCGCCAGCAGTTACCAGGGAACCCGCACCGATCGGTCGCGACCTGATCATTGCGGTGGACGCCGGGCACGGTGGCAAGGATCCCGGCGCCCACGGACCGCGTGGAGTGCGCGAGAAAGACGTCACCCTGCTGATCTCGCGTCTGCTCGCCGAGCGCATCGACGCGGAGCCCGGCATGAGGGGCGTGCTGACCCGCAAACGCGATGAGTTCGTGCCGCTGCGGGAGCGGATGGAACGGGCGCGCGCCGCCAAGGCCGACCTGTTCGTATCCATTCACGCCGATGCCGTCCACAACCGCGGCGTGCGCGGCGCCTCGGTCTACGTGCTCAACGAGAAAGGGGCGACTGATGAGGCCGCTCGCCGCCTGGCGGCGCGCGAGAACGCCGCAGACCTGATTGGCGGAGTATCGCTCGGCATCAAGGACCGCACGCTTGCCTCCGTGCTGCTTGACCTGTCGCAGAATGCCTCGCTCGGTTCCAGCATCGAGGTTGCCGACTCCATCCTGGCCGAAATGGCGCGGGTCGGGACCGTGCGCAAGCCGCGGGTGATGCAGGCGCCCTTCATGGTGCTGAAATCGCCGGATGTGCCGTCGGTGCTGATCGAGACGGCCTACATTTCCAACCCCGACGAGGAACGGCGCCTGAACAGCCACGCCTACCGCGAGCGCCTGGCCGGCGCGGTCCTCGCCGGCATCCGCGATTACTTCTACCGTAATCCGCCGCAAGGCACTCTCGTGGCCGAGTTGAGCCGGCGCCAGCGTGGCGGTGCGGTGACTCACGTGACGCAGCGCGGGGAATCGCTGGCGGAGATCGCCAGCCGATACAACACCAGCGTCCGGCGCATCCGTGATGCCAACCAGCTCAAAAGCGACCATATCGTGGTCGGACAGGTCCTGCGGATTCCCACAGCCCGGGACAGCTGAGTTGCAGTGACGGTCCCGTCGCCGGTCGGCGGCGGAGTCTCGCCGTCTTCGCCGCCCATGACAGCGCGGCGACTCTCTGGAACAATCCGCGCATGCCGATCCGCGAGTTGCCGCCGCAATTGATCAACCAGATTGCCGCCGGCGAGGTGGTCGAGCGGCCCGCTTCGGTCGTCAAGGAACTGGTGGAAAACAGCCTCGATGCCGGCGCGAGGCGCGTCGAGGTGGAGATCGAAGCGGGCGGTACGCGGCTGATCCGGGTCCGCGACGATGGCGTCGGCATCGAGCGCGACGAGTTGCGTCTCGCGCTGGCCCGCCATGCGACCAGCAAGATCGAGAGCCTCGAGGATCTGACCCGTATCGGGTCGCTGGGTTTTCGCGGTGAAGCGCTGCCGAGCATCGCATCGGTCTCGCGACTCCGCTTGACGTCGCGGACCGGGGGTGCCGCCGGCGCCTTCAGCGTGTCGAGTGAGGGCGGCGAGCCGACGCCGCCGGCTCCCGCAGCGCATCCGCCCGGCACGACGATCGAGGTCCGGGACATTTTTTTCAATACGCCGGCCCGGCGGCGTTTCCTGCGTTCGGAGCGTACTGAACTGCAGCACCTGCAGGGGATCGTGGCGCGCCTCTCGCTGAGCCGGTTCTCGGCGGGGTTCCGCTTCACCAGCAACCGCCGCACGGTGCTCGACCTGCCGGCGGCGGCCAGCCGGGAGGAGCAGGAGCAACGCGTGGGGCAGATTGCGGGCGCGGAGTTCCTCGAGCACGCGCTCTTTGTTGAGCGCGAGTTGCCGGGGCTGGCGCTGCGCGGCTGGATCGCGCGCCCGACCTTCTCGCGCAGCCAGCCTGACCTGCAACATTTTTTCCTGAACGGCCGTGCCATACGCGACCGGCTCGTGACCCAGGCCGTGCGGCTTGCGTTCCAGGATGTGCTCTACCACGGTCGATTTCCGGCATTCGTCCTGTACCTGGAGATGGATCCCGGCGCGGTCGACGTGAATGCCCACCCGGCCAAGCAGGAGGTGCGTTTTCGCGACCCCGGCGCGGTGCGGGATTTCCTGCGCCGGAGCGTTGAGGCGGCACTTGCCGAAACGCGTCCCGGATCCGTTGCGCCATCGCCGGGCCAGCGCTACACGAGTGGACCGGGATACCGCCCCGCTTCGATGTTCCCGGCAGCCGCGGCCGGTGTGCGCGACCCGCTCGCCGACTACCAGGCACTCGTGACCGGCGGCGGGCCGGATGTCGTACCGGTGGATGAGCCGGATCCGTACCCGCTCGGGCACGCCCTCGCGCAGTTGCATGGCGTTTTCATCCTGGCCCAGGCGCATGACGGCCTGGTCGTCGTCGATGCGCATGCCGCGCACGAACGGGTGACCTACGAACGGCTGAAAGCGCAGTTGCGAGAGGGTGGCGTTCCGTCCCAGCCGCTGTTGCTCCCAGAGCCCGTGCAGGTCACGCAGGCGCAAGCGCAGCTGGTCGAGCAGCACGGACCGACGCTCGAATCCCTCGGTTTGAGTGTCGAGCGTGCTGGCGCCGACCGGGTCCTGGTGCGGGCCGTCCCGGCCATGCTGCACGGGAGTGACCTCGGAAAACTGTTGCGCGACATTCTTTCTGACTGGTCCGAGCAGAGTTCGAGCCGGCGACTCGAACACGCGGTGGACGCGGTGCTGTCGACGGTGGCCTGTCATGCCGCGGTCAGGGCGAACAGGCCACTGACGGTGCCGGAGATGAACGCGTTGCTGCGCGCGATGGAGGCGACGCAGCGCTCTGACCAGTGCAGCCATGGACGGCCGACCTGGACACGGCTGTCACTGCAGGATCTCGACCGGCTTTTTCTGCGTGGACGCTGATCGGTCGCCCGAAGAAACGGCGCAGGAAGCCTGGCCCCTGGCGGTCTGTATCTACGGTCCGACCGGGGTTGGGAAGACCGCCCTGGCACTGAGTCTGGCCGCGCAGTTGCCGGTCGAGATCATCAGTGTGGACTCGGCCATGATCTACCGGCACATGGATGTCGGGACTGCGAAGCCCGATCCGCGCGAGCGTGCATCGGTTCCTCACCATCTTGTCGACATACGCGACCCGTGGGAGGCGTATTCGGCAGGGGAGTTTCGCGCGGATGCGCTGCGCCTGATTCCGGCGATCTGCGGACGCGGTCGGTTACCGCTGCTGGTCGGCGGAACGATGCTGTACTTTCGCGCGTTGTGGCGCGGCCTCGCGCCATTGCCGCAAGCCGACCCGGCGACACGGCGGGAGATCGCCGACACGGCTGGTCGGCAAGGCTGGAAGGCGCTGCACGAGGAACTTGCCCGCATCGACCCACAGGCCGCCGGCCGCATCAATCCATCGGATCGACAGCGGATCGGGCGTGCACTCGAGGTCTTTCGCCTCACGGGCCGTCCGATCTCGACGCTTCAGGCTGAGGGCGGGCGGGCGACCGGCGTGCATTTTCTGCGTGTCGCCCTCTGGCCGGCAGACCGTGCGCAACTGTACCGGACGCTCGACGAGCGGCTGCATGCGATGCTGCAGGCGGGTTTCATGGATGAAGTGCGAAAGCTGCGCGGGCTGGCGCTTATGTCGTGCGACTGCCCCGCGATGCGTGCCGTCGGCTATCGGCAGCTGTGGCAACATCTCGCCGGCGAGTCGGATCTCGCGGAGGCCGGGCGCCAGGCCGCGGTTGCGACGCGCCGGTTGGCGAAGCGTCAACTCACGTGGATGCGGGCGGAGTCGGCCGACCTCGACCTGGCGGTACCCGCCGATGATGCTGCTGCGCGGATAGCCGGACTCCTGACCCGTTCGGGGGTGTCGCGTCAGACCCTGCGATGCAATATGATGGACGCGCCATAAATCTGCCGGGAACACGGGGTATGAGCAGACTTTCTCTTCCTTCCAAATCCGCGTCCGCCGACAAGGCGGAAAAAACCGAAAAACAAGAACAGCAGCGGGAGACCAGAATGTCCAAGGGGCAGGTTCTGCAGGATCCGTTCCTCAATGCCTTGCGCAAAGAAAAGATTCCGGTATCCATCTACCTGGTAAACGGCATCAAGCTGCAGGGAACCATAGAGTCGTTCGATCAGTTCGTGGTACTGCTGAAGAACAGCGTCAGCCAGATGGTGTACAAGCACGCAATCTCCACGGTGGTGCCGGCTCGCAATGTACGCGTCGGTTCCGATGACGAAGAGGAAGGTAACTGACCCGACCGTCTCCGCCAGGTTCGCGACGACCCATCGCCGCCCGTCGAGCCACGACGACTGCGGGGAGCAGCGAGTTGTTTGAGAGACCGGAGCGCGGCGAACGCGCCGTGCTCGTGCATGTCGGTACCGGCAGGAGTTCTCCGCCGGAAGAACAACAGGAATTCGAGGCACTGGCGCTGGCGGCCGGCGCCGAAGTGGCGGCTGGCCTTAGCGCGCCCCTGCGCGCCAAGAATCCCCGCTACCTGATCGGTACCGGGAAACTCGAAGAACTGAAGAGCCTGGTCAATGCGACCGCGGCCGAGCTGGTCCTGGTGGACCATCATCTGTCGGCCGCGCAGGAGCGCAACCTGGAAAAGGAGCTGGAGCGCCGGGTCGTGGATCGTGCGGGCCTCATCCTCGACATATTTGCGCAGCGGGCGCGCACCTTCGAGGGCAAGCTTCAGGTGGAGTTGGCCCAGCTCGAACATCTTTCCACGCGCCTGGTGCGCGGCTGGTCACACCTGGAGCGGCAGAAGGGAGGCATCGGCCTTCGTGGCCCGGGCGAGACGCAGCTCGAAACGGATCGTCGCCTCCTGGCGAAGCGAATCCGCCAGCTGCAGGAGCGCCTGCATCGGGTTGCCCGCCACCGCGACCTCTCGCGCCAGCAGCGGCGGAGGCACGAGGTGCCGGTGGTCTCGCTGGTGGGTTATACCAACGCCGGCAAGTCGACTCTCTTCAACCGGCTCACCGACGCTGGTGCCGTCGTGGCGGACCAGTTGTTTGCCACCCTCGACCCGACCCTGCGTTCCGTCGGCCTGCCGGACGGCAGACGGATCGTCATTGCCGACACGGTCGGGTTCATCCGTGATCTGCCGCATGAACTGATCGCCGCCTTTCACTCGACCCTCGAGGAGACTCGCGAGGCGCGCCTGCTGCTGCACGTGGTGGACGCCGCCGACAGCGCGCATGCCGAGCGGATCGAGCAGGTCGAGCAGGTCCTGGCGCAGATCGGCGCGGCAAGCCTGCCGATGATTCGCGTCTTTAACAAGGCTGATATACTGCAGACGCAGCCGCGCGTAGACCGAACGGACACAGGCATGCCGTCGCGTGTCTGGCTTTCTGCAGCTACCGGAGCCGGCATCGGCTTGTTGATGGATAGCATCGCCGAGTATCTGCATCGTGACGTGGTGCGCGGGATGGTCCGCCTGACGGCTGCCGAAGCCAGGTTGCGGGCGGCCATATACCGGCACGCTGGGGTCCGCAGTGAGCGCCTCCTCGAAGACGGAGGCTGGGAGATCGATCTGGAGATGGACCGCGCGGAGTTCCTGGACCTGCAGCGAAGCGATGGCGTTCGACTGATGCCGGTGCATGAGCAGGCGGGCGGAGCGAGTTCGCTGGCGGGTCGGTCCGGACGCCCGGCCTGGAGATGTTTTTAAGTCATGGCATGGAACGAATCGGGCAATAACCGCAACCCGTGGGATCGTGGCGGCGGCGACCGTCAGGGGCCTCCTGACCTCGACCGCATTCTGCGCGACTGGCAACGCAAGCTTGCCGGCTTCTTCCGGGGTGGCCGTGCTCCGACAGGACCGGGACCGACCGGCAGCACGGCGGGCTTCGGCTGGTTGGCCTTGCTGGTGCTCGTGGGCTGGCTGGCCACGGGTTTGTATCGCGTGGATGAGGCCGAGCAGGGCGTCGTCCTGCGGTTCGGCAAGTTCGCCGAGGTGACCATGCCGGGTCTGCGCTGGCACATCCCGTGGCCGGTGGAAAGCGTCGAGCTGGTGAATGTCAGCGAGATCAGCCCGTTCAACAAGCAGACGCGGATGTTGACGGCCGACGAGAACATCGTCGACGTGGATCTCGTGGTGCAATACCAGAAGGCCGACCCGGTGAAGTATCTCTTCAGGGTTCGTGACCCCGAAGGCACCATCTCCGACGTGAGCGAGAGCGCCATCCGCGACGTGATTGGCAAGAGCAAGATGGACTTCGCGCTCGGCGAGGGGCGCACGCAGATCGCGCAGGACACCAAGGAGTTGATCCAGAAGATTCTCGATGAGTACGGGGCTGGCATCCGCATCACCACGGTCAATCTCCAGGACATCAATTTTCCGGAGCAGGTGGATGCGGCGGTCCAGGACGCTATCAAGGCTCGCGAGGACCGCGAACGGCTCGCCTTCGAGGCGCAGGCCTATGCGAACGACGTGCTGCCGAGGGCCCGCGGCGAGGCGGCCCGGCGTATTGCGGATGCTGAAGCCTACAAGGCGCGGGTTACCGCGAATGCGCAGGGCGAGGCGGCCCGCTTCGAGTCTTTGTTGAAAGAGTACGAGCGGGCGCCGGCAGTGACGCGTGAGCGCCTGTACATCGAGTCGGTGGAAAACGTTCTGAGTCGCTCGAACAAGGTCATTCTTGACGCGAAAGCGAACGGGAACCTGGTGTACCTGCCGATCGACAAGATCCTGGAGAGCCGGGGCCTGATGCCGCCGGCACCCGCAGGTTCCGGCAGCACGAGTTCGCCGACCGCGACCGAGCAGCCGGAGGCGGCCGCTGGCGGTGAAGCAGACAGCGCGCCGGCTCGCGAAAGTCTGCGCAGCCGGGGAGTACGTTGATGAAAGCACGCCCGGGCATACTGACGGCCGTGGCGCTGGTGATCGTGCTGGCGACCATGTCGCTCTTTGCGGTCGATGAGCGTGATCTGGCAGTCAAGTTCCGGTTCGGTGAAATCGTGTCGACCGATTTCTCGCCGGGCCTCCACGCCATGATTCCGTTCATCAATAACGTGCGCAAGTTCCCGCGCCAGATATTGACGATCAATAACCCTCAGGAGCAGTTCCTGACGGCCGAGAAGAAAAACCTTCTCGTCGATTTCTTCGTCAAATGGCGCATCACCGACATAGGCCAGTATTACCGCGCCAGCGGCGGAAACGAACCGCTGGCGGCGCAGCGCCTCCTGGAAATCATGAAGGATGGCATCAGGGGAGAGTTCGCCAAGAGAACGGTGCCGCAGGTGGTTACCGCCGAGAGGCGCGAGTTGCTGGATGCGATGATGGCCGGTGCGCGCGAGGAAGCCGCCACGCTCGGTATCGAAATCGTGGACGTGCGCGTCAAGCGGATCGAGTTCTCGGATGAGGTCAGCGAGTCCGTCTTCAACCGGATGAGGCAGGAACGCGCGCGTATTGCCGCGGAGTTGCGGGCGCAGGGCGCGGAGTCGGCCGAGCAGATTCGCGCCAACGCCGACCGGGAACGCACGGTCATCATTGCGAACGCCTATCGTGACGCAGAGAAGTTGCGTGGCGAGGGCGATGCCGCGGCAGCCGAGATCTACGCGAATGCGTTCGGAAAAAACCCTGGATTTTTCTCCTTCTATCGGAGCATTTCCGCCTACAGGCGTTCCCTGGGGCAGCCGAACGAACTGCTCGTGATCGATGCTGACAGCGACTTTTTCCGCTTCCTGAACCAGGCCGACGGCGCCCGCTGAGGCGCTTGCAGGCCGCGCGCGCGGGGTATGGGCGCCGCATTTCCGCATGGACTGGAATGATCTGTTCACGGCGCTTGCGCTGTACCTCGTGATCGAGGGACTCATGCCGTTCCTGAGCCCCGCCAGCTGGCGCAGAAGTCTGGAAATGCTGCGACGGCTCAACGATGGTCAGCTGCGTATTTTCGGGTTGACCATCATGGTGGCGGGCCTGGTGGTGCTGTTGATGGTGCGTGGCACGGGGTAACGCTGTCCCGCAGGCGGACCGCGTCCTTTTTTGCGCGCAAGGCTGGATGAATCTTGGGAAAGAGTGTCGTCGTAGTCGGCATCCAGTGGGGTGACGAAGGCAAAGGCAAGATCGTCGACTTGCTGACGGACCGGGCGCACGCGGTAGTCCGCTTCCAGGGCGGGCACAACGCGGGCCATACCCTGATCATCGGCGGGGAAAAGACGGTCCTGCATCTCATACCCTCCGGCATATTGCGGCCCGGCGTTGCCTGCGTCATCGGGAACGGGGTCGTCATACACCTGCCCTCGCTGCTGAAGGAAATCGACCAGCTCGAAGCGCGTGGCCTGTCGGTCATGGACCGACTGCGAATCAGCACGGCTTGTCCCCTGATCCTGCCAACGCATATCGAGCTCGACCTGGCGCGCGAGGCGGCCCGCGGTCGCGACGCCATCGGGACGACCGGGCGCGGCATCGGCCCGGCTTACGAGGACAAGGCTGCCCGCCGATCCCTGCGGGTTTCGGATCTGTTCGATCCACAGCGGTTCGGCGAGCGCCTGGCTGCGGCGATGGACCTGCACAACTTCCTGCTGGAGCGTTACCACGGTGCCCGCCCCGTCGACCTGGAGCGCACACGCGACGAGTGGTTGCGGCTCGGCGAGCGGATCAAGCCGGCAGCGACCGATACGGCACGCTTCCTCGACGAGCAACGCCGGGCGGGAGCGAACCTGCTCTTCGAGGGCGCGCAGGGGGCGCTCCTCGATGTGGATCACGGCACTTATCCCTACGTCACGTCATCGAACACGACAGCGGGGTTTGCTGCGACCGGAACGGGTCTTGGCCTGGGGGCGTTCGATTACGTGCTCGGCATCGTCAAGGCCTATACCACCAGGGTGGGAGCCGGGCCGTTTCCGACGGAATTGTTCGACGACATGGGCAGGCACCTGGCGCGGGTCGGTGCGGAGTTCGGATCGACCACCGGCCGGCCGCGGCGCTGTGGCTGGTTTGACGCGGTCGCGGCTCGCCGCGCGGTCCTGCACAACGGGGGGACTGGCCTGTGCGTGACCAAGCTCGAC
Source organism: Gammaproteobacteria bacterium (assembly GCA_021462865.1). Taxonomy (GTDB): domain Bacteria; phylum Pseudomonadota; class Gammaproteobacteria; order Steroidobacterales; genus QUBU01. The sequence continues at coordinate 11,072 of JAJTYX010000044.1, read as the reverse complement.
GTGCTGGACGGCCTGGAACGATTGAAGATCTGTGTCGGGTACAGGCTGGACGGCCGGCAAGTGGACGACATGCCCATGCTGGTCGATCGCTATGCGGAGTGTGAACCGGTCTACGAGGAACTGTCGGGGTGGCGGTCATCGACGGTCGGCATGACGAGGCTCACTGAATTGCCTGATGCGGCACGCACGTACCTGCACCGCATCGAGGAAATTCTCGGCGTGCCGGTGGACCTGCTCTCCACCGGGGCCGATCGCGACCAGAATGTCGTCATTCGCCACCCGTTCGACTAGGGAGGCGCGGGGCCGGTGGCCGTACGCGACGAAAACGCGGGCGCTCGTCCCCGGTCGATCCGGGTTCAGCGGGCCTGCCGGTGGCTGCTGGCAGGCGCGCTGGCGGTCGTTCTGGCCGGCTGCATGGCCGGGTTCGTCTACAAGCGCCTCGACTGGGTCGTCTCCTGGTACGTCAATGGCCTGGTCAGCCTCGATGATGCACAGGAAAAACAACTGAGAGCTGCCGTCCGCGGGGCCTTGCAATGGCATCGCGACGTGCAGATTCCCGCCTACCTGGCCTTGCTGGAGCAGATCGGGCGCGAGGTTGCGGAGCCGGTGACGCCGCAGGCGCTCGAGCGCCATTACCAATCAATGACGGTACTGCTCGATGAGTTCTGGCGCCGGGTAACCCCTGAAGCGGCAGCGCTGCTGCGTACGCTGGATCCCGGGCAGATTGCGGAGCTGCAGGAAAATTTCGAGGAGGGCAACGAGGAGCTGCGGGAGATGTACAGCGGCACCACGCCGGAGATCCGGCAGGAACGCCGCAAGCGCAGCACCATTCGTGCCATTCAGCGGTTCACTGGCCGGCTGACGGAGTCACAGCGCAACCTCATCGGCATGCACCTGGCACAGATGCAGGACGTTTCCGAGCAGTGGCTGGAACGACGCCGGCACTGGCAGGAGCGCTTCCTTGTGCTGGTACGCGATCCGCCGCCCGAGCCGGGCTTCTCCGCCGCACTGCTCGACATGGCGCTGAATCCCAACCAGTTCGATTCCCCGGAATACCGCCGTCAGGTCGAGGCGAACAGGGCGGTCATCATGGCCATGCTCGCCGAGGCCCTGAACAGCCTCGACGCCCGCCAGCGAAGGCGGTTGCAGAACAAGCTCAGCGGCTTCGCCGACGATCTGCGCGGGCTCGGCGCCGGTTAATCGGTGGAGACTGCGTCCTGCTGCGCGTCACGCAATGGCACGGCTGCGTGCACCCAGTTGTGCGGGTCCGCCCGGCGCGCCGGGGACGGAATGACGAAAGCGCGGCGCTGGCTCTCGCGGGCATAGCGTTCAGAATCGATTTCCCAGCCGCGGCCCGCCCACTCGCGCACCAGTCGGCGAAACGCCACTTCCATGCTGTCGGCCTTCGTCAGGAACTCCTCCGGCAGCCGCGGTGGCGTCAGTCGTGGTCGCACCTTCTCCACGATGCGCAGGTCTTCTTCGATCGCTTCCTGCAGGCCCTTCAGCCGTTCGGCGTCGTGCTCCGGTCCCAGCAGGTAGTTGCGTGCCTGCCAGCCGAATGCGCGGGTATGGAATTCGTCGATTGGCGTGCGCGCCGTGAAGTTGATCTGGCTCATGCCTTCGCTGAAGGTCGGCTGGATGCGATGACACACACCGACAATGCTGAATTCCAGCGTCACGCGAGTGCGGGTGCGATCCGACGGCAGGAGGCGCGCGAGGTCGGAAGACGTGCGACCCTGCTCGGGCGCGTTTTTCTCGCGGCTGACCCGCGCACCATGGGGCAGCAACTCGATGTCCGCGGCGGCGGATCGCGGGTCCACGCGCCCGCCGAAGCGGCGATGCACGAAACTCGTGTGGATGGTATCGAGGGAGTTTTCCTCCATGCGCACCCAGTTGGCTGCGGCTTCGAAGCGGTAGGGCACCAGCCGCCAGTGTTCCGGGTCGTCGAATTCCGGCAACAGATCGGGAATCGGCGCCCGCTCGCTTTCGGGGAGGTCGCCGAGGAAGACCCAGATCCAGCCGTATTTCTCGGCCGTTGGATAGGAATCCACGCGGGCCCGCTTCGGCACCGAGACTCCCGGGCCGAGCGCCGGGATATGCACGCACCGGCCGGAGGCATCGAACTGCCAGCCATGATAGGGACAGGCCAGACAGCCGTCGTTGAGTTTGCCATCCGACAGCGGGCCGCCGCGATGACAGCAGATATCAGGCAGGCAAACGACCCGGTCGCCCGCGCGAAAAAGCGCGAAATCGAGACCCAGCATACGTACTGCGAGAGGACGGTCGCGGGGGATCTCGTCAGTGCTCGCGGCAACGTACCAGTTGTTGATCAGCATGAGAAAAATCCATCGTTGGCGAAACCTGCTGCCTATAATACAAACGAAACGTACCAATGCCCGCGACACGCGTAAGCGCGACGGGAGGCCGCAACATGCCGACATCTCTGGAGAACCTCCGCTCGGAGCGCCGTCGCAAGCTCCAGGTGAGGGAGTCGTTCAGCCGCGGTCTCGCGTTTTTTCGGGCGAGCGGGGCGGATCCACTGCCGTTCTACCTCGCCTGCGGGGAATACCTTGCAGCTGGCCAGCGCAGGCTGATCGACCAGGATGGACGCCTGGTGGATCTCCTGGCGCCGCGTGTGCCCGCGGCACAGGCGCAGGATCACGATGCGATCCGGATGCTGCGCGATCGGCTCGCGCTGGCCGGGCGCAGTCTCGCAGACTTCGATGCGGCGCTTGGCAGCCTGCGTCGGCGCGGGGCGGTCGCCAGGAAAGAATTCGAGGAGGCGTCGGATCGTTTCCTCGATCTGCTGGTGAATGTGCTGGGTGCACGCAGTCATTCGCTGCGCCATCTCACCACGACGTTGCTCGATGAGGGCGATTGGCGGCAGATCGTCGACTGGACGCCGGCATTCGAGGCGGCGGAGTCCGCCGCCTATGCGGCAGTCAGCCGGCTGGCGCCTCCCGGGCTTGCACCGGACGGCATCGACACGCAACCGGCAGGCCGCTGAGGCGCACGCCGGAGCGGGATGAAGGCGAGTTGACGGCGAAAGCCGGGGTAGTGCCCGGCCGCGCCGTAAAGCCTGGTGCCCAGGAGAGGACTCGAACCTCCACGGATCGCTCCACTGGTACCTGAAACCAGCGCGTCTACCAATTCCGCCACCTGGGCTCGGGGGTGGATATAAAGGTGGCGCGGATTTTAAGGCAGCCTGTATGCTTGTCAACGTAATGCACCGCTCGACTCCGCACGCCATTGGCTAAGCGCAGGACCCGCGCCGGCCACGCCGCATCGGGCCCGGCCACCAATCGTCGCTACCAGCACCCGGTGCCGGACCCGGACGTCATCGTCAGCGCGCTGGAGGCTCACGGAGTACCGCTCGATCTCGAAACGCTGGCGAAGGCGCTGGACGTTCCGGCGGGGCGCCACCGCGAAGCGTTGCGCAGGCGTCTGCAGCAACTCGCGGTCGCAGGCCGCCTGCTCATCAATCGCCGCAACGAGTATTGCCTGCTGGAGAAGCTCGATGCCGTCACTGGCGTCGTGTCTGCGCATCGCGACGGCTTCGGGTTCGTGGCAACCGAGGACGGCGGCCCGGACATTTACCTTTCACCCGCAGAGATGCGCCCGTTGCTCGATGGCGACCGCGTCGCCGTGCGGATTGCCGGGCAGGGCCCCCGGGGCCGTCGCGCCGGCGCGGTCGTGGAGATCCTGGCGCGTGGCCGGTCGCATGTGGTCGGCCGCTATCGGCGCGAGCACGGTGTCGGCTATGTCGTGGATGCCGGCCGCGGTGGCGCCCATTTTGTGGTGCCGGAGCGCTCGCGCGGCGACGCGCAGCCGGGGCAGATGGTCAAGCTGGAGATCATTACCTATCCGGGCACCGCGCATGAGGCGCAGGGCAAGGTCGTTGGCATACTCGGCAGGCCGGAAGACGAGCCGACCGTCGCGACCGACGCTGCGCTGGAGATCTTCGGACTGTCGGCCACCTGGCCGGCCGATACGCGCAAGGCGGCTGCTGCCATGGGTACTGAGGTCCGCGCTGCCGACTGCAACGGACGCGAAGACCTGCGTGACATGCCACTGGTCACCATCGACGGGGCCGATGCCCGGGATTTCGACGATGCGGTATTTGCAGAGCCGCACGGGGCAGGGTGGCGGCTCGTTGTCGCAATCGCCGATGTTGCCCATTACGTGCGCCCGGGAGACGCGCTCGATCGCGAGGCGGCCCGGCGTGGCACCTCGGCATATTTCCCGGACCGTGTCGTGCCCATGCTGCCGGAGCGGCTCTCGAACGGGCTGTGTTCGCTGAATCCCGATGTGGACCGGCTTTGCATGGCCTGCGAGATGCAGGTCAGCGCTCAGGGCGAGGTGCGGGAGGCAAGGTTCTATCGGGCCGTCATGCGATCGAAGCGCAGGCTCATTTACGAGGAGGTGCAGGCGGCCCGGGACGGTGACCCCGCGGCCAGGGGCCGGATGCGCAACCAGCTGACCGGTATCGATCACCTGTATGGCGTGTTTGGTTGTCTCGCCCGCGCCCGGACCAGGCGCGGGACGCTCGACCTGGAACTGCCGGAGGCGCGCATCGATCTCGGCGATCACGGCCGGATCGAGCGGATTGCATTACGGCAACGCAATGATGCGCACCGGTTGATCGAAGAGTGCATGATTGCGGCGAACGTGCAGGCGGCGAAGCTGCTGCGCCAGCACCGCCTGCCAACGTTGTATCGCGTGCATGACGGGCCGGACGAAGAGAAATTCGAGAACCTGCGGCTCATGTTCCAGGCGCTCGGCGTGAAAGTCAGCGGCCATGCCCGGGCGAAAACGCGCGAGTTGAATGGCATCCTGGTGTCATTGCGCAACCGCCCCGACTACGCGGTGCTGGCTACTGCGGTGTTGCGGACGATGCCGCAGGCCGTCTATCAACCGGCCAATAGCGGGCACTTCGGGCTGGCCCTGCCGACATACGCGCATTTCACTTCCCCGATACGTCGCTACCCGGATCTTCTCGTGCACCGGGGCATCGGGCATGTGCTTGACCGGCGCAGGCCGGCAGCCTTTGCCTACGACATGCCGGCCATGGAGAAGCTCGGCAAAACCTGCTCCGAGCGGGAACGGCGTGCCGAGGAAGCGGCCCGCCATGTCGAGGCGCGCTACAAATGCGCCTACATCAAAGAGCGGGCCGGAGAAATATTCGATGGCGTGGTCACTGGTGTGACGCATTTCGGACTGTTCGTGACATTGACCGAGTTGAACGTCGATGGCCTGGTGCACGTCACCAGCCTGCGTAATGACTATTACCATCTGCGCCATGGGGGCCTGCAACTCGCCGGAGAGCGAACCGGCCAGAGTTTCGGCCTGGGCGACCGCCTCAGGGTGCGCGTCGTCCGTGTCGATGTCGACGAAGCCAGGATCGACCTTGCGCTGGAATCCGCGCCGCAGGAGCGCGGTTCGCGCTCTGCCCCGAAAAAGGGTCCGCGCCGGAGCGGCACTGTGCGCCGACGCTAGTATCGAACGTCACCGATGGCTGCACGAGTCACATACGGAATACAGTCGGTGCGCAAGGCGCTCGCGCGTGGCGGCGTCGAGCGGCTGTTCCTGCAGGAAGGGTTGGGCCCTGAACGCCTCGGGCGCCTCAGTGAGGCGATCGCAGGCTCGGGTGTGCCCGTGGCCTATGTGGTGGCCGCGGAACTGCAGCAGCTTACCGGCACCGCCAAGCATCAGGGCGTTGCTGCATTCGTGCAGAGTCGCGGTGCGCTGTCGGAGCGTGAGGCGCAGTCGTTCCTCGACGCGGTCGAGCTGCCGGTCGTGCTGGTCCTCGACGGCATAGCAGACCCGCGAAACTTCGGCGCGTTGCTGCGGACTGCCGATGCTGCGGGGGTGGACCTCGTAGTCACCGGCCGCAGCCGCAATGTCGGCGTCACCCCGGTGGTGAGCAAGGTCGCCTGCGGTGCCGCAGAGGCCCAGGCGATCGCCGAGGTGGGCAATATCGCCCGGTTCCTGGGCCATCTCGCCGACCGCGGACTGCGCATTGTCGGGACGGACGATGCGGCGGCGGTCAGCCTGTATGAGGTCGATCTGGCTGTCCCGCTGGCACTGGTCGTCGGGGCCGAGGGCGAGGGTATGCGACGGCTTAGCCGGGAGCGTTGCGACATGCTCGTCAGGCTGCCGATGCGTGGTGTGGTGGAGAGCCTGAATGTCGCGGTAGCCGCCGGAATCTGCCTGTACGAGTGCGTCCGGCAACGCTCCCACCTTGCGCCACCCGGGACCCTCCGGTAGCATTCCGCGTCCTCGGGAATGCGGGCGAACTGCCTGCCCCGACTCCTTGCCACATCGCGCTGCGAGTGGCTGTAACCCACAGGGAGACACAATGAGGCATTACGAAATCGTGTTTCTGGTCCATCCGGACCAGAGCGAGCAGGTTCCTGCCATGATCGAGCGCTACAAGAGCATCGTAGCGTCCGGCGACGGCAAGGTGCACCGGCTTGAAGACTGGGGCCGCCGCCAGCTTGCTCATACCATAGCGAAGGTCCACAAAGCCCACTACGTCCTCATGAACATCGAGTGCGCGAAGGCGTCACTCGATGAACTGATCGATGCCTTTCGATTCAGTGACGCGGTGCTCCGGCACCTCGTGATCCGTCGTGACGAAGCCGTCACCGAGCCGTCTTTTCTCGCGAAGTCCACTGACGAGGATTCCCGCGATAGCGGCGGTGGGCGCGGAGCGCCCCGCGACCGTGATGACGAGGGTGCGGTGACGGACACCGCGGAACAGAGTCAGGCCGCGGGTTAAGACGCGGTTACCAATTTTTCAGGGGATTACCGTGAGCAGATTTTTTCGGCGACGCAAGTACTGCAGGTTCTCTGCCGAGGGCGTCAAAGAGATCGACTACAAGGATCTGGAGACACTGCGCCAGTACGTCACTGAGACCGGCAAGATCGTGCCGAGTCGCATCACCGGCACCGGGGCCAGCTATCAGCGCCAGCTCTCGATGGCCGTGAAGCGGGCAAGGTTTCTGGCGTTGCTGCCCTATACGGACAAGCACTGACGGGCGGACGACTTACCCGGGAGCCTGCCCGCCATGACCCGCCTGTCCGACTGGATCGCGGGACGCCGATTCGCTCGCATTGCACTGATCGCGTTGCTTTTCCCCCTGCCGCTGTTGGCGGTGATCAGCGCCGCGCTCGCAGTCTCGGGCAGCGTTCTGCGCGGCTGGCTTTCGGCCGCCGAGGATTGTGCAGGAGCCCTGCTCCTGCTGGTGGCGATCACGGCACTCGCCGGTGGCGCCTGGTTCGAGATAGGGGTTGGTGCGGCGGTTACCTGGACGGTCGCCGTGCTGCTCGGCGATCTGTACCGCAGGGGCTCGATGACGCTTGCCCTGCAGATGGCGGTGTTGCTCGGGCTGGCCGGAGCGCTGGCATTTTCGTTGTGGAGTGCCGATCCCCAGGCGTTCTGGGAACAGGTACTGAGCGATCTGGCGGAGCGGGCGCAAAGTGCGGGCCTGGAGGTGGCGCCGGAGGATATCGTGCCCGGCGCTGCCCGGCTGATGACCGGGATGATGGCCGCCAGCGCGGTCGCGAGCTCGGTCGCGGCATTGTTTGTGGGCGCCTGGCTGGCCGAGTCGAACACGAAACGAAGCTTCGCCGCGGAGTTTCGCGAAGTGCGCATGGGTCGTGTCATGGGTTTCCTGGCCGCAATAGTGGCGGTGATGCTCCTGACCGGCCTGCGAACGACCATGGACGATCTGCTGCTGGTACTTGCCACCGGGTTCGTGGTGCAGGGCCTCGCGGTCATTCACTGGCATGGCGCTCGCCGGAACTGGCCCAGGCTGTGGTTGCTCGCCCTGTATCTGCCCATGGCGTTGATACCGGCCGTGGCGGCCCTGCAGCTCGTCGTGCTGGCCCTGATCGGCCTTGCCGATAATGCAGTCAGCCTGCGGCGGACTGACGGAAAATTGGTGTAACCTGCAGGCGATCGGCTGGCGCACCGCGCCTTGAAACGATCGCCGGAGAAAGTGTCGTTATGGACGTGATCCTGCTCGAGAAAGTGGCCAACCTGGGCAATATTGGTGACCGTGTGCGCGTCAAGCCCGGGTTCGGCAGGAACTACCTTCTGCCCCAGGGCAAGGCAACCCCGGCAACACCGGAGAACATTGCCGCTTTCGAGGCGCGTCGCGCGGAACTGGAGCGCAAGCAGGCCGACCGGCTCGCGGCCGCCCAGGCGCGCAAGGCGCAGCTCGAAAGCCTGGCATTGCGGCTCGCGGCGAAGGCGGGCTCCGAGGGCAAGCTGTTCGGCTCATTGGGTACGGTGGACGTAGCGGAGGCCTGCACGGCCGCCGGCGTGCCGGTCGAGCGCAGCGAGGTTCGCCTGCCCGCGGGTCCGATCCGGCTCGTTGGCGAGCATATGGTCGTTCTGCACCTGCACACCGACGTGGACGTCAGCATTCGGGTCGAGGTCGTTGCTGAGGATGCCGCGCCCGCGTGACGGAGCGGCGGCTGCCGCCATGGCCAGTACCAGACCTGTTTCCGACCCGACGATCGCAGGCATCGACCGGTTGATGCTGCCGCCGAGTTCGGTGCAGGCCGAGCAGGCCCTGCTCGGCGGCCTGATGCTGGACAACAGTGCCTGGGACAAGGTCGCCGACCTGGTGACCGAAGCAGATTTCTACCGGCCGGACCATCGGCTCATCTTCGCTGCGATCCGGGAGTTGTCGGCGCGGCGCGAGCCGTTCGACGTGGTGACCATCTCGGACTACCTCGAGAGTCGCGCCGAGATCGCCGATGCCGGGGGGCTCGGGTACCTCGGCTCACTGGTGCGGGATACGCCAAGTGCCGCCAACGTCGCCGACTATGCGCGCATCATTCGCGACCGGGCCCTGCTGCGCGAACTGATCGAAACGGGTAACGGCATCGTCGGCAGCGCGTTCCACACCGAAGGCCGCCCTGCGGCCGAACTCGTGGACGAAGCCGAGCGGCGTATTCTGGAGATCGCGCAGCGCGGTCAGCGGCAAGGCACGGGTTTCGTGCATCTGCGCGATGTGCTCGGCAAGACGATCGACAGGCTCGACATGCTGCACCAGGCCGGTGGCAGCATCACCGGCGTCTCGACCGGCTTTGCCAGATTCGACGAGTACTCGGCCGGGCTCCAGCGTGGCGATCTCATCGTCATCGCCGGTCGCCCTTCCATGGGAAAAACCACGCTGGCCCTGAACGTTGCCGAGAACGCCGCACTGGGGGCACGGCTCCCGGTCGCAGTCTTCAGCATGGAAATGTCGGTGGATCAGCTGGCGTTCCGGATGATTTCCTCCCTCGGCCGGGTCGACCAGGCGCACCTGCGAAACGGCCGGTTCGGCGACGAGGACTGGCCGCGCATCAACGGTGCCATTCGGCAGATGGCCGAGGCAAAGATTTTCATCGACGATACACCCGCGTTGACGCCGACCGAGGTCCGGTCGCGCTCCCGCCGTCTGCAACGCGAACACGGTCTCGAGCTGATCGTGATCGATTACCTCCAGCTCATGCAGGTCGCGGGGAACACGGAGAACCGCGCGACGGAGATCTCGGAAATTTCCCGTTCGCTGAAGGCACTGGCGCGCGAGCTGAAAGTCCCGGTAATCGCCCTGTCGCAGCTCAATCGGAGCGTGGAGCAGCGTCAGGACAAGAAACCGGTCATGTCGGACCTGCGCGAATCCGGCGCCATCGAACAGGACGCGGACATGATCGTGTTCATCTATCGTGATGAGGTTTATAACCCCAACACGACGCGCAAGGGGATCGCGGATATCAGCATCGCGAAGCAGCGCAACGGGCCGATCGGGGAGTTTCCGCTGACGTTTCTCGGCAAGTACACCCGATTCGAGAACTATGCGCCCGAGATCGAGGCGTTTTCGTGACAGCAGCCACCGTGGCGGTGGTTCACGCGGCTGCGCTCAGGCATAACCTGCAAAGGGTCCGGGATCTCGCGCCGGGCTGCCCGGTGATGGCGGTGGTCAAGGCCAACGCCTACGGCCACGGCGCCGCGGCTGTGGCACGTACGCTGCGTGACGTGGACGCGTTCGCCGTCGCCCGCCTCGAGGAAGGCATCCAGCTGCGTGAGGCCGGCATCTCCGGACGCATCGTGGTGCTCGGGGGCGTTGTCACCATGGGTGAGGCCAGGGAAGCGGCGGCACACAGGCTGGATCTGGTCGTTCACAGCTCCTGGCAGGTGGATCTCCTGGAAAGCGCGCCTGACCTCGGGCCGCTCGACCTCTGGCTCAAGACGGATACCGGTATGGGCCGCCTCGGTCTGGGCCCGGCAGACACCGCCGACGCCCGGCGGCGACTGATGGCGTGGCGTGGCTGCGGGACGTTACGGCTGATGACGCATTTCGCGTCGGCAGACAACCTCGCGGTGGATACGACTGTGACGCAGCTCGCTGCCTTTCGTCGCCTGACGCAGGACTGGGCCGGGGACATCAGCCTCGCCAATTCGGCAGCGATCCTGCAATGGCCGGAGAGTGTTCGTGCCGTAATGGCGAAGAACTGGGTACGACCCGGTCTGATGCTGTATGGCGCTTCGCCGGTCAGTGGGCGCAGTGCCGCCTCGTTCGGGCTGAAGCCCGCAATGTCGTTCGAGGCGCGGCTGATCGCAGTCAAAAGCCTGCCGGCCGGACACCGGGTGGGCTACGGCGGCGACTGGCAGTGTGAGCACGAGAGTCTCGTCGGAGTGGTTGCTGCCGGATATGCGGATGGCTATCCGTGGCACGTGTCCCGGGGAACGCCCGTGATGGTCAACGGCTGGCGTACACGCGTGCTCGGGCGCGTATCGATGGATATGGTCAGTGTGGACCTGACGGGCGGTCCGCCGTCTGCGCCTGGAGATCGAGTACTGCTCTGGGGCGACGGGCTGCCTGTCGAAGAGATTGCGAGCTGTGCTGGCAGCATCCCGTATGAGCTCCTTACGGGAATCAGTCCGCGAGTAGCCCGCCAATTCAGGGACTAGCCCGGCAGCGCGACGTTAGCCGATCTTCGCGGATTCGGCCGGTCGGCGACGATCAAGTCCCTGATTTCTCAGGATCGTCGTGACCCAAGTCTGCACTACAGGG
>JAJTYX010000043.1:0-11057 GCA_021462865.1 Gammaproteobacteria bacterium | reverse complement strand
CCGATACACACTATCTGATGCCTTTTATTATGTATGTTATTTTCTTGGAAACGGCTTGATAAACATAGTTAAAGGAAGTATAAAAAAAGGTGAAGAAAGGCCGTAAAATATGGGCATAACAACGAAAAAAGCCGAGACGTTTCAAATCCTTCACAACTCCGGCAAGTCCATGGGCGAGGCTTATAAGCTGGCTGAATCCAAGGGAAATTCAGTGATTGCGCCTAATAATCCTGAGGGAAAAATCAAGCAGCACGCCTTGACGGACCCCAAGCTTTTGAAGATTTCAAAGAAGGTGGCAAAGCATGACATGGATATTGCAGAGCAGGTTTTAAGGTCTCGTGACAATGACCCTGAAATTCAAAAGTTGTGAGTAAAGGCGGCAATGCAGATCCTTGAAGGCCCGCAGGATCGTATTGAGCCGAAGAAGAACCTGAATCTCAATGCAAATGTCAATAGTTACGTGGATGCCGGCCCAGTTGACCTAAGCGCCTATCGCAACCCAAAACCACTTTATGAAAAATAGCCTGGTAATGCGTTACGGTTATCGTGGTAACATGCGATAAAAGAAAACTATGACTATTTGAGAATATTTAAAGAGAGGATTAAAGATATACCGCTCGTAATGGAATTTAGGAACTATTACTGGCATAACGAAAGAGGTCTGTCATTTCTCAAAGAGAACAATATTGGATACTGTATCGTTGATGAACCAAAACTCAAAGGTCTTATGCCGTATAATCCAACGACAACAACCGGCCTGGGATACTTCAGGTTTCACGGCAGGAATCCGAATTGGTTTCATGCATCCGTAGCAGAACGATACGACTATCTGTACGCTCCCGATGAGTTGAAGAGTTTTGTACCCGACATAAAGAAAATATCCGGCACTATCAGTAAGACCTTAGTTATGTTCAATAATTGCCACGCAGGAAAGTCGGTTAAAAATGCCATTGAGATGTTAAAGTTAATTAAGGAATAGGGTATTTCCAACCCTACAAATGGATAGATGATTTTTAAAAATAGGTCTTCTCCCTTTGGTGTAGAAAGGGTTGTCTGCAAGGAACGCCAGTTCCTCTTGTTTTACCTTGTTGCAACTCGGACAAAAAATGCGTCGAACCTCACGTTCGATGTACACGTGCTCATTGCCGCAGGATAGATCGCGAACTTATCTATCCTTGCTGTCGTAGAAAGTGTTGTGAACCCAGTTGCATATGCCGCAAATGGTTTTTTTCCTCCAGGGAGAGCTTTATCACTAAGGCGTTGGGATCACCAAAAATGCCTGATACCCTGCGCTGCGGTTTAAAACCAGGAAAGTGATATGCATCACACCGCGACCGTCTTTTTCTCATGCAGCTTTATATCACATTTTTAAATGCCAAAACAAGCATAATACACGGTAATTTATGGGGGTCTACGACTTTTTCCTCTCGTTTTTGCCCACCCGATTAGGAGAAGACCCATAAATATTATTGTATAGGAATTTTCATTTTATTTGAGCGGGTTGCAGGGTGGCTTGTTTGTCCATGTTGTTTGAATATACACACGGATTTAGAATGTATCACACGGACAAACAAAGTTTGTCCGTGCCACCCTGTAATCGAGGACATAACGTGATCCTGTCCTCACATTCCCCGTAAATACCTGCTATTGTCCAATCCACAACTGACAATATCTCTTCAAACCTCTCTTCCCTTCCTTCTTTCCACACTCGACTCCTAACGATGCTTATACTCTCCATTAACTTTACAGCATCTTTCGATAGAAAACGAAGTGTCTGAACGAAAACTATCAAAAATGTCATTCGAGCGGAGTAAGAAATCTTTTGAGTATTGAAATTGTGGGGTTTGAAGATTTTCCCTTACGGTCGAAATGGCAAAAAAATGTCCTTTCGTCCCGGCACTAAGTATTTTGCTATACTGCTATCGTGATTTTGCACTCATCAGAAGTGCCCCATTTTCCGGTTTTGGGTTTTTACTTAAATCCCGTTTTAAGCAGTAAAATCGTAACTATTCAGCATACTTTCGCTCACAAACCCTATGAGTGAACAAAATATTGATTCTGTAATCCCGAAGGGATGTCATTCTTATAGCGTATCGTTATGCAATGACGATTAACCCTGTAAGGGTGGCATGGTATCATTATTTTCTCGATATTTCACTCCTACGAGATTGAATGTTATGGTGCGTTTTTCTCTCTCTATAATCATGTCATCCCTTCGGGGTTTTCCCGTCTGCCCGTTTTCCCTATCGGCTACTAACTATTCTGAGAAAATATTCTCTCTCACCATCCGTTTCGCTGAATAGTTACAATAATTTAATATAATCACCTGGTTTCATGCATGGTATGCAACCGATGTTTATAAAATCCTCATCAAAGGTTAAAAAAGCATCTGCCGATAATTCAATTGCCGCAGTTAGTACTGTTGCATCTGCAATGGATAGTTTTTCTGAAACCTTTATTTGAGAAATAAGCAATGCTGTATCAGAAGTAACGTCAACGATGGTTGTATTTGGGAGTGATTTAATAAGGCTAACCGCCTTTTTGGCTTTTTGTTCTTTTTTTCTTTGATAGAAAGGTGTTGCTATTTCTATCAAAGAAATACAACACACAACACCTTCTAAAACACCCTCATGAATGAGCGCCAATACCGACAAAGATTGCTCGCTTTTATCTTTTTCTCCCAAAAAAATACCCATAAAAATATTGGTATCAAGCCCGATTTTATTCACCGTTTCCATTCTGCCCTAAGTTCTCTCTGAAGAGTTACAGAATCCTTGGTAAATACATTTTTACCTAATCCAACCATTTCTTCAATAATTCCCGTTTCTTCTGGTATTCGTCTTATAACAATTTCATTTTTCCCTACCAGAATAGTTATTTTTCCTTCAATGCCTGCTTTTTCAAGTAAATCTTTAGACAGCTCCAAATTTGCATTTTTTTTTAAATTTTTTTTATGATCATAAAAAGCTCTTTCTTTATTACCAGGCCAAATGCACCGTAATAAATAAAATAGGATTTAGGATTCACGGTTTAAATAAGATATTATTTGCCATAACAATGAATTTTCCCATTCTACAAAATGTTTCATACCCGTTTCAACCGGTGTATTTGGCTTGAAACCAACGAGTTGTTTTAATCTGGCAAGCTTGAGATTAACATCGCCGTAATTATTGGGGTTATCGATACCAACTACGCAATCGCCACGCATAAACGATCTTTTCGAGATATGAAAGCCGATAAACCCGGCAGCGCCGGTAACAAGGATTGTATTCATATTCTACCAAGGATGAACACAGATACCATTATTTGTCAATCGCATAAAACGGATTTTATCAAATATACTTATAATGTCCTGTCTTCGCCCCCTTGACTTCGCGGTGATGGTTCGACAGGCTCACCATGCACGGCGCAGATCCTGGACATGCCGAAGGATCCATTGAACGACAGAGGGATTCGGTTGCCGCCTTGCTGTGTTATTACACTTTCCCTGAGTTTATGCTCTTTCCCATAAAACCTCGATCAGGATTCCGGAGTAACCACAAAGATTCAAAGAACACGAAGAAAGATTTTATATGGAAAGATTGAGAGTTCACGATGGCTCGATTTCGTTTATTACAGGGTTACGGATTCGCGCTAAGTTTCAAAATATTTCATTTCTCTTCGCTGCCTTTGTATCTCTGCCTGCATGATGGATTTGTCTCACCACACGAGCATCTTATCGATAATGGTAATAATACGTTTCCGTATTTTGTTTAACCTGGTTGAGGATTGCGCCAATGATGTTTGCCTTTGATTCTTTTATTGAGTCAATTGCCCGGTTGATAGCGTCGACAGATGCCTGCCCGGATTTCACCACAAAGATGACTCCATCAACCAACGAAAGTAACGGCATTGCAGCGCTCATGGTGTCCAGAAGTGGCGGGGCATCCACGAGAACGACATCGTACCGTTGCTTCAAGATTTCAAAAAACTTTGCAAGGATCTTGAAATAGACCAGGCTATCAAATCTGGGATGTCCCGTGCCAGCAGGCAAGAGCGATAAATTCTGGTCGTGCACAGATCTTACATAAAAGAGGACTTCTTTTTCCAGCAATTTGCTCCCCGCCATACGGCTCAACCGATTGATGATCGCTGTATAATCTTCTCCAAAATAGATTCGTTTGTCCTCGTATGTCTCTACCCTGCCGGGTTCAAAGGTAAAGGTTCCGTATTTCCAGCTAAAGAGCTTCTGGAGATGTTCTTCCATCTGAAGCTTTAAGGGACCCTGCAATTGGGCCTGGTTAATATATCCGGCGTTAATCAGGATGTAGCCCAGAGGTTGTCCGGTGCGTTGATTCCGCTCCAGGGCGTCTTTCAACTGATCTTCCGTAATAAAACCTCCGCGCAGGAGCATGGTTCCCAGCCGATTTTCAATGGGAAAATCTTTGCTTTGAATATGGAAGAGACGCCCGTTGTCAAACACAGCGGTCATGGATTTAACATCATTGGTAATAACAAGCTGGCCGCTTTGTTTTTTCAGAGAAATGAGAGAAAAGAGGTCGCTTATGCTGCACGAGCTTAAACTCCCTTCCCCTATTTCGTGCGAGAGAACCCCATCCAGGGCGTTCGTCAGCCCGCGTTCTTTACCATTCTGCAAGCCAAACAGGTGGTGCAGGGATGGTTGCTGCAAATCAGCGTCCACCATAACCACCCGAAGCCCTCCCTTTGCCAGCCTGATTGCTGATCTTGCAAGGATTGTGGTCTTTCCCTCACCTGCAGTTGCGCTTTCTACCATGAGGATGTGACCGGACATGCCGGATTGTGTCATGGGCAGCCGGGTGATAAGGCTGCCAGTAATATCATACCGAGCTGGATATCCCGCTCGTTTATCCTGAGCCGGAAGGGATTCACCCCATGATAACGCAAGTTGCTCGTTGTTCTTCCACGATTTATAATAAGGAAGCATTCCCAGAAGGGATAATCCCAGCCGGCGCGTGACATCTTCCGGCGTCCTTACCGTTCTGTCCATATAATCCTGAAAAAACGCGAACCCTGTACCGAAAACGAAGCCAAGCACCACGGACAGCAGGATATTTAAAAAGATCCTCGGTTTTGCAGGATTACGCGGCACCTCGGCCTCGTCTACGATACGGATATTGTTTTTTTCCATATTCCCCGTAAGACCAATTTCTTTAGCATGCCTGAGCAAGACATCATAGATCCCCTGATCACTTTCCTCTTCCAGACGCACCATATCATACGTAATGGTCGTTTGGGCAGGGGGAATATCTTCCGCCGGCGGAGCTTTCCCGCTTTGCTGAACCGCATCTTCTATGGCTATGATTTTATCCAGTTCCGTTTTAATTGCCTTTCTGATCGTTTGTACCTCATCGGTGATCCCCTGTTCCAGTTTTTGAATACTGGAATTTATTTCAATCATCTTCGGGTGCCTTGGGCCGTATTTCGTTGCCATCTCGGATCTCCTGGCCTTGAGCTCGGCAAGTTTGGTATGGAGGTCATTGATAACCGGACTTTCCTTGATCTCTGGTATCGAGAAAATGCTTTCGTCATCGACCGAAAATGATCCCAGTTGCTCATATTTATATTCGTACATTGTCCGCTGTGATGTTCCCATCCTGATTTTCTGGTCCCTGATTTGTGTCTTAAGCCAGTCGAGCGCCTGCTCTGATACCAGATGCTGGAGCTGGGTACTTCGCGCAATAAATGCACGGGCGTGCGCGTTGGCGATCCGGGCAGATATTTCGGGTGACTTGCTGAGAAAACTCACATCGACAAGTTTCGTTGCACGGATGGGTGCAATCTGAAGCCTTGACAGATACGAATCCACCATACGAGGGTCTATCGTCACTTCTGACGAAAGAGGAGTCTGCGGGTTTTCACCATTATCTTTTCTAAAATCCTTCCAGAGGCCCAGGTCTTCAATTACTTTTTTGGCAAGGCTCCTGCTCTTTAACAACCGGTATTGTGTCTGATAATAGGCATCGTCCTTGGGGTCTACGTAGGTTGCATCCGCTATTTTATTAATAAAAGAAGACTGGCTTTCAATCATGATCTGTGTCGTTGCCTTATAGACCGGCGTGGTGAGAAATGACCAGATGGTAACGATGCTAACTATGGCAAGGAAGAATGCCACAACCGTCCACTTCCTCTTTTTTATGATATTGAGATAGTCTGTCAGATGGACTTCTTCTGAAGATAGTGTTTGCTCAGACGCAAGTCCCGTTCGTATTGGTTGATTCACGATTCCCACTCCTCCTTCTTTTCTTCTGGCTTTTCTTTGGATATACCGGCTAAGCAGTTATATCTTCGATGACTTTTACTCTCCCCAGTTTACAGGGAGTAATAGAAATTTCTCTCTATTAAAATAGCAACCATTCTGCTTTTTAAAATGATAGCGCCGATTCCTTGTGGTCAGCATCTGACAGGGGGATTTCGTCGTGAACTCAGTCGAACGATAATCCACCAGCGCCACATTTTTTGTGTGAATTACGCATCAATGCACGGGTTTTCAAAAACTAAATTCCCACGTAAGCATTAATTCCAACGCGTATCCGCGATATTTTCATAAAAATTTATCAGAAATAACGAGCGGGAACTTTAATAACATCACCCGGCACTACCGGATCGTCCATTCTGGGCTTTAATTCCTTCTCTTTCCCCGTTTCCATACGGGTTATAATTACCCGCCGCGGGGATGCCTTGTCTGTAGGTCCTCCCGCGCGGGAAATGGCCTGCCGGACGGTCAACCCCTTTTCCCAGGGAAATTCACCAGGTTTTTTTACCTCTCCGGATACAAAGATCTGCGGGGCCATGTTAACATAAATGGAGTCCCCGTTCTTTACATAAAAATTATTATAGGCGCTGTTCGCTTTGAAATCGCTTAAATCAAGCGTACAAACTTCATTTCCCGTCTCTTTTCCGGAATGGGTATGATGTTCATCCTGTAGTCCCGCATTACTCTGGGAAAACTTCTTTTTGAAGGAAACTTCACCATTCCCTTCCGTATTAAGCCGGGCATTAGCGGCGACGTCACCTCCTCGTGAAGGAGAGGAAAGAGAGGCGATTGATTGGTTATCGCCGTAGGGCGCTACAGATGTAGTCCGTACAATGGTAATAATCTGCCCTGCCTTATCGGTAAAACCCCCTGCCTGGGATATCAGTTCCAGGATGTCTGTCTTTCTTTTCAAGGCGTAACTCCCCGGTTTATTCACTGCGCCAAAGATGAATACCTTCTGGCTATTGTATTCTTTTATGCTGATATTCACATAAGGAGAAACCAGATAGCCATCCCCCAATCTTTCTTCGATAAGATTTTCAAGCCTCGAGACGGAAAGACCGTCTGCCTGAACCCGACCAATGAGGGGAAAGGTAAATGCCCCTTCCAAAGAGACCTCAGTTACACAATTCAAATCTTCATTATCCCACACCTGAATCTCAAGGACATCCTCGGGACCAATAATGTACTCCTTATCTGAAAGGTCTTTGGCTGAAAGAGAGGCAAGACCGGCACAGAAAAAAACGATAAGACCGATGCTTACCAGGAATCTCTTTTTTTCAAATACAGAAACAGGTATTCTTTTCATACAATTTTCCATTCGTTATAAAATTTTAAAACTTAAAAGATTTTCCGCCTGGCCCAAAATGATATTTTTGATAGTTTCTATCCAGATATTTATTAAACGGAAGTCACCAGCAATATATTGAACACTTTCTACCACACCCGAATGAAAATTGAGAAGCGCCCTGGCAGGGTTAGTTTGTGTCCTATTGCAAAATTCAGACTCAATCAACTATTCAGGGCAACCCGCTCGATTTCCTGCCAAAAACTGTTATCACTTTTGAATCGCAATTCGTACATGGTGACATGATTATAAACGTCATGAATAAATTTTAACCTTTTTTCCAGTTCATCCACCAACAACCGTCTTTCCGAAAGATTCACATAAAACAGATTATCCAAAAGCTTCCGGACCATTTCCGATCTGTTTAACCTTCTCACCAAGTTAACATCATCCTTAATAAGGGAAAAAATTGTACAAAGCCGGATTCTCTTCTTGCCCCAATTCGTTATTTCTGTCTTTATCGGACCATGAGAAATCCAATAGCCTTCATGATCTTTGGAGACTATGACGGATTCATCCGAAAGCACCTCCGCCTCCGGCAATGACAATTTCGAAACGATCGTTTTCCCCGCCCCTGATTCTCCGGTGAAGATAAATCCTTTTCCGTATTTGCACAATCCTGCAGCGTGTAATATAAAACTATCATCTTCATGTTTATAAAATTCATTATACAACAAGGCAAGAACACGCATGGTATTGGAAAAAGCCTGATTTCTTGGAAAAAGCACCCGAATCTCCCCATTTTCCAGACTAGAGTAATGCCACGTTTCACCTTTAAAATAAACAGATTTCCCGTTCTGCGCTATTTTTCCGTTATCCTGATATCCGATGGTTAATAAATAATCATGGTTTAGCGGATGCCGGGAAAAATAGATGTGTTCTTTCAGTTCATCTTCCATGGCTTTGTCTAAAAATGAGAGTGAGTACTGTTTTTTGCCAAACACCAATTGTAAATATCTCCGCGCGGATTCTATTCCCTGTGGCAGCGTGGCCGCTTCTTCTGATGTCCGGCTTGTTTTACTTTGTCTCCTTCTCTCCAGGCTTTGCAGGTAATTTTTTATAGTATCTCTGATAATTTCGTAATCCTCGATCGCCGGCAATTCATTCAACAGTTTTTCAAACTGCATTTTATTATGTCGGAACAGGACATCGTCGCCCTGTGATAATTCCGGATCTGTGCCCTCTAACCACTGGTTTTGTCTGTTGTATCCCCTTCTTTCAAAGCTTTTTACATACTTCCTGAGCACATCTCTGATTATTTCGTAATTATCCATTATCGGGAGCACTTTCAACAGTTTTTCAAATCCCTTTATCATCGTTTCAATTTCAATTTTTGAATATGCGTTTCCCTGTTTTGCAATAAATATTTTTTTATGTTTGCTTGCCGTCGTGCCTTCTTCTGCCGAGAGTGTTTCTTCAAAGAGTTTCTCTCCTGGTCTTAAGCCTACAAACTGTATATCTATATCTTCATATGGTCTTAGCCCATGAATTCTTATCAATTCTTCCGCCATGGTCAGAATCTGTACCGGTTCTCCCATATCAAGAACCAGGACATCCCTCCCCTTTCCAATAACGGATGCCTGCAACACGAGGGATACCGCTTCCTGGATAGTCATAAAAAATCTCTGGATATTTTTATGGGTTATCGTGATGGGACCACCATATTTCAATTGCTCAAGGAAAATAGGTATAACGCTTCCACGACTGCCTAAAACATTGCCGAATCTTACTGCGATAAAATTTGTTTCCGAACTACCATGAAACGCTGTGCAAATATATTCGGCCATTCTCTTTGTTGCGCCCATAATGCTCGTTGGCCTGACCGCTTTATCCGTAGAAATTAAGATAAACTTCTCTGCATGATGCTTTGCTGAGACCTTTACCATATTGTATGTCCCAAACATATTTGTCTTTACCGCTTCTTTGCAGTTAATTTCCATGATAGGAACATGTTTGTATGCAGCGGCATGGAATACAATATGGGGTTTAAATTTTTCGAAGATCTCGTCCACCACGTCAACATCTCTAATATCCCCGGTTATCAGAACCACTTTATCCTGTATCCTCGAATTTATTAACGTCCTGTCAAATAAATAGGGAAACAACCTCTCTAACTTATGCTTCACATTATGCAATTCAGTTTCATCAATATCCAAAAGA
This sequence comes from Gammaproteobacteria bacterium, assembly GCA_021462865.1. Classification (GTDB taxonomy): domain Bacteria; phylum Pseudomonadota; class Gammaproteobacteria; order Steroidobacterales; genus QUBU01. The sequence goes on along the minus strand of JAJTYX010000043.1, from coordinate 1,275 downwards.
ACAACCTTTTTGGGTTGAAAGGAACATACTTGCATTACTAATTCTGACCCAATAGACCCCCCTGCGCCTGTTATGAGAATTACCTTATTTCTTAAAAACGTATCAATTTCTTTATTGTCAATTTCTACCGTCTGTCTTCCTAAAAGATCTTCTGCTTGTATATCTTCAAGATTCTTTATATTTACCGAAGGATTATGAAGATCATAGATCCGCGGCACAATCTTTATGGTATCTATCGCCAGACTCTTCCCTAATGCGAACATCCGCCTAAGATCTTTATAATTTAAGGATGGAATGGCAATAATAAGCGCTTCAACCCCATATTTGGAAACAATATTCCCTAATTTTTCTGTCGTGCCCAATACTTTCAACCCGTGGATACATGTCCTGACCTTTTTCACATCATCATCGAGGAAGCCCACGGGATAATAATCTCCATAGCCCTGCCTTTTCATATCACGGATGATCATTTCCCCCGTATTTCCGGCACCGATGACAATCGTTTTTTTACCGTATTTTTTTCCGTTTTGCGTCCTTATATTTTCCAAAAATAATCTTCTGGAACTCCTTAGCCCGGAGAATAAAAAAAGAAAAATAAACCAGTCTATAACAAAAATACTTCTGGGAAACTCACGAAGGGACATATCAAAAGGCAAAGCCTTTGTCACAGGAAGGTCTGATAATAAGGGAAGGGGTATCTTAAACAATATGTACAAAACACATACGGATGCCACCTGGATAATGACAACACGGATAAAATCATTCAGGCCAAAATATCTCCAGGAAATTTTATATATGCCAAAACAAACTAATGGGAGTAGTTTGATAAAAATGAAAAAAGGTAATGCGCTGAAAAATATCACCCGATATTTATCGGGAAATGAAAATTCGAAACGGATGAAAAAGGAAAGATAAAGTGAGATCGAAACAAAGAAACAATCAGACAGAATTAAAAGAAATGTCCGCTTAAATACTGTAGGATGCAGTAATTCCCCATACACGCCATCATTCAACAAACGCACTTTATTTTTAGGTTGTTCCTGAGTTTTATCCATATTGTGTAAGTCGGATTCGGCAGTTACTTGAACCTACGGTCAATTAAACATCCTTCTCCCTCGATGGGGGGAGAGACAATAGTTTGAATCCTGATACGCTAACATTACTTTGTTAAAAAATATTTATGAAAAGATATTTCAAGTCAGCATTGTCCGGTTAGGAAATTGCGTAATACAGGTATCAAGAAAAACGAGAAAAAATAATGTTTTGAGGAGATAT
>JAJTYX010000042.1:0-2613 GCA_021462865.1 Gammaproteobacteria bacterium | reverse complement strand
CTTTCATTGAACCTATAAGGAATTGAAACTAGTAGTATTGCTGCCATAGACAAACTTAATTTGTCCTTTCATTGAACCTATAAGGAATTGAAACTCTATTACCGATCATCAAAATGCGAATGGTTGGATTCTTTCATTGAACCTATAAGGAATTGAAACGGTCGTACCGGTAGCCGGATTATTTTCGTAGATGTGCTTTCATTGAACCTATAAGGAATTGAAACATCTTAACCCACGCTGTTATAGAAAACGCATCTGCTTTCATTGAACCTATAAGGAATTGAAACTGCTGGATGAAATCATCAGGCATGAAGTGGACATCCGCTTTCATTGAACCTATAAGGAATTGAAACTTGTATCAGAAGCAGAGCGACGGACCGGACGGCGGCCTTTCATTGAACCTATAAGGAATTGAAACTTATGTTGCCTGGGTTGTCTTCAGCCTCCACAGTCTTTCATTGAACCTATAAGGAATTGAAACCGCTAATGTCGTAACAGATGTTGTTGTTTTGTGGGCTTTCATTGAACCTATAAGGAATTGAAACTTGAATCCGGATGATTGGAGGGTCTTTTCCTCAACTTTCATTGAACCTATAAGGAATTGAAACTTGTCACGCAATTCATGAACGACCTGAAGCCTGGACACTTTCATTGAACCTATAAGGAATTGAAACCCACCTAAAGTACCAGAATAACCACCACCCACATTAGACTTTCATTGAACCTATAAGGAATTGAAACCTAACAGACACAGATACATTATCAACAGAACTATCTACCTTTCATTGAACCTATAAGGAATTGAAACTCGACTTCTGTTTGGTATCATTTGTCGGTAGTTCGCTTTCATTGAACCTATAAGGAATTGAAACGTGTTTGCATCAAAACTAAATTCACCATCCAATTGACCTTTCATTGAACCTATAAGGAATTGAAACCATTATGCCTATCAGCCAAAACAACCAAACACTTCTCCTTTCATTGAACCTATAAGGAATTGAAACTGGGTTTGGATGTAGCGTTGAACATGATAATAACTGCCTTTCATTGAACCTATAAGGAATTGAAACACAAACAACGAAGCAGACAAATTAGGAAACGTTACCGCCTTTCATTGAACCTATAAGGAATTGAAACCGATATAACACGCACTAAATGTTTAACACCCCATCTTTCATTGAACCTATAAGGAATTGAAACTCTTTAGTAGTAATCATTTCTTTCAACAACAAAACCTTTCATTGAACCTATAAGGAATTGAAACTCATACGTCCGTGGTGATGCATATGAAACCGCATACCTTTCATTGAACCTATAAGGAATTGAAACCATACCGAATCGTACGGCGTAAGCAAAGCAATGCGCGCTTTCATTGAACCTATAAGGAATTGAAACATGTGCTATTATTTGTTATTAACTTTATCATTCCCCTTTCATTGAACCTATAAGGAATTGAAACCGAATGACTGCGGGCAGTTATGTAATGTATGTCATCTTTCATTGAACCTATAAGGAATTGAAACCCTTCTCAGCGCAGATTGAACATATTTTCCTTGTGCCTTTCATTGAACCTATAAGGAATTGAAACCAAGAGGGGGATAAACGCAGGCGCAGGGAACTGGACTTTCATTGAACCTATAAGGAATTGAAACCTGTAGGTGTTTGAGATGTCAGAGAAGGCTACGTTCTTTCATTGAACCTATAAGGAATTGAAACACACGATTGTCGGCCATACGTGTTGCTATAAGTCCTTTCATTGAACCTATAAGGAATTGAAACCTAGCATGGTATCGAGTTTCAGCGAAGCTAACTTTCTTTCATTGAACCTATAAGGAATTGAAACATACACCTCCTGAGAAAAAACAGAAACAGGCAGAACCTTTCATTGAACCTATAAGGAATTGAAACGCGGTATGAGTTTACGATCTACCGCTATTGTTCCTGCTTTCATTGAACCTATAAGGAATTGAAACTGGAAAAGCAATTTCTGCCAGTTGCGCATAAGGCGGCTTTCATTGAACCTATAAGGAATTGAAACTATCCTTCCGTGCCGTTTGAGGAGATCGAACCCTGCTTTCATTGAACCTATAAGGAATTGAAACCAAAAGAGGCTCCGGAGGTGCTTGTATTTTTAAAAGACTTTCATTGAACCTATAAGGAATTGAAACTGCTTATCATGTCTTCGATGTCCAGGTTTAGTTTTTCTTTCATTGAACCTATAAGGAATTGAAACTATGCAGTGATGCCTTTGTCTATTGAATGTGGTACTACTTTCATTGAACCTATAAGGAATTGAAACACACGATTATCGGCCATACGTGTTATTGTGAGACGCCTTTCATTGAACCTATAAGGAATTGAAACGTTAACTGCAATACAACAGGAAAATCTTCCAAATCTTTCATTGAACCTATAAGGAATTGAAACGATGGTATTGGTTCTGTTAATGAGGTGTATAAGAAGCTTTCATTGAACCTATAAGGAATTGAAACGTATGAAAGTGGTCAGAAGTCCAGAAGCAAACCGCTTTCATTGAACCTATAAGGAATTGAAACAATCTTCCTTTTTACGCCTTTACAATCATGGCAGGCCAAATGTAAAAACTGTTCCAAT
>JAJTYX010000041.1:0-1809 GCA_021462865.1 Gammaproteobacteria bacterium | reverse complement strand
GGCCCTCGATGCCGAGTCAACTTTAACGACCAACCCGAAGCGATTCACATCCTACGAGCGAAGTGCGGGCACTGGACTCGATTACGCGGTCAATCGAACTTACGATTCGAAACAGGGCCGATTCACGCAAGTCGATCCTGCTGGAATGAATGCTGCCTCGCTAGCGGCACCACAGACGCTGAATCTCTATGCCTATTGTGCGAATGATCCTATTAATCACCTCGACCCAAGTGGGCTGGGTTTCTGGAGCTTCCTAAAGAAACTGTTCCACTGGTTCAATAAGATTTTGAAATGGGTCGTTCTGGCGGTAGTAGTTGTGACAATTGCGATTGCGGTCGTCGTTTCTCCAGAGGCTGCAATCGTTTTTGCGAAAGCGGTGCTTGGCTTTATCGGGAAGATAATGGGTATTTCCGTGACTCAATCTGCTGCAATCATAACTGATTTTGCAGGAGAGATAGTAGGCATATCGGTGTCAAGTTCGATTTCGATGGGTGTATCCGGCTACGCGATTGCGGGATTTTATGCTGTCGGAGCTGTAAGTAGTTTTGCTCAAACAAAACCCAGAAAGAAGAAGCGGAATTTAACGCCCCAGCAGATATTGATCAAGGTTAATTCGATCGTCAAAGCTGCACTTGCTAAAAAGGACTGCAGGGACTATATCAGCGATGGTGGCGATCCAATGTTAGATAAGGACGCTAGGGTCACTTTTCGTCGGTTCGTCAATAAAAGAGAAAATTATCAAATGATAAATGAAGGACAGAATAATCCGGCAAATCCCCAGAACGCTGCGCAGGGCGGCATTGATAACGACGGAGGTGTAAGAAAACCTACCATCAGGTTATGGAAACCGTTCTTTTCAGACAACCTAACTCTCAACACACACCCTGGAGCTGGAGCCGGTCTCAGTAAATTCGATTGGAAAGCGCTTGCTGAACTCCACGAACTGAAGCATGTTTATTCGGGTGGGGCGCCACCTTCTCACGACAATCCAGGCGGATGGAACGATGAGCTAATAAAGCGGTGCTTTTAGAACTGGGAAGTGTAGTAGAGATAAGGATGGCAAAGATTATGGAATCTGTGATTAGACGGCTTTTGTTTTTGGTGTTGGTGGGGTTGCTAGGAATAGTTTCCTGTTATGACCAGCGAACCCCCATAAACACAGAGGAAAACAGGTCGAAGACTCTGCCAAACTCGTCAGCTACTCCGATTCTGGAAGTAGTTACATCGGCATCTGGGGCCGCATATCCAAAGGAGGGCGATATACTCCAGATGCGTTTGTTTCCGGACGGACGATTTGAATATGATGATTTTCCCGACTATGATCCACCACGTTTTACGTCCAGGAATGTTGTTGTAACCAGGAAGGAGAACATTCTTCCGTCATTCGAAGTTGACGAACTTATAGCCTTGGCGGAAAACGTCGATTTTCTTTCGGCAAGCGAAAGATATCAAAGCCTTCGACGACATACTGATACCGTTTGGATTACAAAGGTTACTTTCAAGCACGGTAACGTTCAAAAGTCTATTGCTCTGGAGAATTTTTGGGATACCCAGATCACCCCCGAGTTAAAAGATCGTTATCCTAATTCTTTGGTTCAGTTGCTCGAGCAGATCGAAGTATTGAAGGCAAAAGCGATAGGACGGCAGTCCTATCAGTGGCTCGCAAAACCGACAAACGGTAGCCAACAAGAATCACATCCTTGAGCTTATCTTCTCGACGGCGATGCTCGTAATGCTCGCGATTCTCATCCGGCATCTTCTGAAACTCTCCGGTCTCCGGCCTATCATCAATCTTTTTTCACCAAGATT
>JAJTYX010000040.1:0-1610 GCA_021462865.1 Gammaproteobacteria bacterium | reverse complement strand
GCGCGATGGATTTTCGGTCGGCATGAGTCCATTGACCGGCGCTTTCGACGACGACCCTGCCTTCCGAGTCGAGATACGCCAGCCCCGCTTCAGGCTGGAGGTAGGCGTGTTCCTGAACCGGAGTGCGATACTCCGCCTCGACAATCGCTGCGGCTTTGGCGAAGCCTTCGTCCACGTTCCCTTTGCGAATCTTGTAATGGACGCAGACATTCGAGTCGCCCCGATCCGGGTGGAGGAGAGGCGCGTCGGAGGCCATCGCCACTATCGGGTCGGAGAGAGGCGGGAGGTCTTCGTAATCCACTTCGATGAGTTTGATCGCGTCCGCCGCGTGGGATTCTGATTCCGCCACAACGACAGCGACCTGATCTCCGACGAAACGGACGATGTCAGCAGACGGTTTGCTCGAGCCGGGACCGCACAACACGGGCTGGTCTGGGATCTGCAATCCATATTCGTTGACAGGAACATCTTTTGCAGTATAGACCGCGACGACCCCGGGAGATGCAAGCGCTTTTTCGACGCGAATATTGCGCACGCGCGCATGTGGGCGTTCTGCCATGAGGATCTTCATGAACGTCATGCCGGTCATGGAGAGATCGCCGGAATATTGCGCTTCGCCCGTCACTTTGCCGGGCGCGTCCGTGCGGGATGGGGAGTTTCCAACGGTTTCTTTGTGCATGGCGCGCTATCGTTTGTAGGTTTTTGCCCTGAATTTCGGGGGCGGCTCGTCGAGCGGTCCATAACGGGAGGGGCCCACCATGCGGTAGACGACCGCGTAGCTGAACGAAAATAACCCGCTCAGCAATATCATGTAGATGATGCCCGCGGCGGCTTTGGCGTAGAAATGCTGGGTGTTTGTGATCGGGCTGAGGAGGGTCATCAGACCCGTTGATTTGTAGAATATATCCGGGTAACGCGGCGTGCCTAATAATTGATAGGGAATGGTGTAGCCCTTTGCCAGCGCAGCGTCTATCGTAAGCGCTCCCGCCATCATGGAGATGATGGGGACTATGATCATCATCACGCAGCCGATTCCCCGCCAGATGTAATGCGGCTGTTTGTTCCTTTCCTTTACCTTGACCAATGCGGAACTTCTGTATTTGCTCATGACAGCCTCGTTTCTCTAAGTCTTTGCGGCTTCCTCGATGGCTTTGACGATCTTGTAATATCCGGTGCATCGGCATAGATTGCCGGATATGGCTTGCCCGATTTCGTCGCGGGTTGGGTTTGGTTTCTCTTCGAGAAGTTTCGTTCCGGACATGATAAAACCAGGAGTGCAATACCCGCATTGCACGGCATTGTATTCGATGAATTTTTCCTGCACGGGATTCAACGCCCCGTCGCCCGCCAGTCCTTCGACGGTGACGATCTCAGCGCCATGCGCGCGCGGCGCGGGGACAAGGCAGGACATGACCGCCTGTCCGTCGAGAAAGACCGTACACGCGCCGCATTCCCCTTCGGCGCAGCCCTCTTTTGTGCCGGTCAACATGCCTTCTTCGCGCAATAACCTGAGCAGTGTCTTATTGTGACCGCTCGCAAAAACGTATTTCCTCCCGTTGACGGTCGTCTCAATTCGGTTTTCTGGAAAAGCGATCAACCCTTGCGTATCT
>JAJTYX010000004.1:0-1203 GCA_021462865.1 Gammaproteobacteria bacterium | reverse complement strand
TCGGGGCCCTGCTCTACCTCATCCGCAGCCGCGGCTGGTTCCGCGACGACAACCGTCGCCTGCGCGACGAGGCGGCGGCCGGCGCCGGCGCCGCGCCCCGGTGAGGCCGCCGTAGGGTGGGGGACGCATGGGTCAGTGGTTGACGGAGCGCCGGCTGGCGCAGATCGCCCAGCGGCTGCGCGCCCTGCGCGACGAGCTCGCGATGATCGACGAGCAGCTGGTCCAGTTCCGCGACGACGCCGACGAGCTGTCGCTGCGGGCGTTGGTGTCGGAGACCCCGATGGCCTCCCACGAGTCCAACGAGGCCCGCAAGCACCTCGACGCGATGCTTCGTCACCGCGCCCACGTCGCTGCCGAGATCACCGCGGCGGAGCAGCGCCAGGACGAGTTGCTCGACCGCTTGGTGGTCGGTGGCGGGCAGGATGGGTGGCCATGAGCATCCGGGTCGTGATCGCCGAGGACGAGGCCATCATCCGCATGGACCTGCGCGAGACTCTCGAGGAGGAGGGCTACGAGGTCGTCGGCGAGACGGGCAACGGTGACGACGCCATCGAACTGGTCCGCCGTCTCCTGCCGGATCTCGCCATCCTCGACGTCAAGATGCCCGGCCGCGACGGCATCGAGGTCGCCCGGCTGATCAACGACGAGAAGCTGTGCGGGATCCTCATCCTGACCGCCTTCAGCCAGCGCGAGATCATCGAGGAGGCCCGCGACGCCGGCGCCCTCGCCTACCTCGTCAAGCCGTTCCAGAAGTCCGACCTGGTACCGGCCATCGAGGTGGCGATCGGCCGGTTCCGCGAGCTGCGGGCGATGAGCGGCGAGATCGACGCCCTCGGCGAGCAGATCGAGGCGCGCAAGGCGATCGAGCGGGCCAAGGGGATCCTGATGGACGAGCGGGGTCTGAGCGAGCAGGACGCCTTCGCGTTCATCCAGCGCCGGGCCATGAGCGAGCGCTCCAAGATGCGGGCCGTCGCCGAGCGCATCATCGACGGCTCGTTGCGACCGTAACGCGGCGCCTCCTCGGCGCCGTGAGCGGGTCAGCGATACCGTGGCCTCCTCATGTCCAAGCTGCTGCTGGTCGACGGCAACTCGCTGACCTACCGGGCGTTCTTCGCGCTGCCCGACGACATGGCCACGGCCAGCGGCCAGCTCACCAACGCCGTGTTCGGGTTCACGTCGATGTTCATCTACGTCCTCAAGGAC
>JAJTYX010000039.1:0-1675 GCA_021462865.1 Gammaproteobacteria bacterium | reverse complement strand
TGGTGGACCCCGAAGTCGTGGTTCGCCCGGTCAAGGGGCAGGTGGATGATCTGGTCGGAGAGATCGGGCAACGGGTGGAAAGAGGCGAGAGAATCCTCGTCACGACTCTCACCAAACGCATGGCGGAGGATTTGACGAAGTACATGAAAGAGTTGGGGATCAAAGTCAATTACCTGCACTCGGAAGTGGAAACGCTGGAGCGCGTCAGCATCCTGCGCGATCTGCGGCTCGGCAAGTTTGACGTGCTGGTGGGAATCAACCTCTTGCGCGAAGGGCTGGACCTGCCGGAGGTTTCGCTGGTCGCAATTTTAGACGCGGACAAGGAAGGCTTTCTGCGCTCCGACACGGCGCTGATTCAAACCATCGGGCGCGCGGCGCGCAACGTGAACGGGCGCGTCATCATGTACGCCGACCGCATGACCGACTCGATGAAGCGCGCGATTGACGAAACCAACCGCCGCCGCGCAAAGCAGATCAAATATAACGAAGAGAACGGCATCGTTCCGTTCAGCATCACCAAGGCGATCCACGACCTGACGGAGGAAGTGGCTTCCATGGCGGTGGGCGAGGCGAAGGGCGAATATAAAACAAAGGAGCGGGGCGGCCTGCCGCGCAACGAACTGCGCCAGATCATGCGCGAAATGGAAACGCAGATGAAGGACGCCGCCAAAAATCTCGAGTTTGAAAAAGCGGCGGCATTGCGCGACGAACTCTACGAACTCAAAAGCCTGCTGGCGGAGGACGAAAGCCTGAAACCCTGGGAGCGCATCAAGTTGTTGAGCGGGGAAGAGGACTGAAGTTTGCGCGGCGCTGTAAGAATTTTGCCCGGCCCGGCATCAAACGAAAAAGGAGAGAGTATGATTCTAAAAAAGATAACGCTTCGCGCATCGGGACTCGCCCTGGGCTTGGTCGCTGTCCTTCTGGCAGTTTCCTGCGCCCCGGCTGAATCCGCCCCCGCGTCCGACGTTCCGATCGCGACCGAGCCGCCAAACGCAGAATCCCCCGCGCTTACAGCAGCGCCGCCCGTTCAGCCTGTTGTCACATCGCGCGGCGACGCGCTCGAAGCCAGCGATCCTTCCACGGTCAACCTTGCTTCGGGCGGGTTGCAACTGGTTGAATTCTTCCGCTTCACCTGAGCGACCTGCCGATCCATGGCGCCCATGGTTCATGGGCTCGAAGCGGAATATTACGGCAGGGTCAAATTCAGTTACCTCGACGCGGACGACCCGGACACGCAGACTTTTCAACGAACGCTTGGCTTCGCGTTCCAGCCCGAATTCTATTTGCTGGATGCCGATGGCAACGTCTTGAAAAAACTGGTCGGGTTTGTTGCGGCGGACGATTTCCGAAACCTGTTCAACTCGCATCTGCAATAAACTTCCCTGCCGCATAAACAAGCGCCTTCTCCCTAGACTCTTTGCGCGCTAAGAGAGCGTTTCATAAACCCTTTTTTGGACGCGGATTACGCGGATTTCACGGATTCTCAAGGAAAAAACAAATGAAAAATCCGTGTTTGTCCGTGTAATCCGTCCAATCCGTGTACTTAAGAAACAATCTCTAAGGGATCATCTCCGTCGCTGTCGCCGTAGGCGTGGCGGTCGGCGAAGCGGTGGCGGTCGTCAACGGCGTATTCGTCGCCGTCGGCGGGATCGTCGCTGTCGGCGTCGTCACGCCC
>JAJTYX010000038.1:0-22137 GCA_021462865.1 Gammaproteobacteria bacterium | reverse complement strand
CTGTGCTCGTCGCTACGGGTTACGCCGGCTGCTGCCCTCCTGGCAGCCGGCTCCACACGTGCTCTCGCCGGACACCGGGCCACCACCGGCGTGCGCTCGGCGGAGGGAACGCATGAACCGGAGCATGCACGCCAGTCAGGAACGAAACCCTGTAGGAGGGACTTTAGTCCCGACCACCGCGACGTCCGGAAATACGGTCGGCACTGAAGTGCCTCCTACAGGGTGCTGCCGCCCGCTGCGATGAACGAAGCGCCGCCGCGTGAGGATGCCAGTCACCGCCCGACCGCGGATCACGTCCGCGCACCCGTTCTGAGAGAGGTTTTCAACCCGGCGGCTGGCGGGGACGTCGCGACGGGTGTACTGGAGGAATAGTCATCGCCGCACGCAGTTCCGCAATGGCTGCGGGTCCGGACGGCCTGTAACGGGCGTGCGAGGCCGGCGCAGCAGGAGCGCAGCCGCAGCCGAACCCGAACGAGCGCAGCACAGGACGTGCGTAGCGAGCGTCCCGGCGCAGGCCGTTCGGATCCGCAGCCCGTGCCTGCGCCGTGCGTCCCGGAGCAGCGTCACCGACAACCGCCCCCGCGCGGGAGCGACTCATTGATAGGCAGCAGCCCCGCCGATCAGCGAAAAACCCTGTCGGCCTCTTCGCGCAACCGCACCACGTACCGCCCGGCTCAGGTCATGCGCTCGATCCCTGCCCCGACGGCGCGAATCAGCACCGCGAGATCGTCCGGCGCAATCACGTAAGGCGGCATCAGGTAGATCAGATGGCCGAAGGGCCGGATCCAGGCGCCGGCTGCGACGAATGTCTCCTGCACCGGCTCGACCGGAACCGGCCGGCGCGTTTCCACCACGCCGATGGCGCCGAGCACGCGCACCTCGGCCACCGCCGGATGCGCCTCGAGCGGCCGCAACCCCGCTTCGAGCTGCGCTTCGATGGCGCAGACACGCGGCTGCCACGGGCTGTCCACGAGCAGGTCGATGCTGCGACAGGCAACGGCGGCGGCGAGCGGATTGCCCATGAAAGTCGGACCGTGCATCAGCGCCCCGCCGTCGGCCGAGATGCCGCGCGCCACGCGCGCGGTCGCCAGCGTCGCCGCCATGCTGAGATACCCACCGGTGAGCGCCTTGCCGACACAGAGAATGTCGGGCTCCACCCCCGCATGCTCGCAGGCAAACAGGCGTCCGGTGCGGCCGAATCCCGTGGCGATCTCATCGGCGATCAGCAGCACGTCGTGGCGGCGGCAGAGATCTGCCACCGCAGCGAGAAAGCCCGCCGAGTAAAACCACATGCCGCCGGCACCCTGCACGATCGGCTCGAGGATCACAGCGGCGATCTCGTCGTGGTGGCGGACGAGCAGCGATTCGAAGCTGTCGATATCGCCTGCGCACAGCGGTTCGCCGAAGCGGCTGCGCGGCCGCTCTGCGAAGAAATGCCGCGCGAGCACGCCCGTGAAACGCTCGTGCATGCCATTGACCGGATCGCACACGGCCATGGCTCCGAACGTATCGCCGTGGTACCCGCCACGGATGGTCAACAGCCGTGACTTTCGCGCGTGGCCCGTTGCGGACCAGAACTGCAGCGCCATCTTGATCGCCACTTCCACGGCGACCGAACCCGAGTCGCACAGGAATACATGCTCGAGCGGTCCCGGCACGATGCGCAGCAGCCGGCGGGCGAGTGCCACCGCCGGCTCGTGGGTCAGCCCGCCGAACATCACATGGGCCATCTGCCCGAGTTGCGCGGTCAGCGCGTCATTGAGCTGCGGATGGTTGTAGCCGTGGATCGCGCACCACCAGGACGACATGCCGTCCACCAGCTCACGTCCGTCCGCGAGCCGGATGCGACAGCCCGACGCCGACACTACCGGGTACGCCAGCGGCGGATCGCTCATGGACGCATACGGGTGCCAGAGGTGGCGGCGGTCGAATTCGAGCATGGATCAGGCCTGCGACATGCCCGGCAAGCGTGCCGGGTCGATGTACCGGGCCAGGTCGTCGGCCTGCGCCGCCGCGCCGAGCCAGGGCAGCGAGGCGAGGCGCGGCGTAGCGAGGCGCTCGTCGAGCGTCGCAATGTTCGCATCGAGCCCCGGCATTTCCGGCCAGGCGCTGTTGGCCACCCAGCCGGCCAGCGCCAGTCCGCGTGTACGGATCGCCGCCGCGGTCAACAGCGCATGGTTCAGGGCACCGAGGCGCATGCCAACCACGAGGATCACGCCCCAGCCCAGGGCCGCTGCAACGTCGGCCATCGTCTCGCGCTCGTTGAGTGGCACGAGCCATCCCCCTGCTCCCTCGACGAGCAGCAGGTCGTGCGCGATCTGGCTGACCTCGATGCAATGGCGTACCAGCGGCGCGGCTTCGAGGTGCACACCGTCCGCGGCGGCCGCGAGATGCGGCGCCATCGCCAGGCGCAGGGCCACCGGGTTCACCTGCGGGTAGTCGAGCCGCACGCTCGCGCAGGACTGCAGCAGCAGCGCGTCGGCATTGACCTCGCCGCCCACCCCGCGCCCGGTGCCGGCTGCGAGTGGCTTGATGCCGATCGTGCGCCGGCCCGCCTCACTGGCGGCACGCAGCAACGCCGCGGTGACCAGCGTCTTGCCCACGCCGGTATCGGTGCCGGTGACGAAGAATGCGGGCATCGGCGTCAGGCCGGCTCGCAGGCACGCAAGGCGTGGCCCAGCGTCTCTACGAGGCGATCGACATCGCCCGGCAGATGCGCCGCGGTGAAGGTGACGCGCAGCCGCGCGGTACCCGCCGGAACCGTCGGCGGACGGATCGCCGTGACGAGCATCCCGGCCTTCTCCAGGGCGGTGCTGAGCCTGACTGCGCGCGCGGGATCGCCGACGATGATGGGCTGGATCGGTGCCTCCGAGGCCGGGCAGTCGAGCCCAAGCTCACCGAGCCCGGCGCGGAAGCGGCCGATGAGTTCGCGCAGCCGCTCGCGTCGCCACTCCTCCTCCTCGACGATAGCGAGGCTCGTCAGCGTCGCAGCCGCGAGCGCTGCGGGCATCGCAGTCGTATAGATGTAGGGCCGCGCCCGCTGGATCAGCAGTTCGATCAGCTCGTCCTCCCCTGCGACGAAGGCTCCGGCAGTGCCGAAGGCCTTGCCGAGAGTCCCGACCAGCACCGGCACATCGGCCGTGCCGACACACTCTGCGTCGACGAGCCCACGGCCGCCGCGGCCGTGAACCCCGATACCGTGCGCATCGTCGATCATGACCCAGGCGCCGTGGTCGTGCGCCACGGCCGTCAACGCCGGCAGCGGACAGCGGTCGCCGTCCATGCTGAAGGTGCCGTCGCTCACGACCAGTGCGCGCCCGTCGCCGCCGGAGCCGAGCTTCGCTGTGAGATCGGCCATGTCGCAATGCCGGTACCAGGCGAACTCCGCGCGGCTGAGCCAGCCACCGTCGAGCAGCGAAGCATGGTTGAGCCGGTCTTCGAGCACCCGGTCGCCGGGGCCGAGCAGCGCAGCGATCGTGCCCATGTTGGCCGCATAGCCGGTCGAGAACAGCAGCGCGCGCGGCCGCCCGGTGAAGCGCGCCAGCGCCTCCTCGAGTTCATGGTGCGCACGCGTATGGCCGCAGACGAGATGGGACGCTCCCGCTCCGACACCCCAGCGTGCCACTGCCTGCGCAAAGCTGGATGCAAGGCGCGGATCCGCGGCCAGCCCGAGGTAATCGTTGCTGCAGAAATTGAGCAGGCGGCGGCCATCGATCACGACCTCGCGCCCCTGCGCCCCGTCGAGCACGCGGCGGCGCCGGTACAGGTTGCGGCTCCTGAGTGCCGCGAGTTGATCGCCGATGTTGCGCGGGCGCGCCACCTGACCTCCTGCAGCGTTGGTCCCGGTGCATAGTTTAGTTTCTTCGTCGCCTGGCGGGGACCTACCGGATGGCGGGTTCGTGCAGCAGGCGGGCGGAGCCTGCGGGAGCGCTTCTCCGTAGGTACAACTCGCAGGCACCGCGCACCCGGGAGCGGCGCGGTCGCGTGCTAGATTCGCAGGCCGGATGTTCCTTCCCGGGGAGACCACCATGCAGATCGACGTCATTCTGGAGGCCGACGCCACGCCTGCCCAGGTCGCCGAGCTCGCGCAACTCGCGGAGAAGTACGGCATCCGCGGCCTGTGGACCCAGAACTACTCCAACGCCCGCGACGCATTCATGTGCCTGATGCCGGCCGCCGCAGCGACCCGCACGATCCGGCTCGGCGCGGTGGTCATCAGTCCCTACGAGATGCACCCGCTCAAGATCGCCAACGCGGTCGCCACCCTGAACGAGTATTCCAGCGGGCGCGGCATGGTCGTCATCGGCGGTGGCGGCGAGTGGCCGGGAGTGCTTGCCGTCAGGCTCGGCAAGCGCGTCGTCGGCTGCGGCGAGGCCATCGCCATGGTGAAACGCGCCGTGCAGGGCGAGGTCGTGAGCTGGAAAGGCGAGGTCCACAGCGCCCGCTACTTCAGGTCGACCTGGGTGAAGGGCCCCGCACCGATCATCTATGCCGGCGCGACCGGGCCGAACATGCTCGACATGGCCACGCGCTTCGCCGACGGCACCATGCTGAGCGACATGACCCTGCCGATGCTGCCGAAAACCATGGCTTCGGTCCGGGAAGGCCTGGCAAAGCACGGCCGCGACGCGGGCACGTTCCGGGTCAATAACTTCTGCGCTTTCCACGTCAAGAAGGACCGCGAAGCTTCCTTCCGCGAGGCGCGTCGCGAGCTGATGATCCGCGGCTGGCTGGAGCCGGCCTGGTACACGCCGTTCCTCGACGCCGGAGAAGCGCGGATCGTGCACGAGAAACGTGACGCATTCCTCACTGCGTTCCGCACGCGCAGCGGCGACATCAGGGGCGTGCCGCCGGAGATCTGCGCGAAACTGGTCGAGGGCCTGAGCCTCGCCGGCGACCTGGGCGATCTCGACCGCCACGCCGAGCGCATCAGGACATTCGCTGCCGCCGGCATGACCGAGAACGCATTGCGCCTGCACGACGAGCCCGATCAGGCGTTGCACATAATTGGCAAGGAACTGCTACCACGTCTCAGGTGATTTTGCCGTGTAGGCTATGATCTGCGGCGTTGGGTCCAGGACGGTCCCGCCAGGGCCGCATGGGAGTCGCAGTTGGGCAAAGCACGTCGGGCACGGGTGTGTGGCAGGGCGCGCACGCTGGGCGCGGCAGTCTGGTTGTTGCTGGCGGCATCGATGCAACCGGCGCAGGCAGCAGGTCCTCCGGCCAGGCTGCTCTATGCGGAGCCGCTCGCGGCCACTTGGACGCAGGACGCGCGAGTTCGCGCGTCAGACCCGGACAGGCCGGCTCACAGCCGGATGCGTTTTCACGCGTTCGGGCGGGCTTTCGAATTCGAGCTGCAATCGAACCCTCGCCTGGACCAGGCCGCCGGCGGATCACCAGCCCAGACCGGCACACTGACGGCCACACCGGGCTCCTGGGCGCGCATCACCCGGCGCGGCGACGACCTCATCGGCCTCTTCAGCGACGGCACGGAACTCTACGGTATCGAGCCGACAGCGGGCCTGGTCGAATTCATGGACCCGGCCGTCCCCCTGCCGGACGGACACAACCTCGTGTATCGCCTCGCCGACCTGCAGCTGGACGCGGGCACCCTCGCCTGCGGCCTCGGCCAGCCGGAGGGCATGGTTACCGCCGCCGCAGCGGTCGCTGCCATCAGCGGGGAACTCTCCGTACCACCAACGGCCGCGGCGACCACGGGTACGCTGCGCCAGATCGCGCTCATCCCGGTCGCCGATGCCGAGTTCGCCAGTCGTTACGGCGCCAATGCCGAAAGCGAGATCATGGCGCGGCTGAACATCGTCGATGGCATCTTCCGGGAACAGGTGGGCATCGACATCGACGTCGGCGCGCCCGAGATCTTCCGCTCCACCGCGGAGCCCTACCCGTTCAAGTCCACGACCGCCAACACGCTCCTCAACCAGCTTTCCGATTACCGCGTGCAATCGGGGCAGTACCGTGACTTCGGGCTGACCCACCTGTTTACGGAAAAACACCTCGACGGAGATCTCGCCGGCATCGCCTGGCTCGGCGCTGCCTGCCTGACCCGCGAGGGCGCCGCGCTGAGCTCCAGCTATCAATTGCCCGTCAGCATGCACGCACTGGTCGCGGCGCACGAGATCGGCCACAACTTCAATGCGCAGCACGACGGCGAGGCCGGATCCTCCTGCGAGTCGACCGCCAAGACCTTCCTGATGGCGCCGCAGATTTCCTCCGGCTCGACGGCGGCGACGTTCTCGACCTGCAGCGTCGATCGCATGCGCGCCAGGATCGATCGGCTCTCCTGCCTGACCACGATTGCAAGTCTCGATGTGGCGCTGCTTGCCCCGAGCGGAGTCACGGGAGCGCCGGGCCAGCCCACCGACATCGAACTGACGGTGCAGAATCTCGGCGCACAGGACGCCACCAGCGTGGTGCTGACCATTGCGCTCCCCGCTGCGCTCGCGGTCGCCTCGAGCACCGCGGCTCCGGGCAGCTGCACCGCACAGGCCGACGGCCTGCGCTGCGATCTCAGCCTCCTCGGCGCCGGGGCCAGCTGGCTGGTCCGCATGGCGGTACGCAGCGACGCAGCCGCGCGCTACACCGTCACGGCGCGGGCGGCTGCTGCCAACGACGAGAGCCCCGCCAACGATGCCGCGCAGTTTTCCGTTACCATCGGCAACCCGGAGCCACCCGCCTCCAGTGGTGGCGGTAGCGGCGGTGGTGGCGGTGGCGCGCTCGGCGCTGCTACGCTCGTCGCCCTCGCGATCGCCGGCCTGCGCCGGCGCACGCGACCTGCTGGCTGAGACTCTGCCTGAGCGACACGGAGTGGCGTGCATGCGAATACTGGCCGGCCTGCCGGTCCTGGTCCTGTTGGGCGGCTGCGCGTCGACGCCGGAGCTGACGCCCTGGCAGGCCGATGCGCTGTTGCCGTCGCTGCCGGCGGACTGTGCGGACAGTGCCGCGCCAGCGTCGCAGACAGCGTTGAGCGGTGGCGTTCCCGGCGGCCTTGCGGTGGTGCACAGCGAAGGCCGCGACGTAATCCTGGTCGCCGCCCGTTCCTGCGTATGGACCGTCGACGCGCAGACGGGCGCGGCCACACCGTTGCCGACCCATGGTGATTCGATCGCGCCGACCATGATCGACGCCGGCCGCGCCGGGCTCGTCTTCTCGAGCAGCCTTTCAGGGTCGGTGCGGACGATCGACGCGACGGGCGCCGTCGTCCTCAACGTCTCCGGGCTGCGCCAGCCGCTCGGCACGCGCCTCCTGCCGGGCGGCATCGTGCTGGTCGCCGAACATGGCACGGGCCGCATCCTGCGCCTCGGGCCGAGCGAGGAATCCCGGCCACGCCTCGTTGCCGACGGGCTCGATGGCCCCACGGGACTGGTGGTGGTCGATGCAACCCACGGCTACGTCACCGAAACGGGCAGCGGACGGGTGACCCTTATTAATCTCGGTCATCCGGAACAGCGTGCGATCGCCACGGGACTGGAACAGCCCGAAGGCATCGCAGTGCTCACGGACGGCCGACTCGCCGTCGCCGAAGTCGGCGCGCGCCGCCTGGTCGCCGTCGATCCGCGCACCGGCGCCGTCGAGGTCCTGGCCGACGACCTGCCCATTGGACCCGCGACCCCGCAGGACAATGCAGACCTCCATGCGGTTACCGACGTCGCTGCGACGCCGGCGGGCCTCATCGTCATCAGCGCCGCCGGCGATCGCACGATACTGAAGCTGGTGCGGCGCGCACCGCCCCGAAAGGAATGAACCATGGCAACACCTGGCAGTAACCTGCCGTCGGCCGTGGTGCTGGCCCTGGGCATCGCCATGGCAGGCTGGTTCACCGGCAGCGGCTTCATCAAGGCACGCACAACCGACCGCTCGGTGACGGTCAAGGGAATTGCCGAACGCGACGCCCGGGCCAACATCGCGATCTGGCCGCTGCGCGTCACGGCGGCGGACGATGATCTCGCTGCCGCGCAGGCACGCCTCCAGCGCAGCATCGGGGAGATCAATGGCTTTCTCCAGCGTCAGGGGCTCGGTGAGGGCGCCGCCAGGGCCGAAGCGTTCTCCGTCAGCGATGCGCACGCCAACCAGTACGGCGGCGACACCCGCGGCAGCCGCTTCGTCATCACCCAGACCCTGATCGTGCGCTCGACGGAGCCCGAAAAGGTGCGCGCCGCGGCCGAGAAAGTCAGCGAGCTCGTGGCTGCCGGCGTAGTGCTGTCGTCCGGGGAGCAGTACGGCGGGGGCGGCCCGACCTTTGTGTTCACCGGCCTGAACGAACTCAAGCCCGCGATGATTGCTGATGCCACCGCCCGCGCCCGCGAGGCCGCCGAACAGTTCGCCAAGGATTCGGGCAGTGCGCTCGGCGGAATCCGGCGCGCGAACCAGGGCGTGTTCGAGATCCTGCCGCGCGACCAGGCCCCGGGCATGAGCGAGGGCAACCAGATCGACAAGACGGTGCGGGTCGTCTCGACGGTCGAGTACCGGCTGAACAACTGAGCAGACGCCCGGCCGCTCACCGGGCCTTCATCCACTGCGGAACACCGATGCACGATCTGCTGCAGCAATTCCTCGCCTGGTACATGTCCGCGCTGGAGGAAGGCGGCTACGGCCTGATCGTCCTGCTGATGGCCATGGAGAGCTCCGTCATTCCGCTGCCGAGCGAGGTCGTCATTCCGCCGGCGGCGCACCTCGCCAATACCCGCGGCGGCATGTCGCTTGCCGGCATCGTGCTGGCCGGCACGCTCGGCTCCTGGATCGGCGCAACGGTGATGTACTGGGGCTCGCGCCTGATCGGCCGGCCCCTGCTGATGCGCTATGGCCGCTACATCCTCGTGCCACCGGCGAAAATCGCCGGCGCCGAAGCCTGGGCGAACCACTACGGCACGGTGGGTATTTTCATCTCCCGGCTGCTGCCCGTGATCCGTCACCTGATCGGCATCCCTGCCGGAATCGTGCGGATGAACTTCTGGTAT
Source organism: Gammaproteobacteria bacterium (assembly GCA_021462865.1). Lineage (GTDB taxonomy): Bacteria > Pseudomonadota > Gammaproteobacteria > Steroidobacterales > QUBU01. Next base: position 13,162 of record JAJTYX010000038.1, on the reverse strand, counting down.
TACTCGATCGCGACTCTCGCCGGCTCGGCGATCTGGTGCACCGTGCTCGTGTGGCTCGGTGTCACCGCCGGCCAGGACCAGGAACTGCTGAACGGCGAATTGCACCGGGTCACCTTGTGGGTCGGCGGAGTGCTCGGCTTTCTCGGCGTCATCTATTACCTGTTCGTCCACCGGCACATGCGCGCGCAAAGACGCTGAAGCAACGGCCAGCCTGCGCCGCTGACGGCTGGCGTCACCGGCTGTTTGAATCGCAGGATCACGACCTCCACGTCGCGACACGCCGGCATCGCAACGCGGCTGCCGGGCACGATGACAGCACCGCAGTCCGCGCCTCGCCGCCCGTGCCAGTGGTCATGGATCTATGACATGATGCCGACGGCCGCGTCCGGGCGCAGCGCCACGCGGCCGGCCGCAGGGGATCCAGGTGTCCGCTTCGATTTCGCCAACTTCCGCTCCCGCAGCGCCCGTACCGTTCTCGATCCGCCTCGGCTGGGGCGTCGGATCGCTCGGCGTGGCGATCCTCTTCAACAGCTACTCGGCCCTGCTCCTCTTCTACCTGACCAACGTGGTCGGGCTGCGGCTGGAGCTGGCGGGCCTGCTCATCTTCATCGCCAAGCTCTACGACGCGGCGATCAACGTCCCGGTCGGCATCGTGAGCGATCGCGTACGTACCCGCTGGGGCCGCCGCCGTCCGTTCTTCCTCGCCGGCGCAGTCCTCTGCTCGCTGTGGTTCGTGCTGATGTTCCACACCACGCCCGCGCCGGCCGGCGAGGCGCCGCCTTCGCTCGCTGCCTGGGTGCTCGCCTGCCTGCTGCTGTACGCGACCGGCTACGCGCTCTTCAACGTACCCTACATGGCGATGCCGGCGGAGATGTCCCGCGACTACAACGAGCGCACCGCCATCATGTCCTTCCGGGTGATCTTCATCCAGGTCGGGAACATCATCGCGGTGGGGCTCGGGCCGCGCATCGCCCAGCACTTCGGCGGCGGCCTCGAAGGGTACGCGGTGGTGGGCTGGGTGCTCGGCCTGCTGACGCTCGTCACCATGATCGCCTGTTTCTTCGGCACGGCGCGGGCGCGCACCGTGGAGCGCACGGAGGCGCGCTTCGGCGCGCGCGAACAACTTCGCTCGGCCCTGTCGAATCGCCCCTTCCTGCTCCTCGCCGCGTTCAAGTTCCTGACCCTCGTGTCGGGCGCCACCGTCTTCGCGACGCTGCTCTTTTTCGTCAAGAACGTGCTCAGGCTCGACCAGGGCGTGATGCTCTGGTACACGGTCGGGCACGCGGCGGCGGCCTTCATCACCGTGCCGCTCCTCTGGGTACCGCTCGCCGCCCGCATCGGGAAAAAGGCCGCGATGGTGATCGCCACGCTCGGCTTCATGCTGGTCGCGCTGAGCTGGATGCTGGCCGGCCCGGGGGAACCCACGTGGGTCTTTGCGCTGCGCGCATTCCTCCTCGGCGCTTTCCAGGCGGGCAAGCTGCTGCTCGGGCTCACGATGCTGCCCGACGTGATGGAGTACGACTCGTTGCGCACCGGCCTGCGCCGCGAAGGGGCGTATGCAGGAGCCTACAACGTGGTGGAGAAAGCCGCCTTCGCGCTGAGCCCGCTCGTCATGACCCTCATCCTCGCCGCATTCGGCTACCAGGAGTCGATCGACAATCGCACGGTGGTTCAGTCGGCGGAAGCGGTGTTCGGCATCTATCTGAACATCGCGATCGTGCCGGCCGCCTGCAACCTGCTCGCCGCGCTGGTACTCCTGCGCTACGATCTGACCGGTGAGAAGCTCGCCGCCATGCGGGCGCAGGCGGCGCACTCCGGCCAGGTGCCGGCCGGGTAGAGCGACTGAAGATCATGGGCAGCAGCAAGGACGATCTCGCAGCCGGCGTGCAGGCCGAGGCCACGCTCACCGTCAGCTGGAGCGACACGGCCGCGGCACTCTCGCCATCGGCGCAGGACACGTTTCCGCCGGTGTTCGCCACCTCGCGCATGGTCGCACTCATGGAACTCGCGGCCGCGCGGGTCCTGCAGCCGCTGCTGCGGGAAGGCCAGTTGTCGGTCGGCACGTCGCTCACCGTGCGCCATACCGCCGCGACCCCGGTGGGTTGCGAAGTGCGCGCCGTGGCAACCTTCCTGGAGCGGGACGGACGGGCCTTTCGCTTCCGCGTAGAAGCGTTCGATGCAGCCGGGCCGATCGGCGCGGGCGAGCACTCGCGCGCGATCGTCGCCACGGAGCGATTGCTCGCCGGGGCGGCGCGACGCCGGCCCGGATAGCCCGGCGAATCAGCCGCGCACGGCCGGTGACGGGAGCCGTGGCGCTGCGCCTGCACCGGACCATCCTGCCAGCAGGATGCCGCCGAGGCCGAGCAGCAGCACGACGAATCGCACGAGATCGCCAAGCAGCGGGATGCTGCCGACCAGCGCCAGCGCGACCAGCACGAGGAACAGCGCGCCGAGCCGCCGGCCCGGTGTGGGTCCTTTCCCCGGACTCGCAAGCTCCAGCGCACGGTCGCCGAGAAACAGCGCCCCGACCACGTAAGCGGCCAGCACCATCGCGAGGTACACCAGCAGGAGGATGAGCGCGAGCGGAATGCCGATCAGCGTGACGAACAGCGTAACGACCAGGGGCGGCATGCAGACCAGCACCAGGAACCCGAGCAGCATCGCGAGCCCGGGCCGCTCGGCGAGCACCCGCGACGTGCGCCGCGAGAACTGCTCCAGAGAAAATGCCAGCAACAGCCCGACTCCGAGCAGCCCGGCGAGCCAGAGCCATCCGACCCGCTCGCCGATTGCACCGGTACCGAACCAGGATCGGTGAGGCTCCCGCTGCTCCGCATCGCCGGACTCGCGCGCGATGCCACCCGCCACCACCAGGTCGGCGGGCAGTTCCACCGCGTCGTGCACGCGGTAGCTGAGCCGGCCGCCGATGCGCGTACCGGGTTGCACCTGCAGCTCGTCGGCAAAAATGCGTACATCGCCGGCGATGTCGCCGCCCAGCGTGACTTCGCGACCGGCCAGCGTCAGGTAGCGCCCGAAACGGCCGCCTGTGGTGACGCTGGCGCCTGCGATGGCCGCACCACCCTCGATGCGGGACTCCGGCATGATCCGGACACGGCCGCCGGCCACCCGGGCGTTGCCGCCGATCAGGGCGTCAACGGTGACGTCCCCACCTGCGACATAGAGGTCGTCTCCCACCGTGGCCCGCACCGCAACCTCACCGCCCGCAGCGGACAGATCGCCACCCACGGAAGCGTTGCTCGCGACGCTGCCCGCGGCGAGCAGCGCATCGCCCGTCACCGGTTCGCGCAACTCGACACTGCCGCCGGCGGCCATGTAATCGTCGGCCAGGGCCGCAACCGTGGTCTCGCGACCGTAGACAAGAGTTGCGAAGAGCAGCAACGCTGCGGCAACGACAACGCGTCGACAGTTGCGCGCGCGGTACGCGTCCCGATTGCTCCTGGTCACGTTCGAGTCACCGGGGTTGATGGCCGGCGACAGTGTACTGCGCCACGGCGCCACGCGCCCGTTCGGCGGGACAAGCTGCGCCGCCGGCTGCGACCGGTTCCCGGCGGCTAGGCGTGACCGCGATGCGACCTGCCGGCGTGGCCGCCACGCTTGCCCGCGCGCGGACGCGAAGGGCCCTGGCGCTGGCCGCGAGGGCCGTGGCCACGCCCGGCTGCCGCGCGGTGTGCGATTTCGTTCCCGCCGCCGTGCCCGTTGCGCGCCGGCTGCGACGCCGGCGTCTCGATCGGAATCTCGAACTCCGGCATCTCCGCCACCGGCAGCGCCTGCCGCAGCAACCGCTCGATGTCCCGGAGCAAGCCGGCCTCGTCCTTCGAGACGAGCGAGACCGCCTCGCCCGCCTGCCCGGCCCGCGCCGTGCGACCGATGCGGTGCAGGTAGTCCTCAGGCACGTTCGGCAGTTCATAGTTCAGCACGACCGGCAGTTCCTTGATGTCCAGCCCGCGCGCGGCCACCTCGGTCGCAACCAGCGCGACGATGCGGCCTGCCTTGAAATCGGCGAGCGCTTTCGTGCGTGCGGCCTGGCTCTTGTTGCCGTGGATCGCTGCGGCTGCGATGCCGGCCCGCTCCAGGTGCTGCGTCAGTCGATTGGCCCCATGCTTGGTCCGCGTGAACACCAGCACCTGGTTCCAGTCGAGCGTGCGGAGCAGGTGGACCAGCAGGTGGCGCTTGTCATCCTTCACCACCTTGTAGATCCGCTGCGCAATGCGCTCGGCAGCGGTATTGCGCGGCGCCACGTCGATCTCCTGCGGCTCGCGCAGGAAACGCGCGGCCAGCGAGCGGATCTCGTCGCTGTAGGTCGCGGAGAACATGAGGTTCTGCCGGACCGCGGGCAGCAACTTCAGCACGCGCTTGATGTCGTGGATGAACCCCATGTCGAGCATGCGGTCGGCTTCATCGAGCACGAAATGCTCGACGGCGCGCAGGTCCACCGCGCGTTGTTCTGCCAGGTCGAGCAGGCGGCCCGGGGTGGCGACCAGAATGTCGCAACCACGGCGCAACGCATCGATCTGCGGATTGATGCTGACGCCGCCGAATACCACCACGGTACGCAGCCTCAGATACTTGCCGTAGTCGCGTGCACTGTCGGCCACCTGTGCCGCGAGCTCGCGCGTCGGCGTGAGGATCAGCGCGCGCGGCGTCGCGCCCCGGCCGCCATGCAGTTTCTGCAGGATCGGCAGCACGAAGCCGGCGGTCTTGCCGGTGCCGGTCTGTGCGCCGGCGAGGACGTCGCGCCCCGACAGAACAGCGGGGACGGCGCGGGATTGAATGGGAGTCGGCGTGTCGTAGCCCTTGTCGGCAACAGCACGCAGCAATTCGGGCAGAAGCCCGAGATCGGAAAATGACATGCAAAAAATTCCTGAAAGAAAAAATGAAGCTCGCTCGTCCGGGACTGGATCCCGGTGCGGTCACAAGCGAGGAATAACCGGAGTACGTCGAAAGCTGGGGACGAACTGCGAACCGAGGCGGCGCTGACCGCGCACGTGCCTGATCGGTGCCGCGCACTCTACAGGGTTGATGGCGCGCCGTCCATCCCGGCCGCCGCAATACTGCTACCGGTCGTCGCCCGGCCGGAGGCGCTTCGTTCATCGCCGCGGGCGGCAGCACCCTGTAGCAGGCACTTCAGTGCCGACCGAATTTCCGGACGTCGCGGTGGTCGGGACTGAAGTCCCTCCCGGTGCGCAGGCGGCATCAATAGAGGTTGCCAACCGCTATCGCGCACCGGCCTTTAGTGCCTCGGGATTTGAACCGCAACACCTTCCTGCGTATCGAAGGCGTGGCCTGCGAGGAGTGGCACTCGGCGAGCACCGGGCCACCTCATGTAAACAGCCCCCGACCCGGTGCCCACGCGATCTCAACGGACACCGAAACCGCAGCGGTGATCAGGCACCGGACTTCAGCAGAACCCTGTCTCAAACTGCTGCGCGGAAGTAACCCGCACAGAATCCGGTGGCACACCGGGCTGCACGACACCAAGCAGCGCCGCCAGCAGCAGCGCAACCCAGAGCGCGAGCACGAGACGGCGACCGCGCGCGAAGCTCGCGCGCATTGCGAGATCGAGCCCGGGTGAACCGTTGTCCGCCGCGAGCTCGCGCACGCCGTCGCGAAACGGCGCGTAGGCGCGGCGCGCGAGCAGACTGAGCAGCGCGATCAGCGCGAACAACAGCAGCTTGCCACCGACATACGGCGCCGCGGCCAGGCGCCCGGCCGTGACCGAATACGCCACCGAGACCGGTACGGCCAGCACGATGACGACTCGCAAAGCCTGCTCGAGCCGGTCTGCAATCGCCCCCGCACCCGTGGCCGCACCGAAATGAGCGGCCAACGCCAAAGTCAGCCACACCGGCCCCAGCAGCCAGATCGCCGCCGACTGCCACCAGGGATGATCGAGACCGACCTGCTCGCTCAGCACGCCACCGACCGTCAACATCAGGCTCATGCAGACCCGCGGCATGATCTCGTAATAGCCCATCATGCGCGCAGCGGCGACCCGCTGGGCCGCGTTCAGCGTAGTGCGGATCGCATGCTGACCGGCTACAAGGATCGCCACCTCCGGCCCCAGCCAGAACACGAGCAGCACCACGTGCAGGTAACGCAGCAGCTCGTGCACCCCCGCCGGCGACTCGCCGGTGTGCGCCATGGCAGCTGGCGCCAACACGGCAGCGCCCGTTGCCACGATCAGCATCAGCACCACACGCAACAAGAAAACCTCCGGCTTCGTTGCAGCCAGGCAAGCGTATTGGACTTTCGCTGTCGCGCTCAACGCATGCGCGTCCCGATCCGCGCCGTGGTCCGCGCTGGCCTGCCGGGACCGGCTGGCGACGAGCAGACGGGGCTACGGAATCAGAGCAGGCAGGCGGAATCCGTCATAAGAAAACGATTGATAAATATAATATATCGTGTTGTTTTATCGAATTTTTTTAATCTACTTATTCATCGCTGCGCGGGTCGCTTCCATCTCCGCCCGCGCAGCTTGCGCCAATGTCTCGAACGACTGGCCATTGAGCATGATCCTGGCCAGCGCCGCCTCGGCCTGCGGTTGCCCGGCCGCATCGGGGCGCCGTAAACGGTAGTGGAGTTTCGCGGCACAGAGTATGCGTGCGAGCGGCGTGAGGTCGCGATTGTCCACATCGAAGATCGCATTCTGGTTCTCGACCGCCTCGGCAACGCGCTCGGGAATCCGCCAGTGGTCGAGAATCGTGCGCGCGATGGTCGTGTGCCATTCGTCCAGCGCCTCCTCCCAATCGGCGATGTCGGCCGGCTCGATACTGTCCCGGCGGGCGCGCGCGAACAGGTAGAGCTTGCCGATCAGGTGAAAGAGCCCGGTGGCCATCGCCTCGTCCGCCTGTACGCCCGGCACCTGCCGCGCCACCGCGAACGAAAGCGCGGCGACGCTATTGCTCGCTTTCCAGATCTCCGCCAGCACCGGGCGGATCGGCTGCAGCCACTCCTGCTGCTCCATCTGGCGCATCGCGAACGCGGTCGCCTGGCTGCGGACCATGTTGAACCCGAGACTGTTGATCGCTGCCTTGAGGTCGCTGACCTCGCGACCCGAGCGGTTGAACGCTGCGGAGTTGGCGAGTTGCACCAGGCGGGCGCTGAGCGCGGGTTCTCTCGCCACGAGCTTCACCACATCCTTCGCGGCGGCGTGCTCGTCAGCCAGCACGTTGTGCAACCGCGCCACGATGTCGGGAAAACCCGGCAGCTCCACCTTGTCGGTGTTGAGCTCGCGGGCAAGCCCCATGACGATGTCGGCGGCCTTGACGCTCTTCCCCGCGCCGACTGCAATCATCGGGTCCGCCGGCCGTGCCGGTGCCACAGTCTTTTCCATTCGCAGCTCGCGGGCGAGCTGCAGGTCGTCCCTGACCGCCATGAGTATCCCCAGTCCGGAAATGTCGCAAACGCGCGACTTCGGCTGCCGATGCCAGAGTGACTCGACTATAGAGGCGAAATCGCCGGCCGGCTGTGACTGAATGCCTGTTCCGCCCCGTACAGGCCGACCCCGCCCCAACGCGGCGTCGAAACCCCGCCCTGCCGCCCGCTGCCCTACCGCGGTCGCCAGTCGCGCAACTGCGCGCCGAACAGCCGCTCCACCTCCGCGGCCACCTCCGGCGCACCCTGCTCGAGCAAGGCCCGGTTGGTCTGCGGGAAGTGCTCGCGTCCGCCTTCCTCCGGAAGCTGGCGGGTGGCGTCGATGACGATCTTGCTGGTGTGTCCCCGCACCGGCTGGCTCGGGTCCGTGATGATGCCGACGGCATCCTTGATGATCTCGGCTGCCGGCCAGGGTTGCCAGCGCGAGCCCATCGCGAAGGTCACGTCGGTGCGATCCATCACGTCGACGTCCTTGTCCACCACGATGACGATCTTCGCGACCGGATTGCGCTGCGCGATCCGCCGTCCGGCGGCGAGCCCCTGGCCCGGGCCGGTCTTGTCGATCGACATGATCGCCACACCCATCACGTCCTGCGGCTGGTAGAGCTCGACCAGGTTCGGCACCGCCCTGCGCGTCATGAACTCGTAAAGCGCATCCTGCGGCGAAGTCACCATGCCGCGCTGCATGCCGGTGAAGGCATTGTGCATCCAGGGATCGCGGCGATGCGTGATGGCCGTGATATTGATGAAGTAGTTCTCGCTCTTGCGCGGCCCCATGTAGCCGAACATTTCTCCGAAGGGGCCCTCGGGCAGCAGCGGCTGATCGAGGGGGATCTCGCCCTCGATCACCATTTCCGCGTGCGCCGGCACCCGCAGGTCGCTGTCCTCGGACTTCACCACCTCGATCGCCTTGCCGCGGAAGCCACCGGCCATGGCGAGCTCGTCGATTGGCTTGTTGCTGGTAAACCGGTTGGCGACCTTCGTGCCGCTGATGAACCAGGTGACCGGGTCCTGGCCCAGCACGCAGGAGATCTTCACGGATTTCTCGCCGCGCTTCTTCGCCGCCTCCAGCATCTTCCAGCCCGTCTGGCCCGGCTCCGGGTTGAAGCCGAGCAGCCGCGGGCCGCGCACCTGGCAGCGGTAGGTGCCGAAGTTGCCGCCGATTTCCGGGTCCCACATGAAGCACGAGGCGGTATTGACGTAGCGGCCCGCATCCGCCGGATTGGTCTGGATGAAGGCGAATTTCGTCACGTCAATGTCGTCGCCGCGCAGCACCACCTGCTTGCAGGGTGCCGCCTCGCGCGCGACCTCGACCGGCGCAATCTCCGGATAAACGCCGTTGTTCTGCGCGAGCACATCGAGCAGATGGGCCTTCGCCGCGCGATAGCTCTTCCGCGGGTCGTCGAAGTCGAGCGGCTGGCCGAACACGACCGCGTCCGTGAGGAGGTTGGCCTGCAGCAGCCCGAGCACCGGCCCGTGTACCCACGTGCCCCCGATCTTCACCTCGTCGAAGCACAGCGCCGGCACGCCGAACATCGTGAAGAGATCGTTCGCCCGGAACACCAGGCCAGTGGCGTGAAATGCATCCTGGTCGATCCGCGGAATACGCAGCAGCAGGCCATGCGCATCCAGCGCCGCCACGTAGTCGCGCAGCGAGTCGAAGGGTGGGCGCGGGACGGTACCCATGGCGCCGGAGTCTGTCGTGCGCGCCGCACGTGGTTCGCCGGGTGCCAGAGATGCCGCGGCGGCACCAGCAGCCACCAGCAGTTCGCGGCGCGACAGCCCCACCGTCGAGCCCGAAGTCCAATCCGTCATGCAATACCTCCACCCAACCAGGTACACGACACCACCGGCCTCATTGTCGGTTCAGCACGGGAAAGTTGGAATGGCCGCACCGCTACCAGGCGGTCACGAGAGCTGGTCGCAGGCGCCTCGCTGCAGCCGTCAAAACAACAGAACAACACACTGCGGCCGTGTTCCCTGCCGAAACCGTCTACAGCGGCACCGGCCTGACCTTGGCAATTTCGGGCGACGCGTTGCACGCCGGCTTTAATCCTTTCTTGGCGAGGGTATCAAACGTCGTTTTGGTAGCGTCGATGTTGCTCATCGTTGTGGCGCCCGTCGGCTGCGCCGGCTCGGGCGCCACCCCTCCCTTCAACGCGGTCACGATTTCGGCCAGCTCCGGATTGGAGTCCGTATTGAGCGACTGAAGCATGCCGCTCGAAAGCTGCACCTCCATCTTCCCGGACGCAAACCATGACGGCTTGTTCAGCAGGGCCACCGGCTTCGTGAGATCCGGCAGCAACACGATTTCTTCCCGCTCGACAACCCGCGTACAAACGACTGGATTTCCATCAGTCCCCAGAGGAATGATGCCGTTCAGTTCAAACCGCGTGAACTCTCGACGCACCACGACCTGCGCGGGCTCGTAGAAAAGCACTCCGTCGATCGTCTTGTTGCCCTGGATTGCCCATCCATCTGTTTGATCAAGCCGCCCCGTCTGGACTTTGTGCATGCAGCCTGGCAACGCGACCAGCAGCGCGGCGCTGGCAACTGCGAATAGAGGGGTGTTCATGAATGCCTACTCCTGTTCCGCTCGTACCGAATGATTTTCACCTGTTGGTAACGAGTCCGCGCCACATGCGGTGCATCGGCCGGCTTAGTTGCATTCGGAGGTGCTCGCAGTCCGGGAAATGCCACGCACGGCCCGACATGCATCGACTCGCCCCCAGCCGTACTCATCGTCCCAACCCGGCTTGCCAAGATCCTTTGCGCTACTCTCCAGGCGCTCTTTCACCTGTGCCGGCGTCAGACCGGGATTGACGCTGAGAACCAGTGCCGCCACACCGGCCACCAGCGGAGTCGCGGCCGAAGTGCCTTCGAAGCCCGGGGAATAGTCGCTGCCCGCCATATCACCGCGGTCCCCGAGCAGGTCGGTAGTGACCATGTGCACTCCCGGGGCAGAGACCGTGACCGCCGGACCATACCTGCTGCCCCACGACTTCTCCCCGTCCTTGCTTGTCGGCGTTACGAACTCATCCCACTCGTTGGTTGCGCTCACCGCGATGACCGGCCGCTTCTTCTGGGACGCCAGACTGGCCGGAAAGGCCACGCTATCTGGTTCGTCGTAGACTTCAGTGGAGTAGTTTCCCGCCGCGAATACGAGTACCCGGTTTTTTTTAAGCGCATAGTCGATGGCAGCGGTAATCGTCTTTTTCGGTCCGTGCCAATAACAACCGCAGCTGAGAACGTTCGCACCATTGTTCACCGCCATCCGGATGCCGCGGGCGATCACCCACGCGCTGGTGTTCCACGAGAGTTCGTCCGAGGGCTGCGCCGGATCGATGGCGACGGTCGCGATGCGCACCGGCATCAGTTTCACGGCAGCGCCAACGCCTTCGATACCAGCTTTGTTACCGGCGATGGCCGCGGCAAGACCCGCGCTCTGCGTGCCATGGGGCGCGATGGATTGCGGGTCCTGCACGTCGTCCTGGTCCGTCGCGTCATAGGGCTTGACGATCTTTCCCTGAAACTCCACGTGCTGGGTTTCCACGCCGACATCCAGAATGGCGATTACGACCGAGTCCGTTCCCGTGGTCCTGCTCCATGCACCGATGGCGTTGATATCCGCTCCCGGCAAGCCGACAGGCTGACCCTCGTTTTTCAAATACCACTGCTGCGGAAAGAGCGGATCCCGCCCGGTCGGCATGCCTGCAGGATTGCGCTCGGCTGCTTCTGCACGCCGCCATACGAGGTCAATGGCGGACGACCGCTGCCGCGCCGGTGCCGGGCCCGGCATGAACGCCTCGAAGTTGGGCTGGCAGTACCGGACCAGCGCCTCCCGCTGCAACTGGTTCGAGCGCCGCAGAGCCTCCAGTGCCGTCATTCCCGGAAATCTGATGACAAAGTCACCGGGCTCGAACAGTCCTTCGTCGGATTCCTCGTCGATCCGGGCGCCATATGACTCCAGCAACCGGACCGCCGCCGTACGCCCGGCCTTCGGCCGGAAGCTGACCGTAAAGCTATTGACGAGCGCCAGCAATGCCCTGTTCTGGCGGTAGACGTTGACCACCTCGAAGGCACCCGCCGAGCTCGAGGCTGCGTCGACCAGTTCGCGCGCATCGAGGGCCCCGCCCCGATCGGGCCGGGGAAGCAGCAGCAGTCCGTATTTCCGGAATGGCCGCTCCGCCTGCAGCACGCGGAGCCCGCCCGTGCGGATCCGCTGCTGAACATCAGCAAGTACATCGGGACCAGGTGGCTCACGCGCCGCCAGCCCGATCCATTCCGGAACCGGCCTGCCCAGACAGACCTTGGACTGACCCTCCCAGTAGAACTCGCCCTCGCAGGCGGCTGCCGGTGTTTCGGCGCAAACCGGGACCGACCACAGGAGCAGCACCAGCGTGAGCTTGCGCATGACCGGGCCACCCCGGGCGGCAGCGGCATGCATGCCGCTCGGGAAGCGCCACGATGGCAGCTGTCTGGCCAACGTTCGCCGGCTCGCAACGCTCGTCTAGCAATGCACCAGATAGGGCTTGCCGCCAATCCACACGGTCTTGTGACAGTGTGTGTTCAAGGGCGCGTGGGATCCCCCGGCCTTCGTCTTCCTGACTTTCTTGTGCGGGTGCTTGGGGAGGCGCGCCTGCTTCGGGCCAATAACATGGCAGATTTCGATGGTCACGGGCGGACCAAGCTGCGGCACGTCACCCGGCGCGAGTTTCGTGCCCTTCTTCCCGTCCTTGCCGATCACACTCCATTGCCCGTTCCTGCAGACGATCCTGAAATTACCACTGCTGGTCGCCATGGCGATGCTCCTCTCTGAGAGTTGCGGGCTACTGCGCGATGCATCTCGACGTGAAATCACCAACTCATGTAAAGCTGCGACTCACAACGCCAGCGTCAGCCGGACGAGCAGCAGCCGCTCCGGCATGATGCGCGTATTCTCCGGGTCAATGTCCTGGTACTGGAATTCCTCATCGAGCAGGTTGCGGACATCGACGCTCAGGATCCCAAAGCGTCGCGGCAGTCGGTAATGCACCGAGAGATCCGTCACCCAGAAATCATCCGCGTCGCGCGTCGGCAGGAACGGCGGTGCGGAGGTATTCCACAGGTGGCCGCGCTGATCGACAAACATGACCTGCACAGCCGCGCCCAGGCCGTTCGGATGGAGGTAGCTCAGCCCCAGTGGCACCCGGCTGGTTTCCAGCGTGACGTAGCCCTGGGTAATGTACGGCACTTCATTGTCGAACTTGTCGTACTGGTACTCGGCGCGTACCGCCAGGCGCGATTGCGGCGTCCAGTACAGGTAAGCGCGGATCGCATCCTCGTCGACATTCAGAATCACATTGTCAAAGCCGATGTCAGGTGGCGGTTTGGCGATGGCGATCGGCGTATCCACATCGCGCCTGGCGAACTCGATGCCTCCGGAGATCTCGGAGCTGAAGCGTTGGTCGATCCCGACCCCATAATGCGATACCCGGTCGCCCTCCGGGCTGAAGAAAACCTGATTGAAACCGGCGACCGACGTCGGTTCCAGCGACGGCCGGATGTCCTGCCGGGAACCCGCGTAGCCCTGCAGCATCTGGAATGCAGCGACCCGGATCGTCGTCTCGCTGGTCGGCTCCCACTGCAGGCCGAACTTCGGATTTACGCGATCCTTCTCCACGCCAAAGCCGTCGAGGAAATCGGGGCGCTCTCAACCGGTCGATGCAACGCGAGCATGAAGAACGTTCGCCGGTGTGTCAAAACCGAGCGTCTCGCGCGGTCGCTGATT
>JAJTYX010000037.1:0-12761 GCA_021462865.1 Gammaproteobacteria bacterium | reverse complement strand
GCGGGTCCGGACGGCCTGTAACGGGCGTGTGAGGCCGGCGTAGCAGGAGCGCAGCCGCAGCCGAACCCGAGCGAGCGCAGCACAGGAAGTGCGTAGCGAGCGTCCCGGCGCAGGCCGTCCGGACCCGTAGCTCGCCTGCACCGTACGTCGAAGAAATTAAAGAATCTCCTGCACGATGTCGGCCGGGCGGGCGAGGCGGGCGCCCCTGGGCGTCACGACGATCGGGCGATTGACCAGGATCGGGTGTCCGACCATGGCATCGAGGATCTGCCCGTCGGTCGCGGCCGGATCGAGCAGGCCGAGTTCGGCGGCGGGCGTGCCTTTCGTGCGCAGGATGTCGCGAGGGTGCGCCTGCATGCGCGCGAGGATGTCTTCGAGCTGCTTCCTGGTCCAGCCGGCCTTCAGGTACTCGACGACCTCGGGTTCGTGCCCGGCTGCCCGGATCAGGCCGAGCACGGTGCGCGATGTGCCGCAGGCCGGGTTGTGGTAGATCGTGATCCTCTTGTCCGTCATGCGTGCTGCTGCCTTGCGGTCGGTCGGGGCTGACGCGGTACTTTAACCTTCGCGGGCTGCGACACGCATGCTCCGGCCAGCGCTGTGCCCATTTTGGCGCCGAGCGGGTATAAAGGCGGACGGAGCCCCGCGCGGGCTTTGTGCCTCCCATGACCCTGCCAGCATTCCACCCCGCCGTTGCCGCCTGGTTCCGCGAACGTTTCGCGGCGCCGACGCCTGTGCAGCAGCGCGCCTGGCCGGCGATCCGCGGCGGGCAGCATGCGCTGCTCGCGGCGCCGACCGGCTCGGGCAAGACGCTGGCAGCGTTTCTCGCGGCCATCGACGCGCTGGTGTGCGAGGCGGAGGAGGGGCGCCTCGCGGATGAGGTCCGCGTGCTGTACGTGTCGCCGCTGAAGGCGCTCTCGAACGATATCCGCCGCAATCTCGAGGAACCGCTCGCCGGTATCCAGCAGCGGGTGCTGCGGCCGCTCGGGATACGCGCCGCGGTACGCCCCGGCGACACGCCCGCCAGCGAGCGCGCCCGGATGCGGCGCGAACCGCCGCACATCCTGGTGACGACGCCTGAATCGCTGTACATCCTGCTGACCGCGGAGTCCGGCCGGAAGATGCTCGGCAGCGTGCGGACCGTGATCGTCGACGAACTGCACGCGCTCGCCGACAACAAGCGTGGCGCGCACCTGATGCTGTCGCTGGAACGGCTGGCGTCGCTGTGCGCGACGGCCCCGTTGCGCATCGGCATCTCGGCGACGCAGAAGCCGATCAGCCGCATGGCGGAGTTTCTGCTCGGGAGCCGCTCCGGGCATTGCGAGATCGTCGATGCCGGCTTCGTGCGCGAACGCGACCTCGCGATCGAGCTGCCCGGCGCGGCGCTCGCGCCGGTCATGGCCGGCGAGGTCTGGGCGGAAATCTACGACCGTCTCGCGGATCTCGTCCGGGCACACCGGTCAACGCTCATTTTCGTGAACACCCGCCGCCTGGCCGAGCGCGTGGCACGCCATCTCGCCGAGCGGCTGGAACCCGGGACCGTGACCGCGCACCACGGCAGCCTTGCCCGCGAGCATCGCCTCGAGGCGGAGGAGAAGCTCAAGACCGGCCGCCTGCGCGCTCTGGTGGCCACCGCCTCGCTCGAGCTCGGCATCGACATCGGTGACGTGGACCTCGCCTGCCAGCTCGGCAGCCCGCGGGCGATCGCGACGTTCCTGCAGCGCGTGGGTCGCTCGGGTCACGGCGTGGGCGCGCTGCCGAAGGGGCGGCTGTTCCCGCTGTCGCGCGACGACCTGGTGGAGTGCGCGGCGCTGCTCGATGCGGTGCGCCGCGAGGAACTCGACGCGATCCATCTGCAGGGCCCCGCGCTCGATGTGCTCGCCCAGCAGATCGTGGCGGAGGTCGCCTGCCGCGAGTGGCAGGTCGAGGGCCTCTTCGGGCTCGTGTGCCGCGCGGCTCCTTACCGGGAGCTGTCGCGCGAGACGTTCGATCAGGTCGTGCAGATGCTCGCCGACGGGTTCACCACGCGCCGCGGCCGGCACTCGCTGCACCTGCATTACGACGCGGTGAACGGCCGGTTGCGCGGGCGCCCTGGCGCGCGGCTGACCGCGATCACCAACGGCGGCGCCATACCCGACCAGTTCGACTACGACGTGGTGCTGCTGCCCGCGGAACTGCCGATCGGCACGCTGAACGAGGATTTTGCCTTCGAGAGCCTGCCGGGCGACATCTTCCAGCTCGGCAATGCCTCTTACCGCATCCGCAAGATCGAGACCGGCAAGGTGCTGGTCGAGGACGCGCACGGCCAGCCGCCGAACATTCCGTTCTGGTTCGGCGAAGCGCCGGGGCGCAGCGATGAGTTGTCGGTGGCGGTTTCGCGATTGCGCGCAGAGCTGATCGCAAGGCTCGATCAGGAAGGTGCCGGTGCGCACCAATGGCTCACCGCCGGGCTCGGGCTGTCCGAAGCAGCGGCCGGGCAGCTCATCGAGTATCTCGCCGCGGCCCGGAACGCGCTCGGCGAGCTGCCGACCCGCGAGACCATCGTGCTCGAACGGTTCTTCGACGAAGTGGGCGACAGTCACCTGGTCATCCACTCGCCCTACGGCTCGCGCGTGAACCGCGCCTGGGGGCTCGCGCTGCGCAAGCGCTTCTGCCGCAAGTTCAACTACGAGCTGCAGGCCGCGGCGCTGGAGGACAGCATCGTCATCTCGCTCGGCCCGGTGCACAGCTTTCCGCTCGCCGAGGTCATCGGCTACCTCCGCGCCGACACCGTGCGCGACGTGCTGGTGCAGGCGCTGCTCGCCGCGCCGATGTTTCCCGCGCGCTGGCGCTGGGTCGCCACCACGGCGCTCGCGCTGCGCCGCTTCCGCAATGGGCGCAAGGTTCCGCCGCAGTTCCAGCGCAGCGATGCCGAGGACCTGCTTGCCGTGGTGTTTCCCGACCAGATCGCCTGCGCGGAGAACATCGTCGGCGATCGCCAGGTGCCGGATCATCCGCTCGTCAGCCAGGCGCTGCACGATTGCCTGCACGAACTGATGGATGTCGGCGGACTCGAGCTGCTGCTCCGGCGGATCGAGGCCGGCAGCGTGCGCGTCGAGGCGCGCGATGTCACCACGCCTTCGCCGCTCGCGCAGGAAATCCTGACTGCGCGTCCGTTTGCCTTCCTCGACGACGCACCGGCCGAGGAGCGGCGCACCCAGGCGGTGCGCACCCGCCACCTGCTCGACGCGGCCGTTGCCGGCGATCTCGCCCGCCTCGATCCGGAGGCGATCGCGCGGGTGGCGAGCGAGGCATGGCCCGACCCGCGCAATGCCGATGAACTGCACGATGCCATCGTGCTCGCAGGCTTCATCGCGGCGGAGGAGGCGGGCAGGGCACATACGGCCGCCGCCTGGTCCGCCTGGCTCGCCTCACTCATCGCGGAGCGGCGCGCCACCGTGCTGGTGACCGCTGGCGGCACGCGGCTGTGGGTGGCCGCCGAGCGGCTCGCGCAGCTTCTCGCGGTGCTGCCCGCCGCCGTGCTGACGCCGGTGATTGCACCGGTGAGCGCCGGTTCGCGGGGCGCAGCGGCGAGCGCCGAAGATGCGCTGCGCGAACTGCTGCGCAGCCGGATCGAGACCCTCGGGCCGGCAACGGTTGCGGAACTCGCCGCGCCGCTCGGTTGCGCGGCCGAGGCCGTGAGTTTTGCGCTGCTGGCGCTCGAGTCCGAGGGCGCCGTGATGCGCGGCCGCTACCGCACGCCGCCGCAGGCGGAGGAGGAGTGGTGCGACCGGCGGCTGCTCGCGCGCATCCACCGCTACACGCTCAAGCGGTTGCGCGAACAGGTCGAGCCGGTGAGCCCGGCCACGTTCATGCAGTTCCTGTTCGACTGGCACGGGCTCGGCGCCGGGCGCGGCGAGGGCGCGGAGGCGCTCGCACGCGCCGTGCACCGGTTGCGGGGATTCCCCGCGCCAGCCGCGGCCTGGGAGAGCGCGCTGCTGCCCGCTCGCGTGGAACGGTACGCGGGCTGCGATCTCGACACGCTCGTCGGCGGCGGGCGTTACCTGTGGCTGCGTGCCGGGGCCGAGCCCGGGCAGCGCGCCGCAGGCCCCATTCGCACGACGCCGGTCGTGCTGCTCGAGCGGCTCGAGGCGCCGGCCTGGACCGGGCTGGCCGGCCACGGCGACGTTGACGCCACCGCGTTGTCGGCTGGTGCGCGCTCGATCCGCGATGCGCTCGCGCGCGACGGGGCTACGTTCTTCGCCGAGCTCGTGCAGGCGACCGGGCTGCTGCGCACGCAGGTCGAGCAGGGCCTGGCCGAGCTCGTCGCTTTGGGGCTTGTGACCGCCGACAGCTTCACCGGGCTGCGCGCGCTGCTGGTGCCCGCGAACCGCCGCGCGAGCTTCTCGCGGCCGCCGCGGGCCGGCGAACTGAGCGTCGACCGCGCCGGGCGCTGGGCGCTGGCGGCGCCCGTGGCAACGGGCACGGCGCGGGACGAGGCGCTGCCGATCGTCGCGCGGGCGCTGCTCGACCGTTATGGGGTCGTATTCCGCGCACTGCTGCGGCGGGAGGGCTGGTTCCTGCCGTCGTGGCGCGAACTCGTGGGCGTGTACCGGCGGCTGGAGGCGCGCGGCGAGATCCGTGGCGGGCGCTTCGTCAACGGCTTCAGTGGCGAGCAGTACGCGTTACCCGAGGCCGTCGACGCCCTGCGTGCCCGGCGTCGCGCGGGTGCGCCGGCGGAGGTCGTGGTTTCTGCGACCGATCCACTCAATCTCTGCGGCATCGTCACGCCGGGGCCGCGCGTGGCATCGGCTGCCCGTAACCGCGTGCTCTACCGCGACGGCACGCCGGTCGCAACCTGCGTTGGCGGCGAAGTCAGCTGGCTGGTGCCGCCGGACCCGGGCGCCGAGTGGGCCGGGCGCATGCTGCTCATCCGCAGCGATCGCGAGCGCTTTTACGTGTCTGCCGCAACACACCAGAACTGAACGACACGCGGATCCAGGCGGGACGACAGGACATACACGGTCAATCCGGCATGCAGTACATAGAACCGCTGTATCGACCGCCGTCCGAGGCGCGTTCGCTGATCCTGCAGGTGACCAACGGCTGCTCCTGGAACCGCTGCACGTTCTGCGAGATGTACACCGCGCCGCAGAAGAGGTTCGCGCTCAAGCCGCAGGAGCGCATCGAGGCGGAGCTTGCCGCAGTGGCGCGCGCCGGCATGCCGGTGCGCCGGGTATTCCTCGCCGACGGCGACGCAATGACGCTGTCCGTGCGCCGCTTGCGGCTGATCCTCGAGAGCATCAACCGCTACCTGCCGGCCGTCCAGCGCATCTCCTCGTACTGCCTGCCGCGCAATCTTCGTCACAAGTCGGTCGCCGAGCTGGCGCAGTTGCGCGCGCTCGGCCTGAGCCTCTTCTACGTGGGCTGTGAATCCGGCGACGACCTGGTGCTCGGGCGGGTGCGCAAGGGCGAGACCTACGCAACGTCGCTTGCCGCGCTCGGCAAGATCAAGGCTGCCGGAGCGCGCAGTTCCGTGATGATCCTGAACGGCATGGGCGGCGTGCGCTACAGCGAGCAGCACGCGGTGAACTCCGCGCGGCTGATGAACGCCGCCCAGCCGGAGTATCTCTCGACGCTGGTAGTAAGCTTTCCGCGCGGTGCCGACCGCTACCAGGACGGCTTCGGCGGCCAGTTCGAACCGCTCGACCAGGCTGGGCTGTTCCGGGAAATGCACCTGCTGCTGCAGGCGCTGGAACTCGGGCAGACGGTGTTTCGCAGCGACCACGCGTCGAATTACCTGGTGCTGAAGGGGACGCTCGGCCGGGACAAGCAACGGCTGTTGCGCGAGGTGCAGACGGCGATCGAGCGGCCGGACGCGGCCTCGCTCAGGCCGGAGTGGCAGCGCGGACTATAGCCGCCGCGCATCGACTGGCCGGCACGGCCGGACGAGGGCCGTTACTTGTCGCGCTTGTGGCCGCCGTCCTCGGCTTCCTTGCCGAAAATGGTCTCGGCAAAGCGCTCGTCCAGGTCCTGCAGGCGCAGCATGCCCGTGGCGCCGGTATCGGTGGCATCCATGGCGATCAACGGCACGGCCGGTGCTGGGGCCGGGCGGGGCGCAGGCTCGGTGCTGCCGAACACCTCGGCGGTCGGCGAACGCGCCTCGGTCGCGAGGCTGATGGCGGCAAAGCGGCCGGTCGCGCCGGTGTCGCCGCCTTCGGCGGTACGGCGCAGTTGCAGGGTCATCTCGCTCGGCGGTGGCAGATCCACCCGTCGGCCTTCACCGGCCGGCTTGTCGGGCACCTGGGCGCTGCGCTGGCGCTCGCGATCGGCCGCAGCGGCAGAGATGACCGCGACTTTCGGTGGAGCGCTCCGGGGGGGAGCAGGGCGCGCCGCAGGGGCGGCTTTCTGCACCGCGTCCTGCGATGAGGCAGGCGTCATGGGTTTCCAGCCGAGCGCCTCGGCCGTGCGGCGGACCTGGTTGCCATCGGGGCGTTCCACCTTCTGCAGGCAGGCATCGGTGAACACCGCGTCGAGCAGAGTATTAATGAGTCGGGGCACGCCGGCCACGTAGCAGTACACGGCTGCCGCGAGGTTGCTCGACACCAGCGCGGTCGGGTCGCCGCCCGCCGCTTCGATTTCGTGCCGGATGTAGCGGTCCGTGTCGGCCAGCGTGAGCGGGCGCACGCGGTGACGGAATGCGATCCGCTGGCGCAGCTGGATCAACGCGGGCAGGTCGAGCTGCTGGTGCAGCGGGTGCGGGCCCATCAGCACGATGTTCATCTGGCAATCGTGTTCGCCGGCGAGATTTGCCACGCGCAGCAGGTGCCGGGCGACCTCGGTGCTGATGCTGCCGACGTCGAGGCACAGGACGAGCCGCTGATCCTCGCGCACGAAGCGGGCCATGGCGTGCCGCAGTGCATGCAGCGCCTGCACCGGACGCGGAGTATTCGCTTCCTCACCGATCGCCAGCAGGATGGCGGCATAGAGATCCTCGGGCTCGCCGTAACGCAGGTCCACCCGCGCCACTGTCACGCGATCGGGGATCGCCGCAATCGCGCATTCGGCCAGCGTGGTCTTGCCCACGCCCGGCCCGCCGGTCAGCACCGCGATCGAGTCCCGTGCGGTCAGTACGTGCTGCAGGTGGGTCAGCGCCTCGGAGGTGGCCGAGCTGGCCGCAAAGAAACGCTTTCCAGGGGCATGGGTGAAGGGGCGTTCGCTCAGCTTGAATTGATCGCGGTACACGGGCGTGCCTTTCCCCGCGCCGCCTGGCGCGGCTGGTAACGATCGCAGTCTGGATTATGTCGGCGCAGGCGGTCGTTGACGGCGTTCACATTCGATGGGTGAAACCGCGGTACGGTGCCGGTCGCCTGCGCCTCGCGGCGGTTTGCACCGACCTGCTAACATGCCCCGCCTGATCACCGGGCGGCGCCGGGAGGCGGGCCGCCGGGGCCCCGCAACCAACAAAAACGGCCATCGGCCGGGTGAGAACCATGTCCGCGAACCCCAAGCACTCCACCGACCTGCTCCAGCAGCTCAGCGCGGCGATCGGCCGTGAGCACGTGCTCTCCGACCCGGCGGAGCGCGAGTTCTACGCGATGGATGTCTATAACTTCCGCGAGCTGCCGATTGCAGTAGTCCGACCGGGTTCGGCGGCCGAACTGCAGGCGGTCGTTCGCATTGCCGCGGCGGCGGGGATCGCGCTGGTGCCCCGCGGCGGCGGGGCCTCCTACACGGACGGCTACCTCCCGGCGACGCCGGAATCGATCCTCATCGACACCTCACGCATGAATCGCATTGTCGAGATCAACGAGGAGGACATGTACGTCACGGTCGAGCCGGCGGTGACCTGGCACGACCTGTGGCAGGCGCTGAAGGCGCGCAACCTGCGCAGCGCCTTCTGGGGGCCGTTCTCCGGCATCAAGGCGACCGTCGGTGGTTCGGCCTCGCAGAACAGTGCGAGCCTCGGGACCGGCAACTACGGGATCTCGGCCGACGCCATCCTCGGCTTCGAGATCGTGCTCGCGAACGGCGAGATCCTGCGCACCGGAGCGCATGCCGCTGCCAACGGGCGGCCGTTCTTCCGCTGGTACGGCCCGGACCTGACGGGGCTGTTCTGCGGTGACGCGGGCGCGCTCGGGATCAAGGCGAGCATCAGCCTGCGGCTGATCCGCCAGCCGCCGTTCGACGGCGCGGCGTCATTCGGCTTCGGGTCCTTCGAGAAAATGGCGGCGGGCATGGCGGCGGCGGCGCGCGAGAACGTTGCGGCCGACAATTTCGCGCTCGATCCGAAACTGCAGCAGGGCCAGCTCAGCAAGACCGACACCAAGGGCGCCGTTACCGCCGCACTGGCGGTGGCGAAAACGGCGCGCAATCCGCTCGAGGCGGCGGGCAAGCTCGCGCGCATGGGAGCTGCGGGCAAGCGCTTCCTCGCCGGGCATGACTATTCGGCGCATTACACGGTGTAAGGGGTCTCACGCGCCGAGGTCAACGGCAAGCTCACCGTGCTGCGCCAGGCGATGGCCGGCCACGGCGAGGAGATCGCCAACACCGTACCGACGGTCATTCGCGCCATGCCCTTCATGCCGCTGTACGCGATCCTCGGGCCGAAGGGCGAGCGCTGGGTGCCGATGCACGGCATCATGCCGTTCTCCAGGGTCCGGGAGTTCCACGAACGCCTCACGCGCCTGTACGCGGACAACGCCGAGCGCATGCGCCGTCACAAAGTGGACAAGGGCGGCATGTTCCTCGCGGTGAGCACCCACGGGTTCCTCTATGAGCCGGTGTTCTACTGGGAGGACGATCGCACCGCCTTCCACAAGCGCTACCTGCCGGCGGAGTACCTGAAGACGTTGCCGGAGTATCCCGCGAACCCCGACGGCCGGGCGCTGGTGGGCGAACTGCGCGGTGAGATCCGCAAGATCTTCGCCTCCGTCGGCGCGATCCACATGCAGGTGGGCAAGACCTATCCCTACATGGACGGCCGCCAGGGAGAGGCGGCGCGCGCACTGCGCGAACTGAAACAGCAACTCGACCCGCAGGGCATCATGAACCCGGGGGCGCTGCAACTGTAGCGGCCGCAGTCGCGACCATGCGCCGGCACGATGGGCCCACGCTGGTGACCGGCCATGCTGGCGGCAAGCAGGTGTCGCCAGGAAGGGTCGCGGGATGAGCCAGCGCAGGCCGCCGACCGTGATCACCGCCGTGGAGGATCCCGCGCTGCGCGCGCGGATCGTGGCGCGGCGGCGCATTCCCGGCGTGGCGTCGGGTTCGGCGCTGCTCGCGATTGGTTCACGGCTTCTCGTCGTCCACGACGATGCCTTCCGCGTGACCTGGGTCGATCCTGTCGCATTCACGTTCGAGGCCCAGATACTGCAGGGCGATGGGGCAGTGCTGTCGAAACCGCTGAAGCCGGACTTCGAGGCGGCGGTTGCAACCGCGGACGGCACGGTCTATCTCCTCGGGTCGGGTTCCACGAGGGCGCGCTGCACCATCGCCCGCATTCGCGGCGACAGTGTGGTCTTGTACGACCACCCGGATCTGTACGACTGCATGTCCCGCGCCATCGGCCTTGCGGGATGCCCGAACGTCGAGGGTGCTGCGATGATCGCAGACCGCCTGCGCGTTTTTCATCGCGGTGCAGGCGGTGCGCCGAGTGCCGGGGTCGACCTGTCGCCCGGCACGCTGGACGGTGGTGAGCCGACGGCACTCGGGCTGCTGCGGCTGGAACTCGGCGCGCTCGACGGCATTGCACTCGGGTTGACGGAGGTCGCCGCGTGCGGCCCGGGCCACTATGCGTTCGCTGCGGCGGCGGAAGATACCCCGGACGCGATCGCCGACGGCCCGGTCGTCGGGTCGGTGATTGGCGCATGGCGCGAAACGCCATGGGCGCATGCCGGCTGGGCGAGGCTGCGCCAGGCGGACGGCGCGCCGAGCGCGGACAAGGTCGAAGGGCTGGTCGTCGATGCCGACCGGCGCGGCGGCTGGATCCTCACGGACACAGACGATCCGGCGCGGGCCGGCGAGATCTGCCGGATTGAGCTCGAGGGATTCGCCGCCGGCTGATTCAGAGGATGGCCACAGGGCAACGGTTGCAACGAGCCGCTGGTGTCCCAGGCGGGCATCAGGCGTATGCTGCGCGGGCAGGAGCAGGTTTTCCTTTGCAAGCATCCGCCGGCGCCAGGGACATGCGGCCGCCGCGGAGCCCATCAAGAGGAGCCTTCACAATGGCCCGCATCCGAATCGCGTGGCGCCTCGCGCCGACCCTGGTCTTTCTCATCCTCATCGCCGGCTGTTCCGATCGCTCGCCACCGCCTGCGCAGGACTCTGCCGGGCCGACACCGGCGCCGCCCGCTACGCCGGCCGCTGCACCGCCTGCCACGGCGGGCACCGAGTTGCCGGTCCGGAAGATTCCCAACATACCGGCCGGCGGCGAAGCCTATTACGCCTCGGACAACCGTCACCTCATCGCGCAACTCGATGACCCGCTCGCACAGAAGGGCACGGGCTCGGGCGGCGGCGGTTCGTTGAGCTACATCTTCACGGACGACGGCGCGTTCAGCCGCCGCATCAACGATCGCGGCCAGGACGGCTGTTCCTATTTCTTCCCCGACATGAAACACGTCGTGTGGACCTCCACGCGCGACCACATGGATATGCCGCTCGGCAACTGGTTCGACGATGCGGACTATCCGCGCAGCGCCGAGCTGTATGTTTCCGATCTCGAAGGCCAGAACATCCGGCGCCTGACCAATAACGAGTGGTACGACGCGGAGGTATCCGTTTCCCCCGACGGCCAGTGGGTGGTGTTCGGCCGGCAGACCGACGGCAAGATGGACCTCTGGCGCATGCGGCCCGATGGCACCGACGAACAGCAGATCACGCATACGGATGACTGGCAGGAAGGGGCGCCCTTCTACATGCCCGACAACGAGACCATCATGTTCCGTGCCTGGCAGACCAGCGTGAAGAACGAGCTGCGCAAGCAGCAGCAGCCGGCCGGCCGGCGGATGATCACGCCGATGACGGTCTTTACCATCAAGCACGATGGCACCGGCCTCACCCAGCGTACCTTCGATCAGGACATGAACTGGGCGCCGTATCCGGCCCCGGACGGACGCCATTACGTCTTTGTCCGCGTGGTCGATGGCACCAACTGGGAGGTGTTTCTCGGCGACCTGGCGGGCGGCGCGCCGGTCCGACTCACTTACAGCCCGGGTTTCGATGGCCTGCCGTCGCTGTCGCCGGATGGCAGGAAGATGGTCTTCGCCCGGCATCTCCCGCAGGAAGGGTTTGCGGTCTACGTGATGGACGTGGCGTCCCTGAATCTTGGTCCAGAGAACTATCAGGGTATCCCGGCAACGCCGGTGCCTGCAGGGGCCTGACCCGGGACAGTTTCGCAGACAGCGCCGCGACTTCCGTCGCTCCGGAGGGAGGGTCGGATCGGGCGCGGCTGGATCAGCGTGCGGTGTGCTGCTTCCGTTTTTCCAGCTTATGTCGTATCGGCGCGAGCCGCTAACTGGAGAAACAGGCGGTTATCGCATGATCGTAACCGCGCACATGAGTCCGGCCCCCGCCGCCAGTACCCGGGGCGCGGCTTTCAATCTGCTCTTATTCACTCAAATGGTTATAGACACCTAGGCCACCCATGGCATAGATTCCACCGCAAGGCGTCCGACAACTTCATGTCGGCACAATGGAATAACAGTTCGCGGGGGAATCATGCGACTTTCGAATTGCACCAAAGTACTGGCGGTTGCTGCTGCGGTGATGGCAGCGCCATTGGCGGCGAACGCCGTACCGATTTACACGAGCTGGGGTTTGCTCCCGGGCGCCACCTTCGGCGGTACCGGCATCCCCAACACCTCGGTCGCCAAGACCGACGTGTTCGTCAACGGCACCACCCAGGTGACCCTGGCGCTGACCGCGCATGGCCGGTACTTCAATCCGGTCGTCACGGACAACGGTGCCGGCGACTACTACGCCGGAACCGGCAGCAACTGTGGCAGCCCCACGGATCCCATCGGTTGCCCGCCGAGTCCCAAGACGGGTGCACTGTGGAATTTCGGCTACTACATCAGCGTGGCGGGTACCGATCCGAACTTCGACAAGTTCGATGATTTCACTTTCACGCTGTACTACGACTTCGACCCGGGCGTCGGGACGGCTTTCGGCAGTCTCGGCAAGATCGACATTAACAACGCGCTGACCGCGGCAAGCATCCCGCCCGCGTCGGTCACGCTCGCGCAGGATTCGCAGAACCTGATGTTCTCGTTGTTTTCCACCCCGGTGCCGCTGACGGTCATGCCTCCCGTCTATGGGCCGTTCAATCCCAATGCAACGGGTGAGTACAACTTCTACATCGGGTTCACGTCGAACAACCTGCCGACCTTCAGCGGTGCGGTGGGTATCGACGTCAACGTGGTCCCGGTGCCGGCCGCGGTATGGCTGTTCGGCTCTGCGATGGGCCTGCTCGGCTGGGTGCGACGCCGCGCCGCGCATTCCGCCTGAGCAACTGCTGCCGGGGCGTTCTCCGGCAGGTTTCCGGACGGGGACAGGCTAACGCCTGCCCCCGTTTTCATTTGGATCTTCGCCGATCTGCGGGGCACTGCGCAGCCGCGTTGCCGCTCGCGCGCGAGTGCGCCTGTCGGTGACGCCGCTCCGGGACGCACGGCACAGGCGCGGGCTACGGATCCGGCCGGCCTGCGCCGGGACGCTCGCTCCGTACATCCATGTACTCGCTCGCTCGGGTTCGGCTGCGGCTGCGCTCCTGCTGCGCCGGCCTC
>JAJTYX010000036.1:0-88299 GCA_021462865.1 Gammaproteobacteria bacterium | reverse complement strand
GTGCTGCGCTCGCTCGGGTTCGGCTGCGGCTGCGCTCCTGCTACGCCGGCCTCACACGCCCGTTACAGGCCGTCCGGACCCGAAGCCAATGCCGAACAGCGTGCGGCGATGATGTTGTCAGCGGCGGCGAACCTGCCGCTGAGCGCTCCCCAGTGGTGGTCCGGTGCCCGGCGAGAGCACGTGTGGAGCCGGCTGCTGCAAGCCGTGTAGGAGGGACTTCAGTCCCGACCCGGCCCCGGTCAGGTAATGACTTCGATGCGCAGGAAGGTGTTGCGGTTCAAATCCCGAGGCACTAAAGGTCGGTGCGCGGTAGCGGTTGGCGACCTCATTGATGCCACCTGCGCACCGGGAGGGACTTCAGTCCCGACCACCGCGAGGTCCGGAAACACGGTCGGCACTGAAGTGCCTCCTACAGGGTGCTGCCGCCCGCGGCGATGAAAGATGCCCTGTAGGAGGGACTTCAGTCCCGACCCGGCGCCGGTCAGGCGCGCTTGCCGACCGGTTTGCTGGCCGCCTGCGCCGGGTCGCCCGGAATCAGCGGCACCGTGTCGAGCACCCAGTTGCCGGATTCGCGCCGCGCCGGGCAGGGGATCGTCATGGCCACGTCGCCGAGCCTGGCACGCAGCGCCCTGGCGTCGATGCGCCAGCCGTTGGCGTCCCACTTCTTCAGCCATTCACGATACCGCACCACCGCGTAATCGCCGGGCACCAGGATCTCCTTGGTGTTGGTATCGGGCGTGCGCACCGGATTGAGATTCTCGAGGATGCCGATGTCCTCGTGCACGACCTTGAGCGTCACGTCCTCGATGCGCTGGTCGTGCTTGTTGTCGGTGAGCCAGTTACGCATGTTCAGGAAGAAGATGCGGGTGTGGCCCTCGTCCACCGGCGCCTCGAAGAGGTACTGGTGGAAGGAGTTGGTCGCCGTGAGGTCGATCCAGGTGACGAGCTGGTTCGGCCCCTGGTGCCAGGAGCCGGCCGCGCCCACGCGATCGCCGGAGCGCGCGGTGGCGAGCGCGGTGTTGTGCTCGAGCTTGTCGCCGAAGGGCAGGTAGAACTTGCTGCCCCAGGGGATGTCCTCGATTGGCACCGGCTGGCGCTGCTTCTCGCGGGAGAGCATCGGTGCGCCCTGCATCGGATGCACGAACTCGTTGTGGATCGGGTCGAGCCCGTACTCCATCGAGCGCTCGTAGTAGGCGGCGAGGTTGAGCACGTAGGTCTGGCACTTCCACTCCGGCGCGCCGTACTCCTCGATGTTGTAGAGCGGCGGGCGCTCGTTCTCGGGCAGGTCGCCGAGAAAGGCGAAGACGAGTCCGTATTTCTCCTGCACCGGGTAGCTGTCCACCTTGGCACGGGCCGGCAGCTTGGCGTCGTCGCCGAGCGAGGGCACGCGCACGCACTTGCCCTCGCCGTTGAAAGTCCAGCCGTGATAGGGACACACGACGCAGCCTTCCTTCACCCAGCCGGCGCTGAGGGAGCCGCCGCGGTGCACGCAGGTATCGGCGAGCACGTGGGCCTTGCCGGCCTCGTCCCGGAACGCGACGAACGGCAACATCAGCAACTGCACGCGCAGTGGCTTCTCGGCCGTGACTTCGTTGCTGCGGGCGATTGGGTACCAGAAATTGATATACATGAAGGACTCCTGCCGGGCGAAGGGCGAACCGGCATTATCGGCCGAGCCCGCCTGCCGGGCCAAGCCCGCCGGGCGATTTCTGTTGAGACCTTTCGCCGCACCCCCCCCCGTTTTAGGGCAACGCGTGTCAGCCGGCGTTTGCGCCCAATACCCGTCGCGTGGGAGCAGGGCCCGCGCCCCGCGCCGTCGCACCGTGCCGCGCTCCGGCAAACAAGGGCGCGAGGCCGGTCGGAGCCAGTTCGTCGAAGGCGAGTCCGGCGCGCCGTCCCTCGACACGCGCCACCATGGCGTCGCAATGGAGCAGGCGGCCGCGGTGCGCGAGGCCGGCGATCAGACGAGGGTGTGGTAGACCTTCTGTACGTCGTCGTCCTGCTCGAGCTTGTCGATGAGCTCGAGGACTTCCTTCGCCTGCTCCTCGGGCAGCTCGACCGGTGTGGTGCAGATGTATTCCTGCTCGGCGGAGAGCGGGGCGATGCCGCGGTCCTCCAGCGCTTTCTGCACGTTGCCGAACTCGGGGAACAGGCAGCGCACGACGAGCTGTGGCTCGCCCTTTTCGCCGGTGGATTCACCCATCTCGTCGAGGCCGTGATCGATGAGATAGAGCTCGAGGTCGTCCTGGTCGATGCCGGCGGGATCGAGGCGGAAGACGCCCATGCGACGGAACATGAAGGCGACGCTTCCGGTGCTGGCGAGGTTGCCGGCGTACTTGTTGAAGATGCTGCGCACATTGCCGACGGTGCGGGTCGGGTTGTCGGTGGCCGTCTCCACCAGGATCGCGATCCCGTGCGGCGCGTAGCCCTCGTAGAGGGCGACTTCGTAGTCCGCGACGTCCTTGCCGGCGGCGCGCTTGATCGCGGCCTCGACCTTGTCCTTGGGCATGTTGACGGCGCGGGCGTTGGCGATTACCCGGCGCAGCGCCGGGTTGTTCGTCGGATCGGTTCCGCCGGCCTTCACCGCGATGGTGATGTCCTTGTTGATGCGCGAGAACTGCTTCGCCATGCGGTTCCAGCGCGCGAACATCGTGTGTTTTCTGACTTCGAAAATGCGTCCCATGGTTGCCCGTCCGGCGATTCCGGGTGCCTGCGCGGCGAGCGCGGCCCCGGCTGCCTTTTTGTGCCCTGAACCCGACTTTGCAGAACCTGTCTCAGAACTGCTGCGCGGACGTGATCCGTGGTCGGGCGGTGCTCGGAAACCTCACATACTGACGTGTATGCTGCGGTTCCTGCGCTCCGTCCTCCCCCGGCTGACGCCCGCTCGCGACGTTTTGAGACAGGGTTCTGATTATCTGCCGAGACATGCTCAGCTACCAACACGAATACCACGCCGGCAATCACGCCGATGTCCTCAAGCACGCGCTGCTCACGCTGGTGATCCGCGCCCTGCAGCACAAGCCAGGGGCGATCCGCGTGCTCGACGCGCATGCCGGCTCGGGCGCCTATGACCTTGCCAGCCGCGAGGCGCGCCGCCACGCCGAGCACGAGCAGGGGATCGCCAGGCTGCTCGAAGGGGAGGCGCCGCCGCCCGGGCTGGAGGATTACCTGGGGGTGGTGCGGGCGATGAACCGTGGCCGTTCGCTGCGCTTTTATCCGGGTTCGCCGGCGCTGGCGCGCGGGCTGCTGCGGCCGGCCGATCACCTCGAGTTGCTGGAATTGCATCCGCGCGCGGTGGCGGCCCTGCGCCGGCGTTTTCGCGACGATGCGCAGGTGCACGTCCATCGGCGCGATTGTTTCGAGGGACTGCCGGCGCTCTGTCCGCCACCCGAGCGGCGCGGCGTGGCGCTGATCGATCCGTCCTATGAAGTCCGCGACGACTTCGCACGGGTAGCCGCCCTGCTTGTTGCCTGCCATCGCCGCTGGCCCGGCGGCGTCTTCATGATCTGGTATCCGTTGATTGCGGAACGCACCGCACAGCGTTTTCCGGAGCGCATCGCCGCGACCGGTATTCGCCGGATCTATCGTGCGGAGCTGCAGGTGCAGGCAGCGGATTTCCCTGGTCTGCGCGGTTCCGGCCTGCTGGTGGTGAACCTGCCGTTCGGCCTCGAGGAGCGCCTCGCGGCGCTCCTGCCCTGGCTCGCCGGGCGCCTCGCGGTTGCGGGCCCCGGTCGCGGGCTCGCGCACTGGCTGGTGCCGGAATAGGCGTTGCGTCAGCCGCGACCTTGCTTCAGCGTCCGGCTTTCTCCGCACTGCCGCGCACCCGGTCGGCCGGGTAACGGCGCTCGTTCGCTTCGATCTTGTTCCGCGCCGACCCGACGAGGTCAATGTCCAGGCGGTCGGCGAGCATGATGAGATAGAGCAGCATGTCGGCGAGTTCCGTCGCGACCGCCTCGCGCCGGGCGGGCGGCAGTGCGGCGCTCTCGTCCGCGGTCAGCCACTGGAAGTGCTCCAGCAACTCGCCGCCTTCCGCGACCAGCGCCATGGCGAGATTCTTCGGCGTGTGGAACTGCCCCCAGTCGCGCTCGGCGGCGAATTCGCGCAGGCGTCGGCGCAGTTCGTCGAGATCGCTCATGGCCGGATATTAGCAGGCGGGGGTAGGGGGCCCGGGCCTCCGCGTGAGCGCAATGGCCGCCGGCAGAGGTCAACCGGCGGACGCAGCCGGCCGGCGCGCCTGTCCCCGGGGGCTTCCCGGGCGTCACGGCGCGGCTACAATGGCGCCCCCATGAAAACAAACCCGCTCGCGTTCCTGGCCCTGCTGATGGTGGTTGCGCTGCAGTCAGCCTGCGCGGCCGACGCGCCCGAAGTGCGTCGCGCGCGCGTGGCCGGCGGCGAGACGGTGGCACTGAGCGTATCGAAGCAATCGCCTGCCGAGTGGGCGGCCCTGCGGCCCGCGGTCGACACCCTGAAGCCCAGGATTCGCGGGAACCAGGAATGAGCAACGGCACACCTGGCGAGCCGGCGGCGCTCGAACGCTGGATCGAGACCCTGCTCTTTGCCAGTCGCTGGCTGCTCGCGCCGCTGTACATCGGGCTGTCGCTGGCGCTGCTCGCGCTCGGCATGAAGTTCTTTCAGGAGGCGTTCCACGTCCTCACGCACGCATTCACCTCCACCGAGGCGGACCTGGTGTTGACCGTGCTGGCCATGATCGACATCGTGCTGGTCGGCAGCCTGATCGTGATGGTGATGTTCTCGGGCTACGAGAACTTCGTCTCCCGCATCGACGCCAGGGCGACCGACACGCTCGGCTGGCTCGGCAAGCTCGACGCCGGCACGCTGAAGCTCAAGGTTGCCGCTTCCATCGTGGCGATTTCCTCGATCCACCTGCTGCGCGTATTCATGGATGCCCACCAGGTGCCGAACGACAAGATCATGTGGTACGTGATCCTGCACCTGACGTTCGTCGTATCCGCCGTGTTGCTCGGTTTACTCGATCGCATCGCTTTCGCCGCCCATCGAGACCACAAGTAGTGCCCGAGTTCGGCGTCGTGATGGAGCCTTCGCCGGGTTACACGGCAAGGCTCGCGGCGGAAATCGAATCCATGGGCTTCGACGCGCTCGCCTGCCCGGATACGCAGTGCCTGAGCCCGGATCCCTATGGCCAGCTGAGCCTCGCGGCTGCGCGCACCAGCCGCATCGCGCTCGGCACCGGCGTCACCAACCCGTACACGCGGGACGCTTCGGTGACTGCGGGAGCGCTCGCCACGCTGCAGATCGAGTCGGGCGGCCGGGCCCGCTGCGGCATCGGCCGTGGCGATTCGTCGGCCGCGCATATCGGCCGGCGCAACGCGAAACTCGCGGAGCTGCGCCGCTACGTTGAGCAGTTGCGCGGCTATCTGCGGGGTGAGCCGGTGGTGCGCGGCGAGACCACATCAAGGCTGCGCTGGTTCGCTCCGGGTGAGCTGCCGCTGGTGCCGATCGACATTGCCTGCACGGGCCCGGCGACCATCCGCATGGCTGCCGACGTGGCCGATCGGGTTTCGTTTGCGGTCGGCGCCGCCCCGCAACGCCTGCGCTGGGCGCTCGATACGCTGAACGCGCGCCTCGTCGAAACTGGTCGCGACCGCTCGACCCTTGGCGTCGGCGCCTATATCAACCTCGTCTGCGACCCGGACGAACAGCGCGCCATCGATCTCGGTCGCATGATCGCCGGCATGGTGGCGCATTTCGCGGGCATGAAAGACGCGCCCGTCGAGCACCTGCCGCCGCAGTTGAAAACCCTGGCGATCCGCATGAAGACGGACTACGACATGGCGCGTCACGCGCAGAATGACGGCGGGCATCTGGCGATGCTGGACGACCAGTTCGTCGACTGGTTCTCCATCTGCGGTCCGCCGTCGAAGTGCCTCGAACGACTCGGCGAGTTGCTGGCCATGGGGCTCGATCACGTGTACCTGCTCGGTGGCTCGCCAGTGCCGCGTCCGCATGGCGCACGCCAGGAGGCGATGGTGCGCCAGACGCGCTTGTTCGCGGAGCAGGTGATGGCGAAGCTGCGGTAGGCGCAGCGCGTGCTACGGAGCGCGCAGGAGTTTTTTCAGCGCGCGTGCAGTGGCGTCCGCAAGGGGCGCATCCTCGGCCGACAAGCCGCGCACCGACAGGTACACCCGGCTGGTAATCGGGATTTCAGTCCAGTGCTCCGCGGCGCCCGGCAGCAGCCGACGTCCGGACATGGCCGGGCGGATCTCCAGTTCGCGCAGCAGGCTGCCGAGGTCGCTGTCGCCCGCCTCGACTGGTGTTCGGGACGGAGCGGGCGTCGGTGTCGCCGGCGCGGGAGTCGCGCCGACGGGCGGAGCGGCCAGCGCGGGTCCGGTCGCCGCCGGCCCGGTTCCACCCGGAGCAAAGCGCTGGCGGACGTTGGCATCGGCCAGGCCGAAGGCGCGGCGTTCCCGCGGCGGGGGGGTAGGGGGTGTTGCGGGCGCTGCCGCGGTTTCGACGACCGTTCCCGGCGGCGTCGCGGGGCCGGCTGGAGCCGGGGCCGTGGTCAGGGTCGGAGCGTCGGCCACGGCGAGCAGTGGCTCGATCTCAGCAACGGGCATGCTGCGATCCAACAGGTCCTGCAGCCCGACGGCATCGCGCGCCTCGAGCGCACGGCGGATATCGGCCAGGGTCACATTCAGCAACTCACCGCGCTGCTGTAACTCTTTGACTCCACGGATAAATTGCAGGCGCGTCAGGGTCTCGCCCGGATAGCGAGTGTTGGGCCCGCGCCGCCCCGGGCGAGCGATCAGGCCCTGCTGGAGGTAATAGACAATGGTGCGCCGGTCGAATCCGGTGTGACGGGATAGCTCTGCGACGGAATAACTGCGCCCGGCTGACATGGCGCAAGGTTATGGACGTGTATAAACACTGTCAATAAATGACGACTTCGGGCAGCCGACACCCGCCAGCGGGGCGGCGGAGCCCGCCGCACCGAGGCTACGGCGCCACGGCTGTCCGGCGCGGTCAGCGAAACCAGCGTGAGCCCGGATACTTCCTCGCGAGCAACCCGTCGAGCCCGAGCCAGTGCCCGGACGGCTTGAGCATGAACACCAGGCTCAGCACGAAGAACGGGATCAGCGACGCGTCGTAGTAACCGCCGAGCGAGAAGTTGGCGAGGATGAAGAAGCTCACGGCTGCTGCCCAGCGCGTGGTCAGTCCGAGCAACAGCGCGATGCCGACGTAGAGTTCACCGACGGTCACGATCCAGGCGACTGCCTTGTAGAGCGGAATGGCAAAGACCTGCAGGTAAGCGACCTGGAAACTGTCGGGGTGCATCTCCGTGAGGCGGTCGGCGAAGATGTGCTGCAGGATGTCGGTGGTGAGCCAGTCCTTGCGGAGCTTGTTGACTCCCGCGGCAAGCCAGAAGAGCCCGAACAGCCACCGCAACACGATGTTCAGCAATACACCGGCGATGCGCAGCGGATGCCGGCGGATGTAAGCCGCCGACCAGACGCTGGTCGGCGTCGCGGTGGCGCTATTCATCGCGATCCGGCATCTGCACGTGAGCCTCGATGGTGGCAATCGATGCCCACAACGGCAGGCGCGTGCAGTAGCCGAGGTTGGCGCGGTCAGCCGATCGCCGCCAGCGCCGGTCGGTCCGATCGATCTCGCGGCCGTCGCTGATGCCGAGTAGCGCAGGCTCGAGCGCGACGCGCATCGTTGCCTGCCGGGGCGGTTGCCAGTGGCCGCCTGTCACGTCGTAAACCGTGACCGGCCGCTCGTGGCCCGCAGCAAGCGAAGCGGAGCTGAAGTTACTCACGAACCACTCCCGGATGGTCGAAACCTGCGACCAGAAAGTGCGCGTGTGCAGATGGTAGAGCGTGAAGCTGCCGTCGTCCGGCACGGCATTCGCCGTGGGCGGCGCCGGTGCTGCCGAACACAGGACCACCGCTTCGCACATGGTGCAGATCTCGCCGAACCGGCCGACCAGGAAGTAACCGTCGTACTGCTGCTGGTTCACCTGCGCCGGCGCAGGCAGCGCCAGTCCGATCAGGCATGCAGCCGCAAGGCTGGCCAGCAGCCGCGGCGCAGGCGTCGCGATTCGCGGTCGCACCCGCTTCAGCGCCAGCGGTCCTTCTCATCGAGGAAGCGCTTGGCGTCGCGCAGGCTCGTGGGCAGGTAGCTGCTGAACAGGCCCGGTGCGTGCCGCGGCTGGTACTGCCGGAATGCCGCTTCATACAGCGGCATGTGCACATCGGGGATGCGGTGGCCGGCACGGAACTGCGCCATGGGAATGCGCGCCTCCACATCCTGCTCGAACCGGGAGCCGGCCTTCGCGAGTTCTTCGCCGCGCTGGCCGTAGATCGCCGTGCCGCCGGAGCGCCCGCCCGGATCGTCGAGGAAGCCCGGGTTGCCCGGCGAAACGGCGTTGTTGACGATCACCGAGTAGACGCGGTTGTAGCGCGACACCATGCGGATGTCCTCGGCTTCGAAGCCGCCCGAGGCGGTACGCAGCAGGATCTCGGCGCCCTTCATCGCCATGACGCGGAACAACTCCGGCTCGAGCTGCGTGGAGGAAGTGGCGAGATTGCCGATGTCGGTCCGGTGCACCGGCACAATTGCGTCTTCGCCGTACATCTCGACGAAGCGGTCGAGCACGTTGTAAACCGTGGTGGTCACCAGCTCGAAGCCCGGGAACACGCCGACGATATTGCGTGCCTTCCAGTCGCGGGCCACCAGCTCGCCAGTCGGCCCGATGATCGAGGTGACGCTCAGTACGTGTCCCGGCCAGTCGGCATCGCGCGCATAGGCACCGAACTGGATGTAACAGCCGTACTTTTTCGCCTTGGCCGCGATCGCCTCGGTCTCCGGCCCCGGCAGGTCGATCGACAGCCGTTCCAGTTCGCGCCGGTCCCAGGGGTTCCAGCCCTGCAGCGGGAACTCGTGGAAGCAGAGTAGATCCTTGGTGCCGCCGTAGAACTGCATCTTGTCGATGAGTTCGAGCATGTGGGTGAGGTTCTCGCGGATACCCTTCGCCGGCGATGCGCCATCCACCGCCCGGATACGCGACTGCACGGCCCCGACCGCGACCGTGTCCCGGCGCAGCGGGACGCGTGCGTATTCGCGGCCGTTGGCCGGCACGGAAACGGCGCCTGGCGAGCGCTCCTGAGCCCGCGCCGCGCTGCCCGCTCCGGCGAGCGTGGCAGCGGCAGCGACGAACAGCCGGCGGGAGAGCGATGGCGGCCTGGTCATGACGGTCTCCTCTGGTACGAATGGTGTGCCGAATATACCGCGGCGCGCATGCAATCTCGCGTTACCGCACGGATCGGAAAACCGAAAGCACGGGCGCTACCGCGACTCCTCTGCCCGTTGCACGTAGTCGCGCGCGAGCTGTTCGAGGTCCGGGGTCACCAGCCCGATGGTCCTCGCTTCGGCGACCGCGGTCTCCAGCGGGATGCCGCCATCGAGCACGCGCCAGGGAATCCAGACTGCGCCGACGCGGTTGGCGGATCGACAGTGCAGCAGTAGCGGTTCCATCGTCGTATTGAGCAGTCTGCGCACTTCGGTGAACACTGCGTCCGCCTGCTCTGCGGTGCCGTTCCACGGCACATCGTGATACTCGAGGTCGAGACGCCCGGCCGCGGCGCGTTCGTCGAATCCCACCGCTTCGTCGGGCAGGCGCAGCGTGACCACC
Organism: Gammaproteobacteria bacterium; assembly: GCA_021462865.1. Lineage (GTDB taxonomy): Bacteria > Pseudomonadota > Gammaproteobacteria > Steroidobacterales > QUBU01. Next base: position 78,626 of record JAJTYX010000036.1, on the reverse strand, counting down.
GTGTGAGTGCCACGCGCGCGGGCGAGCGCGAGATCGGCCTCGCCGGGCTGGCCTGCCAGCAGCAGGTTGCCGAATTCGTGCACGGGGCTGGTGGCGCCCAGTTCGCTCGCGCGCAGAGCTGGCGGGGCGTCCTGGTCGGCTACAGACATTACGGGGATCGCTGCGAGCAGGAGGCTCAGGCTGGCGACCATTCGGTTGCTGCGCATGGTGGATGCTCTCCGGTCGTCGACGGGTTCTTTATATCCCAAACCGTCGCACTGCGGTTAAGCTGGCGCGCCCATGGAACTCACTGCTGCAACTCTCGCGCCCGGCTGGCTCGGCCTCGGCGCCGTGCTCGCTGGCACGGTACTCGTCACTGCGGCGCGCACGGCACCGTGGTCGCGATTGCGCAGTGCCGAAATGCAGCATGCGTTTGCGGCGGGCTGCGTGGCCGTAATGCTGCTGTGGACGATCCGCACAGGTCTCGAGATCGCGCCGGGTTATCACTTCTTCGGCGTCACGACGCTCACGCTGATGTTCGGCTGGCAACTCGCCTGCCTCGCCTCCGTGCCCGTGCTCATCGCCGCGTGCCTGCTCGGGCACGGCGACTGGGCCGCGCTCGGGGCCAACGCGCTGGTCCTGTTCGTGCTGCCGGCTGCGGTGACCTGGGCGCTGCTCCGGGTCGTCCGGCGCTGGCTGCCACGCAATTTTTTCGTCTACATCTATCTCAATGCTTACCTCGGCGCCGCCTGTGCCATGGCCGCGGGCAGTCTCGCGATGGCCGCCATCCTCGCTGCGGCGGGTACGCTCGGCGACGGCGTGCCGTGGCGTGACTACCTGCTGTTCCTGCCGCTGCTGTCGCTAGCGGAAGGGTTCATCAACGGCATCGTGCTGACGGTGCTGGTGGCCATCCGGCCTCACTGGGTGTGGACCTTCGACGAAGCGCGCTATTTCGCCTGATTCACTCGCGCAGCGGCGGCAGTGGCTCGCCGCGCGGCACGAACCGCAGCGCCAGCCCGTTGTTGCAGTAGCGCTTGCCCGTCGGCGCGGGCCCGTCGTCGAACACATGGCCCTGGTGGCCGTCGCAGCGCGCACAGTGGTACTCGGTACGCGGCACGAGCAGGCGGAAATCGCGCCGGGTGGCGATGCGCGCGGGGTCGATGGGCCGGAAGAAGCTCGGCCAGCCCGTGCCGCTGTCGAATTTGCCACCGGACTCGAAGAGCGGCAGGTGGCAGGCGGCGCAGATGAACGTGCCGTCCTCCTTCATCGCGTTCAGCGGGCTGGACCAGGGCGGCTCGGTGCCTTCCCCGAACAACACCTCGTAGCGCCCCGGTTCCAGTAGCTCGCGCCACTCCGCTTCGGTCTTGCCGAGGGGCGGATGGCGGTTTTCTCCGTCGCTCATGCTGCCGGTCGTCCCGTGGTCAATGGCTGCCGGTGCGCGCGTCACCGGCCGCGAGTTCGTCGAGCAGGCGGATGAATTCCTCGGGTGGCTGGGCGCCGGACAACCCGTGCCGGCCATCGATGATGAAAAACGGCACGCCGGAGACGCCGGCCTGCCGTGCCTGTTCGATGAGCGAGCGCACCGTGTCCTCGTCCGTGCCATCCTGCAGCGCCTTGAGTACCTCGGCCGCATTCATGCCGACCTCGCTGGCAATGCCGGCCAGCACGTAGGGGTTGCCGACGTCCTCGCCGCGCTCGTGGTGCGCCGCGGACAGCTTTTCCATCAGTGCGTTCTGGTCGACGCCGGCCGAGCGCGAAGCCCAGTAGAGCAGCACGTGCGCGGAGAGTGTGTTCGGCGAGCGTGCGCCGGGCGGGGTATCGAAGGCGATGCCGTCCGCGAGGCCGGTTTCTTTCATGCGCGCCGTGATCTGCCCGGCGCGTTCCGCGCCGAAGATGCTCGCGTAGTGTTCGCGCCGGTCTTTGCCCTCGCGCGGCATGTCGGGGGTCAGCTGGTAGGGAAACCAGCTCACCTCCACGTCGATACCGGGGCGTTCGGCGAGAGCCTTCTCCAGGCGGCGCTTGCCGATGTAGCACCAGGGACAGACGATGTCCGAGACGATCTGGATGGAAATCGGCCTGGTCATGGCGCACCTCGCAGTTGGGGCATGGAGACAGATGCTAACCGATCGGCGCGCAGTGGCGGCAACGGCATAATGGAGCGTACGCAAACATAAGGAGCAGCAGTGGCACAAACCGCATCGACCATGGCGGCGCTCGGATCCGCCGCGCCCGATTTCGCACTGCCGGACACCGAGGGACGCCTCGTGCAGCGGGACGATTTCGCCGCGTCGCCGGCGCTGCTGGTGGCGTTCTGGTGCAACCATTGCCCGTTCGTGAAGCACGTCGAGGAAGCCTTCGTGCGTTTCGCGCGGGAGTATCAGCCGCAGGGACTCGCGATCGTTGCGGTCAGCGCCAACGACCCGGTGGCCTATCCGGAGGACTCGCCGGCGAAGATGCGCGAGACCGCGCAGCGCTGCGGTTACGGCTTCCCGTATCTGTTCGACGCGAGCCAGGCGGTGGCGCGTGCGTACCAGGCCGCCTGCACGCCGGATTTTTTCCTGTACGACGCCGGGCGCAGGCTCGTCTATCGCGGGCAGTTCGACGGCAGCCGGCCGGGCAACACGGTACCGGTGACGGGTGCCGACCTGCGCGCGGCAGTCGCTGCGGTTCTTGCCGGCCGTCCCGTGCCCTCCGGGCAGAAGCCGAGCATCGGCTGCAATATCAAGTGGAAGGCGCGCTGACCGCCGCACACGGCTGATGCGGCGGCTGGCTACAATGCGGCCATGTTCCCGATTCGCGACGACAACCCGCACTTCCTCACGCCCTATGTCACTTACGCCATCGTCGGCCTGAACATCGCGGCCTGGGTGCTGCTGCAGGGCTTCGGCACGGAGCCGGCGCTGTCGCGCTCGGTGTGCACGCTCGGGCTCGTGCCCGGCGAGTTGCTGCAGTCGGTGCCGGCCGGCACCCGGGTGCAGATCGGGCCCGATACCTACTGCGTCGTGACCGACGCGGCGAGCTGGCTGTCGGTGCTGACGCACATGTTCCTGCACGGCGGCTGGATGCACATCATCGGCAACATGTGGTTCATGTGGATCTTCGGCAATAACGTCGAGGACTCGATGGGCCACGTGCGCTTCGCGGTGTTCTACCTGCTGTGCGGATTTGCAGCGGCTGGCATCCAGGTGGTGTCGAATCCGGCATCGGCGATCCCCATGGTGGGGGCCTCTGGCGCGATCGGTGGTGTCATGGGCGCCTATGTGCTGCTCTACCCGCGGGTGAACGTGCACATGCTGCTGATACTCGGGTTCTATGTGACGACGGTTGCGATCCCGGCGATCTGGATGCTCGGATACTGGTTTCTGGTGCAGCTCATCGGTGGGGTCGGCTCGCTCGGCAGCGGACGCGGTGGCGTCGCATTCTGGGCGCACATCGGCGGCTTCGTCGCCGGCGCGCTGCTGGCGCTGGTGTTCCGCAATCCGGCGCTGCTCGCGCGCCACCCGTATCACGGCTGGCAGCAGCGCTCAGGCACTGCGTATCGTCGGATTCGCTAGCGGCTTTCTCATCTTCTGTCCCGCGCGGTGGCAGCTGGCGGTGACGCTGCGCCGGGACGCTTGCTGCGGCCGTCCCTGGCCTGCGCGCGCTCGGGTTGCGCCCGCGGCTGCGCATCCTGCTGCGCGCGGCTCCACACGCCCGTTGCAGCGTCCCCGCCAGCATCCCGGGTGAGTTCGTCGCTGTGATCGGGTCAGCGGCTGCGAACTCTCCGCTGAGTGCTCGCCGGACACCGGGCCACCACTGGTTTCCGCTCTGCGGCGGGTTCACCGTCGCTGACCCAGACGCACCGTCGGACTCGAGCCCTGTAGGAGGGACTTCAGTCCCGACTACCGCGACGCCCGGAAATACGGTCGGCACTGAAGTGCCTCCTACAGGATGCTGCTGCCCGCGGCGGTGAACGAAGCGCGATACGCGCTGCGATGAACGAAGCCGTGTAGGAGGGACTTCAGTCCCGACCAGGCGCCGGTCAGGCAATGCCTTCGATACGTCACCGACAGCCGCCCGGCGCTGGAGCGACGCCGCGACTGCGCAGACCCGCCAGGAAGCATTGTTCCCGGCGTATCGCGCTGCTGCAGAAAACCGGGTGGCGGGTCTCTGGCCGCGAGCGCTGCGCCATTACCGTTCGCGCAGCACCCGCATGCCGTTCAGCGTCACCAGCATGGTGGCGCCCACGTCGGCGAGCACGGCCATCCACAGCGTCGCGATGCCCGGGATGGCGAGCGCGAGGAAGGCGAGTTTCAGCCCCAGGCTCAACGCGATGTTCTGCTTGACCAGGGTGCGTGACTTACGCGCCAGGCGCAGTGCCATGGGCACGTGCGAGATATCGTCCTGCATCAGCACCACGTCGGCGGTCTCCATGGCCTGTGCGGTGCCGGCGCCCATGGCGATGCCGACGTCGGCGCGGGCGAGCGCCGGCGCGTCGTTGATGCCGTCGCCTACCATCGCAACCACGCCGTAGCGCTGACGCAGTTCCTCGATGGCCTGCAGTTTCTGCTCGGGTAGCAGCCCGGCGCGCACATCGTCGATGTAGCCTATTCGCTCGGCAACGCGCGCGGCCGCCTGCGGGTTGTCGCCGGTCAGCATGACGGCGGCGACCGGCGTGTCGCTGCGGTGCAGTTCCTGCAGCGCCGTGCGGCTGGCCTCGCGGATCTCGTCCTGCACGCCGATGAAGCCGATGACGTCGTCGTTGCGGGCGACGTACATGACGGTGTTGCCGGCGGTACGCGCATTCTCGGCCTGGCAGGAGAGGTGCCCGAAGCCGCTGCCGGCCGCGGCGACGAGCGCGTCGCTGCCGACCGCGATATTCATGCCGTTGCCGAGCTGCCCGGAGATGCCGCGGCCGGCGTGTGCCGTGACCGCGCCGCTGGTCTGATAGCGGTGCTGGACCTGCCGCTGCGTGGCTTCCGCGATGATCGCGTGGGCCACCGGGTGCTCGGAGGCGCGTTCTACGGAAGCGGCGAGTGCCACCAGGTCTTCGCAACTCTCGCAGTCGTCGGTGGCGGCTTCTTCGTGCGCGCAGTCGCGACCGGCCATAGCCGTCACCTGGGGGCGTCCGTGCGTCAGGGTGCCGGTCTTGTCGAAAGCCACCGCCCGCACGTCTGCAAGACGGTCGAGCTGCGCGCCGCCCTTCACCAGTACGCCGAGATTCGCGAGCCGCGTGAGTCCGCTCACCACGGTCACCGGGATGCTGATCACCAGCGCGCAGGGGCAGGCGATGATGAGCAGCGCAAGGCCGCGATACAGCCAGCCGAACGTACCGTCGGCGGTCTGGAGCAGCGGTTGGCCGAAGGCGAGCACCGGCACCGCCACCACCAGCGCGGCGAGCAGCACCACCGCAGGCGTGTAGTAACGCGCGAAGCGGTCGATGAAACGCTCGGCAGGGCTGCGCTGGGACTGAGCCTGTTCGACCAGTCGCGCGATGCGTGCGATGGTGGCATCCCCGGCCGGCCGGGTGACGCGGACCTCGATCGCGCCTTCGCCGTTGACGGTGCCGGCCATGACTTCATCACCGACATCGCGCGGCACCGGCACGCTTTCCCCGGTCACGGCGGCCTGGTTGATCGATGACTGGCCGCGCGTGATCTCGCCATCTACCGGGATGCGCTGACCCGGCCGCACCAGCACCGTGTCGCCGACCGCGACCTCGGCCACCGGCAGGATTACCTGGTGAATGTGTACGTCCCCGTCGTCGTGTGCCTTCGCGGCGGCAGCCGGCGCGCCGTGGGCGTGGCCGTGCTCATGCTCATGAGCGTGATCGTCGTGATCGTGCGCATGTTCCCCGTTGCCGTGCCCGGCGTGGGCATGATGATCGTGATCGCCGTGATCGCAGCCCGCATGCTCGTCATGGTCGTGCGTTGCATGACGGTGTGCGGCGTGTTCGTGGCCGTGCCCGCCATGATCGCCGTGGTCATGATCGTGCCCGCATCCGGCGTGCGCCGCGTGGGTGGCGCTGGAGGCCGGGGTATGGCGGTGGCTGTGCGCACGACCATGTTCATGTCCGTGCCCGGCGTGGTCGTCGTGGTCGTGGGCGCCGTGGTCGTGGCCTTCGTGGTCGTCGTGGTCGTGGTGAGCATGGCCATGCGAGGCATGTCCGTGCCCGGCGTGGTCGTCGTGGTCGTGGGTCGTGGTCGCGTGTGCGCCGTGGTCGTGACCCTCGTGGTCGCAGCCGGCATGCTCATCGTGAGCACCGTGGTCGTGACCCTCGTGGCCGCAACCGGCATGCTCGTCGTGGGCATGATCGGTGTGCTCGCCGTGGCCGCCGCGGTGCTCGCGCAGCACGGTGGCTTCCTGCGGTTGCAGCGAGATGAGGCTGCGCAGCGAGCCGCGGGCACGCTCCGCGCTGTAAGCCTCGAGCGCTTCGCCGAGCGTGAAGAGCAGGATCACCGTCGCGGCTTCCCCGAATTCCCCGATGCCGAGCGCGCCAGCCGAGGCGACCGCCATCAGCAGGTCGATCGTTACGCGGCGGGCAAAGATCAGCGCCCGCATTCCTTTCAGGAACACCGGGGTGCCGGCCACGACCACTGCGAGGCTGAACAGCAGGTCGAGCGGGGCCACACCGGCGATTTCCGGTGCGCCGGCGAGCAGCGGGATCCCGGCAAGCACGGCGATGGCAATGACGAGTGCCACGCGCAGCTGCCGCTGCTTCCACAGAAAACGCAGGAACCCGGCGGCACCGTGCACCTCGGCCGGGCGGGACTCCGGCTGCGGCGCGTCGGAGGCGATGCGGTAGCCGAGTTCCTTCAGCCGCTGCTCGATGCTCGCGAGCGTGGGGCTGCCGGTGAGCTCCATGGACTCCGTGGTAAAACTCACGGTCACGGCTTCGACACCCGGCAGTTGCCGCATGCTGTTCTCGATCGTCATCGCACAGCTGCCGCAGTCCATGCCCGCGATTTTCACGCGCAGCGGGTTGACGGCGGCAGGGGCGGCGGAAATGGCCTGGCTCATTGCACTGCATCCACGGCCGGTCCGACGGGACCGGGACGGCTGGCATCATCCACCTTGAACTCAGCTTCAAGGTCAAGCAGGGTCCGGCTATTGACCTTGAACCCTGCTTCAGGGTTTATGGTGGCGATCGGAGGCCGGAGAGTCCGGCCGCGGGAGCGATGTCATGCTGGGTGTTGACGACAGGCTGATCACGCCGACGACCATGAAGTGGGTCAAGGTGGGTCTCGTTGCGGGACTGGCGTCCATTCCCACCACGATTCTTCTTTACTGGGTGCTCGGCCTGGCCGTCGATGCTGCCGTCGAGGGCAGCAACCTGTTGCGCCAGTGGTTCTGGATCCTCACCGGTCTCGTGTTCCTGAAGGCCGCGCTCGCATGGGTGTTCCGCACCGGCCAGTTCCGCGCCTCCGCGGAGGCCAAGATCAACGTGCGCGACCGGATCTACCAGCAGGTCGTGCGCCTCGGCCCGGGCATTCTCGGCAAGCGGCGGACCGGCGAGATCGCCAACACAGCCACCGAGGGCGTCGAGTACCTCGATTACTACTTCAGCGTGTATTTCGTGCAGGTCTGGGTGGCAATCGCGATCCCGATCTTCCTCTGCGCCGCGATTTTCTGGATCGACTGGGTGGTGGGCCTGTGGATGCTCGCGGGCGTGCCGCTGACGCCGTTGTTCGTCGGCTCCTCCGCGCGCGGATTCCGCCGCATCAGCAAGCAGAACGAAGCGGTAAAGAACCGCAACAGCGCGCAGTACCTGGATTCGATCCAGGGCATGACGACGCTGAAGATGTTCAACGAGGCCGTACGCCGCGGCCGCGAAATGGAGGAAGGCAACGAACAGCAGCGGCGCACGACGATGAAGCTCCTGCTGGTCGCGCAGAGCCAGTTCGTCTTCCTCGAGCTTGGCTTTGCGTTGTTCTCCACCGCCGTGGCGATGGGCGTCGCCCTGTACCGTTACAGCGGCGGCTTCATGACGCCGGGGGAGGCGGTGGCGGTCGTGCTGCTCAGCCTGGAGTTCAGCCGCACGCTGCTCCTGATCGGCGAGTTCTTCTTCGCCGGAGCGATGGGGCGCGAAGTGGCCGCCGAGGTGATCAAGTTCCTGGACGAGAAGGCGCCGATCACGAGTTCCGCCAGCGCGCACGCGGGCAGGACCACCGGCAAGGCCGTACGCATCGAGCTCCGCAACGTCAATTTCACCTACCCGGGCGCCGATCGGCCGGCCATCGAGAACCTCAGCATGACGCTCGAGCCGAACGAGACGGTGGCGCTGATCGGACGCAGCGGTTCTGGAAAGACCACGGTCACCAACCTGCTCCTGCGCACGCTCGAGCCGCAGTCGGGCGAGATCCTGTTCGACGGCGTGCCCGAGAAGGAGTTGACGCTGGAGTGGATACGCGAGCAGATCGCGCTCGTGCCGCAGGATCCGTTCCTGTTCTTCGGCACGATCGCGGACAACCTGCGCATGGCCAAACCCGACGCGACCGAGGCGGAACTGGTCGCGGCCACCACGGCGGCGGAGCTCTACGATTTCATCCGGTCCACGCCGGACGGCTTCCAGACCCAGGTCGGCGACCAGGGCATGGCGCTCTCCGGTGGGCAGGCACAGCGGCTCGCGATTGCCCGCGCGCTGTTGAAGAACGCGCCGATCGTGATCCTCGACGAACCGACATCGCAGATCGACGTCGAGACGGAGACCCTGCTGAACAAGGCGCTGGCGCGGCTGACCGCAAACAAGACGGTGCTGCTGATCGCCCATCGCCTGAGCACCATCGAGCAGGCCGACCGGATCATCGTCATGGAGGGCGGGCGGCTCGCCGAGAGCGGCACGCGCGCCGAGTTGCTCGCGCGCGGCGGCATCTACGCGGGCATGGTCCGTACCAAGCGCGAGATGGAATCGCGGCCGTTGCAGACCAAGCCGGCCGCCGGCATCGCCTGAGGGAGATGAGTCAATGAACACTGCACAAGCGACCGCCGGGCAGGTGCCGCAGGCGAGCAACTTCCAGATCATGCGCCGCCTGATGCGCTACATGTCGCCGTTCAACGGCATCATGCTCGTGTCGCTCGTGACGCGCGTGATCAAGATCGTCAGCCAGGCGGCGCTGCTCGGCATTGCTGCGGCGAGTGTCGGGATCTATGTCGAGTCCGCCGAGCCCGGGGTGGTCAACTGGGACGTAATCTGGGCCCAGGTGCGCTGGATCGCGCTGGTGGGCACCCTGGTCGGGTTTGCCTCCTACCTCGAGAACTACACCGGGCATTACGTGGCGTTTCGCATCCTCGCGGAGTTCCGTGACAAGTTCTATTACGCCATGCTGCCGCTCGCGCCAGCGCGCACCGGCAAGTTGCAGTCGGGGGACGCGGTCAGCCGCGTGATGAGCGATTGCGAGCGCGTCGAGCCGTTCTACGCCCACACGCTCGCCCCGGCGGTGGCCGGCATCAGCGTGCCGATGATCATCCTGGCCTGGTGCTGGACCGTGCACCCCTCGCTGGTGTGGGTGCTGGCGCCGTTCTACGCAGCCTGTGTGTTCGTCCTGCCCTGGCTCGTGGCCCGCCTCGGTGGCGATGGCGTGCGGTACCGCGAGCAGCTCGGGCTGGTCAATGCGTTCGTCGCCGACAGCATCCAGGGTGTGCGCGACACCGTGGCTTTCGGTTACGAGAAAGCGCGCGCGCGCGAACTCTGGCAGCGGGGCGTCTCGATGCAGTCCGGGCAGGACAAGCTCTATGGCGCCGATGCCACGCAGCGTGCGCTCTCGGAAATCTTCGCGACGGTGGGCATCCTCGCGGCGGCGTGGTGGGGTATTGAGCTGGCGCTGGCCGGCAAGATCGACGCATTGGTGGACCTTCCCGCCGTCATCGCCGTTTCCATCGTCGGCTTCTACACGTCGCAGGGGCCCGCGAACAACTACACGGATTTCCGTGTGTCGCTGATTGCGGCGCGCCGCCTCTTCGGCATGATGGACCAGCCGCCCGCGGTTCAGGATACGGCCGGCGAAGCGGCGACCGCGAAGCTCGATCCGTCGCTGCACTTCAGCAACGTGAACTTCGAGTACGACGCGGACGACGAGGCCTGGAGCCGCAACAAAAAGGTATTCGACGGCTTCACGCTCGACATCCCCGCCGGGCGCCATGTCGCGCTGGTCGGCCCGTCGGGCACCGGCAAGTCCACCATCGTCAACCTGCTGTTGCGCCATTGGGACCCGCAGACGGGCGAGATCCGGGTTGGCCCGCGCCGGTTGCCGGAGTTCCAGCTGGCAGAGCTGCAGAAGCAGTTTGCCGTGGTGTCGCAGCGCAGTTTCATCTTCAACGAAACCATCGGCGAGAATATCCGCATGGGGCGGCGCGATGCCAGCCAGGCGGAGATCGATGATGCGGCGCGCAAGGCGGGGCTGCATGACTGGGTCATGAGCCTGCCGGAGGGCTACGAATCACCGGCGGGCGAACGCGGCTCCAAACTCTCCGGCGGCCAGCGCCAGCGAGTCGCCATCGCCCGCGCAATTCTCAAGGATGCGCCGATCGTGCTGCTCGACGAGGCGACCTCGAGCCTCGACGTCGAAACCGAACTCGGCGTCATGCAGGCATTGCGGCGCCTGTGCCAGGGCCGCACGACGCTCACCATCGCCCATCGGCTCTCGACCATCGTGGACAGCGACGAGATCCTGGTGATGCTGGAAGGCCGGATCGCGGAACGCGGCACGCACGAGGAACTCATGCGTCGGGGCGGCTGGTATGCGCGCATGTTCGAGATCCAGCAGGACGAGGTGGACGCCAAGCTGGTGTCGTGAGACCCGGGTCGGGATGACGCACGCGCGTCGCAGCCGCCACCCGGCGCCCTGCCGGGTCGGAATAACGTCATATTGACATCATGACCGTGGCGGGCTAGGTATAGCCCGTCAACCCACTGGGGCGCGACGGAAGTCGCGAAGGGGGTCATCGTGCAGGCATCCATCCGCCGTCACGCTGCGGTTCTCGGTTGCGCAAACCTGGTGTTGCTTGCGCCGCTCGGCGCGGCCGCCGTCGAGGAAATCGTCGTCACCGCGCGCAAAGTCGAAGAGAACATCCAGGAGATACCGGTTGCGGTCAGCGCGTTTACCGCCACCAGCATCGAGGAGATGAATCTCCGCAGCATCGACGACATCGCCAAGTTTACCCCGAGCTTCTCCTTCACCTCGGCTTTCGGCCGCCAGCCGGGTTCGGATCGCCCCGCGATGCGCGGCATCACGACCATTCAGAACGGCATCGGCAACGCCTCGGCGGTGGCCTACTTCATAGACGGCGTCTATCTCGGGGCGTCGCCGCAATCGACGGAGCTGTATAACCTCGAGCGCGTCGAGATCATCAAGGGGCCGCAGGCGGCGCAGTTCGGTCGCGGCACTTACGCGGGCGCAATCAATTTCATCACGCGTAAGCCCTCGATGGACCGGCTCGAGGGCGGTGTCACCGCCACCGGCGCGGAGCACGACACCTGGGAGACCTCTGCATGGGCGAGCGGGCCGATCATCACCGATCAGCTCGCCTTCTACGTGGCGGCCGGCTACGACACCTACGGCGGCGAGTTCGACAACCAGCGCACGGGCGACGAGGTGGGCGGCACCGAGAGCCAGAGTGCGACCGCGAGATTGCTCTGGACGCCGCTCGATGGGCTGGAGGTTTCCCTGCGGGGCGGGGTTCAGACGACGGAAGACGATCATTTCGCGATTTACCTGCAGCCGCGCACGTTCAACAACTGTTTCTTCCGCACGCCGGATGCGCCGCGGTCCCGCGAGTACTACTGCGGCGAGGCGGTGACCGACGAGAACGGCCTGAACCTGGTCACCGACCTGCTGGACCAGGCTGCGATTTCGGGTGTGGAGCTGCGCCGCCGGCTCGCCAACCTGACGGTCGAATATGAGTACGGTGGCTACACCTTCAGCAGCGTCACCGGCTTCATCCGCGACAGCATCCAGACGGGTTTCGACGTGTCTTACGCGGGGTATGACCCGATTCCCATTGGCGCTTCGCTCGGGAGCTTCTGGCAGCTCGACCGCGATGAGAACGAGGTCTTCTCGCAGGAAGTACGCATGACTTCGGCGCAGGACTTGCCGCTGCGCGGGACCATCGGGCTCTATTACCTGGACCAGACGAACAAGGAGATCGCCAATCGCAAGGTGCTGCCGAGCGGGGTGCCTGCGTTGCAGACCGTCGCGAACCTCACGAACCAGGATGTCGAGAATATGGCCGTTTTCGGCGGCGTCGAATGGGATGCCGGCGAACGGACGACCCTCGGCCTCGAGATGCGTTATGCCGAAGACGAGATCGAGGTCGCCAATCGGGTAAACGATGGCAGTGGGGCCGTGGAGCCTTGCGGTCCGCGCCCCTCGTGCTCGGAGACCTACGAGAGCCTGACTCCCCGCGTGACGGCGCGCTATCGCCTCAACGACGAAGTGAACCTTTACGCGAACGTCGCCAAGGGCACCAAGCCGGGGACGTTCAACAGCACGGTGCCGGTGGTGGACGGTGCGCCGGACGAGAGCTTCCGTGACGTCAAGGAAGAGAAGGTCTGGTCCTACGAGATCGGCGCCAAGACGGAGTGGCTTGCCCGCCGTGTCGTTGCCAACGTGGCCATCTACCGCAACGATGTCACCGATCAGCAGTTCACGCGCAACATCGAGGGCCCTGGCGGCGTGCCGCAGTCGGTCATCGACAACGTGGGCAAGACCGAGGTTTGGGGGTTCGAGCTGGACAGCACCTTCTCGATCACCGACGAGTGGACCGCAGGCCTGATCTATTCCTGGACGGACTCGGAATACGAGAGGAACATCAGCAACGACGAGGCCGATCTGCGCGGCGGCAATGGCACGCTGGAGGACCTGAACACCCTCGGCGACACTTCCGGCAGGCAATCGCCACGCATCCCGGAAAACCAGTTCGCATTGTTCACGCGATACGAGACGCCCGTGAGCTGGGGCAGCGTCTACCTCGGCGCGGATTTCACCTTCGAGGAATCGAAGTACGCCCAGGAGCACAATCTCATCGAAACCGGCGATCGTGAACTCCTCGGTGCGCGCGTCGGGACGACCTGGGGCAACTGGGATTTCAGCGTCTGGGGCAAGAATCTCACCGACGACGATACGGCGCTCGACATCCTGCGCTACATCGACCGGCGCTACGGGACGTTGACCAATTGCGCTGCGCTGCCGCCGTCCGACCCGGCGACCATTTGCGCAGGGTCTTCCACGAGCCCACGGGGATTCGGCGTCACGCTGCAGCCGGGCAGGCAGGTCGGTGCGACGCTCAGCTACCGCTTCGGCCGCGAGTAATACCCGGCGCCCGGCGGCCACTGGTGCTCGCGCGACCGCGGGCCGCCGTTAGCAGTTTTGCATCAACCTGTCAGGGCCTGGCGCGGCGCCGGACCGTCTCGACCGGGATCGACAGGATCCGCGCCAGCTGGCTGCGTCCGACCACGAGGTCGGCCAGGCTGTAGCGCTCGAGGACCGCGTAGAACGCACTGACCGCTTCGCCGAGGATCCTGCGCAACTGGCAGGATTGGCTGATGACGCAGGTGTTTCGGTCCGGGTTGAAACACTCTGCCGGCAGGGAGTCCGCCTCGGTCAGGCGCACGACGGCACCGACGTTGATGGCATCCGGCGTCGATGCCAGGGTCAGGCCGCCCCCTTTGCCGCGCACGTTGGCGAGGAAGCCGTGCTTGCCGAGAAAGTGCACGACCTTCATCAGGTGACTCTCGGAAATATCGAACGCAGTGGCGATCTCGGCAATGGTCACGCGTTGCTCGGGGCGGATCGCCAGATAAATGAGTACGCGCAGGCTGTAGTCGGTAAAAGTCGTGAGCCGCATGTGGTTACCCGGCGTACGGATGACAGGCGCCCCGCGGGGCGCCTGTCATTGTACCTGAGCCCACTCAGGCCATTTCACCTGCCTGTGTGAGCGTGGCCGCCGCGGTCCGCCTGGAGCGGGCTGCGATCAGCTTCAGTACGTAAGCGCCGAGGCAGAGCGCTCCGAGTCCGAAGACGACGTCGCCCGGCACCCGCAGCCAGACGAACAGTTCCATCCAGCGTGAGTGCACGACTTCGGGTGATCGCGCATACCACAGGCCTTCGGTGATGCTTGCCACGGCCTGGTAGATCCCTGCGGGGAGCAGCGACAGGAACACCATCAGCCCGAGGCCGATGTTCAGGGTCCAGAACGCGTGCTTGAGCAGGCGTTCGTCGTGCCAGGCGGACGCGAACAGGCCGCGCAGGCAGAACAGCGCGAGCCCGATTCCGAGCATCCCGTACACGCCGAACAGCGCCGCATGGCCATGGGCCGCCGTCAGGTTCAGGCCCTGCACGAAGTACAGCGACGCCGGCGGGTTGATCGCGAAGCCGAGGAGGCCCGCACCGACCACGTTCCAGAAGGCCACTGCCACGAAGCAGAGTATCGGCCAGCGATACTCGGCCACCCATGGTGCGGCCTGGCTGCGCCGGTAGGTGCGGTAGCCCTCCAGCCCGAGCAGCGCCAGCGGTACCACTTCGAGCGCGGAGAACACGGCGCCGAGCGCGATGACCGACGTCGGCGTGCCCGTGAAGTACAGGTGATGCAGTGTGCCGAGTATGCCGCCGAACAGGAAGACCGCGGTCTCGAGCACGATCGCGCTGTTGGCCGTGCTCGTGCGCACCAGCCCGAGTCGCGCGAAGATCAGGGCGACGACCGCGGTTGCGAAGACTTCGAAGAAGCCCTCGACCCAGAGGTGCACCAGCCACCAGCGCCAGTACTCGATCATCGAGTAGTGCGTTTCCTGATCCCAGACGAGTGAGGTCGCATAGAAGCCGCCGATGCAGATGGCCGAGAGGAACACCATGCTGATCAGGCCACGCGACTCGGAGGGCCGCCGCAGCGCCGGCCAGAGTGCGCGGCCGAGCAGGACGAGCCACAGCAGCAGGCCGATGAACAGCAGAAACTGCCAGATGCGGCCCATGCTGGTGAACTCCAGGCCCTGGTTACCGATCCAGAACGCAAAATCGACGCCTCGCCGCTGTATGGTTCCGAGCCAGCCGGTGATGGTGGAACCGACCACGATGACGAGCAGCGCCCAGAAGAGCAGGTCCACGCCGAGCTTCTGGCCTTTCGGTTCGTGGCCGGAGAGCAGCGGGGCGATGTACAGGCCGGTAGCCAGCCATGCAGTGGCAATCCAGAAAATGCCGAACTGCGTGTGGGCGGTACGGCTTACCACGTAGGGCAGTATCTCCCCGAGCGGCAACCCGAAGAATGACTGCCCCTCGACCGCGTAGTGTGCCGTGATGGCCCCCAGTGCCACCTGGCCAAGCAGCAGCCCGACGGCCACGAAGAAATACTTGCGGGTGGCCAGCATCGACGGCGTCGGAGTGATGTTCTCCAGCGGGTTGTTCGCAGGGGCCGGCAGTTCCTCCGGCTCGGGTTGCGAGCCGTGGTACCAGAGCATCGCCGCGATGCCGGCGATCAGCAGCACGATGCTGACGATGGTCCAGATGGCGCTGCCCGCGGTCAGTTCGTTGCCGACCAGTGGTTCGTGCGGCCAGTTGCTGGTGTAGGAGAGGCCGTTCTCGCCGGGCCTGTCGGTGGCGGCCGCCCAGGAGGACCAGAAGAAGAAGGCTGTCAGCGCCGCGCGGTCCGCGCTCGATGGCACGGTGCCGGAAGTCATCGCGTACTGCTCCCGCAGTCCGTCGAGGCCCGGTTCGTCGGCGAACAGGCCGGAGTAATGCGCCGCGACCGCCCGGACGGCCGAGGCACGGTTGGCCGAGACCGTCAGCACGTCACGCGCGGCGTCGTAATCGTTATGCCGCATTTCGTGACGCAGGCGCGCATCGATACTGCCGCGCTGGTCCACCGAGAGTTGTCGGTAGGGTGTGCCGAAGGACTGTCGGGCCTGCAGATCCCGCAGGGCGAGGGCTTCGCGGTGCAGCCAGTCGGCCGACCAGTCCGGGGCGACATACCCGCCATGGCCCCACACGGAGCCAAGCTGCTGCCCGCCGGCGGCCAGCCAGACCTGTTGTCCATGCCGTATCTGGTCGCCCGTGAAAACGACGTCGCCGCTCCCGGTGAGTACCTTGGCCGGGATGGGCGGTGCGGCCAGGTAGATTTCCCGGCCAATCCAGCCAAGCACGGCAAAAGACAGGACAAAAATTACGGCAAGCGCCTTCCAGAGGCGACGGTTGGGGTTCATGTTGGGGCCTTTCTGACGGGATGCGCTGAAGAACGATTTTGTATCGCCCTTATGATATCGGCCGGCCCGTTTTGAAAGCAATACCGGATATAGATCTTATAGGGATATTCCGCAGTCGCCAGTCCGCGGCAGCCGGGTTTCGCCGGGTCTTCGCGTCAGCCCACTGCGCTGGCGGTTGCCGGTCGAAACGGCTTTTGCATGCCGGGCGCCGGCGCGTGGAATGTGCCGGGACTCAGGTCTCGGCCGTCTCGAGCGCCAGGAAAAGCTGCGCGAAGAGAAAAGAGTTCGGCCCGCGCACCTGAAACAGGAAACCCTCATCGGCCTCGGAGACTCGCGGTTCGACGTGAACCTCGCAATTGGCCTCGCTCGCAGCGAGCTGACGCAGGGCTTTCTCGACCTGGGGGTCGCGACTCGCGACGAGGATCGAATAGCCGTCATCCTCGCGCCAGATATGGATATGACGGCCGCGCAGCGTTGCGAACACCTTGTCGCGTTCGGCGGTCGCGAGCGCGCAGCCGAGCCGCTTGATGAGTCGGGCCAGCGAGGAGGGCGCCTTGTGCCGCGCCTCGTGTCCGCACACCTGATTCAGGAGCTCGCGATACAGCCTGCCGGTCGGGCCTCCGGCCGCGCGTCCGACGCGCTCGGTCAGGTCCTCGAGAAAGAACTCGAGCTCGTGGCGCAGCACGAGCATCTCGGTGAGGCGTCGCTCGATGTCGAGGAAACGCTGCTCGGCGATATCCATCACGTCGTCGCGACCCTTGTTGCCGCCACCGTGCTGCAGCAGCTTGATGTCGTTCAGTGAAAACCCGAGCCGCTGCGCGCGGCGAATGAAGAGCAGCGTCTTCTCTGCGCTGGCCGGATACAGCCGGTAACCGGAGGCGCTGCGCCGTTCCGGCGCCAGCAGGCCCTCGCGCTCGTAGAAACGCAGCATCGAGGTCGATACGTTGAGTCGCCGTGCAAGGGCGCCGATGGTGAGCGGTCTGCTGGACATGGTCGTCGTCGACGGAGCCCGCTCCGGAGGCTTCAGCCGGGCTCCATGGCCGGATCTTAGCCGAATGCCCTACCTTGAACCATGCTTCAAGGCTGGGCGCGGCGGGTGCCGGCCGTCCGGGTCGCGGCGGTGCGCGGGGCGCGCAGCGCGGCGAGCAGCCTTGCGTCCCAGCCATAGACGTCGCGGCGGAAGTTGACCGTGCCATCCTCGTCGGCCCAGGCCGTGAGGTACACGATCCAGATCGGCAACGTATGTTGCAGGTTCAGCGTGGTGGTCCTGCCGCTCGCGATGCGGGCCTCGGTGTCGGCGGCCGTCCACTCCCGGTCACCCGCCAGCAGGAAGGTGGTGAAGCGCGCGGCGTCTTCGAGGCGCACGCATCCCGAGCCGAGCGTGCGACTGGTCAGGTCGAAGAGGCCGCGGGCTGGCGTGTCGTGCAGGTAGATGTCGAAGGGATTGTCCATCGCGAGTTTGATGCGCCCGAGGCTGTTGCCCGGCCCGGCATCCTGCCGCAGCCGGTATGGAAAGCGTCCCGGGCCGAGCGCGGCCCAGTCGATACGGGCTGGATCGAGTTCACGCGGGGACTCCGGCGTGCCGGTGAACACCCGGATCGCGTGACGGGCAAGATAACCCGGATCCTCCTGCTGGCGTGGCAGCAGATCCTCCACCGCGATGGTGTAGGGAACGGACCAGCCGGGGTTGAAGACGACCTGGCGCACTTCGCTGGCGAGGCTTGGCGTCGGTCGGCTGGCGTGCCCGACGATGGTGCGCATCGAGAATTCGCGCTGTCCGTCTGCGAATACATCGAGCGTGGTGGTGGCGGTATTGACCCACACGTAGCGCGATCCGAACGCCGGCGGCAGCCAGCGCCAACGCTCGAGCACTGCGGCGAGTTGTTCTGCCCGTGCCGCTGCCGGTACGTTCAGGTACCCGAGCGTGCGCTCGTCGAGCCGGCCGGTGGCCTCCAGGCCGTGCTGCTCCTGGAATCGGCGCAGCGCCTCGTCGAGCCCGGTGTCGAAAAACCAGGGATCCGCCTGCATTTCGGCGCGGTAGTCGCCGCTGGCGCGCAGCCGGTCGCGCAGCACCGCAACGCGCGCATCCCGCGTGCCGAGCCGAAGGGTGGCGCCCGCCGGCACGCCTGGCCAGCCGCCGCCCCGCTCGATTGCGAGGTACCGTGCGAGCGCCTGCTGCAGCAGGCCGTACTGGGGGTGCGCCGGCGGTTGTGCCGAGGCCGGATCGGTGAGCGGCAGCCGCGCGGGGATGTGCCAGTCCGGGTCCCCCAGCGCGGGCGTGACCCGCCCGTGGCTGATGTCACGGGAATAGCGCCCGTAGGCTGCCTCGAGCAGGCGATGAAACCCGGGGTTGTGGTCGACGTCGGGCCCGGCGGCAAGCGTTCGCAATTGCTCGACGTCGTAGTCCGCCACCAGCAGTCCATGCTCGTCGGCCTGCTCGAGGGCGATCAGGCGCGGGTCATCGTCCGTTGCGCCGGCGCTGGCGGGAACGCCAATGACGCCGGCGAGCGCGAGGATCGCAGCGATGGCGGCGGCAGGCGGCGCCAGCGCCGCCCGCACCATCAACACCATGGACTCGTGCTCAGGCGTCGTGCTGGTGTCGGGCCCGGCGTGCCCGGGCACCGGCTGCGGCGAGCGCCGTCACCAGCAACCATGCGGTGGCGGGCAGTGGCACGGGCGAGATGGCGACCGAAGCGCCATTGAACTCCGGATAAAACGGTTGATCCGTCGGCAGCTTGGCGATGAAGGTGCCGATGAAATCGTCCGCATCGGCGACGCCGAGCGAGGCGATGGTGCCGGGGCTGCCGAGCGCGAGGAAGCTGAATGTGCCGATCGTGCTGTTGTTGGTGGCCTGCTGGAATCCGAGCGTCACGGTCTGCCGGTCGCCGGCTGCGCCGACGGAGGGCGCATCCCCCAAAGGCCCGACGGGCGAGTTAAACACAAAGCCCTGGTACGCGAGCTGTGTGGGGTCGAAATCCACGGTCACTTGGCCGATATACAGGCCGGGGTCCGCGCCGGGCGCGCCGCTCGCGTCCAGCACCACGTTCACGGTGAAGAGCGTGTCCTCGATGATGTTCGAGGCGGACGGCACGAGCGTGATGCTTGCCGCCTGCAGGTTGGCTGCGGCACCGAGCGTCGCCACGGCCAGCAATCGTGTAATCAGTTTCATGGTCATTCTCACAGGTCCTGTTTGTGCCGCGCTACTGCGGCACGTTGCTGATGCCGGGAGCGGGAGCGACGCCTGCCTCGCGCAGCAGCCCGACATCCTTGATCCGACCCTTGTCGGCGAGATTCACGTCGATGATGTGTGCGATCGACTGCGAGCCCGGCTCGCCGAGCAATGCACCCTGCACGACACTGTCCGCGAGCACGTTGGCGCTGAACTTGTCGCTGTCGGAGACGAGATCGACGCCGCTCATGCGCCCGCCGGCCGAGAAGCTGTAGCCCGGGTTCACCCAGTTGCCGCTCCAGGCCGGCTGCGTGCCGAAGTTCAGTGTCATTGATCCGACGGTGGCGTTGTCCACCGACATCGGTCCGCTGAAGCGCACGGATGCGCCCTGGCCGCGCAGCGAATCGAGCCCCGCCTGGCTGGTGGCATTGCCCCAGGCGAAGTAGCCCGACTGGATCTTGCCGGTGGCGCGGTTGCCGTGGGTCCAGATGTCGGCCGCCACTTCGATGTCGCCCGGGCCACCTTCGCCATCGTCGCCGCGGATCACCCGCGCGCCGATGCGCGATTGCTCATCGCCGCTGCGCCCGGTCGCCACGAGGTTCTCGTACTCGTCGGGCCGGCTGCCGTAAGTCGTGTCCATGCCGGTGACGGAATTGATTTCGCCCTCGCCACCCGGGTCGACAGTGAACTGCGAGCCGTCCGGGGCCAGGTCGAAGCGGTGGAAGCTCGTGTCGGCCGGATCTGCGCTGCTGGTGCGGCCATCGACCAGGGTCGCGAACCCGCAGGGAGCGCCCGGCGCGCAGGAGCCAAGCGGCAGGGGCGGGAATGGCGGTTCCGGCGTGACGACCTCATCCGGCTTGACCTCGGGCTGGAATATCTCCGCGGTTTCCGGCCGCGGTTCCAGGCCGGTCACCGGGTTCGTGTCGGGCGCCCCGGGAACGGGTGCTGCAGCGGAGGGTTCCAGCCCGGCCCAGGGGCCCCAGCACAGCACCGAGGCGCCGGCATTCGGACCGGCGCAGGGATCGATTGCCGCTGCCATGGGTTGCTCCGGCGCTGCGGCCGGCGCCACGGCGGCCAGCTGGTCCTTGCACTGGTCGACGAGACGTTTTGGCACGGACTTCGGGTCGTTCGCCCAGCGTTCGAGGATCCCCGCGCATTCGCGGTTATCGAGCGACGCAGTCTGGGCGACGGCTCCGGTGGTCCAGAACGCCGGCAGCAAGGCAAGGCAGAAGATGAGTGCGCGCATTGTTTGTTGTTCTCCGCGGGACGACGCCACGGCGCCGGGGCGTTTGATTCCCTGTTCTTGTGTACGCCTCATGGCCTTTGTACCGCAAATCGTACGTTTGTTCACTGACAGCAGCGCCGCAGTGAGAACCCGTTCACGCGATATGGTAAATGAAACGGCCGGCGATGCGCCGCGGCAATGCATCTGCGCGCCGGCGGGCTCCGCGGCAGTATTGCATCAACCTGCCAACCGCGAATCAGCGATCAGAAACTTCGGGCGATGCCGAGATTCACGACGTGGCGGTCGTAGTCGTAGAGCGACAGGTTCGAGTCGTTGTCGGTGTACACCCAGCTGCCCTGCAATGACCAGTCCTCGAGGAAGCCGGACTGGATGTCGTGGCCGAAACCAAGCGTGTAGCGCATCTCGTCGTCGTCTCGCGCGGTGTCGAAGCCTGGCTCGTCGCCGTCGTAATCGTACTTCGTGTAACCCACCCGTCCGAAAACCACGCCGTTGCGCCAGGCTTCGGCGAAGAATCCGCCGTAGACCTCGGGCCCGCTGTGGCCGAAGCGATCCTCGTCGGCGTCGAAACTGATCAGGCCGACGCCGCCGTTCAGCGCAAACTTGCGCTGGTTGAAGTACCTCGTCGCGGAGACCGATCCCGCCTGGTACCACCCGTCCCGGCCTTCCTCGTCGCTGTCCCAGTGGTTGCGGTGGGTGACCACGCCCTCGAGCGTGACTTCCGTCGCATCCCCGACCTGCCAGGTCGCGCCTGGGTTCAGGCCGGTGTACAGCGCGAAGCTCTCGTCGCTGAGGAAGATCTGGTCCGCCTGCAGTCCGACCCAGGCCCGCCAGTGCTGCGGCACCACCCACACCGGGCCGGTACGCAGCGTGAGGATGCCGAGGTTGTAGTCGTCCTCGTCGAAATAACTGCGGTAGTACGTGCCGGCCTCGCTTTGCCAGAGGAAAAAGCCCTTGTGCTCCCCGGAGTCGAATCGCTTGTTGGGGTTGTAGGTATGGGCGATCGAGGGGTTGACCACCAGGGCCCAGTCGCTCGTTTCGCGTGAGTCGGGCAGGACGACGAACGGCAGCCCTCCGATATCGATCAGGTCGCGGTCCGGGCCGACGTTGACGTTGCTGTCGTACATGGCGCCGAGGTACACCGATGGCGTCCATTGGTGGCGCTGCATGTTGCGCCGCTCGTCTTCGTCGATCTGGGCCAGGAATGCGAGCAGCGTGGTGCGCACGCCGGCCGGTGTGTTGGGGTCGTCGAGCACGCGCTGCGCCTCGACACGTGCCTGTTCATAGTCCTGCGACAGATAGTGGACGCGGGCGAGCTCCAGCCGCGCGCGATTCAGGCTCGGGTTCGCCGCGAGCAGCGCCAGCAGTTCGTCGCGCGCGGTGCGCAGGCGGTCCGTCTCGATCGCGTTGATCGCCGAATCGAACTGGTCCTGCAGTTCGTCGGCCGTTGCAATCGATCCCGCCAGGACGAGCGCCAGGGCAGTCAAAGTCCGGATACAGCGGCCGGAAAAGAGTAATTCACGCATGTGCATATTGTTAAATCGCCAGGGACTACGGGATACTACGGGCTGCTCGTCGCCGGCTCAATCGATTATGTCGCAGTTCCGCCGGGGTGCGGCCCGGGTACTCCTGCTCTTTGCGTTCTGTCCGGTGGTCGCCGGCGCGTTTCCTGCGAACCTGTTCGGCTACCGCCAGGCCGCGCAGGAAAACCTCGCCGACTTTCCGCAATGGCTCAGCGCCCTCGAACGGCAACTGCGCGACAACCTGCGCGATGGCGATTGCGACGAGCGGCGCATCAATCGCTGTCACATGCGGAGTTGGCTCGGGTTTCTCGACCGCGTCCGGGCGCTGCCGGTGGCCGAGCAACTGCGGGAGGTGAATCGCTACGCCAACGAGAAGGATTACATCCTCGATCTGGAGAACTACGGCATCGAGGACTACTGGGCGATTCCCCGGGAGTTTTTCGCGAACGGCGGTGATTGCGAGGACTTCGCGATCACCAAGTATTTCTCCTTGCGCTGGCTCGGGTATCCGCAGGACGAGATGCGTATCGTCGTGGTGCAGGACACGAACCTCGCCGTGCCCCATGCGGTGCTGGCGGTCGGCAGCGGCGCCGACATACTGGTGCTCGACAACCAGGTGCCCGGCGTGCTCGGGCACCGGCAGGTGGTGCACTACGCGCCGGTCTATTCGATCAACGAGCGCGGCTGGTGGATCCACACGCCGGGTAACCGGGGCTCGCGCTCGTGAGCGCTCCGGTGAGATTCTCCATCGCTGCCGGGGTACTGGCGCTGCTGGCACTGGTCGGTTTCGGGGCATTCCTCATCAACGCCTACATCGGGCAGGAACGCGAACGCGATCTGTTGCAATGGGAGTCGCGGCTCGGGC
Organism: Gammaproteobacteria bacterium; assembly: GCA_021462865.1. Taxonomy (GTDB): domain Bacteria; phylum Pseudomonadota; class Gammaproteobacteria; order Steroidobacterales; genus QUBU01. The sequence goes on along the minus strand of JAJTYX010000036.1, from coordinate 55,682 downwards.
TGGTCGCAGATGCCAAGGCCGATGCGATTCACCGGCTGGTCTCCGCCGACCGCCGCAACCTGCAGGAGCTTGCCGCCAACGCCTCGCTGCGCTTTTATCTCTGGCAGCTCGGCCAGGCATCGGGCGCCGCCGGCGTCGAGCCCGATACGCTCGGTTACCTGCGTAACCTGCTGCTCGCGGCCGCGGAGCGGTTCGGCTATGCCACGGCGTCGCGCATCCGCGTGCCGGCCAACCTGGCACAGCCGCGCGCGGAAGGGCTGGTCATCTTCGACATGAACCTCAATCCGGTGCTGGCAACACCCGGGCTGGTGGAGCCGCGCGCGAACTTCGCGGCCATAGCGCGCAATGCCCTGCAGGACCCGCCACGCTCCGGCGCGGTGCTGATGCGCGATGCGCAGGATGCGGCGGTGCTCGTGATTGCGGTGGCGATCAATGCCGTGCCGGGCACCCGCGGTCCGGACAACGAGCGCCCGCTGGGCGTGCTCCTCGGCATCCGCAGCGCGGAGCAGGAGCTGTTTCCGCTGCTGACACGCAGTCCGGCCTTCGTCGAGGACAACGAGTCGCTGCTCCTCGAACGTCGCGCCGACACGGTCGTGCTGCTGTCGCCGACGCGCGACGGCTCACCCGGCCTGCGGCGCACGCTGCCCGCGGATCGCGCGGATCTCGCCGAGATCGCGGCTGTATCCGCTCCGGGGCGCTTCGTGGCGCTCGACAATTACCTCGGCCGGCCGGTGCTGCAGGTGAGCCGCCGTATCCGCGGCGAAGAGGGCTGGGTGCTGGCCCAGCAGGTGGATGCGGCTGCGGCGCTCAGCCTCGCCGACGAACGGCGCCGATTCATGCTTCTCGCGCTTTCGCTGGCGCTGGTCGCCATCGTTGCAATCGTCGTGGCCGCCTGGCGCCACGGCAGCAGCGTGCGCTCGCGCCACCATGCCGATGAACTCGCGGACAAGGCCGGTCGCCTGCAACGCCAGACCGAGCGGCTGCACACGATCACCGACAACCTGGACGTGCTGACCCTGCTCGTGAGCCGCGAGGAGCGCGTGCTGTTCGCGAACAAGGCCGCGGCGGCCGCCGTGGGGTCGGCCATCGCGGACGTGCTGGACACCAGGCTTGCGAGCTTCCTGTCCTCGGGCCAGCTGCACGATCTGCACGCGGGCATCGAGGCGGCCACCCAGCAACAGGCGGTGGTGCACAGGCTGCTGCACTGGCCCTCCGGGGCAACGACCCGCAGCTATCGCGCGAGTTTCATTCCGGTCGAGCGCGTGGCCGGAGAGTTCGCGCCGACGTTGCTCGTGCTGAGCGACGTCACCGATCTCGAGGCGGCGCACCGGCGCAACACCAGCCTGCTGCGACGCCTGGTACTGACGCTGGTGAGCGCGGTGGATCGCCACGACCCGTTCTCCGCCAACCATGCCCGGCGCATGACCGAGGTGGTGGACGCCCTGGCGCGCGAACTCGGGTTCAACGACAGCGAGCGGGGCCTGCTCGACCTGGCGGCGAGCCTCGCCAACATCGGCAAGATCATGATCCCGGCCGAGATCCTCACGAAGAGCGAACCGCTGAACGCCGCCGAGCAGGAACTGTTGCGCAAGCACGTCGACTACGGCCTGGAATTGCTGCGCGGCCTGGAATTCGATGGCCCGGTGATGGACATCATTGCGCAGAAGCAGGAGCGCCCCGATGGGCGCGGCTATCCGCACGGCCTGAGTGGCGAGCGGATCACCCTCGCCGGCCAGGTGCTTGCGGTGGCCAATGCCTTCGTCGCGCTGGTCAGCAGCCGTGCGTATCGCGAAGGAATCTCCGTGAAAGCGGCGCTCGACGAACTGCTGCGCGGCGCCGGCACCGAGTTCGACCGGCGGGTGATTGCGGCGCTGTTTCACGTGGCGGAGAATCGCCGCGACTGGTCGCAGTGGAACTGACCGGCGACGCAGCCCGTCGCCGCAGCGGAGGCAGGTATGCCGAAGATCGACGCACAGGCTGCGCCGCGGGGTGCCGGCAGCCGCTATCCATCACCGTTCGACGAGCCCTGCCGCAAGCGCAGCTGGCATCGCCTCGGTGACGCAGCGGGACTGACCCAGTTCGGAGTCAACCTGGTGACGCTTCCGCCCGGCACCTGGTCGAGCCAGCGCCACTGGCACGCGGTCGAGGACGAGTTTGTCTACCTGCTCGCCGGCGAGCTGACGTTGGTGGACGACGCGGGCGAGCACCCGATGCGGGCCGGAGACTGCGCCGGATTCCGCGGCGGCGATCGCAACGGCCACCACTTCATCAACCGCTCGGATGCGGATGCCCTGCTGCTGGTCGTCGGCGGCCGCGATGACGCGGACCATGGCGAGTATCCGGACATCGACATGAAATTCCTTGCCGAGCGCTACAGCGTCGCCGCCGGCTTCGTCCACAAGGACGGCACGCCCTACTGAGCCGGGCGCGTCACGTCGGCTGCGACGGACAGTGGCCGCTCATCCCGCGCGGCCGAGCGTGCTCCGCTGGCGCGAGTAGCCGAAATAGATGACCAGCCCGACCACGAGCCACACCGCGAAGCGCACCCATGTTGCCAGCGGCAGGAACGCCATCAGCCCGAGACAGCTCAGGATGCCGAGCACCGGGATGAGATCGCCGCCGGGCACCCGGTAGGGGCGGGGAAGTTCCGGGTAATGGCGGCGCAGGACGATCACGCCGCCGCACACGAAGACGAATGCGAACAGGGTGCCGATGTTGACGATCTCGGCGATGATCGTGAGCGGCATGAAGCCCGCCGAAAGCGCCATGGCGGCGCCGCAGATCAGGATCGATTTCATCGGAGTGCGCCGTTGGGCATGCACCTGGGCGAAAGCCGGGGAGATCAGCCCGTCGCGGGCCATCGCCAGGAAGATCCGCGTCTGGCCGTAGTACTGCACCAGCATGACCGACGTCAGGCCGGCGATGGCACCGGCCGCCACCACGGCGCCACCCCAGCGCACGCCGGCATTGAGCAGCGCGTCGGCGACCGGGGAGGCGACATTCAGCGTCTGGTAGGGCGCGATTGCGGTGAGCAGGCCCGCCACCACGATATATATGAGCGTGCAAATCACCAGCGAACTCAGGATGGCGATCGGCATGTCGCGACCGGGGTTGCGGGCCTCCTCGCCGGCAGTGGAAATGGCATCGAAGCCGATGTAGGCGAAGAAAATGAGGCTGGCGCCGCTGAAGATGCCGGAAACGCCGAAGGGCAGGAAGGGCTGCCAGTTGGCGGGCTCGATGTGCGGAATGGCGGCGACGATGAAAACGATGATGGCGCCGACCTTGATGAACGCAATGGCGTTGTTGACGCGGGCGCTGTCCTTGACGCCCGCGGTCAGCAGAAAGCCAAGCGCCACGATGATGAGCAGCGCCGGCAGGTTTACGATGCCGCCCTCCACCGGCGGGTGCATGAGCGCTTCGGGTAACGACAACCCGGCTGCCGCCAGCACGTTGCCGACGTAGCCCGACCAGGCGACCGCCACCGCGGAGACGGAGGCGCCGTACTCGAGGATCAGGTTCCAGCCGACCAGCCAGGCGACCAGTTCGCCGAAACTGGTGTACGCATAGCTGTAGGCGCTGCCGGCGCCGCCAAGCATGCTCGCGAGCTCCGCGTAAGCGAGCGCGGTGAAGCCGCAGGCGAGGCCCGCGACGACGTAGGACAGCACGATGCCGGGCCCGGCCCTGGTGGCGGCCGCGATTCCGGTCAGCACGAAGATGCCGGCGCCAATGATCGAGCCGATACCGAGCAGGGTCAGGTCGAATGCACTCAGGCTGCGGTGCAGGCCCGTGTCGCGATGCGGATTCGCATCCACCGGGCGGCGGCGAAACATCGAATTCATGCGGTTCCCCCAATCCGGGGACACCGATCCCCGTTACGCCGCGCACAGTGTACTCAATTGCCGGGCGGACGTTTCATGCCGGGCGCCGTCCGCTCGCGTTGCCGGTTGTCCCGGGCGCAGTGCCGCGGGCGGGCAGGAGATCGAAAATAGACGGGTTCTTAGCGGATCTGCGGGAACGGAGCGCCGTCGCTACGGAGTCGATGCGTTGACCCCGCGTGCGGCCGTAAAGCAACAGGAACCCTGGGCCGTACGGTACAGGTGCGGGCTGCGGATCCGGACGGCCTGCGCCGGGACGCTCGCTACGCACGTCCTGTGCTGCGCTCGCTCGGGTTCGGCTGCGGCTGCGCGGAGGTGATCCGCGACACCCGGTGACGTATCGAACGCGTTGCCTGACCGGGGCGGTGGTCGGGACTGAAGTGCCTCATACAGGGCTCGAGTCCGACAGTGAATCCGGGCCACCACATCACTCGCGCCTGCCCGATGAGCGCACAGGCAGGTCCACCAGCGGATTCCGCGAGGAACCAACCTATCGGCTTCGAAGGTGTCCCCGCAGACCGGTGAACCGCCAAAAAAAACGGCCGGGCGTGGTCGCCCGGCCGTGGAGTGCACGCCCGTCAGGAGGGCGTGTCACAGGGGGGTCTAGCCGTTTCGCGAGGTCGGCTGCAACGCGAGGAACAAGGTGTTTTCGCCGCGCCGGACCAGAATCGGGATCGGCTTGTCTTTCGGCGCCTTGTCGAGGAGTTCGCGCAGCTTCTGGCTGCCGTCGATCTGCTCCCGGCCGAGCTGCAACAGCACGTCGCCGCGCCGGATGCCGGCCGCGGCAGCCGGGCCATCGCTGATCTGTGTAACCACGACGCCGCCATGCTCGATGCCGAGCTGGGCGCGCTGACTGTCCGACAGATCGGCGACTGCCACTCCGAGGTGCGAGCGCGACTCATTGCCGTTGGAGCCGAGGGTTGCCTCGGGCTCACCGCCATCTTCGTCAGCGAGTCGTGCGATCCCGGCCGTGAGGTTCTTCTCCTTGCCGTTGCGCAGGACTTTCAGGGGCACGTCCGTCCCGATCCTGGTGGCGCCGACGAGCGGCGGCAGGTCGGAGGAGTCGTTGATCGCCTTGCCGCCGAACTCGAGGATGACGTCGCCGGCCTGGAGCCCTGCCGTGGCGGCCGGGCTGCCCGGCATCACCTGCGAGACGAGGGCGCCGCGCGGCTGATCGAGACCGAAGCTCTCGGCAAGCTGGCGACTCATGCCCTGGATGCCGACGCCGAGCCAGCCGCGTGACACGTGTCCATCCGCCACGAGATCCTTCTGCACGCGCATCGCCACGTCGATCGGGATGGCGAAGGAAACGCCCTGGTATCCGCCGGTGCGGCTGAAGATCTGCGAGTTGATGCCGACGACCTCACCGCGCAGGTTGAACAGCGGGCCACCGGAGTTGCCGGGGTTGACCGCCACGTCCGTCTGGATGAACGGCACGTAGGTGTCGTCGGGCAGTGCGCGACCCTTGGCGCTGACGATGCCCGCCGTCACGGAGTTCTCGAAGCCGAAGGGAGAACCGATTGCGACGACCCACTCGCCAACCTGCAGGTCTTCCGGGTTGCCGAACTGAACGAACGGCAGGTCGTGCGCGTCGATTCGCAGCACGGCGACGTCGGTCAGCTTGTCCTTGCCCAGCACCTGCGCGGTGAACTCGCGCTTGTCGGTGAGCTTGACGGTGACTTCATCCGCATCGTCGACCACGTGCGCGTTGGTGAGCACGATTCCGTCGGCCGAGATGATGAATCCCGAGCCCTGGCCGGTCATGGGGCGGGCGGGTGGCGCCGGAAGACCGCGAAAGAAAGGCGCAAACGGCGAGCTTTCCATCGGATCATCGAACCGGCCGCGGGCCGACGTGCGCATCTCCTGCTTGACGGTGATGTTCACGACGGCCGGCCCGAACCGCTCGACCAGTGTGCTGAAATCCGGCAGGCCGGATACAACGGGGGAAGAAGAGGCCGGCGCCGGCGCGGAAGTTGTCGCAGACGGCTCTGGGGGGGTCGCGGCGATGGCGGGGGAGTGCCATGCCGTGGGGAGGAAAATGGCCGAGCCTGCGACAGCAGCCACGACGACGCCGGAGATAACTAACGACTTCGTATTCATGTTACGCGTGCCACTCACTGTTGATTCGCACCATGCAAGCCGTTGGATGTTCACACTACTGAACGTCGCTTAAGACTTGCTTACACGCGCTGCTCGGTGAGTCTGCGCGCCGGGTATGTGACCGTCTGCATGCCGCGAGGTTCACACCGGTGCGATCGGTCGTTGCGAAACTGCGAACGCAGACGGAAAAAAAACAGGCCGGTGGGGGGGGCACCGGCCTGCTCGATTCGTGACTCGTCTGGAGGATCTTCGAGTGGGTCGCTTCGTCGTCTTCGCCCGTTGCGGGGAGGGCGTCTCGGCAACCGCTTGCGCAAATCGATGGTGTGCAGGGTAGGGGTGTTTACTTAAAGAATGCTTAATCTTCGGCTGCGGCCGTGAAGGTGACCGTCACGCTCAGTCCGTGACCGCCGGAGTTGTCAGCCAACTCTATGTTTGCATTATGGTTTTTGACGATGCTCCGGACGATGGCCAGGCCCAGCCCGGTGCCGCTGACGCCGCTGTCGGCACGACGGAAAAAGCGCGCGAATACCCGCTCGCGATCCTCGGGCGGAATGCCGGGGCCCGAATCGGTCACGCGCAGGTAGGGTGTGCCGGCGAGTACGCCGACGCTCACGTCCACCTTGCCGCCCTCCGGGCTGTAGCGGATGGCGTTGTCGGCAAGATTGCGCAACAGCATGCGCAGCGCGTGCGGATCGCCACGCACGACGGCCGGCGAGGACTCCGCCAGCCCGAAGTCCTGGTTGCGCGCGTCGGCGAGCGGCGCGAGATCCGCCACCACCTCGCGCGCGAGCGCCTCCAGCGCCACGATCTCGCGCACCATTGGAGACGCCTCGTGGCGCGCGAGGTTCAGCATCTGTTCGACCAGGCGCGCGGTGCGCTCGATGCCATGGCGCAGCTGCGCGAACGCCGCAGTTTTATCCTCCTCGCTCTCGGCCTTCTCGGCGAGTTGCAACTGCAGGCGGACCGCGGTGAGCGGCGTGCGCAGCTCGTGCGCGGCATCCGCAATGAAGGCCTGCTGCGCATTGATGGCGGTGCGCAGGCGTGCGAGCAGATCGTTCAGTGCTATGACCAGCGGCCGGATTTCGTCTGGCAGGCCGGGCTCGGCGAACGGCTCGAGCGCATCGGCCTCGCGCAGGCGCACCGATTGCGCGAGGCGGTCGAGCGGTTTCAGCTGGGTGCCGACGATCAGCCAGATCGCCGCGCCCAGGATCGGCAGCATCAGGGCGAGGGGGGTGAGTGTTTGCAGCGCCAGGCCGATTGCACGGCTCTGGCGCACCACCAGCGGCTGGGCCACCTGGATCACGTAGCCGCGGCTCGGCAGCGAGAAGACCCGCCAGGTCACGTTGCCGGCTTTGACGTTGGAGAACCCCGGGGGCTGCAGCCCGGGCAGCTCGCGGTAAACCTCGGAGAAATACAGTCGTACGCCGTTGGCGGTCCAGACCTGGACGACGACCCTGTTGCGTGTCTCCGAGGCAGGCAGCTGCGGGGGCAGCGCGAATTCGAACGACTGGTCGCGCAGGGAGTAGGCCGTCTGCTGGAGTTGCTCGTCGAAGACTTCGCCGGCGCTGTCGAGTGTGATCTGGTAGGTCGTAAACGCGCCGGACAGGGCAGCGGCGATCACCGCGGAGAGCAGCCACACGAGCAGCCGCGCGCGGATGGTGGTCATGAAGCGGCGCGCAGCCGGTAACCGACTCCGCGCACGTTCTGGATGTAATCAGCGCCGAGTTTCTTGCGCAGGTTATGGATGTGGACCTCGACCGCGTTGCTCTCGACTTCCTCGCCCCAGCCGTAGAGCCGTTCCTCGAGCTGCGTGCGCGAGAGCACCTGGCCGGGCCTGTCGATCAGCGCTTCGAGCAACGCGAACTCGCGGTGCGACAGGTTGACGGCCACGCCGTCGCGGGTCACTTCGTGGCTGGCAGGATTCAGCGTCACGCCGAGGTGCTCGACGAGGTTCTCGGCACGGCCCGTCTGGCGGCGCAGCACGGCGCGCAAGCGCGCGGCGAGTTCGTCGAGGTCGAAGGGCTTGACGATGTAATCGTCGGCGCCGGCGTCGAGGCCCTTGATCCGGTCGTCGACCGAGTCCCGGGCGGTCAGGATCAGCACCGGCAGCGTGCTGCCGGTGCCACGCAGCCACTGCAGCACCTGCAATCCGTCGAGCTTCGGCAGGCCGAGGTCGAGCAGCATCAGGTCGAAGTTCTCGGCGGATAGCGCCGCCCTGGCCGCGGCGCCGTCCTGCACCCAGTCCACGGCGAGGCCCTGCCGGCGCAGCCCGAGGCGCACGGCCTCGCCGATCATGGTGTCGTCCTCGACCAGCAGCAATCGCATGACGCTATGGTACCGAACGGCCACGCCTGCCCGCACCCGCCTCCGGTACCATAGCGCCATGCACGCGGCACGAAACCTCTTTTCCTACCCGAAACCGGAGCACGCGCCGGGCGCTGCGGCGCCGTTCCTGCCATTGAGCGGCGCAGAACGGGCAGCGCTCGGCTGGGAGCAATGCGACGTCATCCTGGTGACCGGTGACGCCTACGTGGACCACCCGAGTTTCGGTATGGCGATCGTCGGCCGTTTCCTCGAGGCCCAGGGATTTCGGGTCGGCATCCTCTCGCAGCCGGACTGGCAGGACGTGGCGGCGTTCCGGGCCCTGGGCCGGCCGCGGCTGTTCTTCGGGATCACCGCCGGCAACATGGACTCCATGGTCAACCGCTACACGTCGGACCGGCGGGTCCGCAGCGACGACGCTTATACCGCCGGCGGCACCGGCGGCCACCGGCCGGACCGCTCGGTGATCGTTTACTCCCAGCGTGCGCGCGAGGCATACCCCGGCGTGCCGGTGGTCATCGGCGGCATCGAGGCTTCGTTGCGCCGGATCGCGCACTTCGATTACTGGTCGGAGAAGGTGCGCCGCTCGATCCTGCTCGATGCAAAAGCCGACATGCTGGTGTTCGGCAACGGCGAGCGGCAGATCGCCGAGATCGCGCACCGGCTCGAGGCGGGCGAGCCGATCGGCGCCATTACCGACGTGCGCGGGACGGCGTTCGTGCGCCGGCACATCACGCCGGACTGGATCGAGATCGACTCCACGAGCATCGAGGCGCCCGGTGCACCGGCGGCTGCGCTCGCGCCGCCTCCGCCTCCTGAAACCGGCGCGGCGGCCGATCACCGCATCGTCCACGCCTCGCGCGAGGTGGACAACGCCGAGCGCTCGCACTGCGTCATCCGCATCCCGGGTTACAGCGAGGTGGCCGCAGACCCGGTGCTCTATGCGCATGCCTCGCGCATCCTGCACCTCGAGTCGAACCCGGGCAACGCGCGTGCGCTGGTGCAGCGCCACGGCGACATGGACGTCTGGCTGAACCCGCCGCCGCTGCCGCTGACGACCAGCGAAATGGACGGCATCTACGAGTTGCCGTACCAGCGCCGGCCGCACCCGGTCTACGGGACGGCAAAGATTCCCGCTTACGAGATGATCCGCTTCTCGGTGGCGATCCAGCGCGGCTGCTTCGGCGGCTGTACCTTCTGCTCGATCACGGAGCACGAGGGGCGCATCATCCAGAGCCGGTCGGAGAAGTCCGTGCTGCGCGAGATCGAGCAGGTGCGCGACACAGTGCCGGGCTTCACCGGCGTCATCTCCGATCTCGGTGGCCCCACGGCCAACATGTACCGGCTCGCTTGCCGGAGCCGCAAGATCGAGGCCGCCTGCCGTCGCCCGTCATGCGTGTACCCGGGGGTCTGCCCGAACCTCAACACCGACCACACGTCGCTGATTCGCCTGTACCGCAAGGCGCGCGAGCTGCCGGGCATCCGCAAGGTGCTGATCGCCTCGGGCGTACGCTACGACCTCGCAGCAGAGTCGCCCGAGTACGTGAAGGAACTCGTGCAGCACCATGTCGGCGGTTACCTCAAGATCGCGCCCGAGGCGATCTCGGAAGGGCCGCTCACCAAAATGATGAAGCCGGGGCTCGCGCCGTATCACCGGTTCCGCGAGCTGTTCGACCGGTACTCGGCCGAAGCGGGCAAGGAGCAGTACCTGATCCCGTATTTCATCGCCGCCCATCCCGGGACCAGCGACGAGGACATGCTCGAGCTGGCGTTGTGGCTGAAACGAAACGGCTATCGGGCCGACCAGGTGCAGGCATTCCTGCCGGCGCCGATGGCCACTGCCACCGCCATGTACTACTCCGGCAAGAATCCGCTGCGGCGCGTAACGCGATCGAGCGAGAACGTGCGCATCCCGAGGGGCCTGAAGGTGCGACGCCTGCACAAGGCATTCCTGCGCTATCACGACGCGGAGAACTGGCCGATGCTGCGCGATGCATTGCGCCGCATGGGGCGGGCCGACCTCATCGGCAGTGCGCCCCACCAGCTCGTTCCTGCCTGGCAGCCGACCGGCCCCGGCCGGCACCACGAAGGCCGCCGCCAGCCGCGCCGCGGGCTGTCGTTTCGCACCCAGCACACCGGGCTGCCGGACGCGCCCGCCGCCACGCCGCCGCGCCGCAAGCGGCGCGACTGAAGCCCGCGCGATCGCGCGTTGACCTATCCCCCCGGAGGGGATACGCTGCTGCTTCCGGACCAGGGAGCACACCGCCATGCCAGCCGTCGCGCGCCGCCAGAGCGATCTGCAACCCCACATCCACGCAAGCCACGGGGACGTGATCAACCGGCTCAAGCGTGCCGACGGGCACCTGCAGACGATCATCGGCATGATCGAGAAGCAGCGTGACTGTCTCGATGTCGCGCAGCAGATGCAGGCGGTGATCAGGGCGCTGGAAGGCGCCAAGGCGGTGCTGATCCACGATCACGTCGAGCACTGCCTCGAGGCGGCGATGGGTCCGGCGACGCGCGAGCAGCGCGCCACCATCGAGAAGTTCAAGAAGATCACCCGCTATCTCTGACCGGAAAGAACGCACGCGGGCAAGGCCATGATCAGGGCAGCGCTGGATTGGCTGGGATTCGGTGCCGCGGGGCACAGTCACCTTGCCGGGGGTCGCGGCCGGGGCGACGGCCACGGCCATGTGCACGGCGCTCCGGACCCGACGATTGCCACCACCGACAGGGGCATCCGGGCGATCAAGTGGTCGTTCATCGGACTGACCATCACTGCCATCGTGCAGATGCTCGTGGTCTGGCTGTCGGGCAGCGGGGCGCTGCTGGCCGACACGATCCACAACCTGGGCGACGCTGCGACGGCGGTGCCGCTGTACGTGGCCTTCTGGTTCGCGCGACGCAAGCCGACCGAGCGGTTCACCTACGGCTACGGCCGCGTCGAAGACCTGGCCGGCGTCATCGTCGTGGCGCTGATCCTCTTCAGTGCAGTTGTCGCCGGCTACCAGGCCGTAGAGCGCCTGCTGCACCCGCGACCGATCGCGTTTCTCGGCGCCGTGGCTGCGGCGGGTGTCATCGGTTTCGCCGGCAACGAGGCGGTCGCGGTGTTCCGCATCCGGATCGGCCGCGAGATCCGGAGCGCCGCGCTCGTCGCCGACGGCTACCACGCGCGCGTGGACGGGCTGACCAGCCTCGCGGTCGTGCTCGGGGCGGTTGGCGTGTGGCTGGGCTTCCCCCTGGCTGATCCGGTGGTTGGCCTGGTCATCACCGCGATGATCTTCGGCATCGTCTGGCAGTCCGCGAAGGCGGTGTTCTCGCGCATGCTGGATGGAGTCGAACCGGAGGTGCTGGCCGAGTTGCGTCACACTGCGGAACACGTCCGGGGCGTCAAACGTCTCGACAACATTCGCGCCCGCTGGATCGGGCACCGCCTGCATGCGGAAGCCGATCTCGTCGTGGACCCGGATCTGCCGGTGCATGAAGGCGCAGCCATTGCGGCGCGCCTGCGCGAGGCCGCGATGCATCACCTGCCGGCGCTCGATGTGCTGCGTCTCGCCTACGCGGCAGTGCCACCCGACGCGCACGGCGCGCGCCACCGGCGCCCGCATGACCACGGCGACGGCCATCTCCACGAACCGCTGCGCTGACTGTCGGGGCGATGCGCCCTCAGCTGCGGACGGGCCGCTTGTGCAGCTTGCGCTGCAGGGTCCGCCGGTGAATACCGAGCGCGCGGGCCGCGGCCGAGATATTGCCGCCGTGCTCGCTCAACACCCGCTGGATGTGCTCCCACTCGGCGCGCCGCACCGACAGGGGCTTCGGGTGCGCTTCGGTCGTCTCGCCAATCGCCGGCAGCGCGCCCTGCAGCGCCGCCAGGATCTCGTCGACCTCGACGGGCTTGGTGAGATAGTGCATGGCGCCGAGTTTGACCGCTTCCACGGCGGTCGCGATGCTGCCGTAACCGGTGAGCACGACTGATTTCGCTGGCGGTGCCAGGGCGGCGAGGACCCGCACGAGTTGCAGGCCGGAGTCGCTGCCGATCCGCAGGTCGACGACCGCGAATTCCGGTCGTGCCCTGTCGATCATCTGGCGGGCCTGCGCCACCGTCTGCGCGGTGGTTACGCTGAAGCCGCGCCGCTCCAGGGCGCGCGCCAGCACACCGCAGAAAATCTCGTCGTCATCCACGACGAGCATGGTGGGTCGTGCACCCGGGGCGGGGGCAGATGTCATGTCGAGGCTCCCGTCTGCTGCCGCGCGAGGGGCAGTTGCACCGAAACCAGCGCGCCGCCGCCCGGCGCGTCTGCAAAACTGATCTCGCCACCGAGGTGGCTCAGGGCCGTGTGCGTCAGGAACAGGCCGAGGCCGAGCCCCGAATCCTTGGTGGATCGCGCCGGCCTGCTGCCCGGTCGCAGCGCGCCAAGGCTGATGCCGGGTCCGTGGTCCGCAACGTCGATGCGCACCCGATCCCCATTCCAGTCGCAGATCACGCGCACCTCGGCTGGCGAAGCATCCACGGCATTGTGCAGGATGTTGAGCAGCGCCTGGGTCAGCGTGCGCTCGACGATGATTTCAGGAGCCGGCCGCTCGCCCTCGATGCGGACCGCGATGCGGGCGCCCGGGCGCAAGCGGGGGACTTCACTCACGGCATGGCGGATGAACGCATCGACCCGGATCGGGCGCGCCGCGTCGGCGCGGTCAGCGCCGGCACCGGCCGAGATCACGGAGAGCGACTCCTTGCACTTGCGGATCTGCCCGCGCAGCACCTCGATCCTCTCGTGCAGTTCGGGATAGCGGTCGGATGGGTACTCTTCGGCGAGTTCCGTCGTCAGGAGCGCCATCGTCGCGAGCGGCGTCGACAACTCGTGGGCAGCGCCGGCAGCGAGCGTCGCCACGGCCACCACGCGTTCGTCGCGCAGGGCGCGTTCGCGCGCCTCGGCGAGGCTGCGCTCCTGGTCGCGCAGCGTTTCTCCCATGCTGACCACGAACTGCGCGATCAGCACGGCGCTCAGCACGAAGCCGAGCCACATGCCGACGACATGAATCACGAAGCCCGAGCCGTTCTCCGGCGGGCTGAAGGGCGGCAGCGGCACGCGGTAGACGAGCAGGAACGTGTAGCACACCGCGGTGATGGCCGCCATCGGCCAGGTGTACCGTCGCGGCAGCACGGTGGCGCTGATCGCGAGCGGCAGCAGGAACAGGTAGGCGAACGGGTTGGTTGAACCGCCGCTGTAATAAAGAATGCCGGTCAGCGCGAGGACATCCACCAGCATCTGGGCGAAGAACTCGGCGTGCGGAATCTCCCGCCCGCCGCGCAGGCGCTGCCAGGTCCAGAAATTGACCAGCGCCAGCACGCCCAGGATGGTCACGAGCGGGGCGATGCGTATCGGCAGCTGGTAAAAGCGACTGGCGACCAGCAGCGCAATCGCGGCGCCCGGTATGACGATGATGCGAAGCCAGACCAGGCGTCGCAGGTTGTGCGGGCTCGAGAGATGGGGCAGGGCGTGCTGGAGGTCCGTGGTCATGGCGCGGTCAGCGGCTGCGGGTCTCCGTGCGGCGCGCCATCTCGAATTGCGAGGCCTCCAGGAACTGGCCGTTGCGATACACGCGCCACTCGGTCTTCAGGCGATCGTCGCCCAGCCACTCGAACCGGCCTTCGCGCATGTGCTCGTCGTCCATGGTGATCATGTTCGTGATGTCGACGAACTCGAGCTGGATGACGCCCTGCGCGGGGGTCGGCACCAGTTGCATGGTCGGCTGGTTGCCGCCGGCGCAGTAATGCGTCATGCGCACGCTGTCGCCGTCGCGGTAGTACATATTGACCATCTCGTTCGCAGCACCGGGAAACATGACTTCCTGGACGCTGTGGCCGTTGGCGGTCACGTGGAAGACGCTGACGATCTGGTCCGTGACCGCGCCCTTCCCGTCAACGGCGTACCAGACTCCTTCGAGTGTCCGGATGCGCTGGAACGGGTCGTCGCCGGCCGCCGCGGGCGCTGCCCACCCTGCGGCCAGAGCCGCGATCGTCAGGATTGCCCGCAGCCAGGTCATTGGCTCGACTCCGTCACCACCGGGGACAGTGTACCGATTTGCATCCGGCCCCGGGCGCCCGTCCATCGATGACACTGCGGGTGATCGACCGCGACCCCGGCCCAGGGATGCAGCATCGAATGAATGCTGTGCCGGTCGGCCAACGGCAGCGCCGCAATCGTGGCAACTGCGCAGCGGATGGTTATGTCTATCCTGCTCATACGAGGCGGTCAGCGGTGTTACAGTCACCCGAAAATCGCGCAGGGGGAAAAAAGTGCACGAACAATCTCACCTCGAGACGCTCGCTCTGGCGCGCCCTGCCGATTCCGTGCCGATCGCACTCATGTCACGCCGGCTCATCGAGGCGGGACTGCCGTCCTGGTCATGGACCACGCGCCGCGTTGCGCGCCATGTGCAGGATCCGGAGAGCGTGGTCCTGGCGGCGCGCAGGGGGGATGAGCTGGCCGGGTTTGCCATCATGGGTTTCGGCGACGAAGCAGCGCACCTGAACCTGCTCGCGGTCGAGCCGCGCTTCCGTCGTGCGGGTCTCGGCAAGCGCATGGTGCGCTGGCTCGAAGAGACGGCGCTGGTGGCTGGTACCTTCGAGGTCAACCTGGAGGTTCGCGCCGGCAACCAGGTCGCCCGCCGGTTCTACCGCGGCCTCGGCTACAGCGAAGCGGACCTGTTGCCCGGCTATTACGATCACATCGAGGATGCCATCCGCATGACGCGCGACCTGCGCGTCGTCCGGGTCGATCAGCGCGGTTGACCGGGGCGTGCTGTCCGGTTCATCGCGCAGTTGTGCGATGAGGCTTTGCCACTGCGTGGCCACCGCTCAACGGTAGTAGAACTCCTCGCCGGGCCTGGGCCGGCCGAAGAACGTGTGCACGATGCCGGCCTCGCGCAGTTGCGCCGGGGTCGGATACCAGAATTCCCGTCCGCTCTGTACCCAGCGCTGCAGGAACCATAGCGGGACACCCCGGTCGGCAAAATACGTGAGTTCCTGCGCGTAGGCCGGGCTCACGATTGGGCGCAATCCGAAACCCGGATTGCGCGGCAGGTGCACGCCGATTCTTGCGGCCCGGCTGAGCAACCGGTTGCGACCGCCGATGTAGGCCGATACGCAGGCGCTCGCGCACAGGCTGCGGCTGTCGGTGTCGAGGTTGCCGGCAACGATCAGCGCGCGCAGGCGGCGCGCCTCGCTCAGCGCTCCGCCGCCGCTCTCGAGGCGCACGCGCCGCACCGCCGGGTGGGCGGAAAGCGCCCGCTCGACGTCGCGGGCCAGGCCGAAGGTCAGGGCGCCGCGGATTTCGAGCAGACGTCCCGAGTGACTGACTGCGACCGAGTAGCTGCTTTCCGGGCCGAGCGCGAGGCGCACGCCGGGCACGCTCTCGCCCGCGACAATGATGCAGCGCGTGGCGAGCAGGATCGCGAGCAGCGTAGTCGCGGACTGCGCGAGCCGCGCCGCAAGCACGGTACCGCCGGCGGCAGCGCGGCGTTCAGCCGTGCGGAATATCCCGATGACCTGCCAGGCGGGCACGAGCAGCGCAAGGAGAAAGCCGGCCGTGAGGATCGCAACGATTCCCAGCCGCGTCTCCGGCTCCGGGAACAGGGCAAACAAGCCACCACGCAAATCCGTCCAGAGTTGCAGGACGGTGAGACCGACGCCGTTCAGCCACCAAGCGACCGGCAAGGGCAGTTCGCCACGCCAGTGGCGGAGAAAGTAGTCGAACATCGGTCGAGGGGATCCGGGCGTGACCTGGGCAGTGGCGCTTTACCTGGCCCGGCGGGCGCGCGGCTCCGGTCGCCCGGCGCCGCCGTCGCCCGTCCGGGGGCGTTTCATTCAGGGCCGGTGCGGCACCGGGTCCGTTACTTTCTGTCCTGCGTCGAGAATGACGATGGATACCCGCCGGTTCTGCTGGCGGCCGGCGGCACTGGCATTGGACGCCACCGGCATGGTCCTGCCGTAGCCGCGCGCCGTGATCCGGCTGCCGGCAATGCCACCGCTGACGAGGTAGTTGCCGATCGCATCTGCGCGACGCTGCGACAGCGCCATGTTGTATTCGTCATTGCCTGAACTGTCGGTGTGTCCCTCGATCAGCACGTTGCGCCCGGGGTTGTCGCGCAGAAACGCCACGACGCGATCGAGGCTGGGTCGCGCGCCGGGGAAGATAGTCGCTTCGTTGACATCGAACAGGATGTCCCCGGAGAAATTCAGCACAATGCCGCGATTGGTGCGTTCGGCCTGCAGATCGGCCAGCGCCTTCTCCGCCTGCTGCGCGCGCTCCATGGCGCGTTCCGCGGCGACGGTGCGTGCCTGCAACTGCAGCTTGTCGCGCTGCTCGAGCAGCGCCTGCGTGCCGGCGCGAGCCTGGCCGGTATCGGCCGTCACGCGCGCAATCTTCACGCGGGTTTCCACCAGTGCGGCAAGATGCGCAATCTCCGCGGGGCCGTTGTCTTCGGCGTGCTCGGCTTCGGCCTTGTCGAGATCCTTCTTCGCCTCATAGAGGGCCACCGAGGCGTAACGCGCAATATCGGGATTCTGGGCCGCGGCCTGGTAGCTCGCGCGTGCCTTCTCGAGGTCGGCATTGGGCGCGGTGGCGCAACCCGCGATGGCGACGGCACAGGCGAGGAGTGCAACACGGGCAAAGCCGGACGCCGCGGTGATGCATCCGTCCCGGTTCCTGATGCCGGTCGGACTCATTTCTGCTCCCCGTCCATCCCGTCACGCAGGCTTTCGATGGTCTTTTCCGCTTCCGCCTTGTTGGCTTTGGCGCGCTCGTTGTTGGCAACGGCTTCGGCGAGCTGTGCCTGCACGAGCGACTCCTCGGCCAGCCGTCGCGCCTGGATCAGCCTGGCCTTGCCGCCCGCCTGCGCCTGGTCACGGGACTGATCCAGTTTTTCCCGCGCGAGTTGCATTTCCAGCGGTGCGTACTGCGACGCGCTGGCCTGCTCGGCCCTCTTGATGGCGAGATCTGCGTTGGCGATCTCGTTGGTGGGTGGCGCCATCGTGGCGCAGCCGGCCGCCAGGGTGACGGCGGCAGCCACGCGCGCGAGCGGGGCGAATCGGTGGCGTCGCATGCTGTGGTCCTGCCTGGAGCGGGTCGGTTCGGAATCGACTGGAATGCGCCGGAACGCGCGCAGCATACCCCGGGCCTTTGGCACCGCCAATCGCCCGCGTGCGGCACCACCCGTGTGCGGCCCGGTGCAACCCTGCTCCAGGCTAGTGCGGCCGGGGCGTTGCGCTGCACGGTTGAACGGCATGACTGGGCCGGCCAGCGTGGGTCGGCCGCGCTGCGGTGATTGCTCCCGTGGCCGCGCTCATGAACGTGTCCACCCACCAGAAAACGTCCTGGCGGCGGATCCCGCGGCGCAGGCGTCGCATGCGCGCACGCCGTTCGCCACCGGACATCAGGAATGCGGTGTGCAATGTGTCGGCCACCGCCTCGATGTCGCAGGGGTTCACCAGCAGCGCGCCGGACGCCATCTGCACGGCAGCGCCGGCGAACTCCGACAGTATCAATACCCCGTTCTCGTCGGGATCGCAGGCACAGTACTCCTTGGCTACCAGGTTCATGCCGTCTTTCAGGGGCGTGATCAGGGCGATCTGGCAGGCGTGGTAAAAGGCGAGCAGGTCGTCCGGTTCGAGCGCGCGGAACACGTAGTGGATCGGGACCCAGCCGCCGGGCCGGGTGAAACGTCCGTTGATCTCGCCGACGAGGTTTTCGATGCGGGATTTCAGCTCCTGGTACTGCGGTATGTCAGCGCGGCTCGGCACGACGATCTGGATCAGCGTGACGCGCTCGTGGAGGTCCGGATAACGCTCGAGCGCGTTGCGGAATGCACAGAGCCGCTCCGGAATTCCCTTGGTGTAATCGAGCCGATCGATGCCGAGGATCAGGTGGCGATCCGGCAGCAGGCGGCGCAGGTCGTGGGCACGGCGCACGACCTCGGGTGAGTTCGCGCGCCGGTAGAAGTCGTTGTGGTCGATGCCGATCGGGAACCAGCCGGCGCGCGATTCGCGCTCACCGAGGCGCAACCGCACCAGTGACTGGCCACGGCCACTGACCTCGGCGTCGGGCAGGAACTGGTCGATGCAGTCGAGAAAGTTGCGCCGGTCACGACGGGTCTGGAATCCGACGAGGTCGTAGGCGAACAGCGAGCGCAGCACGGACTCGCGCCACGGCAGCTTGCCGAAGATGTCCGGTGACGGGAACGGAATGTGCAGGAAAAATGCGCAGCAGGCCTCGTGCCCCAGGTCGCGTAACGCCCTGCCTACGCCCATCAGCTGGTAGTCGTGCACCCAGATGAAATCTGCATGGGTCGTTCTTTTTGCGATGACGTCGGCGTACCGGCGGTTGACCGCGAGGTACCCGCGCCAGTATGCCGGGTCGAATCTGCACAGCGACTGAAGGTCGTGAAACAGCGGCCAGACCACCTCGTTGGAGAAGCCGTAGTAGAAGGCATCGCGCTCTTCCCTGGTGAGGAACACGGGCTCGAAGCGGTAGCCCTCCCGCTGCCCGGCCCTCCGGAACTCCTTGCGCAGCAGTTCGTCATTGCCGCTCGTGCCCGGCCATCCGATCCACCCCCCGCCGCGGGCGCGCATGACCGGAGCCATCGCAGAGACCAACCCGCCGGTGCCAGGAGACACGTGGCACTCTGCGGGCCCGGTGCGCTCAACCTTCAACGGCAGCCGGTTCGACACCACGATCAGGCGGCTGCGTGGCGCTGCGCGCATCAAGCCGGCCCGACGGGTGAAGCGAGGTGAACGGTCTGGGTCGGGTAGGCGAACTCCACGCGGGCTGCGCTCAGCGCTTCGATCAGGTTCAGGTTGATGCGCTGCTGGATGTCCATGTACTTGTTGAAGTCGGGATCGCGAACGAAATAGACGACCTCGAACTCCAGCGCGAAGCTGCCGAAACTGGCGAAATGCGCCCGGTCGAAGCGGGCGAGCTCCTCGCGCTCGACGATCTCACGCACGAGCTCCGGGATGCGGCGCAGCTTCTGCGGTGGCGTGTCGTAGCTCACGCGAAAGCCGAAGAGGATCCGGCGCTGGAACATCCGCTTGAAGTTACGGATGCGGCTGCCGAGCAGGTCGTTGTTGGCGATTACGATCAGCTCTCCGGACAGGCTGCGCAGATGCGTTGTCTTCAGGCCGATGCGTTCCACGTTGCCCATCGCGTCGCCGACGACGATGAAATCCCCGATGACCACCGGCTGGTCGAGTGCAATGGCGAGCGAGGCAAATACGTCGCCTAGGATGTTTTGCACCGCGAGCGCGACCGCAATGCCGCCGATGCCGAGGCTGGCGACCAGCGCGGTGATATCGACGCCGAAATTCTCCAGTACCAGCAACAGGACCAGGGTCCATGACGCCACGCGGGCGATGAAGCCGAGGATCGTGGCCGTGGTCGCGCTGGTCGCATCGCTGGCCCGGTGACGTTCCAGTTGACCCCTGAGCCAGCCGCCAATGCCGGCGTGCAGCCACAATCCCGCCTGGACCAGCACGGCGACGACGAACAACTTCGTAACCAGGTCGCCGAGGCGCTCAGGCAACGTCAGGGTTTCGACGCCGATCAGCACGGCCACGGCAAGTACGAACCAGAGTCTCGTCGCCCCCAGCAGCTCGGCCACCGCGTCGTCGAGCTGGCCGTCGGTGGACTTTGCCCAGGCTGTAATGCGGGTGCGGGCCAGGCGCAGCAACGCCGCAATCGTCACGGCGGCGAACGTGGCCACTGCGGCGGCCAGCAGCCACTGCAGGACCGAATTGCCGAGCCACCCGCCCGCGAGCGCGACGTCCATCAGAGCGCCTCCGCCAGCGCATCGCGCCACAGCCCGAGCAGTTCCAGCAGGGCCTGCGGTGGCCGGACCCACAGCTCTGCGGCGGTCTGACGACACTCTCCGCGTACGAGGACACTCAGGCCGCGACCACGCAAGGCCTTGAAGGCATCCTCGTCAGTGAGGTCATCGCCGAGATAAGCGACGGGCACCTCGGGTGCCGTCTCGGTGAGGACGGCCCGGACCACGTCGCCTTTGTCGAGACCCGGCGCCCGCAACTCGAGTCCGCCATCGAAATGGTGCAGTTCGAGTACACCCTCCAGCGCTTCGGCGTGGAAGCCCGCCGTCACCAGATCGCGGATTCGCGCCATCTGGGCCGCGCCGGTGCCGCGCCAATGGAAGGCGATCGCGCCCGGTTTTGCCTCGGCGCGCCCGCCGGCGGCTTCGACGTCAGCCTTCCATGCATCGGCGATGGCCAGTCCGCGCAGCGCGAATTCATCGATCGGGGCTACGTCGTAGCGACCGTCGGGCTGCAGGCGCTCACGCCCGTGCGAACCCCAGATCTCGGGTCGATTGCGGGTATCGAGTGCCGGCGGGGTGGCCTTCAGGTAGCGGCCGGTGACGATGAGCACGCGTGCGCGCGCAGTGTCCATGATGGCATCGAGCGCAGCGGCGATGCCCGGATAGGGCCGCACCGCGTTGGTGTCGAGGGCGAACGGCGCGAGGGTGCCGTCGTAATCGAACAGCAGCACGCCATGGCCGGATCCGGCCAGCGCAGCGTTGAAACTGCTCAGTCTGTCGTTCGCAACGGGCTCTCCCATGACCTGTGCCATCACCCGTCAGGTCAGTTCGATGCGGTCCGCGCAACCGCGCACCAGGCTTACGATCAGCGTCAGGTATTCGCGCAGTTGGCGGGTGTTCAGGAAGTTCTGCAGGACGTGTTCCCGGCCCGCCGCGCCCATCGCCGCACTTTTCTCGCGGTTGTGCAGCAGGTAGCGCAGGCGCAGCGCCGCGCCCTCCGGGGAGCTGACGAGAAAACCCGTGTGGTGGTCGACGACCTGGAGCCGGATGCCGCCGGTATCGCCGCCGATCACCGGCTTGGCCTTCCAGAGCGCCTCGGTGACCGTCAGGCCGAAGCCCTCCTTGATCGACTTCTGCAACACGACGTCGGCAGCGCGCTGCAGGGCGTTGATCACCCGGTTTGCGTCCGCCGGCAACAGCAGGATGTGGATATCGGGATCGCCGTTCGCCGCGCCATGGACTTCCTTCAGAACCACCTCGCCCTCGGGATCGTCCGCCGCGCCACCTCCGGCAAGTACCAGCTGCAGACCGGGCACGAAGGTCCGCGTGAGCCGGAAGGCCTGCACCACGCCCACCGGATCCTTGAAGCGGTCGTAGCGGGAGACCTGCAATACCATCGGCCGGTTGCGGTCGATTCCGAAGCGCCGGCACACGGCGTCGATCTCCTCGGCAGGCAACTCGGCGTTCTTCTCCGACAGTGGGTCGATGCTCGGCGGTATGAGATAGACCGGATGCGGCAGCAACTGGACGAAATCCGCGAGCGAGAACACGCTCACATCGTGCTCGGCGACCAGCGGGCGCAGGTAGCGCCACACCGGTCGATGCGGATGGCTGACGTCGATGTGACAGCGCCAGATCCACTTGCCCTTGCGCTTGGGCATGTGGCTCAGTAGAGCAGCCGGTTGCGGATCGTGAATGAACACGATGTCGGCCTGCTCGAGTTCGGCGCGCATGCGAGCCGCGTTGAGCTCGTTGACGCGCTCGTATTCGCTGAGCAGCCTCTCGGGGACCGTCGTGTTCTGCCCCTGCAGCGCATTGTGAAAGAGTTTCGTGCACTCGTAGAACTCTGGTGATCCCTCGATCACTTCCCAGCTCGCGGCGATGCCGAGCTCCGTCATGAGCGGAACCAGCTTCTCCAGGATTTCGGCGACGCCGCCGCCGCGTCGGGTCGAGTTGACGTGCACGAGCCGCAGGCCCTTCAGCGGCGCGGCGAGCAGCTCGAGCTGGCGCACCACGTCGCGGCCGGCTACTTCCGCGTATTGCTTCAGCAGCGTGCTGCCGCTCATCGGGCCGCCCCCCTGTCGATGAAGACGCCGACCAGCCTCCCGATCTCGGCGCGCAGCTGCGCGAGGTTCGAGAAATAGGGGGCGACGCCAGCCAGCTCGTCGCACAGTGGTCCGTACTTGCGGCCGAACTGGCGGAGCCAGGTTCTGAAGTCGTCCGTCCGCACCGGTTCGCGCCAGCGTGCGTCGATTACGTGGTAATAGACGCTGCCGACGGACATGGCCGGAATGGCCTGCGCCAGTGCTTGTGGATCGCGCACGCGGTTGCCGGTGTCGAACACCACTGTCTGGCAACGGCGGAAATGAAATTGCCGGTCACGTCGCGCGAACTGCATGACGTCGGTCTCGTCGAGCCGATTCTCGATGACCTCCACCAGTTCGTGGCGCAGCTCCTCGAGGTCGGTGAAATCCGCGGGATCTATCACCGCCAGCCGCTCGGCCAGGGTTTCGTCGTGCAGGCAGTGGCGCGTCCAGGCGGCGAAGTCGTTGTGGAATTCCGTGTCGTCGAACCGCGGCCGCAACAGCCGCCCCCAGAAGTGGTAGTAGATACTCTCTCTGGGCACCCGGAGCAGGCCGTCGCGCAGTTCGCGCAGCGTCTGGGCACGCTGACCGGTCGCAATCGCGACGAGCGCGCAGTCCCGGATGGCGAAGGGTTCATGCAACGGCGCTACTCCGCTGCGTGATGCGGACCGACAGCCGGGTGCCAGCTGTGGCTACCCTGTACGCTCCAACGCCCCGGACGACGATCGGGAGCCGCCTGCCGCTGCAGCCTGCCCCTGGCGCGCAGCGTAGCGTAACGCTCGCTCGCGATTACCCAGTCGATGGCCGCCCAGAATGCATCGAGGTAGGCGGCGCGGTCGCCGCGATAGTCGATGTAATAGGCGTGCTCCCACACATCGCAGACGAGCAACGGCCACCAGCCTTCTTCGTGCAGGCGCAAGCCCGCATTGGGCGTGGAGACGACGTCGAGCGTGCCGCTGCCGGTTGCGACCAGCCAGACCCAGCCGCTGCCGAACAGATCCAGCGCCTCTTTCCGGAACCGTCTCGAGAGCGCAGCCCGCGAGCCGAAGGAGCGGTCGATCGCGCGCAGCAGCGCCGCATCCGGCCGGCCAGGTCGTGGGCCGAGCGAACGCCAGTAGAACGTATGGTTCCAGACCTGCGCTGCGGCGTTCGCCAGCGCGCCGGTAGCTTCGCCGATGATCTCCTCGAGCGAGGCGTCCTCGAATCTGCGGTTGCCCCGGACGAGGCGGGCGACAGTCCTGCAGTAGCCGGCGTGGTGGTGCCCGTAGTGATAGAGCAACGCATCGGCGGAGATGCCGGGCGCGAGCGCATCGGGGGCGTAGGGGAGGCGCGGCAGTTCGAGCGCCGTGCGGGAGTTCCTGGGGGCAGTGGCCATTATCCTGCGAGGCTAGCGGGCCGGTGCCGACGCGCCCAGCCCAACGCCACGACTGCAGCTGTCGAAAAAAACGCAGCTGCGTTCGGGTGAGTCGCTCTGCCACAATGAGGCAACGGCCGGAAGGAGTCGCCGCCTGAGTTGCGAGGAGCCCGCGGGAGAATGGCAGCTCGCCCCAACTATCACCATCTGTACCGCTTCTGGATCGTCGCGCAGGAGGGCAGCCTCGCCGGCGCGAGCCGTCTGCTCGGCGTGCGCCACTCGACGCTGAGCGCGCAGCTCGCCTCGCTCGAAGCCGCGCTCGGCACGAGACTGTTCCTGCGCCGGTCGCGTGGCGTGCGCCTGACTCCGCAGGGCGAGGTCGTGGCGAGTTACTGCGAGCAGATCTTCCGACTCGGTTTCGAGCTGGTCGAGGCGGTCTCGGGCCAGCGCGAAGGCCGCTTGCGCGTCGCGATGCTCGCCTCGGTGCCGAGGTCGTTGTTCTATGCCGCCCTGCGCCCGGTCTTCGGGTCGAAGAACACCGTCAGGATCGAGGTGTCGGTTGGCGGCCTCGATGCCATGTGCCGCGCGCTGATTGCCGGCACCGTGCACGTATTGATAACCGATCGCCTGCCGCCACGCGCGAGCGCGGGACCCATCCATGCGCACCTGATCGGCGAGACGCGCATTGGCATCTACGGCACGGCGCGTCTGGCCGGACGATACCGTGAGGGGTTCCCGCGATCGCTCGACGGCGCCCCGCTGCTGCTACCGTCTGCCGGCGGCGTGTTGCGCGAGGGGCTCGACTCCTGGTTTGCCGAAGAGGGCATTCGGCCGCGCATCGTCGGCGAGCTCGACGATGTCCCGCTGATGAACGGCTTCGCTTCGCGTGGCCACGGCCTGGTGCCGATCCGCCAGGCGCTGGCCGAGGAGGCGAAGCGTCGCGACGGCCTGCTTCAGCTCGGCACGGTTCCAGGGCTCGTCGACCGTCTCTATGCGCTCACACTGGGCAGGCGCGTACGCCATCCTGCCATCCAGCGGCTGATCGACAGCTGCCGCGTCGGGATGGCCTGGACCGCGCCCTAGCGGTCCATCTCGACCTGGCCGCTTGCCTGGCGTTTCCAGTGCCCCCATGACATGCCGACGGCGAGCAGGGCAGCGATGCAGATGAGGGCAATCCAGACGACGGCAGTACCCGAGTCGAGATCGATCAGGTCGAAGTCGGTGAGCGCCCACACCAGCGCGGCGAAGAATGCCGCGCCCAGAACGAAACCCGCGGCGCCGAGGGAGTCCCTGGAGGCGTTGAGGAAGACCACCCAGCCGATGAGCAGCACGATACCCGCCAGCGCGTGAATGGCGCTGGCCTCACCGGCCGCAATCGACCGCATCAGCCAGGCGACGAAGCAATACCGGGTGGGGTTGAAGGTCAGTAATACGAGCGCCAGCGCGATGACGAGCCGCAAGGCGAAATCGCCGACACCGAATCCGGAGTCTGCCTGGGTATTGGTGGTCATTGCACGCTTCCTGCTGCCCGCCGCTATGATCCTTCGGAACGGGTCCGGCCGGCAACTTGCCGCGCCGGCGCAGGGCTTCCTCTGCCCGTATCAGGTGCCAGGTCGAAGTAATCGGAGATCTGCCTTTCAGAACCTAGGTGACCTGGTAGAGGCACATTTCAAGGAGGGTTGCCTGTTTTCTGGCATTGCTGCGGTCTTGGGGGCGGTGTACGTTGTGAGTCGCCGAAGCCGGGACGACATTTTGTCGGTAGGGTACTGGGCGGCGACCAGTAGTGTCAGTATCTCAACGGGTTATCGCGGTGTGCACGATATGGCGCCAAGAGGTGATATAGCTTCAGTGGATGTTTCGGATGCTGTTGACGCCGCGGGAACGACGAGCTGTGCGAGCAGCACGAAAAAGACCCGGCGTACCGATGTGTTTCCGGTGGATCTCGGGTCCTTGGGTGACCACCAGACCGCTCTCCCTCGGATTGCCAAGGACGAACAGCTACTCGCGCGAATTACGGACTACGTGGGACGGCTAGGGACGCAGCACGATCTACATCTAGGAGACGCGCGTGCTTTGAGTTTTATCCCGGACAAGAGCGTTCACCTAGTCGTGACGTCGCCGCCGTACTGGACTCTTAAGGACTACCGATCAACTCCCGGCCAGATGGGCCACATCGCTGACTACGAGGCCTTTGTTAAGGAGTTGAATAAGGTTTGGCAGCATTGCTTTCGTGTCCTTGTGCCAGGTGGGCGCCTTATCTGCGTTGTGGGCGATGTATGCCTGTCACGCCGCAAGAATGAAGGTGAGCATACAGTTGTTCCGTTGCATGCTTCGATTCAGGTTGAGTGTCGCACGATTGGGTTCAGCAACCTGGCACCGATCATCTGGCACAAGATCGCCAACGCTAAATTCGAAGCCGAAGGCAACGGCGGCGGCTTCCTCGGCAAGCCCTATGAGCCCAACGCGGTCATCAAGAACGATATCGAGTTCATCCTTATGCAGCGCCGTCCCGGCGGATATCGCAGTCCTTCCATTGAAACCCGCGTGCTGAGTGTCATTGGCTCCGCCGATCATAAAGCCTGGTTTCAGCAGGTCTGGACTGGCCTGACGGGCGCCTCAACTAAAAACCATCCGGCTCCGTTCCCCGTCGATCTGGCGGAGCGCTTGATCCGGATGTTCAGCTTTGTTGGTGACACAGTGCTGGATCCATTTATGGGCACCGGTAGTACGAACCTAGCGGCGGCAAAGTGGGGCCGCAATAGCATCGGGATTGAAGTGGACCCTCACTATTTCGACATGGCTGGCAGCCGGCTTGCCAAGGAACTCAGCAGCCTTTTCTCTACGCATGCGATTCGCCGGCATTCTGACAATGCTTGACGTTGAAGCTGGCCTCCGGAACGCGGTCCAGCATTTCTGGAAAACTCGTGCGAAACAGCACAGGAAACAGGGACGGAGTTCAGGACGAAGAGACGCCGGGACTCGCGGGGCGGTTACCGGTGGCAAACATGCTGATGGTTTTGTGCGGTTGATTGAGTCAGTTTGCGAGGATGCAGGACTCCCCGCCGCAGAGATCCATGGACGTGAAAAGAAATCGCGACTGCTGCCCGGCTATTACCGGCCGGCGAAGGAATGGGACCTGGTTGTGACGTCCCGCCGTGATTTAGTCGCGGTAATTGAGGTCAAGTCTCAGGTCGGCAGCTTCGGCAACAACTTCAATAACCGAGTGGAGGAAGCACTGGGTAATGCCACGGACTTTTGGGCAGCGTACCGCACGGGCGCTTATCGGCCGACCCAGAAACCTTGGCTCGGTTATCTCTTCATGCTTGAAGAGACAGAAATGTCAACACGGCCAACGAAACGGCAGCAACTTGTTCACTATCCAATGAATGAGGAGTTCCAGAGTCTGAGTTACGCTTCGCGGTACGAGCTAGTCTGTCTGCGTCTTGTGCGCGAGCAGTTGTACGATGCCGCATGCTTTTTTGTGTCGAATGGCCGAACGGGGCTTCGCGGCGACTATCACGAGCCGAACACGGAGATCGGTATTACCCGTTTCTGCATTGCGCTTCATGCCAGAGCATCGGCATTTTCTCGGTTGAGCTTGGGTCAGTTCTGACGCCCACCGTCGACCATTGAGTTCCATTTCCGCGCGGGTCATGGAGCTGGTTCCGGTAGGGTGGTTAATCAGCAGCGGCGCCAGCGGCGACTGGCCGGGCTTCGCCGCACTGGGGTACGCTGCGCAGCGGATGGCGTCCCGGAGAGTTCGAATGTCGATGGCCTGGACCTGGTGCGCAGGCGGTGTGCTGGGCGGGTTGGCGCTCGCACCGGCCGCCCTGGCGGAGGGCGCGGAGCCGGCCATCGCCGCCGCCAATCTTGTCCACACGCCATTTGCCATTGCCGCGCTGCTGGTGTTCCTCGTCGCCTACGCGTTCGTCGTGGCCGAGGAGTTCACCCACCTGCGCAAGTCGAAGTCGATGGTGATTGCCGCCGGGGTGATCTGGATGCTGGTCGGCGTGGCCTACGCCGAGGCCGGCATCGCCGGGGCGGGGGATATCCTGCGCAGCCAGATCGAAGAGTATGGCGAGCTGCTGCTGTTCCTGCTCTCGGCGATGACCTTCGTGAACACCCTGCAGGAACGCGCGATCTTCGATGCGCTGCGGGACTGGCTGGTCGCCCGCGGCTTGCGTCTGCGGGCACTGTTCTGGATCACCGGGGCCCTGGCGTTCTGGATCTCGCCGGTCGTCGATAACCTGACCACGGCCCTGGTCATGGGCGCGGTGGTGATCGCCGTCGGCGCCGGCAATCCACGGTTCATCTCCCTGGGATGCATCAATATCGTCGTGGCGGCCAACGCCGGCGGCGCTTTCAGCCCGTTCGGCGACATCACGACGCTGATGGTCTGGCAGCGCGGCGTCGTGACTTTCTTCGAATTCTTCGACCTGTTCGTGCCTGCGCTGGTGAACTGGCTGATTCCCGCGGCCGCGATGTCGTTCGCGGTGCCCGACGCGAGGCCGGCCGCGACCGGCGCCGGTGCGACGGTGAAACCGGGCGGTTACGTCGTCGTCGTCCTGTTCGCCTTCACCATCGCACTCACCGTGGCCGGACATAACTTTCTGCACCTGCCACCGGCGCTCGGCATGATGACGGGGCTGGGGCTGCTGACCACCTGGGGTTACCTGATCCGGCGCGACGAGCTGCGCGTCTACAACGGTCCGATGTCCGAGGCCATGCGTCCGCCGGCTCCGGAAGGCTTCAAGCCGGCGAAAAAACCCTTCGACATCTTCGTCAGCATGAAGCGGGTCGAGTGGGACACGCTGCTGTTCTTCTACGGCGTGGTCATCAGCGTCGGCGGTCTCGGCGCGCTGGGCTACCTGCATGTGCTCGCGCGGGCCACCTACACCGATCTCGGTCCGCTGGCGGCGAACGTTCTCGTCGGTGTCGCCTCGTCGGTCGTGGACAACATCCCGATCATGTTCGCGGTTCTCAACATGTCCCCCGACATGTCGCACGGGCACTGGTTGCTGGTCACGCTCACCGCCGGTGTCGGTGGTTCGCTGCTATCGATCGGCTCGGCGGCCGGTGTCGCCCTGATGGGGCAGGCGCGCGGCGACTACACGTTCTTCGGGCACCTGCGCTGGACCTGGGCAGTCGCCCTCGGTTTTGCGGCCAGCATCCAGGTGCACCTGGCGCTGAACCGCGCGCTCTTCTGAGACGCGATACCCGCCGGCGAACGTGTGCCAACCCCTTCAGGAAGCCATCTGACAGAATCCCGCAGCCAGCGCAAAGCACTGCATCAAGCAGCGGGGCGCCTGCTGCATCCCTTTGGCGCGACAGGGGGTGGTGGCGGGGTGGCGGGCGCTCTGGCAACGTAGTTCCATGCGCAACCCGCGTCCGCTCATCGGCGTCATCTGCGACCGGCGCCAGCTCGGTCACCATCCGTTCCACGTCACCGGAGAGAAGTACCTGCTTGCCATTGCCGATGGCGCCGGCGGCGATCCGCTGTGTGTGCCCGTGCTCGGCGGTACGTTCGACGTCGCCGGGATGCTCGGCCGGCTCGACGGGCTGCTGCTCACCGGCAGCCCGTCGAACGTCGAGCCGCGCCAGTACGACGGGCCGCCGAGCAAGCCCGGCACGAAGCACGACCCCGAGCGCGATCGCGCCGCGCTGGCGCTGATACCTGCAGCAGTGCGCGCGGGTCTGCCACTGATGGCGATCTGCCGCGGCTTCCAGGAGATGAACGTCGCGTTTGGCGGCTCCCTGCATCAGGCGGTGCATGAGTTGCCGGGCTTCGGCAATCACCGCGAGGACCCCGACGACCCGCTGGAACTGCAGTACGCGCCGCGGCACGAGGTGACGTTCACGCCGGGCGGGTTGCTCGAGCGGATCAGCGGGCAGACGCATGCCACGGTGAATTCCGTTCACTCGCAGGGCGTGGACGCGCTCGCCGGGGCGCTCGCGGTGGAGGCAGTCGCGCCCGACGGGCTCATCGAGGCATTCGTGGTGCGCGACGCACCCGGTTTCTCGCTGGCCGTGCAATGGCACCCGGAGTGGCAGGCCCGGCAGAACCCGCTCTCCATGACGATCTTCCAGGCGTTCGGCGACGCCGCGCGGCGCTACCGTGCCGGATGAAATGCGCGCAGCGCGCGTGAACGGAACGATATGAACCACAGACAGGATCTCGTCGACTGGATGACCGAGCGCAGGATCTCCGAGGTCGAGGCGATCATCCCCGACCAGGCCGGGATCGCGCGCGGCAAGTTCATGCCGGCGAAGACCTTCGCAGCCCAAGGTGGCATGCGGCTGCCCGAATCCGTCTTCATCCAGACGGTCACCGGCGAGCACCCGGAGGAGACGGTGTTCTCGCCCACCGACCGCGACATGATCGCGGAGCCGGATCTCTCGACCATCCGCCTGGTGCCATGGGCGAACGAGCCGACTGCGCTGGTCATCCACGACTGCGAGCTGATGGACGGCACGCCCGTGGATATCGCCCCGCGGCAGGTGCTGCGCAACATCCTCGACCTGTATGCCGCGCGCGGCCTGCGCCCGGTCGTGGCGCCGGAGGTCGAGTTCTACCTGGTCAAGCGCAACACGGATCCCGACTACCCGCTCGTGCCGCCGACCGGGCGTTCCGGGCGCGCCGAGACCGTGCGCCAGCCCTACAGCCTGGACGCGATCGACGAGTTCGAGCCGCTCATCGAGGACATCTACGACTACTGCGAAGCGATGCAGATCGAGGTCGACAACCTGGTCCACGAAGAGGGCACGGCGCAGCTCGAGGTGAACTTCCTGCACGGCGACGCGATGGCGCTGTCCGACCAGACGTTCGTCTTCAAGCGGATCGTGCGCGAGGCGGCGATGCGCCACGAGATCTACGCCACGTTCATGGCCAAGCCCATGCAGAACGAACCGGGCAGCTCCATGCACTGGCACCTGAGCGTGGTCCGGGCGGAGGATGGCGCGAACGTGTTTTCCCAGCCCGACGGCAGCGAGAGCCCGCAGTTCCGCCATTTCATCGGCGGGCTGCAGACCTACCTGCCGCATGTGGCGCTGCTGCTTGCGCCCTACGTGAATTCCTACCGGCGCTTCACGCGCTACATGGCGGCGCCCATCAACCTGCAGTGGGGCTACGACAATCGCACGGTCGGGCTCCGGGTGCCGGAAACCGGCCCGCAGGACCGGCGTGTCGAGAACCGCGTGGCAGGCTCCGACGTGAACCCCTATCTCGCAATCGCAGCCTCGCTCGCCTGTGGCTACCTCGGCATGCAGGAGCGGCTTGAGCCCTCCGCGCCGGAGACCGGCAACGCCTACCGGCTGCCGTTCGCCCTGCCGCGCACGCTCAACGAGTCACTTGAACTGCTCGAAGGCAGCGAACCGCTGCGCAGGCTGCTCGGCGAGCGCTTCGTGCAGGTCTACGCGGCCATCAAGCGCGAGGAGCAGGAACGGTTCTTCGAGGTGATCAGCCCGTGGGAGCGGGAGTTCCTGCTGCTGAATGTGTAGGAGCGGCGGCAGCCGCGATCTGGACACTGGGGGCGCCCGACTGCATGAAGCACCGTGAAACATTGGCAGACCTGCAGGAACTCGACCGGCGCCACTACCTGCATCCGTTCAGCGACCACCGCCAGATCGGCGCGCGCGGCACGCGGGTCATCAGCCGTGGCGAAGGCGTGTACATCTACGAAGCCGACGGGCGCCGGATACTCGACGGCATGTCGGGGTTGTGGTGCGTCAGCCTGGGCTACGGACGGCGCGAGCTGATCGAGGCGGCATTGCGCCAGCTCGAAACGCTGCCTTACTACAACAGCTTCTTCCAGTGCACGCATCCGCCGGCAATCGAGCTGGCGACACTGCTCGCGGAGCTTGCGCCGCCCGCGTTCGGCCGCGTCTTCTTCACGAACTCCGGGTCGGAGGCGAGCGACACCATCATCCGCCTGGTGCGCCGGTTCTGGGATATCCAGGGCCAGCCCGGCAGGAAGACCGTCATCAGCCGGAGGAACGCCTACCACGGCAGCACCATCGGCGGCATGAGCCTCGGCGGCATGCCCGCGCAGCAGGCGCAGGGCGACCTCCCGATACCCGGCATTGCGCACATCGAGCAGCCGTACTGGTTCGAGCTCGGCGCCGGGCTGCACCCGGACGAGTTTGGACTCAGGGTTGCCGGGGCGCTCGAGCAGAAGATCCGCGAGATCGGCGCAGACCAGGTTGCCGCCTTCATCGGCGAGCCGGTGCAGGGCGCCGGCGGCGTGATCATTCCGCCGGACAGCTACTGGCCGGAGATCCAGCGCATCTGCGACGAGTACGGCATCCTGCTGGTTGCCGACGAGGTGATCACCGGCTTCGGCCGCCTCGGCGAGTGGTTCGGGTCACAGTACTACGGCATCGAGCCTGACCTGATCGTGTTCGCGAAAGCGGTGAACAGCGGCTACCTGCCGCTTGGCGGCGTGCTCGTCGGTGATCGTGTCGGCGATGCGCTGGTGGATGAGGGCGGCGAGTTCCATCACGGCTTCACGCACTCGGGCAACCCGGTGGCTTGCGCCGTGGCCGTGGCCGCGCTGGAACTGATGCGTCGCGAGGGCATCGTCGAGCGGGTGCACGAGGAGCTCGCGCCTTATTTCGCGCAATGCTGGCTGAGCCTTGCCGATCACCCGCTGGTCGGCGAGGCTCGCTGCGTGGGCCTGATGGGCGCGCTCGAACTGGTGGCCGACAAGGCGACGCGGGCGCGGTTTCCCGCCGCGAAGGCGATCGGCGAGACCTGCCGCGACACGAGCGTCGAGCAGGGGCTCGTCATGCGTCACGTGCGCGATTCGATGATCGTCGCCCCACCCCTGGTGGTGACCCGCTCGCACATCGACGAACTGGTGGACAAGGCGCGGCGCACGCTCGACATTACCGCGCGCGCGATGGCCGGCTGAGCGCAGGACGGCCGGCTGAGCGCAGGACGGCCGGCGGCTACCAGGCCTGCCAGCCGTAATACAACCCGAACAGCACGCTGCCGGCCCCGGCGAGGCGTTGCAGGTACGCCCGCAGCGGCGCGACGGAACCCGCGCTGAGCACGAAGGGCAGGCTGATCACCGTGCCCATGGCGAGCATCCCGGCGATCGAGCCGACGCCAAAGAGCAGCAGGAAGCCGATGCCGAGGAGGCCCGAGGCCTCGCGCGCCAGTTCGGCCTGAATCAGCACGATCAGGGCGGCGGAGCCGGCGAGCCCGTGAATCATGCCGACGATCAGCGGCTTCCAGCCGATGCGCGACGCATGCGCCTCGCCCGAGTGCGCCATGCGGTGCCCGTCATCGGGCGCGGCGGCCGGCGCGAGCGCGGAGCGCAGCAGGCTCGCACCGAGCAGGACGATCATCGCGGCGACGCCGAGTTCGAGCCTGCTGGCAATCGACTCGGGAACCATGATGCCCGCCCCGATCGCGAGCAGTCCGACGACGAGGAGCGACGCCGTATGGCCGAGACCCCAGTAGACGCCCACCGTCGCCGCCTTCAGCAGCGAGCGCCGTTCGCTGACGATGGTCGATACCGCGACGACGTGATCGGGCTCGGTGGCGTGGCGCAGCCCGAGCATGAAACCGAAGGCGAGCACCGCCAGTGTCGTGGCGCCGCTCACCGGCCGCACTCCGCGTCGAGGCGGGCCGGGGGCCGGGCGACCCGTTTCGCGGCAGCAGTGAGTCTTTCGCTCGTGGAGTGCGGGGCTGGCATGATCGGATCCGGGCGGTGCGTCGACGCGGGCCCCGCAGTGTAAGCGAAACCGGTTGCGCGGATCACCGCCCCGGGGCTGCGGCCCCGGGGCGCATGACGCATACTCCACCGGCCGGTGCAGAGCATGAGAGGGAAGGCGTCAGCCATGCGAAATACAATGCGGATACCTCTGGTTTCCCGTGCACGGCGGCCCCGG
This sequence comes from Gammaproteobacteria bacterium, assembly GCA_021462865.1. GTDB lineage: Bacteria > Pseudomonadota > Gammaproteobacteria > Steroidobacterales > QUBU01. Next base: position 22,227 of record JAJTYX010000036.1, on the reverse strand, counting down.
GCCGGCGCTCATCCCCCGGGGGGCCGCACCGCAGTCCCGCGTGCGCTGCTGCTCGTCGCCTGTTGGATGCTCGGGGCCAGCGCGCTTGCCGCCCCGGTCGTGCAGACCACGGCGGGCGCGGTAGCGGGCGTGGAAGCGGACGGGTTGCGGGTCTTTCGCGGCATTCCCTTTGCAGCACCACCGACCGGCGAGCGCCGCTGGCGTCCGCCGGCGCCGCACGAGCACTGGACGGGCGTGCGGCCTGCCGACCGCTTTGGCGCGGTCTGCCCGCAGGCGGTCGGCAAGTACCCGCCGTGGGCCGACGAACATATCCGAACGGTCGGCATGAACGAGGACTGCCTGACGCTGAATATCTGGGCGCCGGCACCGGTGGCGGACACGCGCTGGCCGGTGATGGTGTATTTCCACGGCGGCAACATGAAGTACGGCTCCGGCTCGTTTCCGGAGCACGACGGCAGCGTACTCGCGCGCGCCGGGCTGGTCATCGTCACGGTCAACTACCGCATCGGGTTTCTCGGCCGCTTCGCCCATCCGGCGCTCACGCGCACCCAGCCGCAGGAGCCGCAGGCCAACTACGGTGTGATGGACCAGATCGCCGCGCTGGAGTGGGTTCGCGACAACATCGCGGCCTTCGGTGGCGATCCGCAGCGGGTGACGATCTTCGGCCACTCCGCCGGCGGGGTGTCGGTCAACGTGCTCATGGTCACGCCGGCCTCGAAGGGCCTGTTCCAGCGCGCCATCGCGCAAGGCAGCGCGATCACGCTCGACGGCAGCCGGCGCGTGTCGAGCCCCGGCCCGACCGGCCCGCACGAACAGTCGTGGAACGAGGTCGGTGTCGCGTTCGCGGAGCACTTCGGCGTCGCGGGCGACGACGGCGCGGTGGCCCGCGGTCTGCGCGCGCTGACGCCGGAGCAGATCATCGAGTACCAGGAGCAGCAGCTCATCAGCTTCAACCCGGTCGTCGATGGCCGGGTCGTGCCCGACGATATCGTGCGGATATTCGAGCGTGGCGCACAACACGACGTGCCCTACATCGGCGGCGCGAACAGCTGGGAGTGGGACCAGATTGCGGGCATTCCGCTGATCGGCAAGTGGTTCATGGCGGGCGCCATGCTCGACGGGCTGTCCGCGGAGGATCTCGCCGTTTTCGACGACCAGTGGACCCGCATCGGCGTTTCGCAACGCTGGTTCGCCGAGGGGCTGTTCCTGACCTCGACCCGCTACCTCGCGCGACAGATGAGTCGCCGCGGCGCTCCGACCTGGCTCTACCACGTCACCTACGTGCAGGAGAGCATGCGGGGCGAAGTGCCGGGTGCCGGCCACGGTATCGAGGTTCCGTTCATCTTCGGGGTGCTGCGCGCGCGCCCGGAGCTCAACCTGCCGAAGTCACCCGAGCTGAGTGCGGCGGACTTCGCCTGGGGTGACCGGCTGCGCCAGTACTGGATCAATTTCGCGAGGAACGGTGACCCGAACGGACCGGGACTGCCGCACTGGCCTGCCTACGACGCGGCGGCGGATCTCGCCATGGTGTTCGGCGAGAGCATCGGGCCGCAGCCGGGCCTGTACAAGGACACGCTCGATTACCTCGAGCAGCGGGCGATGCTGCGCCGGGCGGCCTACGACAGCAAGGTCAAGCAGTCCGGCCAGTGACTGCCGGCACTCGCGACAGGGCCATCCTGGTCGCGGGGATGGTGAGCGACCGGATCGGCATGGCGCTGCTGTTCGTCGTGTTCGGGCCGCTGGTGCGCCAGCTCGGCCTGTCGGAGCTGCAGTACGGCGTGCTGATTGCCGCGGCGAACGTCACGCTCGGTTTCGCCTCGCCGTACTGGGGCCGGCGCAGCCAGGACATCGGGCGCCGGCCGGTATTCATCATCGGTCTCGCCGGCTACGCACTGGGGTTCCTGCTGCTCGCCCTGGCGCTGCAGGCCGGTCTCGCCGGCTGGATCGCGCCCGGCTCGCTCTTCGCACTGCTGCTCGCCGCCCGCCTCGGTTACGGTCTGCTGGCGGCGGCCACGCAACCGGCGGCAACGGCCTATGTGGCCGACATCACGGCCGCGCAGGAGCGCACGCGGGGCATGGCGCTGATCGGTGTCGCGGGCGGGGTCGGCACGATCCTCGGGCCCATCGCGGGCGGTACCTTGTCGGCGATCGGCGCGGTCCTGCCGATGTACGTGGCTGCCGGGCTCTCCGCTGCGGTAGCCGCAGTCGCGAGCCTGGCACTGCGCGAGCCTGCCCGGCACGCCGCGACGAGCACTCGCGCCCGCATGGCGCCGACCGACCGTCGGGTGTTTCCCTACCTGGCTGCCTGGTGCCTGGGGGTGCTGGTCCTCACCGGCGTGCAGACCATCACGGTGTTCTACCTCGAGGATGGCTTCGGCTTGTCCGGGCGGGAGCCGGTCACGCGCGCGACCAGCGTCGCGCTGCTGGTCATGGGCGTGGTGATGGTCGTCGTGCAGGCCGGCATCCTGCAGCGCTTCCGGCCGGCCCCGGTCGCGCTGCTGCGGGCGGGTTTCGTGGTGCTCGCGCTGTCGCTGCTGGTGCTGCTCGCGGCGCGCAGCGTGCACGAACTCTACTTCGCTTATGCGCTGATCGGGCTCGGCTACAGCAGCCTGAGTTCGGGGTTGAATGCGGCGGCAACGCTGAGCGTGACGCCGGGCGAGCAGGGTGCCGTAGCCGGCCTGCTCGCCACGGCCCCGGTGCTCGGCATGTTGATCGGGCCGGTGCTTGCCACGACGCTCTATGGCGCGGACCCGGCCTGGCCGCTCGCGCTGGGCGCGGGCGGTTGCGCCGCCATGGCCGCCTGGTTCTTCCGCCGGCCGCTGCGGCAGGGGGGAAATCGGGCAGGGCGGTTTCGGTCATACTGGAACGCACCTTCGTGCGACATGGTGCTGCGCCCGCCCGTGCAAAACGGTTACCCGGACTCGTACTACGCCGCGTCCGCCGTCGGGCTGATACGGCGGCCCCGGCTGCGCGGGCGCGTCCATGCCGATGTGTGCGTCATCGGCGGCGGCTATACGGGGCTCTCGGCGGCGCTGCATCTGGTCGAGCGCGGCTACAAGGTGGTGCTGCTCGAGGCGCAACGCATCGGCTGGGGGGCGGCCGGGCGCAACGGCGGGCAGATTGGCAGCGGCCTGCGCCAGGACGAGGCTGAGCTGGAGGCACGCTTCGGCCGCGAGCAGGCGCGGCGCCTGTGGGATCTGTCCACGGAGGCGAAGGACAGCGTTCGCGAGCGGATTGCGCGCCACGGCATCGACTGCGATCTGCGGGCAGGCCAGTTGATCGCCGCCGCGAAGCCGGGCGACACCACTGCGCTGCGCGCCCGGGCGGAGAAGCTCGCGCGCGACTACGGCTACCACGATGCCCGCTTCATTCCCGCCGGGGAGCTGCCCGCGATGCTCGGCAGCCGCGCCTTCTTCGGTGGCCTGCTCGACGGCGGTGCCATGCACCTGCACCCGCTGAATTTCGCACTCGGCCTCGCGCGTGCCTGCGAGGCGGCCGGTGCGCAGCTGTTCGAGGACTCGAGGGCACTCGGCTACACGCGCGCGACCCCGGCGGTCGTGCGGCTGGCGGAGGGCGAGGTGCAGGCGTCCCAGGTGGTGCTCGGCTGCGACGCCTATCTCGGCGGGCTCGAGCCGCGTATCGCCAGTCGCATCATGCCGATCAACAACTTCATCGTTGCCACCGCGCCGCTCGGTGCCGGGCGCGCGCGGTCGCTGATTCGCGACGACGTCTGCGTGCACGACACCCGCTTCGTCGTGAATTATTTCCGGTTGTCGGCCGACCGCCGCCTGCTGTTCGGCGGTGGCGAGAACTACCGGGCCGGCTTCCCGCAGGACATTGCCGCTTTCGTGCGGCCGTACCTGCATCGGGTCTTCCCGCAACTCGACGACGTCGCGGTGGACTACGCCTGGGGCGGGGCGCTCGGCATCAGCCGGAACCGGCTGCCCCAGCTCGGGCGGCTGGCGCCGAATGCCTGGTTCGCGCAGGGCTACTCCGGCCACGGCATCTCGATCGGCGTGCTCGCGGGCCGGCTGATCGCCGAGGCCATCGCCGGAACTGCGGAGCGCTTCGACGTGCTGGCGCGATTGCCCGCGCCCGCCTGGCCCGGTGGCACGCTGTTGCGCCAGCCGCTGCTCGCGCTCGGCATGCTCTGGTACGCCCTGCGGGATCGCCTGTGAAACCGGCGCGAGTGACGACGATCGACGCTGTCGGCGTCGGGCCGCTGCGCGAGCTGCTCGCGTCGCACGGGTTGCGTGTGGCTGTGCTCGCGGCCGACGCGGCGATCCCCGGCAGTTACTGGGGTGCGCCGGAGGCGGGTCTCGTCGGGGACACGCTCTACCTGCGCCCGGATACGCCGCTGCACTCGGCGCTGCACGAGGCCGCTCACTACATCTGCATGGATGCCGCGCGTCGCGCATCCCTCGACACCGACGCCGGTGGCAGCTTCGAGGAGGAGAACGCGGTCTGCTATCTGCAGATTCTGCTCGCCGATGCGATTCCCGGCATGGGTCGCGAACGGATGTTTGCCGACATGGATGCCTGGGGCTACACGTTTCGCCTGGGGTCCGCGCGCCGCTGGTTCGAGGCCGACGCGGCCGAGGTGCTCAGTTGGCTCGCCGGTCGTGGCCTGCTCGTCGCGATCCTTGCCTGCGCTGTCCTGCTCGGTGCCTGCAGCGCGAACCCGCGCGCGCCGGAGTCGAGCTGCATGCAACGCACCGTGGATTCGCTCGCGCTCGAGGGCAGCACGGACCTGCGCAAGCACTGCCTCGCCGCCGGCGCTATCGCGATCCGCTGCGGTGGCGGGGACGCATTCATGGCCGGTTATGCCAAGGAGATCGCCGATGCCTTCGGTCCGGGCGATGCGTCGCGGCGCGACCTTGCCGCCAATCGGGCCGGCCGCGGCTGTGCGCAGCGCGTCGCCGGCGAGCAGGGCCTGCAGGAGTGTTGCGCCGGGATGGGCTACTGAGCCAGGACTGCCCGGTTCGGGCGGTGGCCCGCGGCACGGGTTGACTGCCTGACCATCTGTCGGCCGGCAGTGGCGGTGGCGCGGTAATACAGTGTCGGCATCGACCAGGAGGAGGCTTGTCACCATGATGACCCGCATCGCGAGTGTCCTGTCCCAGGGCATGTTGTTCGGCGTCGTGCTGGCGGGAGTTGCCATGGCGGCCGGTCCGCCGCCGCGCCAACCGAAAGCGCCGCTGCCCCCGGGGGATTTCTACACCCACAGCGGCTTTGTCGGGCGCGAAGCGCAACTCGGCACGGCCGTGATGGATGCGGTCCGCAAGGTCGGGCCGGACCGCGGTGTCGCGCTGGACTTCACGCCGGAGCAGCAGGCAACGCTCGGACTCGCGGTGGCGCGGGCGATCCAGGTGGTCAGCGTCACGGAGCCCTACCAGCACGAACTCAACGACGCAGTGGTGAAGGTACAACTGACGGCATTGCAGTTCGCCAAGGACAACAACGTCACTGCCGAGATGGTGGCACACGAGGTGAAGACGCAGACGCCGATGCTCCTGCGCGTCGGCAAACTGCTCGGCATGGGCGGTGATCCGCAGCTCGGCCTGATCGCGCTGACCGAGCGCACCGCCTGCTTCTATCAGCTGGTGCTCGATTACCAGCGCGACGGCATGACCATCCGCTGGAAGTCACCCTACGGCCGCGTGCTGGCAGCGGGCAAGGGTCTTGGCCAGTTCGACCTGACCGAGCGGGAGGTCCACGAGAACTACACGGTGCCGGCCATGCAGCAGCGCGCGGCGGTGATGGGCATGAAGGTCCACTTCGCGCCCTGGCAGGACGACGGCTGGATCACCATGACGGCCAGCATGGCCGAGCCGGTCGCGGCGAACTGACGATGGCGCGGTTGAGCATGCACGGCGCGGTCAGGTTCCGGCGCGACCTGGCGCGGCATGGGAACCCGGATGCGTCGCGCGCGCAGCGGTTCATGAAATCGCGCTGCGCGCTGGCCCTGCTCGCCGCAATGGCGCTCGCGCATGTCCAGGCAGGAGAGACGGCCATGGAGATCGAGTCCAGCGCATTCGTTCACGAGGGCGGCATCCCGGCGCGCTACACCTGCGAAGGCGATGACGTGTCGCCGCCGCTTGCCTGGCGCGGCGTGCCGGCCGGGACGAAAAGCCTGGCGCTGATCGTGGACGATCCCGATGCACCGGACCCGGCGGCGCCGCGCATGACCTGGGTGCACTGGGTGCTCTACAACATGCCCGCCACGGCGTCAGGCCTGCCGGAGGCGGTCGCGAACACAGACCTGCCGCCAGGCACCCGGGCGGGCACCAGCGATTTCCGCCGGACGGAGTGGGGCGGGCCCTGCCCGCCGATCGGCCGGCATCGCTACTTCCACAAGCTCTACGCGCTCGACTCCGAGTTGCAGTTACCACCGGGAGCCCGCAAGCCGGACGTGGAGCAGGCCATGCGCGGACACGTGCTCGCCGAGGCGGTGCTGGTCGGCACCTACCAGAAGGGCGACTAGCAACCCGCCGGAGCGGGGCCGCCCACGGGCGGTGGCCGGAGCAGACAGCGCATGCAACGCATTCTGGTCACGCTGGGATTGCTGATCCTGATGGCGGGACTCGCCTGGCCATGGCTCATGCGCCTCGGCCTCGGCCGCCTGCCGGGCGACATCCGTGTCGAGCGTGACGGTTTCGGTTTTTATTTTCCGCTGACCACGAGCATCGTCGTTTCGCTGCTCGTCACGCTCGTGTTCTGGCTGCTGAGGAAGTAGCTGCGGTCGCTCAGCGTGGCCGCACGCGCCGCGTCGGCTGTGCCTGGTAGGGGTCGTCCGGCCAGTAGTGCTTCGGGTAGCGGCCCTTCAGCTCCTTCTTCACCTCGTGGTAGCCCCGGTCCCAGAAGCTTTTCAGATCTTGCGTGACCTGGACCGGGCGCCGCGCGGGCGAGAGGATCTTCATCATGACGGCGATACGCCCGCCGGCGATGCGTGGCGTGTCCCGTAATCCGAACAGCTCCTGCAGCCGTGCCGAGAGGCCCGGCGTCTCGCCGTCGAGGTAGTCGAGGGCGATGCTCGAGCCGCTCGGCACGGTGAGGTGTGTCGGCGCGAGTTCGTCGAGCTGGCGCTGCTGCGCGTAGCCGAGCATCGCCCGCAGCGCATCGGCGAGTTTTATCCGCGTCAGGTGCTCGCGCCGCGAGATGCCATCGAGCCAGGGTGCGAGCCAGGTCTCCAGAGTCGCGAGCAGCGCGCCGTCGCTTACATCGGGCCACGGCCCACCCGCATTCGGGTCGGCACGCCGCAGCAGCAGGACGCGGGCCTGCCAGCTGCGCAGCTCCTTCGTCCAGGGCAGGGCGTCGATGCCGAGCTCGCGGATACCGGCAAGCATCGCGGCGGCGACCGCATCCGGGTCGGGGTTGCGCAGTGACGTCTCCGTGAGCACCAGCGCGCCGAGCGTGCGTTGCCGGCGGGCGAGCACGGCCTGCTCGCGACTGTCCCAGCCGATGTGATCCTCGTCGCGGATGTCGGCAGCGAAGTGCTCCTCGATCGTGCCGAGGGTGAGGGGCGCGGCGAGAAAAATGCGTGCTTCGCGCGTGCCCGCATCGAGTTGTGCGGCCACGAGAAACTCGGCGGAGGCCAGCGCCTGCGGCTCACCGAAAGCCGCGCCGCGCCCGCTGGCGAGCTGGTAGCGGCCGGAGCCCGGCACCCGCGCACGACCGATGCGGTCCGGGTAGGCGCAGGCGAGGAGCCAGCCGGCCTCGCCCGATGCGATGCGCCCGGACTCGCCGGGCAGATCGAGCTGACGCTCGTAGAGCCGCATCGCACGCCGGACCTGCCTGACGGATGCAGCGTCGGGCCGCGGTCCGGCGTCGGCTGCGGCGAGGAGTTCCAGGCGACTGCGCAGGTCGGCGTCGCGCCCCGGGCCGCGCAGGAGATCGCGCTCACCGAGCAGCGCGGCGAGCGCGCAGCCGGTTGGCCCCGCGCCGGCCTCGCGCGCGCGCAGCAGCAGGTGCGCGAGCCGCGGGTGCGCCCCGAGGCGCGCCATCGCGCGCCCGTGCGCGGTGATGCGTCCGTCGTCACCGGTGGCGCCGAGCGCACGCAGCAGCTCCTGCGCGCGGCCGAGGGCTGCAGCGGGCGGCGGGTCGAGCCAGGCGAGCGAGTCGGCCGTGCTGCACCAGGCGGCCAGCTCCAGCGCGAGCGGCGCGAGGTCCGCCTCCGTGATCTCCGCCGGCGAGTGCGGCGCAAGTGCCCGTTCGGCCGCGTGCGTCCACAACCGGTAGCAGACGCCGGGCCCGAGGCGGCCCGCGCGGCCTCGACGCTGGTCGGCGGCGGCGCGCGAGATGCGCACCGTCTCGAGCCGGCTCATGCCGGTGCCGGGGTCAAAACGCGAGCGTCGCTCGAGGCCGCAGTCGATCACGACGCGCACGCCCTCGATGGTGAGGCTGGTCTCGGCAATGTTGGTCGCAAGCACGACCCTGCGCTCGCCCGCGACGGCGGGCCTGATGGCGCGGTCCTGTTCTTCCTGGGGCAGGTCGCCGTAGAGGGGCAGCACGCGCGTACCGGAGTGCAGCTCGCACTCGCCGAGTTCCTGCCCGACGCGACGGATTTCGCCCGTGCCGGGCAGGAACACCAGCAGATCGCCATCCTGCTCCGCGAGGGCGCGTAACACCGCTGCGGTCGCCTGTCGCTCGAGCCTGGCGTCCGAGGCGCGCTGCAGATGGTGCGTTTCGACCGGGTGGCTCAGTCCCGGCGCGCTCACCACGGCATCGGTGCCGAGAAGGCGCGCAACCGCCGCGCCGTCGAGCGTGGCCGACATCACCAGCACCCGCAGGTCGCCCCGCAGATGCCGCTGTGTGTCGAGCGTGAGCGCGAGCCCGAGGTCAGCCTGCAGGCGGCGCTCGTGGAATTCGTCGAAGATCACGCAGCCCGTGCCCTCGAGCGCGGGATCGTGCTGCAGCTGGCGCGTGAGGATGCCTTCGGTGACGACCTCGATGCGTGTGCGCGGACCCACCCGCGTGTCCATCCGCATCCGGTAGCCGACGGTCTCCCCGACACTTTCGCCGAGCATCCAGGCCATGCGGGCAGCGACGGCCCGCGCGGCCAGCCGCCGCGGCTCGAGCATCAGGATGCGCCGCCCCGCGAGCCAGTCCGCGTCGAGCAGCGCGGGCGGTACGCCGGTGCTTTTCCCCGCGCCCGGCGGCGCCTGCAGCACCGCGTTCGGCGCGCGCGCGAGCGCCGCGCGTAGCGCCGGCAGCGCCGCCTCGATCGGCAACTCCGGGCGACTGGCGGTGGTCACTGCGGGCTTTCCCGATCGTCGCGCTGCGTATGAGCGTCGGGCGGAGCGCGGCGGTCACTGCCGTAGGTCGCGACGCGATGCATGGTCCGGCGCTCCGGCGAACAAATCGTGGACGACCCCGCGAATCGTACAGCGATTGCCCCGCAGCAGGGCGTTCTCCCGCGCGGCAGGGGTGTCGTGTTCATGTCGCCCGGCAGCCACGTGGCTGCTGAATGATCGGGTGGCGGCCTATACTGGCCACCGGTCCAGGGTCCGGTTCCCGGCGCAGGCGAAAACTCCCTTGAATACGTGGCTCGCGATCGACCAGGGAGGGCACGCGAGCCGGGCGATCCTCTTCGATGCGACGGGCAACCGCGTGGACGAGGCGTTCGCGCCGGTGGCGACCCGGCGCGAAGGCGCCGATCGCGTCGAGCACGAGCCCGAGGAGCTGATCGCCTCGCTGCGCGACGCGATCGACGCGGTCTGCGTGCGTGCGGCGCGTGCCGGCCTGCGGATCACGGCAGCCGGGCTCGCCAGCCAGCGTTCGAGCATGGTGTGCTGGGATCGTCGCGATGGCACGGCGCTTTCGCCGGTCATCTCCTGGCAGGACCGGCGCCACGCTGCCTGGCTCGAGCGCCTCGCGCCGCGGCGCGAGTGGATTCGCGAACGCACCGGGCTCGCGCTCACGCCGCACTACGGGGCGAGCAAGATGCGCTGGTGTCTCGAGCACCTGCCTGCGGTGCAGGCCGCGGCCGCGGCCGGCACGCTGGCGATGGGACCGCTCGCCGCGTTCATCCTGCACCGGCTGCTCGTGGGTCGCCCGCTGGTCGTCGATCCGGCGAATGCCTCGCGCACGCAACTCTGGGATCCCCGCAGTCGCGACTGGTCGGACGAGCTGCTCGCGCTGTTCGGGATTCCCCGGGCGTCCCTGCCGCACAGCGTGACGAGCCGCTATGCGTTCGGCGAGCTCGATACCCCGGCCGGCCCCGTGCCGCTGACCGTGGCGACCGGCGACCAGTCGGCCGTGCCGTTCGCCTTCGGGCCGCTCGCGACGACGACGCTGTACGTCAACGCGGGTACCGGCGCATTCGTGCAGCGCGCAATCCGCGACCACCTGCACGAGGCGCCGCGCTTGCTGGCGAGCGTGGTGTGGTCCGACGCTTCCGGCGTCGATTACATGCTCGAGGGTACGGTGAACGGTGCCGGCAGCGCGCTCGACTGGTTTGCCGCGCGCGTCGGCGTGGCGGTGACGACGCTGCTTGCCGACGCGACAGCTCCCGACGTCGGCGAACCGCCGCTGTTCCTGAACGCCGTCTCCGGCCTGGGCTCCCCGTTCTGGACGGGCGCACTGGAGCCGCGGTTCATGGGCGGGGGCAGCCGCGCCGCGCAGGCGCTCGCGGTACTCGAGAGCATCGTGTTTCTCATCGCCGTCAATATCGAGGAACTCGCGCCCCACGGCCCGCGGCCGGGCCGCCTGGTGCTTGCCGGTGGCATTACCTCGACCGATGACTTCTGCCAGCGCCTCGCTGATCTCGCCGGCCTGCCGGCCTGGCGCAGCCGCGAATCCGAGGCCACGGCGCGCGGGCTGGCGTTCCTGCTGGCTGGCGCACCGCGGAACTGGGACGAGGCGCCGGGCGACCACTTCCAGCCGCGGGCCAACCCGGGCCTGACGGGACGCTATCGGCGCTGGCGCGAAGCAGTGGACGCGGCGTTGAAGGCGGCGGGCACACATTAAAATGGCCGCATGATGCAGCTCGGCGAGGTTCGCGAGTCATTGCGTGCAGCCGGCGCCCGTCCGCTGCACGAGACGCTGGCGTTGCGGGCCTGGTCGCGCGGCCTGCCGCTCGACGCGCTGGCCCGGCGCGGCGAAGCGCAGTTCCCCGCGCGCATGCAGGCGGCGCTGCCGGCCATTTCGCAAGCGCTGGCCGGGCTCGCGAGCCTGCAGTCCGAGCATCCGGCCGCGGACGGCTCTGCCCGGTGGCTGCTGCGGCTTGCCGACGGGCAGACCATCGAAAGCGTGCTGCTGCCGCAGGACGGCGTGTGCGTGTCGAGCCAGGTCGGCTGCGCGGTCGGCTGCCTGTTCTGCATGACCGGGCGCGAGGGCCTGCGCCGGCATCTCGGCAGCGCCGAGATCGTCGCGCAGGTCGCGCTGGCGCGGGAGCGTCGGGCGGTGCGCCGCGTCGTGTTCATGGGCATGGGCGAACCGGCGCACAACCTCGACAACGTGCTCGAGGCGATCGCCCTGCTCGGCACCGAGGGCGCGCTCGGCCACAAGAACCTCGTGTTCTCCACGGTGGGGGATCCGCGCGTGTTCGAGCGCCTGCCGGCAGGCCCGGTGAAGCCCGCGCTGGCGCTGTCGCTGCACACGACGAACCCGGAACTGCGTGCCCGCCTGCTGCCGCGCGCGCCGCGCATGGACCCGGCCGAGCTCGTGGAACGCGCCGAAGAGTACGCGCGTCGCACCGGCTACCCGATCCAGTATCAGTGGACCCTGCTCGCTGGCGTGAACGACGGCGACGATGAACTCGAAGCGATTGCGCGGCTGCTCGCCGGCAAGTACGCCGTGATGAACTTCATTCCGTACAACAGCATCGAGGGAGCGTCGTTCGCGCGTCCCTCCCGGGAGCGGGCCGCGGCGATGGCGCGGTTTCTGCATCGGCGCGGCGTGCTTGCCAAGCTCCGCCGCTCCGCCGGTCAGGACGTGGAAGGTGGCTGCGGGCAGCTGCGATCGCGCGCGGCGCTCGCCGGCTGACGGTGCCGGTTGCGCTGCTGCCCGGATCAGGCCTGCCGGCCGATCCGCAGGCGGTCACGACCGCAGCTGCCGAAAGCGCCCGCCTACGGTCGATTCCCCGTGGAACCGCGCCGGTCGAGACGGTTGTCGATCCGCTGTCCCTTCGTGTCGAGTCGCCGGTCGATGCGCTCACCCTGCCGATCCAGCCGGGCATCGACGTGGTCGCCCTGGCGGTCGAGCCGCGCATCGATGCGATCGCCCTTGCGGTCGAGGGTGGCGGCCGCTTTCTCGTGGCCGGCTTCGAGCGCCTGCCCGGACTTGCGGTCCAGGCGCGCATCGATGCGGTCTCCCTTCCGGTCGAGCTGCCCGTCGATACGGTCGCCGCGCTCGTCAAGACGTTCCTCGACGCGGTCTCCCTTGCGGTCGAGACGCTCCTCGATGCGGTCGCCGCGATCGCCCGTGGCGACCGGCTGCGGTCCCGGGGCGGCTTCGTCGGCCGCGACGCTGCCACCCGATACGAGCAACAGGGCCGTGGTGAGCCATGCAAGGCGTGACATAACGATCTCCTTTTGCGGTGTACCCGAGTGCAGTAACGTTCCGCGCGGAGGTCCGTTGACGAGCGGCGGCCGTTCCCAGGACGCCGCGCCTGCGCTACCTTGGCGCCAGTCGCAAGGCGGAAGGAGAAACGTGATGACCGACAGTGCGTTGCTGCTGCTGCGGGTGGTGCTCGGCGTGCTCATCCTGTTGCACGGAGTCGCGAAACTGGCGAGCGGCATCGGTCCGATCATCGGCATGGTGGGCGCAGCCGGGTTGCCGGCCTGGGTCGCCTACGGCGTGTACATCGGCGAGGTCGTCGCTCCGCTCATGGTCATCGCCGGCCTGTTCGCGCGCATCGGCGCGGCGCTGATCGCCGTCAACATGCTCGTCGCGATCGGCCTGGTGCACTCATCCGGCCTGTTCTCGCTCGGCCCGATGGGCGGCTGGGCGATCGAGCTGCAGGGCATGTTCCTGGTTGTCGCGATTGCTGTGGCGATACTCGGCCCGGGGCGGTACGCGCTCAACGACCGGTGATCAGGCCGGCGGCACGCTGTCGCGCCCGAGGTAGTCCATCTTGCCGACGTCCACGCCGTTGTGGCGCAGGAGGGCGTAGGCAGTCACGAGGTGGAAGTAGAAGTTCGGCAGCACCCAGCGCTGCAGAAACGGCAGGCCGCGCATCTCGAGCTTGCGGTCGTGCAGCGGGACGACGATCTGGCGGTCTTCGCTGCCTTCGAGCGCGCCGGCGGAGACCGTCTTCAGGTACGCAATCGTCTTCTCGATGCGCGCTTTCAGCTCGGCGAGCGTCGTCTCGTCGTCCGCGAATCTCGGCGGGTCCTGGGCGGCCAGGCGCGCCGTGGAGTTCTTGGCGAAATCGCAGGCGAGCTGGATCTGCCGCGTGAAAGGCAGCATGTCGGGCGCGAGGCGACTGCCGGCGATCACGGCGCTGTCGAACTTGCGCGCGGCGGCCGAGGCGACGGCCTTGTCGAGCATCGCGGCGAGATTGCCGAGCATGGGCACGAAGAGCTCCACCGACATGGCGTGCATGGATATTTTCATGAGGCAATCTCCGGGCAGGCGAAAGCGCCCATGATAATGCAGCGCGCTGCGCGCCTGCCCGGCCGGTTCCGCTCCGGTCAGGCGTCCGACGCCGCCAGCCGCTGCCTGAGGTCCTCGAGTTCCACCCAGCGGGCAGTGGCCCGCTCGTGCTCGTGCTGTTTCGCCTCGAGCAGGGCCAGTACGGGCGCGGTCGCCTCCCACGGCTGGGCGTAGAACCCCGGTGCCGCGATCTGCGTTTCCACGGTGATGATCTCGCGCTCCAGCGCCTCGATCTGCGCGGGCAGCCCGTCGAGTTCGCGCTGCTCCCTGAAGGAGAGGCGTGCGCGCACTGTTTCCGGTTTCACCCGCCGGGGTGACTTGCCCGCGGGCGGATCGGCCTGCTGCTGCGTAGGGTTGCCGGCCACCGCGAGCTCGCCGCCCTGGCGCATCCAGTCGGAGTAGCCGCCCGGATAACGGCGCACGACGCCGCCGGTCTCGAAGGCGAGCGTGCTGGTGACCACGTTATCCATGAACATGCGGTCGTGGCTGACGACGATGAGTGTGCCGTCGTAGTTCGTGAGTTGCTCCTCGAGCACCTCCAGCGTCTCGACGTCGAGATCGTTGGTCGGTTCGTCGAGCACCAGCAGGTTGGTCGGCCGCGTGAACAGCCGGGCGAGGATCACGCGGTTGCGCTCGCCGCCCGACAGCGCTTTCACCGGGGTCATCGCGCGGCGCGCGCTGAAGAGGAATCCCCGCAGGTAGCCGATGACGTGCACGGGCCGGCCGTTCAGGCGCACGTAGTCCTGGCCGTCGCCGATGACCTGTGCGACGGTTTTCTCCGGATCGAGCGTCTCGCGCAATTGCCCGAAGTAACCGGTCTCGATGCCGGCGCCGAGCTTCACGGTGCCGGCCTGCGGCGTGATCTCGCCGAGCAGGATGCGCAGCAGCGTGGTCTTGCCGACGCCGTTGTTGCCGATGAGCCCGATACGCTCGCCGCGCGCGATCCGTATCGTGAGGTCGCGAAACAGCGCGCGTCCGCCGAAGCCGTGCGTGATGTGTCGCGCCTCGATCACCTTGCGGCCCGAGGGCTGGGCCACCTCGATCGAAATGCGGGCCTTCTGCGTCTGCGCGATGCGGGCCGCGCGCTGCTCGCGCAACTTCAGTAATGCCCGCACCCGACCCTCGTTGCGGGTGCGCCGCGCCTTGATGCCCTGGCGGATCCAGTCTTCTTCCTCCGCGAGCTTCTTGTCGAAGAGCGCGTTCTGCGCCTTTTCCTCGTCGAGGAGTTGTTCGCGCCGATCGAGGAAGGCGAGGTAGTCGCCTGGAAAGCTCAGCAGCCGGCCGCGGTCGATCTCGACGATGCGCGTGGCGATCCGGTCGAGGAAGGCGCGGTCGTGGCTGATGAAGAGCACTGCGCCGGTGAACCGCTGCACCATCGTCTCCAGCCACTCGATGGCCACGATGTCGAGGTGGTTGGTGGGCTCGTCGAGGAGCAGCAGGTCGGGCCGGGCGACGATGGCGCGGGCGAGTTCCACGCGCCGGCGCCAGCCGCCGGAGAGTTCGCCGAGCGTACGCTCCGCGGGCAGGGCGAGCTCGCTCATGATGCTCTCGACCCGCTGCTCGAGGTTCCAGCCGTCGGCGAGATCGATCCGCGCCTGCAGCGACTGCAGCTCGGCGGCATCCTGGGCATTGCGGGCGCGCGGCGAAAGCTCCTCGAAGCGTTCGACCAGCGCCTGCAGCGGCGCCAGCCCGCTGCGCACGATCTCGCGTACCGTCCGGCCGGTGTCCGTCGGCAGCTCCTGCTGGAGCTGGGCGACGACCATGTCCCTGCGCAACACCACCTCGCCCGAGTCCGGGCTCTGCTCGCCGGTGATGAGCCGCAGGAGCGTGGTTTTGCCCGCCCCGTTGCGCCCGATCAGGCACACGCGCTCGCCTGCCTCGATGCTGAAGTCGGCATCGCGGAAGACGGGCTGGTCACCGAAGGCGAGGCTGACCTGGTTCAGGCGGAAGAGGGCCATGGTTCAGTGTGGCGCGGGCAGCGGTGCCGATGGCCCGGGCAAATGCGCCATGCCGCCGGTCCTCACCGGCTGGCGGGGTGATCGCTGCGCAGCAGTTGCGCCTCGAGAAAATGGGCGATGTCCTGCGATGCGGCCTTCGCCTCCGGCGCGGTGGCGTGGTCCTGCCAGACGTGCCACATGCCTTCCCAGACGTCGAGCGTCACGTCCACGCCGGCATCGCGCGCGCGGCGCGCGAGCCGGACGGAGTCGCTGAGCAGCACCTCGCGTGTGCCGACCTGGATCAGCAGCGGCGGAAAGCCCGTCAGATCGCCGTACACGGGCGAGATCAGCGGGTCACGGACGTCGTGCCCGCCGGCGTAGAGCGCAAACCGCGCAGTGGGGTCGCCGACCACCAGCGGATCGTAGGGCGCGAGCGTGAGGCGCGTGTCGCTGGTCGGGGTGAGATCGGTGAGCGGTGAGAGCGCGGCGACCGCAGCCGGCATGGGCAACCCGTCGCGACGCGCACCGAGCGCGCAGGCGACGGCGAGGCCACCGCCGGCCGAGTCGCCCATGAAAGCGATGTCCCGGCCCTTCATGCCGCGCTTCAGGAGCCAGCGGTAAGTGGCCAGGCAGTCGTCGAGGGCGGCGGGGAAGGGCTGCTCGGGCGCCAGCCGGTAATCCACCGAGAGGACCGGCACGCCGGCGGCGGGACCGATGCGCAGGGGCACGCCGAGATTGCTGGTGGCCGAGCCGATGATGTAACCGCCGCCGTGCAGGTACAGGATGGCCTTGTCGGCGTGTCGCGGCGTCCCGGTGCGTATCCAGTACGCCCTGGCTCCGCCCGCAGCGACTTCCTCGAGCTGGTAATCGGTGGAGATCTTGCGGGCGTTCGCGAGGAACATCTGCGCCAGGCCGTTACGCATGCGCTGCATGGCCTGCGGGTCCTGGTAGTCCGTCTGCCCTGGCGGCCGCGGCCGGAGGTTGCGATAGAAGGATTGCGCCTCGGGGCTGATCGCCGCCGGGGGCGGTGGGGTCGCCGGGGCTGGCGCCTGCGCGAACGCGCTGACGGCACACAGGAGTGCCACGGCGGGCACCACGGTGCCCCGCGCGGTGCGATGGTGTCCGAGACTCATGGCGGGCTCCTTGCGATCAGGCGGCGGCGCGCGGCCGCTCGACGGGTCGGGTGAAAAACTCCTGTGCCAGCCGCCGTTGCACGGCTGGTGTGCCGGCCTGGTTGGCGGCCGCCCGGAACTCCCGTTCACCCGGGCAGCCCGCGGCGTACCAGCCGAGGTGCTTGCGCGCGATACGCAGGCCCATGTGCTCGCCGTAGAAGCTGTACAGGGCGTCGAGATGGCCGAGCACGATGTCGCGCCGTTCCCCCGGCTGCGGGGGAGCCGCCGTCCTGCCCGTGGCAAGGAACCAGGTAATCGCGCGGAAAATCCACGGCTGTCCCTGTGCGGCCCGACCGATCATCACCGCATCGCAGTTCGTGTGCGTGAGTATCTCGCGGGCCCGTTCCGGCGAGTCGATGTCGCCATTGGCGATGACCGGGATGCGCCCGGCGGCCTTCACGGCCGCAACCGTGTCGTGCTCGGCCGCGCCGGCGAAGAAATCCTCGCGCGTGCGGCCATGCACCGTGAGCGCAGCGATGCCCGCCGCCTCGGCGATGCGCGCGATCGCGGGTGCGTTGCGCTGCGCGCGTGTGTAACCGGTGCGGATCTTCAGCGTCACCGGGACCGGCACCGCGGCGACCACCGCCGCGAGGATGCGCCCGACCAGCGCCTCGTCGCGCAGGAGGGCGGAACCGGCAGCGACCTTGCACACCTTTTTTGCGGGGCAGCCCATGTTGATGTCGATGATCTGCGCCCCGAGCCCGACATTGTGGCGGGCGGCCGCGGCGAGCAGCTGCGGATCGTGGCCGGCAATCTGCACGCTGACCGGGGCGCTCTCCTGCGCAAAATCCATGCGGTGGCGCGACTTGGCGGTGCCCCACAGGCGCGGATCCGTGCTGGTCATCTCCGAGACGGCGAGCCCCGCGCCGAAACGCCGGCACAGCTCCCGGAACGGCCGGTCACTGACCCCGGCCATCGGGGCGAGGACCACCGGCGGGGCTATTCGATAGGGCCCGATCTGCATGGGGGGCGATTGTAGCCCGATGGCGCCGCGGGTCCGTGGGCTCGCGGTCTTTCCTTAGTGACGGCGGCGCGCTGGCGCGGCATCATGCGGCGTTTTTCGCCGGAATCCAGCCATGTCAAAAGCGTTGCCCGAATCCATCGAAACCGTCTTCCAGCAGGTCAAGGCCCGCAATCCGGGCGAAAACGAGTTCCATCAGGCCGTGCGCGAGGTGCTCGAGTCCCTCGGTCCGGTGCTGGTGAAGTACCCGGAGTTCGCCGAGCAGAAGATCATCCAGCGCATCTGCGAGCCGGAGCGGCAGATCATCTTCCGGGTGCCCTGGCAGGACGACCGCGGCGAGGTGCACATCAACCGCGGTTTCCGCGTCGAGTTCAGCAGCGTGCTCGGGCCCTACAAGGGCGGCCTGCGGTTTCACCCCTCCGTCTATCTCGGCATCGTCAAGTTCCTGGGCTTCGAGCAGGTGTTCAAGAACGCGCTGACGGGCATGCCGATCGGCGGCGGCAAGGGCGGCGCGGATTTCGATCCCAAGGAGCGCTCCGACGACGAGATCATGCGCTTCTGCCAGAGCTTCATGACGGAGCTGCACCGGCACCTCGGCGAGTACACCGACGTGCCGGCCGGCGACATCGGCGTGGGCGGCCGGGAAATCGGCTACCTGTTCGGCCAGTACAAGCGGCTGACGAACCGCTACGAATCCGGCGTGCTCACCGGCAAGGGCATCGGCTGGGGCGGCTCGCTGGTGCGCAAGGAGGCGACCGGCTACGGCGCCGTGTACTTCGTGCGCGAGATGCTCAAGGTGCGTTCTGACACGCTGGAGGGCAAAACCTGCATCGTGTCCGGTTCCGGCAACGTGGCCATCTACACCATGGAGAAACTCCAGGAGCTGGGCGCGAAGGTGCTGGCCTGCTCGGATTCCGAGGGCGTGGTCATCGACGAGAAGGGCATCGACATCGAGCTGGTCAAGCAGATCAAGGAGGTCGAGCGGCGCCGGATCTCCGATTACGCCGAGCACCGCAAGCGGGCGCGTTACCTGCCCGGCGGCAATATCTGGGAGATCCCCTGCCAGGTGGCGATGCCGTCGGCGACCCAGAACGAGATCAACGGCAACGACGCGAAGATCCTCGTGCGCAACGGCTGCATTGCCGTCGGCGAGGGCGCCAACATGCCGACCACGCCGGAGGGCATCCGGGTATTCCTGGACGCGAAGATCGCCTACGGACCGGGCAAGGCCGCCAACGCGGGCGGCGTGGCGACTTCGGCGCTGGAAATGCAGCAAAACGCCAGCCGCGACTCGTGGACTTTCGAGTTCACGGAACGCAAGCTCGACGGCATCATGACCAGCATTCACGCGGCAACGTGGGAGACCGCCGAGGAGTTCGGCGCGATGGGCAACTACGTCGTCGGCGCGAATATCGCCGGCTTCATGCGCGTCGCCCGCGCGATGCTCGCTCTCGGGTTGATCTGAGGTTCTGCGCCGGGTTGCGGCCCGCGGCGAGGAACGAAGTCCTGTAGGAGGGACTTCAGTCCCGACCCGGCCCCGGTCAGGCAACGCCTTCGATACACAGGTAAGGTGCTGCGGTTCAAATCCCGAGACACTAAAGGTCGGTGCGCGACAGCGGTTGGCGACCTCATTGATGCCGCCTGCGCACCGGGAGGGACTTCAGTCCCGACCACCGCAACGTTCGGAAACGCGGTCGGCACTGAAGTGCCTCCTACAGGGTGCTGCCGCCGTGTGAGGATTCCGAACACCGCCCGACTGCGGATCACGTCCCCGCCAGCAGGCCCTACGCGGGATCGACGCAGCGAATCACCGGCTCAGCAGCGATTCCGCAGATTGGCGGTGGATGCTGTTATTACCGGTGCAGTGTCCCCGGCGCGGCCGGTCGGCGATTACGCTGGCGTATGATCCGGCGCACGATGGCTGAAGCCGGGGAGGCGTGGCGATGCTGCATGTCGAGCGACACGAGACGGTTGCGCTGGTGCGGTTCGAGCGCGGCGAGAAGCTCAATGCGTTCAACCAGCAGTTGATCCGGGAGCTGACCCGCTGCGCGCAGGACTTCCAGGAGGATCGCAGGACGCAGGCGGTGGTGCTGACGGGGTCGGCGCAGGCTTTTTCCTCGGGCATGGATCTCGCTGACGAGATGTGGAACGACGCCGGCCGGGACGACCTGGAACGGCGCGAAATGTATTACGGCGGCGTGCGCATGTGCGAGGCCTGGGAGCGGCTGCCCCAGGTGAGCATCGCCGCGATCGAGGGCATGGCGGTCGGTGGTGGCGTGGCGCTCTCGCTGGCCTGCGACTGGCGGGTCATGGCGAGCGATGCCTTCCTCTACGTGCCGGAGGTCAAGGCCGGCATCAACCTGCAGTGGGGTGCGCTGCCGCGGCTGATCAGCCTGGTCGGTCCCGCCCGCGCCAAGCGCATCTGCCTGCTCTGCGAGAAGTTCACCGCGCAGCAGGCGTTCGACTGGGGGCTTGCCGATGCGCTGGCCGCGCCCGGTGGCGCGGTCACCGAGGCGTTGCAGCTCGCTACGGCCGCCGTCCGGCAACCAGCCGTGACGGTGCGCATGGTCAAGGAGGCGATCAATGCCACCGCGGGTGCCTTGCATCGCGTGGCGTCATTCGCCGATGCGGACCAGAGCCAGCTCTCGGCCGGCTTCGAGGCGGCGCACGCTGCGCGCGAGTCATATCGCAACAGGTAGGCACGCGCCTGCCCGCATCACCGCGCCCGCAGTTCCGATATATACTGCGCGCCCACGCGGCGCTCCCGCGCGCGACACCATGGCCGACTCCACGCTCCAGACCGAAATCGCCCGGCGGCGCACCTTTGCGATCATCTCGCACCCGGACGCCGGCAAGACCACCCTGACCGAAAAGCTACTGCTCTTCGGCGGTGCGATCCGCATGGCCGGCTCGGTCAAGGCGCGCAAGGCGTCGAGCCATGCGACCTCCGACTGGATGGCGCTCGAGAAGGAGCGCGGCATCTCGGTGACATCCTCGGTGCTGCAGTTCCCGTACCGCGACCGGATCGTGAACCTGCTCGACACGCCGGGCCACGCGGATTTCTCCGAGGACACCTACCGCGTGCTGACTGCGGTCGACTCCGCGCTCATGGTGGTGGACGGCGCCAAGGGCGTGGAGGAGCGCACCATCAAGCTGATGGACGTCTGTCGCCTGCGCGATACGCCGATCATGGGCTTCGTCAACAAGCTCGACCGCGAGGGCAGGAACCCGATCGAACTGCTCGACGAGATCGAGAGCGTGCTGAGGATCCAGTGCGCGCCGGTCACCTGGCCGATCGGTATGGGTTCGCGCCTCAAGGGCGTCTATCACCTGCTCGATGACGAGGTGCACCTCTACGAGCAGGGCCGCAATTTCACGCGCCAGGATTCCACCATCTTCAGTGGCCTGGCGGCACCCGGGCTTGCCGCGGCAATCGGCGAGGACATGCTGGCGGAGCTGCGCGCCGAGCTCGAGCTGGTGCGTGGCGCCTCCCATCCCTTCGATCCCGCCGCCTATCTCGCGGGCCGGCAGGCGCCGGTGTTCTTCGGCTCGGCCATGGTCAACTTCGGCGTGCAGCCGCTGCTGGATTTCTTCGTGGAGCACGCGCCGGCGCCGCGGCCGCGCGCAACGACCACGCGCGCGGTGGAGCCGTGCGAGGCCGCGCTCACCGGGTTCGTCTTCAAGATCCAGGCCAACATGGACCCGAAGCATCGCGACCGCATCGCCTTCGTGCGCCTGTGCTCCGGGCGCTTCACGGCCGGTCAGAAGCTGTTCCACGTGCGTCTCGGCAAGGAGGTGCGCGTCGCCGACGCGCTGACCTTCATGGCCGCCGACCGCGGCCGCGTCGACGAGGCCTATGCCGGCGACATCGTCGGCCTGCACAACCACGGCACGATCGCGATCGGCGACACCTTCAGCGCCGGCGAGGAGCTGCAGTTCACGGGCATCCCGAGTTTCGCGCCGGAGCTCTTCCGCCGCGTGCGCCTGAAGGACCCGCTGCGCATGAAGCAGCTCGTGAAGGGACTGGAGCAGCTCTCGGAGGAGGGCACGACCCAGTTCTTCCGCCCGCTCATCGGCAACGACCTCATTCTTGGCGCGGTCGGCATGCTGCAGTTCGACGTGGTGGCCTATCGCCTGCGCGACGAGTACGGCGTGGAAGCGGCCTTCGAGACCGTCGACGTGCAGACCGCGCGCTGGATCTCCTGTGCCGACGACAAGCGCATGAAGGATTTCCGCGACCGCTACATGATGAACCTGGCCGAGGATGCCGCCGGCAGCCTCGTCTATTTCGCGCCTTCGCTGATCAACCTGCGCCTCGTGCAGGAGAAATGGCCGGAGGTCGCCTTCGCCGCCACGCGCGAGCACGTGCTGGCGGCGGCGTAATGAGCCGCGCCGGTGGAGTGCGCCGGCTGTCGGTGACGCCGCTCCGCGCCGCATGGCGCAGGCGCGGGCTACGGATCCGGACGGCCTGCGTCGGGACGCTCGCTACGCACGTCCTGTGCTGCGCTCGCTCGGGTTCGGCTGCGGCTGCGCTCCTGCTACGCCGGCCTCACACGCCCGT
>JAJTYX010000035.1:0-1377 GCA_021462865.1 Gammaproteobacteria bacterium | reverse complement strand
GTGGGGTGCCGCTGCCGTTGTGGGTGTTGATGTCGCCGTGCATGCCGCGGTGGAACACGTACTCGGAGGCCGCCCGGTTGGTCTCGGTGTTGTGCCCCTCGATCACCCTGACCCGTTGGAAGCCGCGGTACTCGCCCCACGAGCGGGCCGCCACCGGTATCACCGGGTTCGAATCCGAGTGCCACGCCATGCCGCCGTCGTTGCCGACTGCGTCGGGATACTGGTACATCCACAGGCGGGACAGGGCGACCTGGGCGCCGGACTGGTCGACCTGCACGACCGAGCCGACCACGTACTTGTGCCACACCCCGAACCCGGCCGGGCCCGACGGCGGCACCCAATACCGCGGGAAACACGACCACGTGTTGTCCTGGAACCCGGCCCAGCCCGCCGGCGGTGTCGCCGGCCACGGGGCCGGGCACGGCTTGGGTTGGATGTAGTTGACGCGCAGTTCGGAGCCGTACTCGTCGGTGATCGCCCCGATCCGGAAGTAGCGCATCTGCGACACCCCACCAGCGGTGTTGTAGTCAACCCGATTCGCCATCGCGGTGGCGGTCTCGAAGAACCGCACCGCCGGCATGTACGTGATCGCCGCGCCGCGCACCCCGCCATACTGCAACAAGTTCAGCCACAACCGCTGCGGGTCACTGCCGGCGCCGTCACCGTCGATCCACTCGGTGACGAACAACAGCCGCCCGGCGTCGGTCAACGCGCCGGTGGCGTCGCGCAGCCGGGTCTGCACCCGGCGCAGCATCCGCGTCGTGTAGAACGTCGGCGCATAGTTCGTGCAGGTGGTGGTGGTGCAGAACTGGTCGACGGGCACGTCGGGGAAGTTGGCCGCCGTGCCTGCCGTCGGGGCGAGCGAGCAGGCGCCGGATATCGGGTTGGTGCAGCGGTAGTGGTAGACGAACTCGACCTGATGAGTCGCCACGTCGTTCGGGTTGGCGTTGACGAGCAGGCCGTACTCGATCCGCAACAGCAACGCCGACGCGACGTAGGGTTCGGACCAGCCCGGGGTGCCCTTGATCCCGTAGTGGTTGACCTCCTGGGACCAGAACAAGTTCGTCAACCGTCCGTTGGCGTCTTCGATGCGGTCCAGGCTCCAGCGGTAGGCCTGGTGGCACCAGTTGTTCGACAGTGTGTTGCACGGCTCGCCGGCGTGGTTGCCGACCACCGGCACCGTCTGGGCCGATCCCAGCGTCGTGGCCGGGGCCAGATCGCCGCGGCGGGCGCCGTAACCGAACCAGTAGCGGTTGCCATCAGGGTCGGTGACCACCCAGTACTCGCCGTCGTTGTCTACCCCGACATCGCCGCGCACCGCGGTGGCGTTGGTGCGCCGGTACTTGCGGGCCACCCACCCCGAGTGCGCCTCCATGC
>JAJTYX010000034.1:0-25047 GCA_021462865.1 Gammaproteobacteria bacterium | reverse complement strand
GAGCGCAGCCGCAGCCGAACCCGAGCGAGCGCAGCACAGGACGTGCGTAGCGAGCGTCCCGGCGCAGGCCGTCCGGACCCGAAGCCCCCGCCTGCGCTGTGCGTCCCGCCGTAGCGTCCCCGCCAATCGGCGATGAACCAAAAAAAGAAAGCCCCGCTTGCGCGGGGCTTTCCGTGAGATCGGGTATCGCCCAACCTCTGGATCGGTATCTCGCGATCCGTGCCTCTCAGCCAGCCACCGAAGGCTGCTCCGCTGTCCGGCCGAGATGCGAAGGCTGAAACGATACCGTCGGAATCCCACTAGACATTGGATCACCTCCTTCCTGCACGTTACGACGCTGCTGAGTATCCGACCTTCGCCGGAAAAATCCAAGTGCAGCCCGTCACAGAACAAGGTCCGGCGCGAGGCCGTACTTGTGCACAGATATACAAGAGCGGGTGAGTCAGCGACGCCGCGCGGCGCGTGCTCCTGAGCTGCGACGGACATCCAGACCGCCGACGGCCCGGGTACGACCTGGCTCTCGAAACGTCCGGTGAGGCTCATCGCCGCCCCGCCGCCCGTGTACCGCTATCGGTACCGTTGCCGCTTGCAGAAACGGACTTCGCACTGCTCGCAGCGCGGCGCCCCGGCGAGACAGACCCGGGCATGCTGCTCGCCACCGAAAAGCGTCAGCAGCCGGCGCATATCGGCTGCCGGAATACCTGCATGCGCCGACCAGGCGGCAAGGGCCGCGTCGGCCTCGCCCGCTTCCAGTACGCGATGTGAGATGCCCAGCCGGCCCGGCCCGAGAATCCGCTCCAGCAGCCCGGCCGGCAACCCGGCTTCGAGCGGCGCTGTGCGCCCGGCGGCGGGTCGCGTCTCTGCCCCGAGCCCATGACGTGCGAGCGTCGCGCGGATCTGCCCGAGCAACACGGCCGGCTCGAGATGCGAGAGGTTGCGGCGAAACCAGTAATACGCCTGTGTCATGCCGCCGCCGACGAGATCGGGCAGATCCTCGAACTCTTCTGCGACAAAGAAGCGCTCCTGCAGCTCCGGCGCGAAGAACGCGTTGATCGTTACGCGATCCGCCCGCCGCGGGCCCATCTTGCCGTCCTGCTGATCGGGGTAGCGCGGATGCCAGTGCAGCAGCGCGAAGTCGCCGTCCTTCGCCAGCGCGGCCAGCACGCGCTCCCGGTAGGCGCGATGGCGCACCGGATCCATGTTGTGCAGCAAGCCATGGTCGAGGACCAGATCGAATGCCCCGGGCACCTGCCACTCGGTGATGTCCGCCTCGACGGGCGTCACGCTGACGCCGGCCGCGCGCGCACGCTGCACGGTGTATTCGAGCGCCTTCGGCATGAAGTCGAGCGCCGTGACCTGCCAGCCCTGCGCGGCGAGGAACACCGAGTCGGTGCCGGCGCCGCAACCGATGTCGAGCGCACGCCCGGGCCTGCGGCGGCGCGTGATCTCCGCCAGGAACAGCGTCGGCTCGTCGTGAGCCCAGGGCAGATCCTGCCAGGTCTTCGCCCAGTCGTAGGTGGCGAAGAAGGTCTTTTTCTCGTGGGTGCTCATGGCATCGTCTCCCGGAGGTCGGGTCGGGGCTGAAGCCCCTCCTGCAACGCTTCGTTCGCTGCTGCGTCCGGCCCCGCTTCGTTCACCGCGTTGCTCCTGCACAACCTGCAGGAGGCGCTTCAGTGCCGACCCGGCCCCGAAGCACCAGGACGCTCGCGGCTGAACTCCCGCCTGCGGTCTCGACCCTCAACGCGGCTTCCTGCGCTTGCGTTTCACCGCCGCGACCGGCGCCGCATCAGGGAACTGCATATTGATCGCCGCCACGCGCCCCGCATAACGGTGCGCCAGCCGGCCGATGAAGGCGCTCAACAACTGCCACTCGGCGCCCGGCTTGCGCGGGCTCAGGACCTCGCAATGAATCACACCGTGCTCGGAGCGCCAGTTCATCCAGCCCGGATAGGTGATGTGCTGTACGCGGCGCCCGCGGTTCTTGACGACGAAGGTGCGCAGGTCGCTCGAGCGCATCGCCCGGACCAACTCCTTCTGCAGATCCGCGCCCGGTTGCTCGACGATCTGGAATCGAATCACGTCTCGACCCTCCTGCGTCTTGCGACCGGCACAGTATCGCACTCCCTCGTGCGCCGCGTGCCTGCGGCCGCGACGCAGGAAGCCGCCGTGGCGGTTTCAGCGTGGCGACCCGGCAGCCCGCCAGCCGGCCTTACGCGCTTCGTCCTCGGAACAGAACCAGCGCTCGCCGCGCCGTTCGTCGATGCGGGTGTCGTCGTAGCTCGCCGAGCCGGGCAAGTGGTAGATGCGTTCCCCCCGGGCGTTGATGTTGCCCTTGATCGTGCAGGCGGCGTCCAGCGGCCGCAGCCGAAACTCCTCGGTGGGCGGACCATCCGGCGCCGTAAGCGGGGCATCCGGTTCCCGGTTGCGTCGCCGCTCCCGCGCCGCCTCCACGGCGGCCAGGCAATCCGCCGCCGTCTCCCGCGAGAAATCCCGCGACGCGACCGCGGATCCACGCCAGCCGCGCTCGCGGGCGCGATAGGTCCACGGCGGCAGCCAGTACTGCGGCGGCTGCGACCACAGGCCACGGCGGGCGTCGCGCGCCTCGGCCTCGAGTTCGCAGTAACGCGCCTCGCCGGGAATCTGGCCGAGGAAGCTGCGGTACGCCCAGGCATACCCACCAGCGAGCAGCGCCTCGTTGACGCTCGCGCCGTCGGCAAACACCACGGCGACCATGCGCTCGTAGCTGTCCTGCGACACCGGCATGAGCTCGACCTTGCGCCCGCGCAGCAGTCGCTCGAGGGCACGCTTCGCTTCGCGACCGAACGGAGCTTTCAGCTCCGGTGCGTCGATGCCATAGAAGCGAACGTCCATCGGGCCGCTGTCGAGACGCACCAGGGCGCCGTCACCGTCGCGCACGCGTTCGATCGTGCCGTGAAGGGAGAGTGTTGACTCATCCGCCGGGGCAGGTGCCTCGACGATACGGGGCACCCGGCTCGCCACATAAGCACCGACCAGGACGACGATGAGCGCGACGACTGCAATCCGGGGCATGACGCATTATGGCATCGGGTCGCGGCACGGGCCGCGCAGCACGCCAACGACGCCGGGGGCGACACCGGCACCGGGATACCAGCGGGAACATGCATGGGGCGGCTCGGCCGGGCTCCAGGCCCGGCACAGCAACCGTCGGAGCCCGCGTCAAATGTGGTCCGGCTTCCCCGGCGTCGCCAGCACCAGCATCGCCTCGGCTGCTCCGGTCACGGCCCGGTACTCGTGAAGCTGCGCGCGGTAGCGGTCGAGTTCGGCCCGGCCCGGCGCGATGTCGCTCTTCCAGTCGATCACCGCGGCGCTGCCGCCGCCTGCGGCCAGGGCAACCGCATCGGCAACCCCGGTGATGGCAACGTGAGGAGCATCCCCGGTGCCGGGCTGCCAGTCGTACACCGGCAGCTCGGGCACGAGGCGCGCGCGAAGTGCCGCGACTGCGGGGACGCCGAGCGCGCGCAACGCGGTCGCGGCGATTTCCGCGGGCGAGAACCCACTGGCCGGATCCTCCGCCGGCACCTCGCCGAGCTGGCCCAGCAGTTCCCGCGCGCGCGCTGCGACGGCCGATGCGTCGTCGCTCAGCTCCTGCGTGAGGATCTCCTCCAGGAGCTTGTGCATCACCCGCCCGCGGGCCGGGCCGCCGCGGATCGCGGGGCGTTCCCAATCGTCGGCGAGACAGGCCTCCTCCTCCGCGGGGCTCGCAGTGGCCTCACCGGCTTCCTGGCGACTCGGCTGACGCCACTCGAGCCTCGTGGTCGCCGCGGCGACCCGGCCGGCCTCGGCCTGGAACGCGGCGCTGCTTTGATGGTTCGCAGCGTCCGGCTCCTCTCGGGCCGGCGCCTCATCGAGGTGCGCGAAGTCGGCGGGCGGGAGACTACCGATGTCGAGATCCACCCGCGCGAGCCAGGCGTGGTCGCCCTCGGGCGGCCGCGGCAGAATCAGCAGCTCGGCAGCGCGGGTGCAGGCGACATAGAGCAGGCGCTGGCGTTCGCGCTCGAGCTGCGCGGCCTCCTCGGCCCGGCACGCCTCGTAGCCCGAGCCATGAATCGGGCCGACGGTGTCGTGCAGCTCGTCGCGCCGGCGATCGTGCAGGAGGCCGCCATCGGGCCTGGACTCCCCGCAGGTATTGACGGGAATGACGATCGGCCACTCGAGCCCCTTGGCGGAGTGCATGGTGATGAGCTGCACCGCCTGTTGCTCGGCGTCGGGCCGGCCTTCCATCCGGGACTCGGCATCCTCCCAGCGCGCGCGCATGTCGGTGGCGAACACGCGCAGGCCCCGCACGGCATAGGGACGGGCGAACTCGAGGTAGAGATCCACGTTGGCGAGCGCGCGCTCGGCGCCACCCGGATGGCGCAGACGTATGAGCGGGCG
The DNA here is from genome assembly GCA_021462865.1 of Gammaproteobacteria bacterium. Classification (GTDB taxonomy): domain Bacteria; phylum Pseudomonadota; class Gammaproteobacteria; order Steroidobacterales; genus QUBU01. The sequence continues at coordinate 20,631 of JAJTYX010000034.1, read as the reverse complement.
CACCCGCAGCTCCTCCACCGCCTCGGCCAGCAGCGCGAAGGGCGTAGTCGAGCGGGTCCGGCGCGCGAGCCCCTGCAGCCGCGTGATCACGTCCCGGGCGAGCGGATGCGAGACTGCCTCCGGCGCAGCCCACAGCGTCAGGCGCGGGATCTGGTCCGGCCGTTGCGCCTGCGCCGGCAGGGCCGCGACGATGTCGAGGAGTTCTTCTTCCGTCAGCCCGACGAGCGGGCCGCGCAGCAGCGCCCCGAGGGCCGCAGTGTCGCGCGCGTCCACCAGCACGCGCGTCAGGGCGATGAGATCCTGGATCTCCTGGCGCCGGTAGAAGCCCTTGCCGGCCTGGCTCGCCACCGCAATGCCCTGCCGCTCGAGCGCCCGTTCGTAGCGCCACAGCTGCGTGCCGATCGGTGCGAGCAGCGCGATGTCGCCCGGCCGGGCCGGTCGCTTCTCGTTGCGTTCCACGATCGGGTAATTGCCGATGAGCCGCCGGCAGAGCGCGGCCACCGCTTCGGCTTCGCACTCGCGCATGGCGTTGATGTCCTGCCGCTGACCGCCCGCCTCGCCGACCAGATCGAGCCGCAGCACGCGTATGCCGTCGTCCGCCGGCGCGCGCATCGCGCTCAGATCCTGGAAGCCCGGCTGTCCGTCGCCCGAGAGCGGGCCGCGGAAGCGGTCGTTGACCCAGCGCAGGATCGGTGCGACGGAGCGGAAGTTGGCCGTCACATCGAGAATGTTTCGCGAGAGCTGGCGGCGGATGGCTTCGCGGGCCGCGACGTAGGTGTCCACATCCGCGCCGCGAAAGCGATAGATCGCCTGCTTCGGATCGCCGACGCAGAAGAGCGCCCCCGCGCGCAGCGTCCGTTCGTACCACGGCGCGTCGGCCGGGCCCTCCCCGCAGAGCCGCCAGAGAATCTCCGCCTGCACGGGGTCGGTATCCTGAAACTCATCGACCAGCACCTGGGTGTAGCGCCGGGCGAGACTGGTGCGCACGGCCTCGTGCTCGCGCAGCAACCACCGCGCACTTTGCAGCAGGTCGTCGAAATCGAGCAGCGCGGCATCGCACTTGTAACGCGCATAACGCTCGAGCAGCGGCTGGAACGTATCGGCCAGTGCCGCGAAGGCCGCCGCGTCGAGCCCCTGGTGCAACTCGAGCCAGGCGTCACCCACCTCCCTATAAAGCGCTTCGCCCTCCTGCGAAATGCGGCGACCTTCTGCCTTGGATCGGCCACGCGCCGCGGCTGCGCTCTCCCACCTGCCGTGCCTGCCCCACTGGCGCCACGTCCGCTCCCGCGTGTGCGCAGCGCAGACTGGCGGCTCCAGCGCAAAACTCATCTGATGCAGCCAGCCATCACCGGCGGACAGCAGCGGCTCGTACCGGTCGGCGAGCACGCGCAATTGGCCCGCGAGATCCGCCGTCGTCTCCTCCTCGAACCCGACACCGTTCAGCCAGGCGGCGAAGCGGTCGACGCACTGGCGCAGCCGCCCGACGGCTGCGACATCGAAGACGTTTCGGGCAGCGCGCACCCCCGGCTTGGCCAGCAGTTGCCCGGCGAGCGCCTGCAGGGGTCGCTGCGCATCCGGTCCCTTCGCCAGGACGAAGGCTGCGAGCGGGGTGTCCGGTTGCGAGCCGTCCAGCACCGCGCGCAGGAACTCCCGGAACAGATCCCGTTTGGCGAGCAACGCCTCGGCCTCGTCCATGACGCGCGCGCCAGGGTCCATGCCGGCCTCGACCGGGTAGGGTTGCGTCAACGCCCGGGCGAAGCCGTGAATCGTGGTCACGGTCAGCTCCGCGATCGACTGGCGCGCGGCCTCGAGATGCGCGAGCTGGGTCGTGGAGACGCCCTCCGGCAGCGCAATCGCGAGTTCGACGGGAATCTCTCCAGCCAGCATGCGGTCGAGAAACTCCGCAATGCGGGTGAAGAGCTGCCCGGCCGCAAGCTCGGTGAACGTGATCGCAGCAATTGCGCGCGGCGCAATGCCTGCGGCGAGCATCAGCACCACGCGTCCGGCCATCAGCGCGGTCTTGCCGGAACCGGCCCCTGCCTCCACCAGCAGCGTTGAACCGTGGTCGGTCAGCGCGCGCAGCCGCGCCGTCTGGTCCGGCAGCATCGTCATGGCAGCGCCCACAACTCGGGCAGCGGCGCCAGGCGCCCGGCAGCGAGCGCGGACTTGCGCTCGACGTAGACCTCCCTGGCGTTGCCCGGCAGGGCGAAGCTGAGCGGTTCATCATCGCGTGCCGCGCTGTCCGGTCCGATGAGCGCGTGGCCGGCAAGGAGCTGCTCGCGGGCGACGGCGATGTAGCGCGCCACCTGCGCCATGCTCGCAGCCGAATCGGCGAGAGGCAGGAGCTTCCCGCCATCGCGCGGGTACAGAAGGCGCGCCTCGACCTCGACCGCATCACCGAGCAGCGCCCGCACCGCATAGGCGTAGAGGCAGCGCTGCAACTCCGCGCCGCCGTCGAGTTCGATGCCTTTCTTCGGCAAGCGGCCGGTCTTGTAGTCCGTGACCCGTGCGCGCCGCAGATCGGCGGCGACGTCGAGCCGGTCGATGAATCCACCGATGGTGAGCCCGGTGCCCGGAATCGGCACCGGCCGATCCGGGTCCCAGGGCAAGTCGGTGCGCGGCACGGTGCCACGGCTGGCGCCGCCGAAAGAGATCTCGGCCAGCGAGAGCTGGCGCTCGAGCGGCGGTTCGTCCCAGCCGAGGGCGGTTTCGGCCAACGCCCGGCACTGCGCCACCGTCTGCTGCCAGATCAGGGTCGGCGGGATCGCGTGGGCCACCTGGTACTCGGCGGCTGCGGCCGCAGCGGCGAATGTGACTGCGGCCTCGATGCGTGCGCGGGCGGCCCGTGCGAACCCGCCGTTCGCCTCCAGGTCCGCAACGGCGAACTCCAGCACGCGGTGGGTCAGGTTACCGAACTCCAGCGCATCGAGACCGAGCGGCTCGTCCGCTTCGGCGGGCGCATCCCAGCCGAGCGCATATCGCCAGAGAAAACCGAGCGGATCGCGCAGCAGCCTGCGCAAGCGGCTGGCCGAGAAGCGCTCCGCAAGCACGCGCTTCATGACGGGATGGTCAGGCCGGACGAGACCGTCATGCGGCGTGAGCGCGGCGCTGTGCCAGTTCACCCAGCACGCGCGCGCCGACTGCGCGCGAGGCGTCGCACCGAACTCGCGCTGCCGTGCGAGCAGCCGGTCCGCCTCGCTTGCCGCATGCGCGGGGATACGCTCCTGGCGCAGATGCTGCTCATCGATGGCTCCAGCCTCGCGCAGCATGGGGCTCGCACCGAGTTGCCGGCCCTCGGCGTCGCGACGGGCACGCGACAGCACCACCTCGCTGCCCGCGCTGCGCAGCACGGTGCGAAAGTCGCGGCGATCACGCTCGGCGACCGGCACGGGATTGAGTTCTGCCGGATCGATGACCTGCGCCGGCAGCAACGGATCCTCCCCCTGGGCGCGCGGCCAGCCGCGGCTGGTGAGCCCGAGCAGGCGCACGAAGGGACGCGGGCACGCAGCCGCATCGGCGGCCGAGCACCAGACAATGGAAACCACGGGATCAGCGTCGTCGTGCACGCGAACCGCGGCGAGCGATACGTCCACCGCCTGCGGCGGGCCCTCACGCAACGCCTGGCGCCAGATCGCCAGCGCACGCCCCGCCAGCAGCCTCTCGCCAAGTTCCTGCGCCGCAGGCGCGCCGCGGGCGAGCTGTTGCAGCAGGGCAAACAGTTCGGTGCGAAAGGACACCGACTCTGCCTCCTTATTAAGGAGCGTGCGCCAGCGGTCGAGATCGAGGAGCGGCGCGTCCGCGGGCAACACACGGTGCCAGTCCTCCGGCAGCGCGGCCGTAGCCGGCGTCATGCCGCGCACGAGCGTGAGCAAGCGACGCACGCGGTGCTGGCCGAGGCCACCGAGGAGGACTTCGGCGAGCGCGGCCGCCGCCTGGCCGTCACGGGTTTCGAGCGCGGGGCGGCCATGGACGAAGGCGAGCGGCAGATTCGCGTCGGCGACCATTGCGGAAAAATGCGCGTCCCACTCCGCGGTGACCGGCGCGGCGATGGCGATGTCCTCGGGCTTCGCGCGACCGCTGGCAATCAGCTCGCGCGCCCAGCGCAGGGCTTCCAGCGCCTCGTGACGCGGGTTGGCGCAGGCAACCCGGGCGAGCCGCGGCTGCAGCGCCGCGGCGTAGTCGACGCGGATCGCCGAATCATCGATCCAGGCGGGATGACGGTCGTGATGCGAGCGCCAGGTGACGGGCACGACGGCCGCCAGTTCCACCAGCAACGGGCGCCAGACCGGATCGAGATCGGGCACCCCACGCACGGTGACGGGCCCGAAAACCTGCGGCGCCAGGTGCAGCCGCGAGCGCGCGCGGCCGACGAGCGCCGCGTGCGGCAGGAGCGCCGGCGGCAGACGCGCGAGAAGCGTCCGCTCGATGCGCGCCATGGCAGCGAAGCGCGCCGCGCCGCTGGCCCCGGCGCGTGCCTGCAGATCGACGCCCGCCGACCAGGCCCGCTCGAGCGTCGCCGCGAGCGCGCGACGCATCCCGGGCAGCGCGCGGATCGGCTGCAGATCGCCGAAATCCGTCGCTGCATCTGCGACAACCGTGTCGAGGATCGCTTGCAACGCCTCGCGGTCAATGAGCTGCAGAAAGCCGCCGGCGAGCCGCGCTGCCAGTTGCGCCGGGCTCATGAGCTGGCGGCCATGCGCGCGCTCGCGCGCTGCTTCGAGCAGCGCAGTGCGACGCACGAGCGGACTGGTGATCAGTAACGTGTGGCGCATCCGGGGTATGGTAATTGGAAATTCCTTGGGTGAGCGCCCGGGGAAAACCCAATGGCACTGACAAGGCCCCGCGAGAAATTCCAAAGCCTCGACCCGGAAGTTATCGCTCCCTGTTGCTGAAAATCGAAGGGGCCACCTCTCCAGCGGACGTGCCCGCTTCGCGGTCACGCCCCTGAGTTTGGACGTTCGGCAGCCTGCTTGAGCACACGGTCGGCGCACCGCTTCAGGCGTTCGCACATCTGAATAGCCTGTGCCGGTAGTCGGCGATACTCGGTGCCGGTGTTGGCGTTTCAGCCTTTCGCCTGCCCGGGCCACCATGGCCTGTTCGTCACGGAAACGGACGCAGTAGACCGATGGGCACCGACCCGGCGCTTCACTCGCGATCCGGCGCTTCGATCACCTTTGGCGAATCGTCTTCCAGCGCCGGCAGTTCGAGGCCCTCGATCTCCTGCAGACTCTGTCCGGCGATGCCCTGCAGATCGCCGTACATCCCCAGCGTGCCCTGCATTACCCGCTCGATCTGTGCCTCGCGCCTGGCCCACTGCTTCGTGATCACCTTGCGCTCGGCGTCGAGATCCTTGCGCAGGGTCTCGAATGCCTCGACGATGCCCTGGATGCGCTGGCAAAACCGCGGCCCGGTGAGGTACTGGTAGACGAGTTCGGTCTTCGTCTGCAGGCCTTCGGTTGCCTGGCGCGAGCGTGCCACGTCGATGAGCTGCTGGCGCAGCGCCATCGCCACCGGCAGCGCGAGACGCGGCGGCGTCACCCAGACATGCTCGACCAGGTCGAAGGTATCGACGCCCTTCGGCAGCACCTGGCTGACGATGACCGCAATGTCTGCCCTGGCCGCGCGCTGATCCGCGCGCAGCTTCGTGAGCCAGGCGTCGCTCCAGTTCTTCGTGCGCTTCGATTCCCAGAGGATCGTGCCGCAGGGGTCGCCCGCGGGACCGCGCACGGTCTGCACCGTATCGCCGCCGTGTTCGCCTTTCGGCACGGGCACGACATCGTCGAGCGGGAACTTCGCCTTGAGGAGCTCCTCGAGTACCAGTTCCTGCACCTCGCCCTGCAACTGCTGCGAGCCCTGCTCGGCCTTGCGCTTGAGCTCTTCGATCTGCTTCTGCATGGAGGCGATGGTCTGCTCCTTCTCCCGGACCCTGAGCGACAGCGCCTCCTCGGCTTCCAGCTTTGCCTTGTCGCGCACCGCCGCGAGCCCCGCCTGCACCTGCTTCTCGATGGTGAGCGCCATCTCGCGTCTGGCATCCTCGAGCTCGCGCTCCTTGCGCAGGAGCTCCGCCTGCGCCTGCTGCGCCTCGGCGAGCTTGCGCTCGCGCTCCTTCAGCACCGCCTCGAGATCCTGCACCTTGCGGGCATTCTGTTCGAGATCGGTCTGCACGAGCTGGCGCGCCTTCTTCGCCTCGGCCTCGGCGATCTTCGTGCGCTCGGCCTGCAGACGCTGCGCCACCTCATCCTCGAGTTTCTGCCGCTCTGCCGTGAGCGCCTGTTCGCGCTCGCGAATGGTCTGCTCCTTCTTCGCAACCTCCTGGTCCTTCTGCCGGAGCTGGGCATCGAACTGCCGCCGGGTGGCCTCGATGAGCGGCGCGGCGAGCGATTCCGTCAGGCGAATCTCCGTCGAGCAATTCGGGCAATTGATGGTCGGTTCGCTCATGCGTCGGTCTCTGATGGCAGCAGGCGCGATGCGCCGAGGGTTGTTCTTTTACACGCCCGGCACACGGCAGGAAAGCCGCATTCGCCTGGATATGGCGGCGGACGAGATGCACGCGCGACACGAGCGCCGCCGCGATTGCCCCTGCGTCGTCAATGGCTTAGCGCGACAGTCGCGGGACGTCCTCGCAGCGCCCGGTCACTGCATTGCCATCGCCTCCCCGCAGGCGTACGTTCAGCGTCCGCCCCGGGCCAGGTGCCGGGCGCGTTCAACCTGAGCAAAAGGAGAAGAGCGATGCGTAAGACCACGATGTTCGCATGCGTAGCAGCTCTGGGCGCGATAGCGGCCGCCCCTGCGTTTGCCGATTGCCAGGCCGAGATCAAGGCGGCCGAAGATGCCGCGATGAAGATCACCGACACCAGGCAGCAGGCGAACGCCGAGAGCCACCTCCAGGCGGCGAGGGCCGAACTCGCGAAGGCGAACGAGAAATCGTGCTCCGAGCACGTCGCGGCCGCGCAAGCCGCGTTGAAGACCAAGCCTGCAACGAAGACACCGTAGGCGCTCGCGAGCGCACACAGGCGCCGGCCTTCGGGCCGGCGCTTTTTTATGTTTTATCGCCGCGCCGCACCGTGCGCGCGGGGCTGCCTGCCACCCAAACCGTCTCAGTGGCCCTGCACGCCGCCGGTCAGCACCACCCGCATCGCCTGCTCGACGGTCAGGTTGGTCTCGCGGATCTCGCCGCGCGGCAGATACACCGTATAGCCGCCGATCTGGTAGCTCATCGGCAGGTACACGGCCACGAGGTTGCTCTCATACCCCGGGCCGAGCGCCTCGCCATGGTCCTGCGTAACGAAGCCGATCACACGGCCCGGGCCGAACGGCACCGTGACGACGCGTTGCAGGTCACCCTTGCGCCCACCGGTCTTGATCAGCCCGGTGATATCGCGAATCGCCGCGTAGATCGTCCGGATGACCGGGATGCGCAGGATCAGCGCTTCGCCCCAGCGCAGCACCTTGCGCACCAGGTAGGCGTTGACGGCGAGACCGACGAGGAACATCAGCACGAAGCCCGTGACCAGGCCCATGCCGGGCCAGTAGTTGGCGTCGGCGATCACGGCCTTGATCGGCCGTGCCAGCACCGCTTCGGCGGTGACACCGAGCCAGTACACGCAGTAGACCGTCAGGCCGATCGGCAGGATCGCCAGCAGGCCCTTGAGCAGGGTGCCCCCGAGCCGGTTCATGGCTGCCGCCCCGCTGCAGGCGGCGCCGGCGGCGTCTTGCGTCCGACGGCAGCGGCATTGGCGAACGTACAGCCCGGGTGATTGATGGGTTCGGACCGGACCGACCTGTGATGGTCCATGGGTAACCTCGTCATGGCGGGCGCCGGTCTCAGGTCAGGGAGAACGTCAGCGCAGCAATCGTCAGTCCGAAGCCAGCCAGCAGCATGGAGCCGAGACGGACGGTCATCGTCGTGGAGAGGATCTCCATGTCTTTGCGAACCAGGGCAACCTCCTGGCGCAGCTCGTGCCGCAGGTTGCCGACGTCGGTTTTCAGATCCTGCTGCAGTGACTGCAGGTCAGCCCTCAGCTCCTGCCTGAAAAGCTGGAGATCGGCTTTCGTCGCGATAGTCGTCGCCATATCCCGTTCCATCGCATCGATGACGGCCCTGGCCTTGTCGGTCGGGACGTTGATGCTGACGAGCGCATCATACAGCGAGTAGAGGTAGTCCACGGAGTGCCTTAAAGGGTGGTTACGGTTGCTGCTCGACAGGAGCATGCAGGCCAACCTGCCGACAACCGGCAGGTCTCAGTGAATTTGTGCCGGGTTCGCCCGCAAAAGACACAGCTCGCCGGTTCGCGGGCATACTTCGCCCCCATGAGCCAGACATTCCACCCACCCGCGCGCACCCTGATGGGTCCGGGCCCGTCCGACGTCAGTGCACGGGTGCGCGAGGCACTCGCGCGGCCGACTGTCGGCCATCTCGACCCGACCTTCGTCGGCCTCATGGACGACGTCAAGCGGCTGCTGCAATTCGCCTTTCGCACGAAGAACAAGCTGACGCTGCCGATCTCCGCGCCCGGCTCGGCCGGCATGGAGGCCTGCTTCGTGAACCTGCTTTCACCGGGCGACAAGGTGGTGATTGCGCAGAACGGCGTGTTCGGCGGGCGCATGAAGGAAAACGTCGAGCGCTGCGGCGCTGTGCCGGTGATGGTGACCGACGATTGGGGCATGCCGGTCGATCCGCGCAAGGTCGAGGCGGCGCTGCGCGCGAACCCGGGCGTGAAGGCGCTTGCCTTCGTCCATGCGGAGACCTCCACCGGCGCGCGCTCGGATGCGGCCACTTTGTGCGCGCTCGCGCGCAAGTACGACTGCCTGTCCATCGTGGACACCGTGACCTCGCTCGGCGGCATCGACGTGGACGTGGACGGCTGGGGCGCCGACGCGGTGTACTCGGGCACGCAGAAATGCCTCTCCTGCGTGCCCGGGCTCGCGCCGGTCACCTTCAGCGATCGCGCCGCCGAGGTGATCCGCACGCGCCGCACCAGGGTGCAGAGCTGGTTCCTCGACCTGAGCCTGGTGATGGCCTACTGGGGCGAAGGTGTGCAACGCAGTTACCACCACACGGCACCGGTGAATTCCATCTACGCCCTGCACGAGGCATTGCTGATCCTCGAAGAAGAGGGGCTGGCGCACACCTGGGCACGACATCGCCTGCACCATCGAGCGCTCGCCGCGGGTCTCGAGACGCTCGGCGTGTCCTTCATCGTCCAGCCCGGGTGGCGGCTGCCGCAGCTGAACTGCGTGCGCCTGCCCGCAGGCGCGGACGACGCGGCCGTGCGCCGCGCGATGCTCGACGGCTTCCAGATCGAAATCGGGGCGGGGCTTGGCCCGCTCGCCGGCAAAGTGTGGCGCATCGGGCTGATGGGCCACACCGCGAACCCGACCAACGTGCTCTTCTGCCTCGGGGCACTCGAGGCGGTGCTGCGCGGCCAGGGCCTGCGCCCGGCCGGCGGCGCGGTCTGCGCCGCGCAGGCGGTCTACGCGGCGCAGGAGAAGCGCCGCGACTGACGCTCAGGGCTCGGCCCTGGCGAGCCTGTTGCAGGGCGCCGGCCGGCGGCAGCAGTGAACCGCAACGTGCAGGAGCGGCGTCAGCCCCGGCCGGGCACGGCGAGCCGCAGCCGCACCAGCGCAAGCGCCATGTCGAGGGCCGGCGTCGGCACGCCGACCAGGCGGCCGATCTCGCCGACTGCGCCCACCAGCGCATCGAGTTCGAGCGAGCGGCCCGCCTCGTAATCCTGCAACATCGAGGTCTTGTGCGCGCCGACCGCCACGGCACCGTCGATGCGCCGCTCGATGTCGAAGGCAAAACGCACGCCGAGCGCATTCGCCACGGCCACCACTTCGCGCATCAGGCTACGGATCACCGGGCGGCCGGGTTCCCCCCGCCCCATCTGCTCCAGCGTGGCGCCGGTCAGGACGCTCACCGGATTGAACGTCGCGTTGCCGAGCAGCTTCAGCCAGATATCGTCGCGAATCGCCGGACGCACGGGCGCCTTGAAACCCGCGCGACCGAACAGCTCAGCGAATGCCGCCACGCGCTCCGACGTCGAGCCGTCCGGTTCTCCGAGCATGAGGCGCTCGCCCTCCAGGTGCCGGATCACGCCCGGGGCGACGATCTCGCAGGAGGGATACACCACGCAGCCGATCGCCCGCTCCGGCCCGAGCGCGCGCCAGATCGCGCCGCCCGGATCGGCGCTTTCGAGACGCTGGTTCCCGAACGGATCTGGGTGCTTCCAGAAATACCACCAGAGAATGCCGTTCTGCGCGGTGACCACCGCCGTGCGCGGCCCGAGCAGCGAGCGGATATCGTCGAGCGCCGGAGCGACCGCGTGCGCCTTGACCGTGAGCACCACGAAATCCTGCGCCCCGAGCCCGCGGGTCTCGCCGGTCGCCCGTACCGGCACGACGCGCTGGCCGCTGCCGTCGATCAGCGTCAGTCCGCGCTCGCGCATGGCGGCGAGGTGCGCGCCGCGCGCCACCAGGGTGACGTCGGCCCCGGCCGCAGCGAGCTTCGCGCCGAGCCAGCCGCCGATCGCACCCGCGCCGAATACGCAGATCTTCACGGTGCGGCGTTCACGCGAGGCCGAGCGTGCGCGCAAGCCCGATCCGCTGCAGCTTGCCGGTGGCGCCCCGCGGAATCTCGGCGAGGAAGAGGATCCGGCGCGGCACCTTCCAGTCCACCAGCCGCGCGGCAACGTAGTCCCTGAGCTCGCGCTCGGCGAGCGCCACGCCCGGCCGCAGCACCACTGCGGCGGCAATATCCTCGCCGAGTTTTTCGTGCGGAACCGCGAAGGCAATCGCCTCGGCGACCGCGGGGTGCCCGAGCAGCACCTCGTCCAGTTCGCGCGGCGAAATCTTCTCGCCGCCGCGGTTGATGATCTCCTTCAGCCGGCCGGTGATGCGCAGATAGCCGTCCTCGTCCAGCACGCCCTGGTCGCCCGTGCGAAACCAGCCGTTGGTGAATGCGGCTGCATTCTCCTCGGCGTTGCCCTGGTATCCGGGTGTGACGTTGGCGCCACGTATGACGACCTCGCCCATCGCCCCGCGCGGCAGCAGCCCGCCCGCCGCATCCATGATCGCGATCTCGGGGCCTGCGGCCGGCCCGACCGTGCCGGGCTTACGTACCCGCGGCGGCAACGGGTTCGCCGCCATCTGGTGCGCCGCCTCGGTCATGCCGTAGGCCTCGATCACCGGCACGCCGAAGGTCGCCTCGAGCTCGGCCATGACCTGCGGCGGGAGCGAGGCCGACGAGGAGCGGATCAGCCGCAATTTCGCCGCGCGGATCACGGCAGCGTTGCGCGCCGCGCGATCGAGGATCGCCCGATGCATGGTCGGCACTGCCGTGTACCAGGTGGCGCGGGACTCGGCGAGCTGGGCGAAAAACTGCAGGGCATTGAAACCGCCGGTGCAGGTGACGCTCGCCCCGGTCGAGAGCGACGCCAGCACGGCGGCGACCAGGCCATGGATGTGGAAGAGCGGCATCACGTTGAGGCCACGGTCGGCACAGCCGAGCTCGAGGCTCGCGGCGATATTCGCCGCCGAGGCGCAGACGTTGCGCTGCGTGAGCGGCACGATCTTCGGCCGCGAAGTGGTGCCCGAGGTGTGCAGCACGAGCGCGACGTCATCGGCATGCGCCGGCCCGTCGCCACTGGCCGGCGCCGACGCGGCCGCGAGCGTGAACTCGCCGGCGGCTCCGTCCGGTTCCGGTCGCAGCGTGGCGACCGGGATGCCGCGGCGCCGTGCGACCGCCAGCGCCGGGCTGCTCGCCCCCTCGGCGACCACCAGCAGCCTGGCCGCAAGATCGGCCAGGTAGAACTCGAACTCCTCCTCGCGGTAGGCGGGGTTGAGCGGCGCGGTCGTCGCGCCCGCACCGATCGCGACGAAGGCGGCCGCCATCTCCGGCCCGTTCGGCAGCACGATCGCCACCGGATCGTTGCGGCCGATGCCGCAGCCGCGCAAAGTCGTCATCGTGCGCCCGACCAGTTCGCGCAGCGCGCCGTAGGTCAGCACCGGACGGCCGGGCGCATCGAGCGCCGGGGTGTCGGCCGCGCCACGGGCAATGAGTTCGGTCAAGGTCACGGCGGTCATGACGCGAAGTGTAGCGGGGCGCGGCGGCGACGCGGCGGCTCAGTCGCCGTTCAACCGCCACTCGGCGCCGTAGGTCTGGCCGAAGCGCATGATGCGCTCGAGCAGCGGCGCATAGTCCAGCCCGTCGCTCGCGGCAGAGTCGGCGAAATCTTCACCCCGCGCGAGATTCGGGTTGCAATTGGCTTCGAGCACGAACACCGTGCCGTCGGCGCGCATGCGAAAGTCCATGCGCGCATACCCGCTCATGTGCAGCGCGTGGTAAATGCGCCGGGCGAGCCGGCCGAGCCGCTCGTGATCGGCCTCGCCGAGTTCCACCGCGCGCATGGTGCGGATGTTGTGCTTCTTCTGGTACTTGAGATCCCACTTCACCTTGCGCGTGGCGATCCCGGCCATCACGCCGGGCAGCGTGCCGAAGTCCATCTCCCACACCGGGAAGGTGGTGAGCCGCCCGTTGCCGCACACGCCGACGTAGAGCTCGCGGCCTTCGATGTATTCTTCCACCAGCGCGTCGGTCTTCGTGCTCTCGTGGATGAACTCGATGCGCTCCCTGAGCTTCGCGTGGTCTTCGACGATCGAGGCCTGCGCGATGCCGAGCGAGGCGTCCTCGGTCGCAGACTTCACGAACAGCGGGAAGACGAGCCGGCGCGAAAACCGGTAGGAGCGGCCGCGGCGGCAGATCGCGAACTTCGGCGTCGCGATGCGGTGATAGCTCAGGAGCTGCTTGGACAGCACCTTGTCGCGCGAAAGCATCATGCCGCGCGGATTGCAGCCGGTGTACGGCTGCCGCATCAGCTCGAGGTAGGCGACGATGTGCTGGTCGTAGGTGACGATGCCCTGGAACTCCTGCAGCAGGTTGAAGGCGATGTCGGGCTTCCACTCGGTGATCGCGTTGCGCAGGTCCGCGAGATTGTCGTACAGGCCCAGCATGCGCACTTCGTGGCCGAGCTTGCCGAGCGTGGTCATCACGTCGTACTCGGTCTTGAACTCATTGATCTGCTGCTCGGTGTAGCCGGCGAGGTCCCGGGGCGGCACCAGACTCTCATGCGTGAGCACGAGTACGCGCAGCTTCTTCATAGGGTGAACCGCTCGCGGCCGCGCCGGACGAAATCGAACAGGATGCGTTCGAGGAGGCTGAAGAGTTCCCGCTCCGTGACGCGAAGCGGGCCGGACACGCACAGGTCGAGTTCGCGCACGCGACAGATGACCATGCGCATCACATGATGCACCAGGTAGGGGTGCAGATGTGATCGGCGCACGAGCAGCCGGTGGAGCTGCGGACGAACGTGGCGGATGAAAGTCGCGGCCGGCATCTGCCCCGGGTGCTCGTAACGCAGCCCGAAGACGCGGCGCAGCCGCTGGTCGTAGCGGACCGCGGCCGCGCGATCGTAGGTGCCGAGCTTCTCGCGGTAATGCTCGCGCAGCGTGCGCTTGTCCTGCGAGAGCGGCTCGACCACTTCGCGGGATTTGACCGCGGGCGGCTCGTCGCGGATCTCCACCATCAACTCGTCCACGTAGCGCAGCTTGCGCAATGCGTGCCAGCCCTCGTAGTCCTCGCGCCAGCGGCCACGCGGCGCAAGCCACACGGCGAAGGTCTCGGCGAAATCCTCGGTCGGGTGACTCTGCGCGTACCAGTGGCCGAGGTGCATCACGTAGTTGCGGCTCGTGACACGCGGCGTGTAACGCATCGGGTACGGCTGCGACGCCGGGCCGAACACCATGCGCCAGCGCTTGCGACGGCGCAGGCGGTAGGCGTTGTCGAGCGCGTGGCCGGTCTCATGGCGCAGGATGCGCGCGAGCCAGCGCTGGTTGCCGCCCTCCACTTCGTGCATCTGGCGGCGTTCGAGCTGCGCGAGCCGCGGGTGGGCGAGATAGAACGGAATGGCGAAACCCGGCACCCCGTCGGGCGAGAACCATTCCTCGGCAAGCCAGTAGTGCGGCCGGAAGCCGAGGCCGCGGCTGTCGAGCTCGCTCTCCAGTCGCGCGAGCGGCGCGCGCAGCGGGCTGCGCTCCAGGTCGAGCCCGAGGTCGCGGAAACGCAGGTCGAGGAGCGCGTCGTCGCTGAGTCGCGCCCACCAGAAGCGCCCCCGGCGAGCGGGCGTTTTCTTCCTGCCGCGTGCCATCGCCATCCCGCGTGGACCCCGCCGCGAGTCTAGCAGGAGTAGCGGCCCCGGCGCGCAACGTTCCGGGCCGGCCCGTCACGGCACAGGAAGCCGGACGTGGCCGCCGGAAATGACGGAGTTACGGATCGGGTATCGGCGCGCGCGAAACGATCACCTCGTCGTACCAGGTATGGCCGACGGCATGCGCCTGCGTCGCATCCTTGTTGCTGTGATAGGGCAGCAGCCAGAGCTTGCCGTAACGGGCATGCGCACTGTTGTTCGCCAGGTCGTAGCCCTGCGCCACCACCGCGCGGCGCGAACGCTCGCCCTCGCGCGCGACCCACAGCTCCACCTCGCTGTCGCGGTGATACCTGCGGTCGTTGTGGTACCAGGTGCCGATCTTCACCCGCACCTGGAACGTCATCCACTCCTCCGGCCGGTACTCGATCATCGCCGCGGTCCGCAGCGGCTCGTAGTTGCCGTCCTTGCCCCCGCAGCTGTGGTACATCTGGGGGTAACCCCGCATGTAGTTGTTCTGCACGACCAGCTCGAGCTGGGTGCACGACCACACCACCTTGCCGTCCGGCGCATAGCCCGGGCGGTCACCCTCGCCGATGATCGCCTGTTTCCAGCCGTCGCCGCGGATGCCCGGGTCGAGGAATGCGCGCGAGAAACGCTGGCGCCATTGCACGTAGAACTCGTCGCCCTCGCCGAAACTGGTGCGGAAATCGTCGGAGAAGTTCAGGAACCAGCTGCCACTCGCGCCCGCTCCGCTCTGCGAAGGCACCGTGAAGCGCAGCGAGCAGCCGCTCGCCGCCACCTCGCAGTCGATCTGCGGCGCATCGCCCTTCGCGTCGGTCACGAGCAGCCCCATCGGACCGCGGCCGTCCGGGAGGTTCGGCGCCTGCTTCGCGTCGTCGAGGGACACGCAGCGCAGCACGCCGGGCTGGGCACAACGCAGCCGGAAACTCTCCGCTGCCGATGCACCAGCTGCGGCCTGCAGCGGCGCGGGCGCCGGCGGTGCGCCTTCGAGGATGCCGGCACAGCCGGCGGTCAGGACCAGCGCGGCCAGCACGGACCGCCGACCCCTGGAACCGGCGGCGTTCGCCTCTGGTGTTGTACTGCTGCGTGCCATCGCCAATCCGGCGCGAGTCTAGCAGGAACGGGGTCGATGCCGGCCGACAGGACCCGTTGGCGCCACAGGCGTGGCAGACTAGCCAGCCTGACGATTGGCCACCCGGAACGAGGATCCCATGAGAACGCCCATCACCGTCATCGCGCGCCAGGCAGCCCTGCTCCTCGCCGTCGCTCTCGCCGCTCCCGCCTTCGCCGCAAACGAGTGGCCCGACTACGCTCTCGATCTCACGATCGACCCCGCGACCCACCGCCTGACGACGGTCGCCGAGGTCACCCTGCCGGACGGCCACGCCGGTGACGTGGTGGAGTTCATCCTCGGCGCCAACTTCGAGATCACCGGGGCCAGCCTCCCCGTCGAGAAACTGCCCGCAGAGGCCGGCGCGAAAGCCTTTGCCGGCATCAACGGCACCAGCGAAGCGCTCGCCAGCCGTCGCGGTGTATCGGCCTATCGCCTGACGCTGCCGCCCGGGCAGTCCTCGTTCCGCGTCGAATACACCGGCCCGGTGGACATACCTCCGACCGCAAGCGAAGAGGAATACGCCCGCAGCTTCGCCGAAACGCCCGGCATCATCGACCCGAAGGGCGTGTACCTCGCCGGCAGCACGCTGTGGTACCCGCAGCTCAGCGGCAAGAACGCCACCGCGCTGGTCACCTACCGGCTGAACGTGAACGCCCCGGAGGGCTGGCACCTGATCGCGCCGGGCAACGGCGTGTCGCACGGCACGGATGGCAAGGCGCGCTGGGAGTCGCCCGCCGCCGTGGACGAAATCTCGCTCTCCGGCGGGCCGCTGACGCTCTACGCCGAAAAGGCGGGCCCGGTCGAGGCGCAGGTGTTCCTGCGGACTCCCGATCCGGCGCTCGCCGCGAAGTATCTCGACGCGACCAGCCGTTACCTGCGCATGTACAACGAGCTGATCGGCCCCTACCCCTACGCCAAGTTCGCGCTGGTGGAGAACTTCTGGGAGACGGGCTACGGCATGCCCTCCTACACGCTGCTCGGGCCGCAGATCATCCGCTTTCCCTTCATCCTGACCTCGTCGTACCCGCACGAGATCCTGCATAACTGGTGGGGCAACTCGGTGTACGTGGACTACGACACCGGCAACTGGGCCGAGGGCCTCACCGCCTACCTCGCCGATCACCTGATGAAGGAGATCGAGGGCCAGGGCGACGAGTACCGGCGCGACGTGCTGAAGAAGTACCGCGACTTCGCCGCCATCAGCGCGGATTTCCCGCTGCGCGAGTTCCGCTCGCGACACAGCGCGGCCACCGAGGCGGTCGGCTACGGCAAGACGCTGATGGGCTTCCACATGCTGCGCCGCCAGCTCGGCGACGAGCAGTTCCGCAAGGCGCTCGCCACCTTCTATAAGGAGAACCGCGGCCAGCGCGCGAGCTTCACCGATGTGCGTACCGCCTTCGAACAGGTGAGCGGACGCGACCTTGGCCGCTTCTTCGACGAGTGGGTGAACCGCACGGGCGCCGCCGACCTCGCGCTCGAAGACGTCAAGGTACAGCGCTCGGGCGCGGGCTACGCCGTCACCGGCGTGGTGCGCCAGCGCCAGGCCGGCACCTACGACCTGGAGGTGCCCGTCGTCGTCGCGACGGCGGACGGCGCAATCGTCGAGACGCTGCGCAGTCGCGAGCCGGCCACGAAGTTTCGCATCGAGACCAGTGCCGAACCGCGCCTGGTCGCCGTGGACCCGGAGTTCGACGTCTTCCGCGTGCTCGACCCGCGCGAGACCGCGCCGAGCATCGGCCAGATCTTCGGCGCGAGCGAAGTGCTCGCCGTGCTGCCGACCGAGCCCGCCGCCGAGACCGCGGCCTGGCGCGAGATGCTCGGCGCCTGGAAGAGCCCGTCGAACAGGATCACCGTGGTCACGGATCGCGAAATCGACAAGCTGCCGGCCGACCGCAGCGTGTGGCTGCTCGGGCAGGGCAATCGCCTTGCCGCAAAGCTCTTTGCCAGCGACCCGCGTGTCGGGCTCGCCGTCGACGAGCGCTCCGTGGCGGTCGGCGACCAGGCCTGGCCGCGCGCGAATCACTCCACGGTGCTCACGCGCCGGCACCCGCAGGATCCGAAGCTCGCCATCGGCTGGGTGAGCACTGCGCTGCCTGCGGCCCTGCCCGGCCTCGGCCGCAAGCTGCCCCACTACGGCAAGTATTCCTGGCTCGTCTTCGAGGGCAGCGAAGCCGCGAACGTCGGCAAGGGCGAGTGGCCGGCGACGGACTCGCCGCTGCTCGCGAGCCTCGGCGGCGCCGGCACACCGGCGGCGCTGCCGGTGTTGCCGAAGCGCGCACCGCTCGCCGAGCCGCCGGCCGCATTCTCGGCCGATGCCTTCATGAACCACGTCCGGTTCCTCGCGGCACCGGAACGCGAAGGCCGCGGCTTCGGCAGCGCCGGACTGGAAGCCGCAGCCGAGTACATCGCGCAGCAGTTCAAGGCCGCCGGGCTGCAGCCGGGCGGTGACGACGGCACGTTCTTCCAGAACTTCACCGCCACCGGCGGGCCCGACAACAAGGAGCACCGCCTGCGCAACGTCATCGCCGTGCTGCCGGGCACTGATCCGAAGCTGAAGGGCGAGGCGGCGCTGCTCACCGCGCACTACGACCACCTCGGCTTCGGCTGGCCGGGAGCCCGCGCCAAGGCGGCGGGCAAGATCCACCCCGGCGCGGACGATAACGCGAGCGGCGTGGCCGTGCTGATCGAGCTGGCGAAGCAGCTCGCCCAGCGCCCGGCACCGCGCACCATCGTGTTCGTCGCCTTCAGCGGCGAGGAAGCAGGCCTGCTCGGCTCGCGGCACTTCGTGAAGCATCCGACACCCGTGCCGCTCTCCGGCATCTTCGGCGTCATCAACATGGACACCGTCGGGCGCCTCGGTGACCAGCCGGTTTCCATCCTCGCCACCGAGAGCGCGCGCGAGTGGCCGTTCGTCTTCACCGGCATCACCGCGGTGACGGGCGTGCCCACGCGCAGCATCCCCGGTGCGAGCGAGTCCTCCGACCAGCAGGCGTTCATCGAGGCCGGCGTGCCGGGCGTGCAGCTGTTCACCAGCGCCACGCTCGACTATCACCAGCCGAGCGATACGGCCGACAAGGTCGATGGCGCCGGTCTCACGCGGGTGGCAGCGGTCGCCAGCGAAGCGCTCGGCTACCTCGCCTCCACCGAGAAGCGGCTCACCCCGACCGGCCGGGCCGCGGGCGAGGCGCCCGCGCCCGCTCCGGGCAGCTCGGGAACGCGCCGCGTGTCGCTCGGCGCCATACCGGATTTCGCCTTCCAGGGACCGGGCATGCGACTCGACGGCGTGGTGCCCGGATCGCCCGCGGACAAGGCCGGCATGAAGAAGGGCGATGTGCTGACGCATCTCGCCGGTGACGAGGTCAACGGTCTCGGCGGCTTCAACGAGTTGCTCAAGAAGCACCAGCCCGGTGATCGCGTCGAGCTGCGCTGGACGCGCGACGGGGCCGAGCAGAACGCCAGCGCGGAGCTGGCGGCGCGCTGATGGGAGCGCGAGCCCTGCTCGGCGTGCTCTGCATGCTGGGCGCCGCGCTCGCGACGGCCGCGCAGGCGCCGTTGACGCCCGCCGAAGCGAGCGGATTTACCGCCACCGCCAGGCACGCCGAGGTGATGGCGTTCATCCGCGAACTGCAGCGCGCGAGTCCGCGCGTGCGGCTCGAACGCCTCGGCATCAGCGCCGAGGGTCGCGACATTCCGCTGCTGGTGATCGGCGCGCCGCCGCCCACCGCACCGGGTGATTTGCGCCGCGACCCGCGCGCAGTCGTCTATTTCCAGGCGAACATCCACGCCGGCGAAGTCGAGGGCAAGGATGCCGCGCTCATGGTGGCGCGCGAGCTCTCGCTCGGCGAGGCGTCGAAGTATCTCGACCGCCTGGTCGTGCTCATCGCGCCGATCTTCAACCCCGATGGCAACGAGCAGGTGAGCACCACGAACCGCCCGGCGCAGAAGGGCCCGGCGGGAGGCGTCGGCGTGCGGGTCAACGGCCAGAACCTCGACCTGAACCGCGACGGCGTGAAGCTCGAAACGCCCGAAGTCCGCGGCCTGGTCGAGAACGTCCTGCAGCGCTGGGACCCGGTGTTCTTCCTCGACGCGCACACGCACAACGGCTCCTATCACCAGGAGCCGGTCACCTGGGTCTGGGGCCTGCATCCGAACGGCGCGACCACGATCTTCGACTACATGGCCGGGCAGGTCTGGCCGGCGATCGAGCGGCAGATGCGCGAGCGCCACGGCGTGCTCACCATCCCGCACGGGGACTTCCTCGACCCGCGCGATCCAGCCAGGGGCTGGGTCCCGCTCGGCCCGGAGCCGCGCTATCTCTCCAATTACGTCGGGCTGCGCAACCGCCTCGCCGTGCTCGACGAGCAGTACCCCTACGTGGACTTCGAAACGCGGGTTGCGGGTGCGCGCGCGCTGATGCTCTCCTTCCTCGAGTATCTGCACCGCCACCGCGACGAGGTGGTCGCGCTGGTGCGCGAAGCAGACCGCGCCACCATCGCGCGGGGCCTGAACCCGAGCGAGCGCGACGTCTTCGTCATCGGCACCGAGCCCGCAGGCCTGGCACGCAGGCTCACCATCCAGGGCTACGAGATGACGGTCGAGGACACCGGCCGTCGCTACCCGAAAGTGACGCCCTCGGAGGTGAAGCGCAGCTACGAAAACGTGCCGTATCTCGCGAAGTACACGCCGACGCGCACGGTGCGCCTGCCGCGCGGCTACCTGATCACCGCCCGATCGCCTGAGGTGATCGGGAAACTGCGGGAACACGGCATCGTGGTCGAGCGGCTCGCCGAGGAGGCGACCGCCACCGTCGAGGCGTTCAGCGTGCAGAAGCTCGCCGGGGCGTCGTTCCCGGACCAGGGCCACTACACCAGCACGGTGCAGGGCTCGTATGCCGACAGGACGATGACCTGCGCGCCGGGCACGCACTTCGTCAGCATGGCCCAGCCGCTCGCCAACGTCGCCGCGCAGTTGCTCGAGCCGGAGAGTCCCGACGGGCTCATCACCTGGAACTTCTTCGACCGCTACATCGCCTTCCAGTGGATTCCACAACCGATGGAATACCCGGTGTACCGGCTGCACGAGGATGTGCGGCTGGTGACGGAGGCGACCGGCCGCGACTGAAGCGGCGGGGTTCTGCCAGGCACAACGACCCATCACCCGCGGCTTGCGGCCACGCCTGCACAGCGACGGCGGTCAGCGCCCTGCAGGAGCGACTTCAGTCGCGACCGCGTAACTGCGCGTGCTGCAACCTTCCGCGCATGGAGCTCAGGCGGCTCCTGCACAGCGACGGCG
>JAJTYX010000033.1:0-1551 GCA_021462865.1 Gammaproteobacteria bacterium | reverse complement strand
TGTGGACACCATCGACGACGACGGTTGGGTGTACAACGCCGACGGCGGCGAGCAGCTCACCATCGAGGTGCTCGCGCGCGGCGACCTCGACCCGCAGCTTTACATTTTCCGGCCCGACGGCACGCTGCTGGCGCAAAACGATGATATCAATTTCATGGACGACACCAACTCGCGCGTGCAGGTGACGCTGCCCACCAGCGGCCCCTACGTCATTGTCGTCAGCGCCTTTGGCCCGGGCGGCGAATACGACCTGACGGTGCGCTGAACGCGCCAGACCGGGCCTGGGTGCGCGGCGGGGGCGCGGCTATAATCATCCTTGTACGGACTGTACCCTGAACACGGGAGATTAATTTATGCTCTACCGCGCTGCGATCATCATGATGCTGCTGGTTGTGCTGGTCGTGCCCGCTGCCGCCCAGGACGATCCGGTCGAGCAGCTCACCGTTGAAGTGGTCAACACCCTGCCCCACGACCCGACGGCGTTCCTCCAGGGGCTGGTGCTGCACGACGGCCTGTTCTACGAAAGCACCGGGCGCTACGGCCTGTCCAGCCTGCGCCAGGTGACGCCCGAAACCGGCGCGGTGCTGTACCAGGTGAACCTGCCGGCCAACCTCTTCGCTGAGGGGCTGGCGCTGGTGGACGACCGGCTGATCCAGCTCACGTGGCAGAACGGCGTCGCGCTGGTTTACGACCTGGCGGCGGTGCAGCAGAACGCGCTCCAGTTCGCGCGCTTCCTGCTCTATGAGGGCGAAGGCTGGGGGTTATGTTACGACGGCGCGGCGGTCTACCGCAGCGACGGCAGCGCCACGCTTTTCCTGCACGACCCGGTGACGTTTGAGGTTACTGGGGAGGTCGAGGTCACGCTGGACGGCGCGCCGGTCACGCAGCTTAACGAGCTGGAGTGCGTGGGCGACTCGGTCTACGCCAACGTCTGGCAGACCGACGACATTCTGCGCATTGATAAAGCCAGCGGGCGCGTGACGGCGCGCATTGACGCCGCCGGCCTGCTGACGCCCGCAGAAACCGCCGCCCTGGGCGAGCAGCAGCGCGGCCAGGTGCTGAACAACCTGGTCTTCAGCAGCCAGAATCAGGCGTTCATCAACATCGCCGAGCGCCTGGGCAGCGGCGGCACGCTCAACGGCATCGCCTACAACCCGGACACAGAGACGTTCTTCATCACCGGCAAGCTGTGGCCGAAAATTTTCGAGGTGCGCTTCGTCCCGGCAGGCAGCTAGGCAGCGGGGCGGTCCGGCCGGGATCGCCCCTGTTGATAACTGTGCGTTTGCTGTAATCTTATCGGCAGTCTGAATGGGTCTTACTGGTAGCGACAATGGCAACGTACACTTACAACCTGCGCCTGCGCAGCCCCTGGCTCGTCCGGCTGCCGCTGCTGGCCGTCACCGGCGCGCTGCTGCTGGGTGTGATCCTGGTCGGGCTGGTGCTGGCCGTCCAGGCGCGCTATGCCGACGCGATCTACCCCGGCGTGTGGGCCTACGGTGTCAACCTGGGCGGCATGAGCCAGGCGCAGGCCGAAGCGGCGCTGGCGGACGC
>JAJTYX010000032.1:0-1939 GCA_021462865.1 Gammaproteobacteria bacterium | reverse complement strand
GACGCTTCTGCCCTCGACCTCGGCTTGAACGCCATGCCCGGCCTCTGCTTTAAACCCGGCCGGTTCCGCCAACGCGAGTCCGCGAGTGGTCGCTTCCGCCCAAATGGCTTCGCCGAGCGGATGTTCCGAACCTTTTTCGACGGATGCGGCAAGGCGGAGAAGTTCGTCATTGGTAATTGGCAATTGGGGATTGGTAATTATGTCCGTGACGGCGGGTTGACCTTTGGTAATCGTTCCAGTTTTATCCAGAACAACCACGGAAACTTTGCCAGCTCGTTCGAGGGCTTCGCTATTGCGAAATAGGATTCCCGACTCCGCGCCTTTGCCCGTCCCGACCATGATGGCCGTCGGCGTGGCGAGTCCCATCGCGCACGGGCAGGCGATCACCAGCACGGCGACCATGTTGATAAGAGCGGTGGTGAAGCGGGAATCGGGTAATTGGTAATTGGCAATTTGCGGCGCAAGGAAGTACCAGCCGAGGAACGTCAGCAGGGCGACGACGATGACAATGGGAACAAAAACGGCTGAGACTTGATCCGCCATTTTTTGAATCGGCGCCTTCGAGCCTTGCGCGTCCTCCACCAGTTTGATGATCTGCGCCAGCGCGGTCTCTTTGCCGACCTTTGTGGCTTCAAATTTCAACATGCCCAGTTTGTTGAGCGTCGCGCCGATGACCGGGTCGCCGGGCTTCTTTTCAACCGGGAGCGATTCGCCCGTCAGCATGGATTCGTCAATGGCGCTGCGTCCCTCCACCACCACGCCGTCCACCGGAATTTTCTCGCCGGGTCTGGCAATGACCACATCACCCACGCGCACATCGTCCACAGGGACTTCGGTTTCAATACCATCACGAATCACGCGGGCGGTTTTGGCGCGTAAACCCATCAACTTCTTGATGGCTTCGGATGTGCGTCCCTTGGCGCGGGCTTCGAGGAATTTGCCCAGTTTGATGAGCGTGATGATGACCGCCGCAGTTTCAAAATAAACATGCCCCATCAGCCAGCCGAACGTGACCGGCAGGGAGTAGAAGAACGCGGCGGACGAGCCCATCGCGATCAACACATCCATATTGGCGGATTTATTCCTGAGCGCCTTGAACGCGCCGACATAATATTGTCCGCCGACATAAAACTGAACCGGAAGCGCCAATGCCAGCATCACCCAGTTGAACCACGGGCGGGCTTCGCGCATCCCGTCCATGCTCATGCCGGTGTAAACAAAATCGGGCAGCAAGCCGAAATCCTTGCTCATCGAAAGGATAAAGAGCGGCACGGTGAAGATCAACCCGATGACAAGCAGGCGGCGCTGTTCGTTGATCTCATGCTCGCGCGCCCTCGCTTCGGCATCCTCCGCCTGCCCGCCCAATTCCAGCGCCTCGAACCCGGCTGAGGCGACCGCCCGGCGCAATTCGGCTTGAGTCACAATCGTCGGCACATATTTCACGCGCGCCTTTTCGGTCGTAAACGTCACCTGCGCTTCGAGCACGCCATCCAACTGGGCGAGGGACTTCTCGAGTCGGCGGGCGTCGTTGTCGTCGGGCAGGCGCTTGATGACGAGGTCCGCCTCGCCGGTGGCGACTCCGTACCCGGCGCGGTTGACGCGGGCGATGAAATCCGTCAGCCCCAGTTTGGCGGAGTCGTAATCCACCGTGGCGCGCTCGGAGGAAAGATTCACAACAGCGTTATCCACGCCGTCAAGCTTCTTCAAGTTGCGCTCCACGGTCGCCACGCAGTTGGCGCAAGTCATGCCGGTGATGGGAAGGGTCAGTTGGCGTGTGGTCATGTTGGTAATTGGTGATTGGTAATTAGTGATTGGGCTTCAATCTCCAATCTCTAATCTCCAATCTCTAATCTCTAATCTCTACAACGCAATCAATCCCTCCGCCGGGTAATTGATCTCCGCCAGCAGAGCCTTGATCTTCGCCTCGTCCGCAGGAGCG
>JAJTYX010000031.1:0-13733 GCA_021462865.1 Gammaproteobacteria bacterium | reverse complement strand
TATAATAATGACATCCCTTCGGGATTACAGAATCAATATTTTGTTCACTCATAGTGTTTGTGAGCGAAAGTACGCTGAATAGTTACGCCACTGCCAGTTTCGCTGAATCGCTACATTTTAATTTTGTATTTAATTTTGTATTCATTCCTGCTAAACTTCTGATGAAACAAAATCTGTCAGTCACCGGAAAAAATGTTGTGTGTGCATTGGATTTCGAATTCCCGGGAGAGTTCGTTTCATTCTATGGAATTGAAAACGGCATTAGTTAAGGAGCATGAAATAATCAATAGGTTGTACGTCTGGGAAAAAGAAGGGTGTGGTACCCGGGAGAAACTAGGGCAAGATAAGACTCATAGTATGTCTATATGAAAGAATATAAAGAGAAATTAAACTCTGAAATACAATGGCATACCAATGCCGTTAATATCAAACATTTCCTGAACTCAAAATGGTTCTTCTCATACAAAAGGAATGATTTTAATTATATTTTTCCAAAACAGCAGCTATCAAAGGTTATGAAACAAATGGTAAAATCTAACAAACCTTCTATTCTTATTGCTCCACTAGGAACGGGAGACGACATTAAGTATATTAAATCGTTTGCCGGAGATATGCACGGAATTGATATATCCAGAGAAGCAGTTGAAAAAGTATCTGACTGTACAATCAGTAAGCATGTGGGCGATATAGGCAATATGAACATGTTTGCCGACAATCAATTTGATATAGTTCTCGTTCCTTTATTTTTCCACCATTTTGTTAAATACGGATTCAGCAATTTTCTAAAAGAAATCTATAGAGTATTAAAACCTGGAGGGCATTTTTTTTCCATTGAACCAAGTTCTTTTTATCCCCTGAATGGTATAATTAAATGTATCAAAAAAATTACCGGCAATATCACAGGGGCAATCGAAGACGAAACGGCTTTTAATCCTTTTCTGCTTTCAAATACAATGAAACAAGGTGGATTTGTACAGGTAAAAGTTGTTGGCGCAGGATTCGTTCACAATAGAACACCGATATTTATTGCAAAATTAATCAATCGTATAACGTATCCATTATTAAAACTTCCCATCGTAAAATATTTCTCCTGGATGTGTATTTTCTATGCAAAGAAATAGATATACCTCTGTTGCCTTGCAGTTTCCCCGGCGATAAACGTACCGGTTGAAATAACCTTAAGCTCAGAGGAAATACCTATCTGTTGTTAGAAATCTGTGGGCTTTTCCAATGTATCGAACCAGTAGGGAGTACAACACTTTTTTGTTAAAAGGTATCCCGGTATGTTTTGAATAGAAAAATGTCAAAATAGTTTTTCAAAGCGTTCAAACATGAACTACGTTTTAACTAGATTCCTGCCGTCGTTTATCCGTGTCCGGTTAGAGGGCCGTACTACATTACAAAAGATACTGGCAAATACAGGCTGGTTGTTTATCGATAAGATAATACGTATGGGAGTGGGACTGCTGGTTGGGGTCTGGGTTGCCCGTTATCTGGGTCCTGAGCAATTCGGGCTCTACAGTTATGCACTCTCTTTTACTGCGCTGTTCGGTACGTTTGCTACCCTTGGGCTGGATGGGATTGTGGTTCGCAACATTGTGCGGGACCCTTCTTTCAAAGACGAGATACTTGGTACCGCATTTGTGCTCAAACTCTTAGGGGGTGCATTAACACTTGTCTTTGCAGTGTTGACGGTTTCCTTGTTGCGTCCTCATGAAAATCTGATCCGATGGCTGGTTGGCATCATTGCAGCAGGAACAATTTTTCAGGCATTCGATGTCATAGATTTCTGGTTTCAGTCACAAGTTCAATCAAAATATACCGTATACGCTAAAAACATAGCCTTCTTGCTTATTGCCATAGTCAAGATTGTTTTAATCCTTATGAAAGCGCAGCTTGTTGCCTTTGCCTGGGCCGGATTGGCAGAAATTGTCGTTGGTGCAATGGGGCTTATAATAGCATATCGCGTCAACGGATTTTATGTAAAAGAATGGATTGCTACTGTGTCCCGATCGAAAATGCTGATACATGATAGTTGGCCGCTCATCCTATCCGGAATCGCCATTTATATTCAAGCAAGGATTGATCAGGTTATGCTTGGAGAAATGATTGGCGATGCAGAAGTAGGTCAATATTCGGCAGCAATGCGATTAATTGAAGTTTTCGGGTTTATACCAATGATAATCTACAGTTCCGTTTTACCTAAAGTGTCGAGTGCAAAGGTAGAGAATGAATCACTTTATTACGAAAGACTTCTTAATATTTATCGTCTTATGTTCGTTTTGTTCTTAGTTACCGCAATTCCTATTTATGTATTTTCAAATCAAATTGTAATAACATTATTTGGTAATGAATACAAAATAGCGGGGGCGTTACTTGCTTTGTTTAGCATAAGGTTGTTTTTTGCAAATTTTGGAGTGGCAAAGAGCTTATTTATTACAAATGAAAATCTGTTTAAATATGCTCTTTTTACCGCTATAAGTGGGGCAATAACGAATATAGGCTTAAACTATTTGTTAATCCCAAGGTATGCATCCAGAGGTGCAATTTTGGCAACAATCGCATCTTTCTTTATCACGGTTTTTTTTGTCGATTTTTTTCATGAGGAAGTGCGAAAAAATCTTAGAATAATGCTAAAGGCAATAGTAACTCCGTGGGAAATGAGGTTTAGGTAAAGGACAGGAGATGTAAATATGCCCTGTTCGGACAGGGCATCCAACAAGTTAATGCACGTCTATTTATGTCTCCGCGCTTATCCATATTCGATTAATCCGTGGTCTGATATCTCAAGGATATTTAGGATTTATAAAAAAATTTAGCTCATGAAAACATTTCTCTTTGTAAAAAATTTTCTTAACCAACATACAAATATTAAGCTGTGCTATAACTTCTTTGATTCGTTAAAGAAATGGTACCGTGTGCGTCCTTGCACATTATCCTATTATAAATTTCTGAAGGAATACAAAGATTATTGTAAAAATGACAACAATCCAAACTTTAAGAAGTCATCCGAATTTTTGTACCCGTGTTTAGAAGATAGGGTATCTTGTACACCGGTTGAACCTACATATTTTTTTCAGGATGCTTGGGCGGCACGAAAAATATTTCAAGACAAACCGTCTCATCATTACGATATTGGTTCTTCGGCAAAAGCTATTGGAATTATTTCACAGTTTGTGCCAACAACAATGATAGATATCCGCCCTTTAGAATTAAAACTAGATAATCTCTTTTTTCAGAAAGGATCTATATTGGCGCTTCCGTTTGCGGATAATTCAATTGAAAGTCTTTCATCTTTATGCGTAGTTGAACATGTTGGCTTAGGGAGATTCGGAGACGATTTTGATCCCTGGGGAAGTGAAAAGGCAATTAAAGAGCTTAAGCGAGTTTTGAAAATCGGAGGAAATTTGCTATTTTCCGTTCCTGTTGATAATGAGAATCGTGTTTATTTTAATGCTCATCGTGCTTTTACCCGTGAATACGTTTTAGAATTATTTCAGGACATAGAGTTGATAGAAGAAAAGTATATTTACGGTTCAACGCTCCATGATAACTATGATAGATCCAAGAAGTTTGGAACGGGGTTGTTTCAATTTAAAAAGATTCTTAGATGATTATTAGACAAAGCTTTCTCAGGAATAAATTTCGATCTTTAGTTTTACGTATTTTTTGCTATCTGGAGAATAATAACAACGCCGATTTTTTAACGAATGGCGAAAGTTTCTTCCTTGATAATTTGTTCGATTATTTTGGGAAAAATTGCCGTGATCATGAGAAAGTAATACTTTTTGATATAGGAGCGAACGTTGGTAAATATACTCAAGTATTGCTTGGCAAAAGCACGCATCTTAACAATAAGGTAAAAATACATCTCTTTGAACCTACCCATGCATGTTTTGATATTCTTCAAAAGAAATTTTCTCATTTCGACCAGGTTGTTTCGAACAAAAAGGCCGTCTCAAACAAATTTAAGACTGCTGAAATCTTTTATGATGAGCAAAAAAGTGGATTGGCTTCATTTTACAAAAGAAATTTAAATGCCTATTCTATCCAGATGAATCAATCTGAGTCGGTAGATGCTATTCGCTTGGACAGTTATATCAATGAGAAAAATATCGAACACATCCATTTTTTGAAAATAGATATAGAAGGGCACGAATCAAAAGCACTAGAAGGGGCAGGGGTATACTTAAGCGGGGATTTTATAGACTTTTTACAATTTGAATATGGCGGCGCCAATCTGGATTCACATACAAACCTTATGGATATATATGATTTTTTCGAAAAAGCGGGGTTTGTTTTGGCGAAAGTTATGCCAAAAGGACTGAACATCCGTCCTTACAAACCCTGGATGGATAATTTCCAATATGCAAATTACGTTGCAGTTTCAGCAAAGATCATAGGCAAATTAACATGATTCAGATTAAGCCTGAAATTCAGCAGAAGTTGAATTGCCCTTATTGTAAGGCAGTTCTCATGCCTGAAAAGATATTATGGCAGGGCATTCATATTTGTGTTGTAGCGAGTTGCAACCTCTGTCATACTGAAATCATTGAGGATTTGAAGGTTGGCCATGCCCTGTATATGCCTTATCAAGTCGATTTAAAAAAGAATGCACTCTTTGGTGACCATAAGCCTAAATGCTGGTTTGGAATGCCTTTACTGAAATCTTTACAAAATCCCAAAACTGATTTTGATATTGAATTTAAAGTCGAAAAATATCAGGAATGCAAAAAGGTTATTATCCTCAACTGCATCGATTTCCTCTACGGGCACGCGCTCCTCAAGTTGCTGAATGCAGAAAGACACCTTAAAAATAATTCCGAAGTTGGCCTCATTTTGCTAATACCAACATTTTTGTATTGGATGATTCCGAAGGGTATTGCCGAAGCATGGACTGTGAACATCCCATTAACAAGTGCTCAAAATTATTTCCCGCGCCTAAATCAGTTAATACAAAAGGAATCAGAGCGTTTCGTAGAAATTTACGTGAGTCGTGCTCACTCACATCCCAAAGATTTTAACATTACAAACTTTACAGGAATTGATAAGCACGACTTTAAACGAGTAGATTTTAGAATTACCTTTATATGGCGGGAAGATCGTCCCTGGTGGAGCCATGACTTTTCTTTAAGGGTTGCACGCAAATTGAACTATATGAGACCCTTGCTTTACTGGCAAAACCACAAGATTTGTAAATTATTTTTCTTCCTGCGTAATAAAATACAAAATGCCAGATTCACAATTGCGGGACTAGGTACGTCCACAAAGTTTCCTAAGTGGATTGATGATCGAAGGATTAATCAGTTTAACGAAGATTTGGAGCGTGAAACGTGCAGAATCTATGCTGAAAGCCGTTTGGTTATCGGAATTCATGGCTCTAATATGTTGCTACCATCAGCCCATGCGGGAATGACATTAGACCTAATGCCCAATGATCGATGGGGCAATTTTGCGCAGGATATCTTATATCAGGAATGTGATAACCGTTTGTCGGCATACAAATATAGGTACTTGCCAGTAAAGACGGATTCGGGCTTATTAGCTTCAATTGCTTCTTTGCAAATAAGTGAATATTCATATTTTAAAAAACAAATGCTATGCGAATTAACCGAATAAGCATCTTCAAAAAATCAATATAAAAGAAAAATGGAATCGGCGCCAATAGCGTTATTTGTTTATAATAGAATTTGGCATACTAAACAAACTATCGAGTCGCTACAGAGAAACGAGATGGCTGAGGCCAACGAGCTTTTTGTATTTTCAGACGGTCCAAAGTTTGGAAATGATAGAGAAAAAGTATCTGATGTGCGTGAATACTGTAAAACAATTACTGGTTTTAAAAGGGTAACGCTTATAGAACGACAGCAGAATCTTGGTTTGGCGCAATCTATCATTACAGGTGTTGCAGAAATAGTTAATTGCTATGGCAGAATCATTGTGCTTGAAGATGATATGATCAGTTCCCCATACTTTTTGAGGTTTATGAATGAAGCCTTGGAATTTTACAAAGATGAGGAAAAGGTTATAAGTATTCATGGTTATATATACCCTCTGAAAACGAGACTCCCTGATTCATTTTTTCTTAAGGATACAGGCTGTTGGGGATGGGCTACATGGAAGAGGGGATGGGATTTGTTCGATCCGGATGGTTTGAGACTTTTTAGTGAAATTAAAAAAAGAAAGCTGCAAAAACAATTTGATATAAATGGAGCTTACCCGTATACAAAAATGCTTGAAGATCAGATCAAGGGAAAAAATGATTCCTGGGCTGTAAGATGGTATGCATCAGCATTCCTGGAAAATAAGCTTACTCTTCACCCCGGCAGGTCGCTGATTTTTAACATTGGGCTTGATGCAAGTGGAAGGCATTGTGGCATAACAACGATGTATGATATTGAAGTTGCAAAGAGGCCTATTTCACTAAAAGGCATCCCCGTTGAAGAGAACGTCTTTGCTTTGAAGGAAATCGAAAAATTTTTAAAATCTGCAAAACGGTCTTTCACAGGGTTGCTTGTTAAAAAAGTTAAAAAATTATTGGCTGGATACAGATGAATAACCGGATTAAACAAATTATAAAAGATTTTGTACCTCCAATAGCATTAAAGATATATCAAAACAGAACGAACAAATTCAAATTTATAGATGATTTTTCAACATGGGATGATGCTTGCAAGGCATCGAGTGGTTATGATTCTGATTTGATTATAAGCAAGGTCAAGGATGCCTTGTTAAAAGTGAAAAATGGTAGGTCGGTTTACGAAAGAGATTCCGTATTATTCGATAAAATAGAATATTCCTGGCCTTTACTCGCTGGTTTGATGTGGATTGCTGCAAATGAAAATGGCAAGTTAAATTTGATTGATTTTGGCGGGTCTCTCGGAAGTAGCTATTTTCAGAATAGGGTTTTTGTGCAGACATTAAAAGAGGTTGAATGGAATATTGTTGAACAAAAGCATTTCGTGGAATGTGGAAAAAATCATTTTGAAGATGGTATATTAAAGTTTTACGAAAGTATAGAAGACTGTCTGGGGAAGCAAAAGCAAGCGCCAAACACAATTTTACTTTCCGGTGTCATTCAATATATCGAAAAACCATATGAGTTGATAGACTATATGATAAATAAAAAATTTAAATATCTAATTTTTGACCGAACAACTTTTAATAGACGTAATAATGACAAACTCGTTGTACAAAGGATTAATCCGGCTATTTTTAAAGCGAGTTATCCTTGTTGGTTTTTAAATAAAAATAGATTTTTACAAATGTTTGAAAATAAATACATTTTAATCAGCGAGTTTAAAAGCTTTGAAAACTCCGAAGACAGAAATAGTCCTCTTTTTCGTGGATTTATTTACATATTGAGATAAGTACATAAAGAAACCTAATTATGCAAAGTTTTAAAACAGTCTATTTCGATATTGTTGGTTTTTGTAATGCAAAGTGTCCATATTGCCATAGCGGAGTGAACAAGATAGGGAGGGGCGATAGAATAACTGTTGAACTATTTGAAAAAACCTTAACGAAACTTTTAGATAAAAATGTAATTACCAAAGGAACCGTCATAAGTTTGTATAGTTGGGGCGAGCCTTTTTTGTATAATGAAATACATAACATTATCAATTGTATTAACAAACTCGATTTAAAGTATGCCGTCAGTACGAATGCCTCACAGGTTCCCTTCATTGATAAAGCTTTTGTTAAAAACCTTGATCATATAGTTTTTTCTATGCCAGGATTTTCGCAGGAATCATATAGCAGGATACATGGATTTGATTTTGAAGATATTATACATAACATTGTTACGATTGTTAAGGATTGTCGAAATCTTGGTTTTAAAGGTACTTTTACTATTTCCTACCATGTGTACAAATTTAATATCGAAGAGATTAAAAAGTGTGAGCAGTTTGCAGATGATCACGAGATTGTTTTTCGTCCCTATTATGCAATTCTTAATCATTGGTGGATGCTTCAGGATTTTGTAAATAAGAGGTTTTCAAAGGAAGAGGCTGACAAAATCTTAAGAAACATATTTAATTTAGAAGACATCGAAAATAAAATGAAATCGTCGCCCAAAGACTATATTTGTCCTCAATTTAATTATTTAATTGTCGACGAAAATGCTCATATGATTACCTGCTGTCAATTAGCCAGAAATCATAAAGAATATTCGTGTGGTAATGTTTTAGATACGGATATTGAAATAATTTTAAATAAGAGAAAGAATCATCAAGTATGCAGGGAATGCGTGGGTTCAGGATTAGCTTATTATTTAAACAATTCTATGGCAATGCCTGATTTTTACAAAAGAAGCGCCAAACAAAAGATTTTAGCGTTAAAACAAAGAATTAAAAAAATAAAAAATTTAGCATTGAGCGAAGTTTTAAATATTTTTGGCTAAAACTTTATTATGACCAAGAACATGAGAAGTATTTTCCAGAAAGAACAATTTTCTCCTGGCTTCCTTGGGCTTTTAGTAAATCCTTTTTATTTTGCAAGAAAGGGGCTTTACGAAAATATTTCAATTCTTTCTAATCATATCAAAGGAGATACGCTTGATGTCGGCTGTGGACAAAAACCGTATGAAAAATTATTCAATTCTTCCCGGTATATTGGTCTTGAGCTTGATACTATTGAGAATAGAAAAAATAAAAAGGCCGACTATTTTTATGATGGAACTACCTTTCCATTTCAGAACAATGAATTTGACAGTGTAATTGCCAATGAAGTACTTGAACATGTTTTTAGTCCATCAGACTTCTTAAGCGAAATATACAGGGTGTTAAAACCAGGTGGAATGTTGCTTATAACGGTTCCTTTCGTATGGGATGAGCATGAGCAACCTCATGATTTTGCACGTTACACTTCTTTTGGATTACGACATCTATTAGAGAAATCCGGCTTCGAAATAATCGAACATCGAAAAAGTGTCTGCGATATCCGAGTGGTTTTTCAATTGCTTAATGGCTATATTTATAAGAAAACAGCCACTAAAAATGGTTATATAAATATGTTCATTGCCTTTTTTTTAATGTCTCCATTTAACATTATGGGAGAGTTGCTTTCTAAAGTGTTGCCAAAGAATGAAGACTTATACCTGGATAATGTAATGTTACTGAAAAAGAAGGGGGTGATATGACGGACTTTCATGAATTTGTTAATGCAAGGGTGCTTATCACGGGTGGGCTTGGTTTCATTGGCTCATCGCTTGCCCGGCGCTTGGTTCAACTTAATGCAAAGGTCACGTTAGTAGACAGCCTCATACCTCTTTACGGTGGTAATCTTTTTAATATTCACGATATAAAAGACCAGGTGACAGTAAATATCAGCGATGTTCGGGATCCTTACGCCATGGCGTATCTTGTTCAGAAGCAAGACTATTTATTTAACCTGGCAGGTCAAACCAGTCATATAGATTCTATGAACGATCCGCAAACCGATCTTGACATTAACGCCTCAGCTCAGGTATCCATTCTTGAGGCCTGTCGTAAGCACAATCCGGATATAAAAATTGTTTTTGCCAGTACCCGTCAAATTTATGGTAAACCAGAGTACCTGCCGGTTGATGAAAAACATCCGATTCGTCCTGTTGATGTAAATGGCATTAATAAGCTGGCAGGCGAGTGGTACCATCTGCTCTATAACAATGTTTATAAAATCAGATCCTGTGCGCTGCGGCTAACAAATACCTATGGACCAGGCATGCGGGTAAAGGATGCGCGACAAACATTTCTGGGAGTTTGGGTGAGAAATCTCATTGAAGGAAAACCAATTAAAGTATTTGGCGATGGATTGCAAGTGCGTGATTTTAATTATGTCAGTGATGTGGTGGATGCTCTCTTGACAGCGGCAATTAGCCCAAAAGCAGATGGTGACGTATTTAATTTAGGGAGTAAAGAATATATTAATCTGAAAAATCTGGCCGCTCTGATGATCGAAATCTTTCAGAAGGGAACATGTGAAATTGTGCCCTTTCCTCCCGATCTTAAAGCAATCGATATTGGCGATTATTACAGTAATTACCGCAAGATTAATGAATCTTTAGAATGGTCGCCATGTGTTCTCCTTAAGGAGGGGCTGAGACAGACCATTGAATATTACGTTCAGAACCGGATACACTATTGGGACTAAATATGATTTTGATGAACGATTTTTGCGCAGAACCTGTTGAGCTTATCAGGCA
Organism: Gammaproteobacteria bacterium; assembly: GCA_021462865.1. GTDB lineage: Bacteria > Pseudomonadota > Gammaproteobacteria > Steroidobacterales > QUBU01. The sequence continues at coordinate 3,550 of JAJTYX010000031.1, read as the reverse complement.
GGAAGTCGCCGCCGTTGAAAGGGTAATCAAGTCTGGTTGGTATATACTCGGAAACGAGGTCAGGAATTTTGAATCAGCCTGGGCTAGTCGCTGCGGCGTAAACTATGCCATTGGTGTAGGCAATGGAATGGATGCCATTGAGATAGGGCTGCGTGCCCTTAACATCGGGCCCGGGGATGAAGTGATTACTACTCCGATGACTGCCTTTGCCACCGTGCTGGCTATTATTCGTGCCGGTGCGACAACGGTTCTTGCTGATATTGACCCTGCAACAGCCTTGTTGGATCCTGCAAGCGTTGAGCGATGTCTTTCCTCTCGTACTCGGGCAATGTTGCTGGTACATCTTTATGGACAAGCGAGAAATATGGATACATGGATTGCACTTTGTAAGCGCGCCGGCATCCGTTTACTGGAAGATTGTGCACAATCACATGCGGCCTCATGGCAGGGTAAAGTTGCCGGGTCTTTTGGTGACTATGGCGCTTACAGTTTTTATCCAACCAAAAATCTGGGCACAATAGGAGATGGCGGTGCAATTATCACGAATTCTGAAGATATAGCCAGTCAGGCAAGAGTGCTGCGAAATTATGGACAAACACAGCGGTATCATCATGCAGAACTCGGTTTAAATAGCCGTTTGGATGAAATGCATGCCGCCATCCTGTCTGCTCGCCTTAGCTGGTTTGATTTTTTCACTGCCAGACGCAAGGAGATTGCGAAGGCCTATTTCAACGGTATCAGGAATTCTCTTATTCAGTTAATGGCCGAACCGTCAGACAGCGAAAGCCATGTTTATCATCTCTTTGTAATTTTATGTAAAGAGAGAGAGCGGCTTGGCAGTTACCTGAGAGAATGTGGAGTTGACAATCTCGTTCACTATCCCATACCTGTTCACCATCAAGTGCCATGCAGAAACATCCGCCGCGACCCGAAAGGTTTGATTCATGCTGAAACGCATGCTGCTCGTTGTCTCTCCATACCCTGTCACCCTCAGATGAGCAATGAAGAAGTTAACAAGGTAATAAAGGTCATTAATGATTTCAAATAGATCAGTAGAACACTTTGTCACTTTGTTTGACAGCAAATTTTTACCTTTGGGAATGGCGCTCCATGATTCCCTGATGATTCATGCACAGCCATTTCATTTATGGGTTTTGTGTATGGATGCTCTGGCGGAAGAACAGTTAAAACAGATATCCTTGCCTCATGTAACATTAATTTCATTAAAGGAAGTCGAAACGCGAGATTTATTAGAGATAAAATCAGGCCGCACACCGGTTGAATATTGCTGGACATTAACACCGTTCACACCCCAGGCCGTGTTTGACAGAGATCCGCATATTGAGCGTATTACTTATCTGGATGCAGATATCTTCTTTTTTGATGATCCGCGAATCCTGCTCAAAGAATTGGATTATAGTGAAAAACATGTTTTGATTACTGAGCATGCCTATGCTCCCGAATATGAGCAATCACAGGCGAGCGGTCGGTTTTGTGTTCAATTTATGACTTTTAGAAAGACCCAACAAGCCACAAAGGTTATGAAATGGTGGCAGAGCAGGTGTCTGGAATGGTGTTTCGACAGGGTAGAAGGCGGAAAGTTTGGCGATCAAAAATATCTGGATTGCTGGCCTGAGTTATTTGGCGGCGTAGTACACATCATTCAGCAGGTTGAAAAAACGTTAGCTCCGTGGAATGTATTATTTTTTGAAAAAAAGATAGGTGCAAAACTGAGTCCTGTTTTTTATCACTTTCAAACATTAAGAATTATTAGCCCACGTAAGATTCGACTATACCTCGGTTATAAGATCGGAAAACTGGGGTTAAACTTATACGACCAATATTTGAAGAGTTTACGCAAATGCCTTACAGTTCTAAATGCACATCATCTAGAAGTGCCTTATGTCAAACTAAAAAAGGAAAAATGGGGAATATTGCGTAATCTTAAAAGGGGAATAACTAAAATAGTGCGCTTTGCTTCGATTGATTATTTGTAGCCGTTTATACCTTTCTTTCGAAGAGGCCATGATAAAGGAATTGCCTTCCTGCAGGATGGAAAGGTCATTTCTCTGTAAGAGTCACCCTATCACGGTGATATCATAAGAAAGCTCTGAAAGCATCTCAACAGTATCATCATAAAATGAGGGTTTATCTTCTTAGGACAGATGATCTCAATCCCCTCGCCCTTTCTAAGGGTTGAAAGACAAGAGGTGTGGTTCAAAAAAAGGATTACGCAAAATCTGGTATTTGTTGTATGGCAGGAGCATTCCATGTCTTTTCACACCACCTTGTAAAAATAAAAATTACTGCCAAAAGATTTATACGCGAACAGGGTTTTTTAACAATCCCTTTGGGTGCTAAAAGGTATCGTATCCTTTCACCGTCTCAATCGTTTCAAGTATGTTGTATTGGATGATTTTTGCCTGGTTTGAAATTTGGGATGGATCTACTTCTTGGTATTGAGTTCCTCCAAGATTTCCTGGGCAAGTTCTCTGACGGAGCCATCTTCATCGTTGAGCGCATTTTTTATATACTCAATGGCTGCCTCTCCGCCTATCTCACCTAATGCTTCAACTGCACTTTCGCGTACCCAGGGATCCCGATCATTGAGTGCGTTGGAAAGAGGATCGATAATGTTTTTATCGCCGATATCCACTAAGGCATCGATGGCGCTTAATCGCACATCCTCACTGGGATCATTTGCCAACGCCTTTGAGATAATTTCTATCGCTCTGGGATCTTTGCTTTCTCCTAAGGCTATAATAGCATCTTCTCTTTTCCCTGAATCTTCATGCTCCAAAGCGTCTTTTGCAAGGGTTTCAAAGGAAATCGTGTCCTTTTTCGGTTTGTCTTTTTTGACGACTGGCGGTACCGGTTTTGTGGGGGGTTTTTTGAGAGGCGATTCCTTTTCATTCGTAGATATTTCTTTAGATTTACTGATGTTTACAATGGAAAGCTTTCCTTCTTTTCCATCGTGAATAGAGTAAACAAAGGCGTAATTTCTATCCTTCAGAATCCTTTGTACCCCTTCTCTAATAGGCAAACTTTGAAATTCTGCGGTAACGGTTCCATCAATTGAATCATTGAGCCATATCCTGGCGCCGCTCTGCGTCATGATCTCTTTTAAGACCTTTTCCAGCGAAGAATTTTTTAGCGTTGCCGATAATTGACCGTTGCTGAACTTAATATCTATCGCGTCCTCGCCTGTCGATGGATTTGCCCAAATCATCCGATGTGTGCTGACAAGAAAAACAGAGGAGCAAGCGATAGCAGTAGACAGGCTAATTTTTGCAGATAAGCTAATAATACGACCAAAAGAAACCATTCTTATTCACCTTTTTGAATCTTAAAAATAATCTTTAGGTTTGAGAACCTATTTAACTTTTACCCACACCCGGTAGAGGTTTTTCGGCAGACCTGCTACCAACAAAGGTCATTGTGAGCAGATAACAGGACATTTTAGGTAACTATTCAGCGTACATTCGCTCACAAACCCTATGAGTGAACAAAATATTGATTCTGTAATCCCGAAGGGATGTCATGATTATAG
>JAJTYX010000030.1:0-43295 GCA_021462865.1 Gammaproteobacteria bacterium | reverse complement strand
GGCCTGCGCCGGGACGCTCGCTACGCACGTCCTGTGCTGCGCTCGCTCGGGTTCGGCTGCGGCTGCGCGGACGTGATCCGCGGTCGGGCGGTGACTGGCATCCTCGCGCGGCGGCGCTTCGTTTATCGCTACGGGAGGCAGCACCCTGTAGGAGGCACTTCAGTGCCGACCGTATTTCCGAACGTCGCGGTGGTCGGGACTAAAGTCCCTCCTACACGGCTTGCAGCAGCCGGCGAAACCCGTAGCGACGCGGCCAGGGACGGCCGCGGAGCGGCGCGAGTCGGACACCGGGCCACCACTCGCGCAGGCCGGGTGAGGGTACGAGCGTCCCGCAAGTCGGCGAAGAGTCTTTTTACATCTGCGGAACCACAGCCGACCATTGACCGCAGGTGGCGCCGGCGCCACCGCGGCGCAGGGCGGCCTGAACGCGGATCCGCGGCTCGTGGCGCGCCTACCGGCGGCCCCAGCGCCCGCGTGTCTCCGCCATCTGCTCGGTGCCAGTGCGCATGGCGAGGCGGCGGTTGAATTCCTCGGGCCCGAGGATCCGCTGCGGCAGTACGTTCATCGGGTCCGTCCGGTAACCGAGCTCCCGCACCGTGTAGTCGTAGGCCTGCTGGGCCGCACGCTCGTGCTCCGGCACCGGCTCGGCGTCGTCGAGCCAGCGGAACCAGCGGTCCACGAACTGCCCGAGGAACTTCTCGCAGGTGCCGATATTCTCGTCGTTGAGCTCGGCGTACGAACTCACCGCCACCGGCGACATCAGCGCGCGCAGGTACGTACCGTGACTGACGAAGCGCGTCCACTTCGGGTCGCTGCGGAACTTCAGGAAGCCCTCGTTGGCGGGCTCGTAATACCGCACGAGATAGTCGTGGTTGACGCGCAGATCCACGCGCGGCGTGTACTCGGCGTAGAAATAGAGCTTCGGTATCGTGCCGAAGATCACCGCCATGTGCGGCACGCGGGTCTGCTGGCTGAGAAACGCGGTCGCATTCATGTCGAGCAGGCTCGCCTTGCGGTTGCCCAGCCAGGAATACACCAGCCAGTCCACCTGCTCGCCGGTGTAGCCCCAGAAACCGCCTTCGAGCTGCCGGTCCGGCGAGGTCCAGTAGTCCTGCCCCTCGTTCTGCCGATGGCGCTGCACGGGGAAACGCGCCCGCACGCGCTCGACGATCTTCGAATGAATACCGAGGCAGCGCTCCCAGGCGCGGGAGACATCCACGTCGGGGTTCTCCGTCAGGAATTCCATGATGGTTTTGGTTTCGGACCTTGCGCTCATCGGTACTGCTCCGTTGCGGGACGTTGCCTGGAGGGAGCGCAAGTCTAGTGGCCGGCCGCGTGGCCCGACAGCCCGGAGCGCCGGGACACCGCTTGGCGAACAGCCGCTGGCAGCCGGGTGCCCGCAGCCGCCACGCACCGCTTTCGCGGCGTAGTCCGCCGCGCGAAAAGGCGGCCCGGGCCGCCGAGTCCTCTGCTAACGTTGAGGCCCTGCCATGCCCGTCGCGCACATCAACGGCCACCGGATGTACTACGAGGTCCACGGTCGTGGGCCTCCCGCGATCTGCATGGGCGGCTGGGGCACCTATTGTCACGGCGGTGAACGGCACCTGGCGCGCGGTCTCACCGACCGCTACCAGACGCTGATCATCGACTATCGCGGCCTTGGCGAGTCGGGCGACGACCCGGCGACTCCGGCCACCATGGCCCTGCACGCACAGGACGTCATCGGCCTGCTCGATGAACTGCGCTGGAGCAACGTCCACTTCATCGGCCTCGTCGGCATGGGTGCCTGCATCGGCCAGGAAGTCGCCATCGAGCGCCCCGACCTGGTACGCAGCCTGGTCAACATGGGTGCGTGGGCTCGTTGCGATCCGTTCCTCGCGGACCAGCTGGAAATGTTCCGCGACATTCACCGCGACTGCGGCTTCGACGCCTTTCGCAGGCACGTCTGCCTGATGTCCTTCCGCCCCGATTACTACAACGCCAACCGGGAGCGCCTGCTCGCTCCGGGCGGTCCGTGGCAGGAACTGCAGGGCCACTACGCGACGCACGCCCGCCTCGTCGAAGCCTGCCTGCGGCACGACACACTCGACCGACTCGGCCGGATCCGGGCACCGGCGCTGATCATTCACGCCGGCGAGGACACCGTGACCGGGCCGCGGGTTACGCAGGCGCTGGAGCACGGCATTCCGGGCGCCCGGGGTGTGCTCATGGGCGACACTGCGCACGTCGTCGCCGGGCGCGGGCAGAAGGCGGAGTTCGCACAGCACCTGTTCTCATTTCTCGAGGCACATTAAGCATATGGGCAAACCAGCGGCACCCGGCGAGACGATCGAGGACCGCGTCAGGCGGCTCGGCCTTGCATCGATCCGCCGTCACGTCTTTCTCTGCGCCGACCAGACCGTGGCGAACTGTTGCGAGCGCGAAGCCGGGCTCGCCTCCTGGCAGTACCTGAAGAAGCGCCTGACGGAACTGCGGCTGACCGGCGCCGGCGGCATTTACCGCAGCAAGGTCAACTGCCTGCAGGTGTGCATGGGCGGGCCGATCGCAGTCGTCTACCCCGACGGTGTCTTGTATCGCAGCTGCACGCCGGAAGTACTCGAACGCATCATCCAGGAGCACCTCATTGGCGGCGTCCCCGTCGCCGAGTACGTGATTGCCGCGCCGCCATCCTCCTGAGCACCGCGAAAAAGCAGCGGTACTGCGTCCTTATCGGGACTCGTCACACCGCGACCGGAACTGCAGCATAGGTACGCTGCAAAGGCACCGGAGCGAAACATGGATCGTCGGGCGTTTCTCTGCATGCTGATCGCCGCGCCGGCAGCAGCCGAATGGCGGCGCAACAACCGTGAGGAATGCGCCCGCACCGACCGGCAACTGCGGGAGATCGAATCGCAGCGGCGCGCGGGCTATACGGCGAAACAAGGCCGTCGCCTGAACGCGCGACGCGAAAAACTCGAGAGCACCCGGCGCGAACGCTGTCGCTGAACATCGCCCTGCAGGAGGCACTTCGGTGCCGACGAGGCATTGCGACCTCGTGGTGATCGGGGCTGAGGCCCCGGCTGCACCGCTGCGCTGATCGCGCTGCCCGAGCTACCCTCCCCGCGCCGCAGGCGCAGGGGGTCCGGCGCCCCGGAAATCCCCACCTGCGGTGCACCCCGACAGGAGACCGCGGCAGAACTGCTTCCCGGGACGCCGGACGCAAACTGAATTCGTCTGGCGTTTGGCTGGCATTGAATCCCCCGACGAGGGCCGCGCCGACCAACGATCAACGGGGCGCGGGACTTCGGGTGGCCAGTGCCCCCGAAGTATATACAAGTGAGCCGGCATCGCAGCGATGCCGGCGGGTTACGCTCCACAGGCCGATTCATGGTCAGCACTTAACAGATAACTCATTGTTTTTATTACACAGTCAGCCTTCCGTCACCGGGGATCGGGCGGCCGTTGCCGGGCCCGCGTCGGGCCGCCGCGCAACCGTCGGAGCCATTCCTTTAAAACTCAGTTAGTTGCGATTTCAGCAACAGGAACCGCCACAGGTTGGCCCCGTTCCGATCGCAGAGCCGCGCTCTGCGCGGCACCAGCAGGCCGGTCGTATGGCGACCCCTGTGCCGCCCGGATGCTGGAATTACCGGCAAAACGAGCTTGAATCCATCCGGCGAACCGCATTGCTGCAGGCCAGCGCAGGCAGCCTGGCCGCCTATAGCCCTGGCCACGCCGGCGCTGCGCCGGCCGCGCCAGCGAGCCACGATCCGCAGCCAAGGTGCTGCACCCGGGCGAATCGGCGCGGCCCGGGCTTCCGCTATGCTCTGGCAGTACTGTGAGCGACAACGACCCGAATGCATCAACCCTCGTCGTGTTCTGCCGCCGCCCCGCGCCCGGCGTCGGCAAGCAGCGCCTGGCCGCAATGGCGGGTCCGGCGGTTGCCCATGCGCTCGGCGAGCGACTGCTCGCTGCAGCGCTGGAAGATGCCGCGACCTGGCCCGGACCTGTCGCCCTCTCGCCCGCCGTGGAGGCGGACCGGGACTGGGCCGCTGGTCTGCTGGCGCGCGCCGCCGAGGTCGTGCCGCAGGTCGAGGGCTCGCTCGGCGCACGACTGCAGCATGTGGACCGTGTGCTGCGCGCAGCCGGCCATCGGCAACTCGTGTTCATCGGCTCGGACGCGCCGTTGCTCGATGTGGCGTATTACGCCCGTGCCCGCATCGCGCTGCGCCAGTGCGACGTGGTGCTCGGTCCGGCCGAGGACGGCGGCGTCACGCTGATGGCGGCGCGCGTCGCCTGGCCGGATATCGCCGACCTGCCCTGGGGCAGCCCGGAACTCGCAGGGAAGCTCGACCGTCGTTGCCGCTCGCGCGGGCTGACCGTGCGCGAACTCGACTGTCGCTACGACGTGGATGACGTCGGGATCCTGCCACGCCTGTACCGCGACCTCGCGCCCGATCCGCGTCCCGCACGGCGCGCGCTGCGCGACTGGCTCGACCAGCAGGCCGGCGACCTGATCAGGTAAGGCGGCCACGATGGCTGATACAGCGGCGCTGCCGCGCCTGTCGGTCGTGATTCCGGTGCTCGGCGATACACCGGCACTCGGCCGGCTGTTGATCCAGCTGCATGCACAGCGGCCCGCGCCAGCCGAAGTCCTGGTAGTGGATGGCGGCGCGAACCCGGAATGTCGCACCCTCTGCGAGCGGGCAGCCGCAGGTTACGCGGCGACCCGCCCCGGCCGCGGACACCAGTTGCACCACGGCGCAGCGCACGCCAGCGGTGACGTGCTGTGGTTTCTGCATGCGGATGCCGTCATCCCGCCCGACGCCACCACGGCCATCCTCGCTGCGCTTCGCGACCATGCCGTCGGCGGATACTTCCGCTTCCGCTTCGGCGGCTCGCCCGCCTGGCACAAGACGGCGCTGGCTGCGCTGATCAACCTGCGCACACGCGTCGGCGTGCCGTATGGCGACCAGGGGCTGTTCGCCACGCATCGCGCCTACGATGCGGCGGGCGGGTTCCCCGACCTGCCGTTGTTCGAGGAAGTGGCGCTGATCAAGCGCCTGCGCCGCGCCGGACGATTCGTGCGTCTCGCCCCGGCGATCACCGTCTGCCCGCGCCGCTGGGAGCGCGACGGCTGGCTGCGCCGCACATTGGAAAACCGCGCGCTTGCGCTGGCCTATATGGCGGGCACGTCGCCGTCGCGCCTCGCGCGGCGTTACCGCGAGCAGGGACCGTGATCGATCCCGAAGCCGCCGGCGTGGCGCGCGGCTATATCCAGCCGCACACTCTCGACGAACTCTGGTTCCACGTCGGCACGGCATGCAATCTCGAGTGTCCGTTCTGCCTCGAGGGATCGAGGCCCGGCGACCAGCGGCTGCAGCGCATGACGCTTGCCGACACGCGCCCGTTCGTCGAGCAAGCGGTCGGACTCGGCGTGCGCCAGTTCTCCTTCACCGGCGGTGAGCCGTTCGTGGTGCGCGATTTCGTGAACATACTCGCCCACGCCGCAGCAGTGCGCCCCTGCCTGGTCCTGACCAACGGCACCGAGCCGCTGCTGCAACGGCTGCGCCAGCTCGAAGGGCTGCGTGCGGCGGCGTGCCCGGTCTCCTTCCGGATCAGCATCGACTACCCGGACGAGGCCCGCCATGACGCCGGACGCGGCGCAGGCTCCTTCCGCAAGGCACTGGAAGGGATTAGCGCGTTGCATCGGCTGGGTTTTGGCGTGTCGCTCGCGCGACAGATGCAGCCCGACGAGGATACGGGCGCCGTCGAGGCGCAGTACCGGCGGTTACTCGCGGCCAGTGAACTTCCCGGGGATCTGCGCATCGTATCGTTCCCGGACTTCGGCACGCCCGGAGAACACCGCACGGTGCCGGTCATTACTGCCGACTGCATGACGCGCTATCACACCGAGGCGACCCGCCGCGCCTTCATGTGCGCCTTCAGCAAGATGGTGGTGAAGATCGGCGGTCGAATGCGTGTCTACGCCTGCACGCTGGTGGATGATGACCCGGGCTACGACCTCGGCGCCGATCTCGCGGCAGCGATGCGCCAGCGGGGGATGCTCACGCATCACCGCTGCTTCGCCTGCTTCCGTTACGGTGCCTCGTGCAGCGAATTGCAGGAGCGGCACGAGTCGTAACGGACCGCCGCACACGATTACGCCTGCGCCATCATGCCTCCGTTATCCGCCATGCTCGCGGCAACCCGACCGCAGTTTCTCCCGGCCTCCATGCTGCCGATCCTCATCGGCAGCGCCTGGGGCGCCCGCGCCGCGGGCGCGCTCGACGTGACCGCGTTGCTGCTCGCGCTGGCGGCGACGGCACTGGTCCACGCGGCGAGCAACGTCTACAACGACATCAGTGATGACCTGCTTGGCACCGACCGCGCCAACACGGCGTATCTCCTTCCGTATTCGGGCGGGTCACGGCTGATCCAGAACGGGCTGCTTTCGCGTGACACGATGCGCCGACTGGCGTCGGGCCTCGCGGCGTCTGCCATGTGCGCGGGGGCGATGCTCGCCTGGCAGGCGGGCCCGGCCGTCCTCGGCGCCGGCATGGTCGGTGGTGCGCTCGGCGCCGCATACTCGCTGCCCGGGCTGCGTCTCTCCGGCCGGGGTCTCGGCGAGGTGGCCATAGCCATCGCGTTCGGCATTCTGCCGGTGACCGGTGCCGCCTGGTTGCAGACCGGCTCGCTGGATACTGCAGCGCTGATGCTCGCGCTGCCCGTCAGCGCCTGGATCGCCGCGGTCGTCCTCGCCAACGAAATTCCCGACGCGCCGGCAGACGCCACCACCGGCAAGCGCACGCTCGCCGTGCGCTTCGGCATGCGCACGCCACGACTCTACGCCGCTGTGCAGGGCGTCGGCCTGCTCGCCGGGATGGCCTGCATCGTGCGCCAACTCCTGCCAGCCTGGATGCTGGCGGTATTCGCCCTGCTCTTCACCACCGCGCTGCTCGCCTCACATTGGCTCGGTGGCTCGCGCTCAGCGCTGCGCCGGGGAATCCAGGCGACGCTTGCGATTCACGCCTTCGGTTCGCTCGCGTTGCTCGCCGTCCTGATGTTGCCGGCTCCGCCCGGCTGACGGGCACTGCTCCGCGCAACGATCAGGCCGGGAAGAAATCGATCGGCTTGGTCGTGGTGACCGTGGCGACGTCCTTGTCCTCGAAGCGGAACATGCGAACCCGCGCCACCAGCTTCTGCAGCAGTTCTTCGTCGCCGAGTTCGCTCGATACCACCTCGCAGGCGGACACCGCGCCGTTCGGCTCGATGGTGAGCTTCAGCACCAGCTTGCCCTGCAGGCCCGGATCGCGCCGCAGCGCGCGGCTGTAGAGCGCGTAGATCGCGCCCTTGTTCCGGTCGAACACCATCTCGATTTCTTCGCGACTGCGCGAGGGCTTGCCGTCGCCCTGGCGTGGCGAGGTATCCGCGCTGGCCGCCAGCCCGGCGAGCGAGCTTTCGACCTGCGAGGTGGCGCGGCCCTGCAGGCCGCTGCCGCCGGTGTTGCGGCTCATCGCGGCGGTATTGATGCCACCGCTGCCACGCCCGGACTTCGCCGTGATCAACGAACGCTCCGTTCGCGCAGCATCGCCCACTGCACCCGTCAGCGGCTTGTTGGTTGCGAGCGAGGTGGTCAGGTTCGGGTCACGCAGGTCCGCCAGCTCGTCTGTCAGCGCCAGCAGGCCCGCCCGGCTCGCCTTGCGCCGCGCCTCGGCCCGGCGGTCGACCGGAACCGGTTTCGGCTTCACCGGCTTGGGCTCGACCCGGGCCACGACCTTCTCCGGCTGCGGCTCGACGACCGGCGGCGGCGGTGGCGGCGGCGGCTTCGGCTTCTCGACGATCAACTGTACGACCCGCTCAGGCAGGTCCGGCACCTGGTCACGCTCGCGCTCGACCACGGGCAGAAAGGGAATGACGATGGCGAGCAACGCGTAGACGACAAAGACGTTGCGGAGAATTCGCCGGAAGCGGCGCTCGCCAGCGGCGTCAGACGACCACGGCAGTTCATACTGCCGGTACAGGAGCGGAGTGGCCATGGCAGCACTCATCCGACGCTACCGCCGGCACTGGAGCGGCCCTCGCGTTCGAGCACGGCCAGCGACACCTTGTTGAACGCGGCGCTGGTGCAGGTCGCCATGATCTTGCGCAGCACGCTGTATGACACGGTGCGGTCGCCCATGATCGTCACCTCGTGTGAGGGCTCACCGTTCTCATCGACGCTGCCCCGCAGGCGCTCGCGCTGGCCGAGCAGCGCCGCCCGCAAGGGCTCGAGGATCGGGCCCGGCGTGCCGGCGACTTCAGCCAGCGAACTGATGCGATCGGCGCCCACGTAGACACTGTCTCGCGTAACCATCACGACCAGGGTCTCGCGCGGCTTGACGTCCGAGACCGACTGCGGAATGGCGATCTCGCGCGTGTTCGGCAGGATATCCACGTCGGCCGTGTGCAGCAGCAGGAACACCACCAGTATCGTCATCATGTCGATGAACGGCACCAGCGCCATGTGGCCTCCGGTCGTGTGCTTGCGCTTGCGATGATTCTTGACGCGAGTCGGTGTCATGTCGGCGCATCTCCCACCGCGATCTGCGGGAACAGCTCCACCCGCGCCCAGCCGCTGCTGCCGGGCACGTCATAGATCCGCACGGTGTCCATCACCTGCACCAGCACGTCGTAGGGGATGACCGGGGCAAGCAGGATGGTGGCATCGTCCTTGTCGGGGAACTTCGCCTTCACCGCCTTGAGGTACTCGGACAGGCCCTGCAGGTCGTAGACGCCGGCCGCACTCGGCAGGTTCTTCATGACGCCCGTGCGACGGTCTGCGACTTCGATAACGCCTTCGCGCACGATCACCTCGAGCTGCAGGCCCTGCGGCAGTTCGGGCACGCTCGCGTCGCCGGCCGGCAGGTTCAGCTCGAGAATACTCGTTCGCGAAAACACCGCCGTGAAGATCAGGAAGAACACCAGGATGACCATCATGTCGATCATCGGCAGCAGATTGAGGTCGGCCGCGCCACGGCGCCGCGAGTGCTGGCGGCGCACGCGCTGGACGTGCTTTGACGCCTTCATGGCCTAGGCCGTGCCCCGGGCCGCGGCGGGCGCACCACGCGGCGGCACAACCGGCGGGGTCGGTGCCGTGTTCTGGGCCGAGGTGCGATCCATCATCGTGTTCAGGAACTTCAGCGCGCCGACTTCCAGGCTGTCGATCAGCGCGGTGGTCTTCGCCTCGAGGAACATATGACAACTGAGCAGCGTGATCGCCACCACCAGGCCGCCGGCGGTGTTGTTCATCGCCACCGAGATGCTCGCGGCCAGCAGGCTCGCCTTGTCGGCAGGGTTGGCGGTCGAGATCGCGCTGAAGGCCGCGATCAGGCCGACGATGGTACCGAGCAGGCCCATGAGCATGCCGATGTTGGCGAGCGAGGCCAGGTAGTGCGTGCGCTTGTCGAGCCGCGGAATGATCTCGAGCAGACTCTCCTCCATGGCCTTCTCGATGTCGTCACGGCGATAGGCCACGCGAGCCCGCGACAGGCCGTAGCAGAGCACGGTGCCGAGCGCAGAATCGGACTTCTCGGCGATCTTCAGCGCTTCCGGAATATTGCCGGCCCGCATGCTCGGGGTGATGGCATCCCAGGCCTTGCGGTTCACGGTGCTGTTGTGTGTCAGCACGATGAAACGCTCGATGGAAATCGCCACGCCAGCAGCGAAAATGACCGCCATCGGGTACAGGAAGATGCCCCCGTCGCGGAAGAACCCTACGATGAATGAATAGAACTCCATGACTCACAGCCTCCTCACAACCACACGGCACCGCGTGACCGCCGTCACACGGTGGACAACGTCGAATTACTCGGACTTGCGCTCCGCCGCGCCCGGTCCATCCCCCGGCCCTGCATACAATTGATCGAAGTAACGCATTTGTCGGCGAAATACTTCACGGTCCACGGGTGCGAGTGCCTCGTCGACCAGGCTGCCGAGCGGCCGGCCGTCCGGCTGGGCGGGTCCGGGCTCCTTCCAGGGCACGATGTAGAGCACCTTGGGCAGTTCCTGGTTGCCGCGGATCGAGGTCGGGTCGAGTTCCAGCCGGTCGGGCGCCCGCGGGGCGGCTGCGGCCGGTGCCGCTGCCACCATCGGCGGTGGCGCTGCCGCGGGCGCAGCCGGTTCCTCGGCCTGCGCCATCGTCGCGGCCACGAGTCCGGCTAGCAGCAAGGGCAGCGTGCATCGCCCACGCGCACGATGGCCGGTGGCATCACGCCTGTCGGCGACAGTACGGGCCATCATGTCGGCTCCTCGAGTCGGGCGGAGCGCTCTACCGTTCCGACCCGCCGCTTCAGGTCTGCCATCCATTTCTCGACATCGGCCGCCTCGGGGCTTTCAGCATGGAGCCCGAGATAGCGGGTGTACTGATCGAGCGCGAGCGCCGGGCGTCGCAGGTAGAGCTCGTACAGGACGCCGAGATTGAAGTGGGCATTGCCGTAGCCGGGATCGGCGGTGAGCGCCGCGAGATAGGAGCGCTCGGCCTCGTCGAAGCGACCCTGGCGCCGTTGCACGACTCCGAGTTCGTTCCAGGCCACTGCGCACCGGGTGCATACCGCGACGGCGCGTTCGAGCAAGGCCCCTGCCTCATCGAGCTCGCCTCGCCGCGCATGGATCAGCGCGAGGTTCACCAGCGGACCGGAATACTCCCCGTGCTCGCCGGAGAGCGCCTGCAGGCGCGCCTGCGCACCGGCTTCGTCGCCGTCGTCGAGCTGGCGCAGAGCCTGCTGGTAATCGGCGACCAGCGCGGGTGCGGGCCCCGTCTCGACCGTTGCGCCTTCCTCCGGCCGCGGGCCGGCGCTGCCGCAGGCGGTCAACAGCACCGCGAGCGCCCCTATGAACATGGGCCGAAGGATCGGCCGGACGCATCCTGCCGGCCGGGCACGACTGCGAACGGCCGCGACTGTCTCCGCGATCAGCACCCGCTCAATCGATGTCGGCGACATAACGCTCGCTCCTCTCGGTGCGCGCATAGCGCGCTGGGCTCAGCTCCGCCAGGCGCCCGAAACTGCGCTGCACCCACTCGTCGTAGACGCCGTCGGCAGCCCGTTCCGCGTTCACCCCGTGCAACTCGATCGCCTTCTCTTCGAACGGGAACGCCTGTTCCTCGAGCAGCAACTGGTATTCCTCGCGCTCCTCCGCCGACAGATCCGCCGGCGACTCCGAGCCGAGCAGATCGGCGCCGAGCCGGAAATAGAGCTCGGCAATCTCGAAGGTCGCCGCCGTCGTCACATCGGCGACCGCGTAATCAGCGGCCCGCCCATAGGCGGCAAGCGCGAGCTCCATGCGCTGCTTCTTGGTCTTCATGCTGGAGGCGAGCGGTGCGCGCAGCGGCACGGCGACGAATGAGTCGCGCAGCGGCACCGCGAGTTCGAGTGTCGCGTGCGCGGCAAGATAACGGCTGCGATCCGTCCGCGAGGCGCCTGCCGCGGCATCGGCTGCAACGATGTCTTCGAGCTGGCGGTGCCAGGCTGCCAGGTCGCCGGTCTCGCGCGCGCGATCGGCGAGCTTGGAGCGCGCCTCCATCGCTTCCGGGAACGGCTGCGGAAAGCGGGCCACGATGGTCCCATAGACGCGCTGCTCGGCCCCACGATCGCCCGCAAGCCCGTACAGATCGGCGGCACGCCACAGCGCCTCGCGCTGCAAGTCCGCCGCGATACCCGTCGTTGCTGCCACGGTTTCGAACTCGGCCGCTGCCTCGGCGCCACGGCCATCCGCGGCGAGCGCCACCGCAAGTTTCTGCGTCACCTCGGGGCTCAGCTCATGCGTGGGAAATTCCCGCCGGAAGCGCTGCAGTACACCGACCGCCGCACTCCACTGCTCGTCGGTTACGAGCAGCGCGGCAGCGTCATAGATCGCTTTCGGCCGGATCGAAGCGTCCGGGGCGGCGTCGGCCACACGCAGGAACTCCGCGACTGCCGCAGCGTCGTCGCCGGCGGCACGGCGCGCCTCGGCCTGGCGATAGACGGCCGCGGCAATGCGCTCCTCGATCTCCGCGCGCCGCTCCGGCTCCATGCTGCCGAGATCGCGCAACCGCAGGTACGCATGCTCCGCCTCAGCATAGCGGCCGAGATCGAACTGGCCGTGGGCGAGCACCGTCCAGGCGACACGCTCGAGTTCGGGGCTCGCCGGCGGTGTGCGCACGACGACTTCGCCGGCCACCTGGAGCGCGCGCTCCGTGTCGCCGCGATTGAAAAGGTCTTCGGCCACATGGGTCTGTACCGCCGCCGCCTCGGCGTGATCGGGAAAGGCGGCGACGAACCGCAGCTGCTCCTCGATGTAGGTCGCGCGCCATGCGGCCCGCCCGGCATCGTCGAGCTGCTTCTCGCGCTCGCGCTCGGCGAGCAGCGAGGCGTAGCCCGCCTCCGCGGCCTTCGGGTGCACGCCATACTCGTAGGCGGTGCGCCGGTATTCATCCGCCGCCGCGGCGTAGTCGCCGCCCTCGTAGAGAATCTCGGCCAGCAGGAAGTTGCGCTGTGCGGACTCCGGGTCCTCCGGGAAATACTGCAGGTAGCGGCGGTACCAGAGCGCCGCCTTCTGGTAGGCGTCAGGCGCTCGCGTGCGCTGCGCGCGTTCGTGGTCGTAGCTCGCGAGGTCCGCGAGACTCTCCTTCAGGTACTGCACGACCACCGGGCGTGCGGCAGGCGTCGTTGCGTCCCAGTACGCGGTGTCGAGGCCGTAGAGCTCCACGTACTGCGCTTTCGCCTCGAGCACACGGCTCGGGAACTTGCCGAGCGTGTAGGCGTGAATGACATCGGCCTGCAGGTACGGCGCGCGCGGATGAGCCGGCTCGCGTTCGACGAAACCGGCATAGGCCGCCGCCGCATCGCCGTAGCGCTCCTGCGCCAGGTAGAGATCGCCGAGCGAGGCATAGATGACGTCGGCAAAGGCCACCGTGCCGCGGCGGTCGAGCAGCGCATCGAAGCTCGCGATGCCGTCGAGCTGCGACACCGACAGGCTCATGGCGCGCAGGCTGTCCTCGACCAGCTCCCGCTCGGCCTTGCCGAGGCCCTCGAGGAGGCGGCGGTCCGGCGCATCGGCGAGCGGCGCCAGGCGCCGGCCGACCACGGTGAGAAACGGGTCGAGGCACTCCTCGTAGAAGCCGAGCTTGAACAGCGACCAGCCCTGCTTGTAAAGCGCCTGTTCGTAGAACTCGGCGTTCTCGCCGGCTGCCACCACGGCCGCGTAGGCGCGCTCAGCCGCGGCGTAGTCGCGCGCGACGAACAGCCGCTCGGCGCGCCGGAACTGCGCTTCGGCGGCGAGCGGACTCGTGGGAAAGCGTTGCACCAGGTCGTCGAGGATCGCGAGGGACGTCTCCGGCTCGCCAACGCCCTCGTAGGCGCGCGACAAGGCATAGAGCACGGTATCGGTCTCGCCACGCGCGGGAAATTCCTCCAGGTATTGCCGGTACAGGGCAATGGCCTGGCGATACTCGGTCTCGCTCGCTGCCCCGTCGTCGGCGATCTCGGCTTCCTCGCCGGCCGCCAGGTGCAGGTCGGCGAGGCGGCGCATGGACTGCGCGCGCATGTCGCCTGGCGTGGCCGGCAGCGCGAGAAACTCGCGGTAGTGGTCGCGCGCCTGAGCGCCACCGTTCTCGACCGGCTGCCGGAGATCCACCTCCGGTGCCTTGCCCCGCAGGCTGCCGATGGTGGCATCCGCGCCGCGATCGGCTGCCCCGAATGGCCACAGCCCGGCGCCGAGCGTGACAGCGAGCGCAAGCGCCGGAATCACTGCGGTGCACCTGCCGGCCGGGATGCGGCGGCCTGCGTTGCCGCGCGGTCGAACATCGTCGCCAGCGCGAAGCGTGCCTGCACGCGGTAACTGGCGAGACGTTCCTGCTGCGAGTGCAGTTCGTCGACCGCGAGCGCGACCAGCACGCCTTCCTGGCGG
This sequence comes from Gammaproteobacteria bacterium, assembly GCA_021462865.1. Taxonomy (GTDB): domain Bacteria; phylum Pseudomonadota; class Gammaproteobacteria; order Steroidobacterales; genus QUBU01. The sequence continues at coordinate 29,393 of JAJTYX010000030.1, read as the reverse complement.
TGCATGCTGTGATCGATGGCCGCACGCAGGGCATCGATGCGCGGCGAGAGCGCCGCGATGCGCTCGGCATACTCATCGAAGCGTTGCGGCTCGGCGGTCTCTGCCACCTGGGCACCGGCCAGACGCGCCTGCGCGGTGGCAAGCTCGCGCTCCACCTCCGAGAGCTCGCGCCGTCCGTGCCAGAGCCGTTCCTTGAAGTTGCGGTCGAGGTCCCAGAGCAGGATGCCCTTGAGCAGCCGCTGACGCTCGGCGAGCGGCGCATCGCCCGCAGCGGCAACCCGTGGCGAGAGCGCCTCCAGGCGGCGCCACTGGTCGAGTTCGGTGGCCGTCGCGAGCGCCGCGACGTCACGATCCGCCTCGGCCCGGTCGAGGCGGCCAGCGAGCGCGCTGCGTCGCGCTTCGAGCGTGCCGGGATCCACCGTTTCAAGGCGTTGCGTCGTGGCAGGCAGCCGCGTGCGGAAGGCTTCGACGCGGGAATCCACCATCGCGGCATAGGTATCCAGGTTCTCGCGCCATGCATCGAGGTGGCGGGCGAGCGCTGCCATGTCGCGGTAGTTCTTCACCCCCTCCTGGAACTCGTGGCCCGCCAGCAGGTGGTAGAGGTAACGCGAGTCGTCCGTGTCGGGCAGCTCCTCGAGCTGCCAGTACCAGCGCCCGAGTTCGCCGTCGTCGGCGGCCAGGAGCGTCTCGAGCATCTCGCCGCCGCGGATGCGTTGCATCGCGCGATCCAGGCTGGCGATCTCCGCATCGAAGCTGCCGAGTGCGCGCTGGTAGCGCGCCCCCGCCGCTCCGTGGGCCTCCATGTGCCCGAGCGCGTACGGCACGGCGAGAAATGATTCCTGCACGGCGCTGTCGAGCAGGTTGCGATCGGTCAGTTCCAGCCACGGCACCAGCGCCGAGCGGTAATCGGCCGCAATGGCATCGGCCCAGCCGGCCCCGAGCAGCGCCTTGTTGGCGAAAGGTCCGCGCAGGCGCACGCGTTGCAACACCGGGCGCGCGCGCTCGGCATCGTTCGCCTGCAGCCAGGCGTAGCCGAGCGCCAGGTTTGCCTTGTCGCGCAGGCTCTTCAGCTCGGCGGTGTCTGCGCTCATCCGGCCGACCCGATCGAGCAGCCGCGCGCCGTCCGCGGTGCGCTGCTGGCGCACCAGTGCCACGCCGAGGTTGTAGCGTGCGTAGGCGAGCCAGGTCTCCGGCGCATCCCAGGCTTCCAGCACACGTTGCGCCTCGTCCCAGTCGCCGAGCGCCATGTGGCTCTGCGCGACGAGCATCGGCAGCTCCGGGGCCAGCGCTTCCGGCAGCGCCGCGCCCACCCGGGCGAACGCGGCGAGCGCCTCCGGGTAGAGCCCGCGCTGATAGCGAACCTTGCCGAGATAGAACCACGCGCGGTCGCGCACCGCCGCAGACGGCGCGCCCGCCAGCAATTGCTCGAAGACGGCGGCGGCCCGCTCATGCTGCCCATAGGAGAGATACAGGCCGCCGAGCAGGAGTTCGGCATCGGCCTCATGGTGCGGCACCCGCCCTGCCTCCCGGGCGGCCAGCAGGTGCGTCAGGGCCGTGAAGTCGTCCTGCTGGTAGAACTGAAACAGCGCCTCGCCGTAGTACAGATCGCGCACCACGGTACCGCTCACCGGTGGTCCGGCCGCCCTCGACGTGCCGCTCACCGCGACTCCGCCGAGCAGCAGGAGTACGGTCAGCCAGTCACCGAGTCGTGGCGGGCGATTGCGCACCGGCTACTCCCATTCGCGGACCAGGAATTCCGGCTGCTGCTTGCTCTGGCGGTCGGAGATCGCGAGTTCCACGAACTTGGCGCCGACGCCCTTATCGAATTTCAACGTGGCACCGCGACGATAGTCGCGGGGGTGCGGGCCCTCGCCCGTGAAGATGGCCACCAGCTCGTGGTTGCCCGCCTTGAGGTTGCCGAGCCAGAGCCGGTGCACGCCGCCGCGCAGAAGCGCGTTCGCCTCGCGCTCGGTGTAGAGGTACTTGCTGACGGGTTTGCCGTCCAGGCTGAGCTGCACCGAGTCGAGCGCGAAATACTCGCCCACATCCATCGAGACGAATACCGCGACCTGGGTGTTGGCAGGGAACAGGAGCTCCTCCTCGAGCATGAACAGCTCCCGGTTCAGGTCGAGCACCTCGTCCTTGAGTCCCTGTACCTCCTGGTCGATCGCCTGGCCCGCGGCCGGCGCCCGGGCGTCGCCGGGCTCCTCCGCAGCCAACGCCGCCACGCTGCACAGAATCGTGATCAAGAGCCATCGCGATGCGCTTTTCATGGTCGTCTTTCCTGCTGATGCGATTACTGCACCCGCTCTATTCGGCGAGCAACGCACGAACGGCACGATCGATCTCGCGCCCGTCTGCCGCGTCGCCGCCGGCATAACTGCCGCGCAGCCGTCCGGTGCGGTCGACGAGCACCACCATCGGCAATTCCCGGACGTCGTAGAGCCGCCCGACGTCACCGGCGGCGTCGAGCAGCACCGGGAAGGAAACCCGCGCGGCTGCGGCTGTCTCCTGCGCCACGGCGGGGTTCTCGTCGAAGTTCACCGCGAGCACACGCAGCCCCTCCGGCCCGAGCGACTGCTGCAGGTTCTCCAGGACGGGCAACTGTTCGCGGCAGGCGCCGCACCAGCTCGCCCAGAAGGCGACGGCGACGACTTCGCTGCGATACTCGGAAAGACGCAGATTCCTGCCGCTGCTTTCCTTCAGTGCGAAGTCCGGTGCCTGCGATGCCGGATTCCCGGTGGCGAATGCGACACGCACGAGCTGGGCGGCAAGCGCCGCCGCCAGCAGGATCGCAACCGCACGCGCAAGCATCCGCCCGCGCCCGCGCGTGCCCGGGGGTTCCGAATAGTGATCTGATCGCGACCTCGTCATGCCAGAGCCCTTGTCGGGCTCACGCGATGGAAGATGAGGTACGCAAACGGGGCGGCGCAGACTGCGCGGCCCGGCCGATCCGGCAACCCCGCTATCTGCTGCGCCGCTTTCGCTGGCGCGTCAGACCGGAGGCTTTGCGTCCCCGCCTTGCAGCGAGTTTGCCCTGTTCAGACCAACGGCGGCGCCGGGCGCCGCAAGGCGACCGGCTCCGCTGCGAATCGCAGTGCCGGTCACCGTCCCTGGCAACCGGCGCTGCACGGACCACCGCGCCGCTTGCGGGCGGCGGGGGGTTCCGACGGGAAATATTGGCAGGGTGCCGGGGCGATTCCTGTGATGGGCTTCACAGGGGACGTGCAGAAGTGCGCCCGGTTCCTGGTCCCTCAATGCGCTGCGGCGAGCCCCCTGGAGAAGAGCACGCGGTGGCGGTCATCGACGATGACGGCCTCGTAATCGCCGACCGATTCGACGATGGCAAGGCCCTTCTCCGGCCCGAGGATGAACACCGTCTTGGTGAGCCCCTCGGTCATCACCGCGTCGGGGCCGACGATCGTGACGCTGCGCACACCGTGCGCAGATGTGCCGGTTTTCGGGTTCAGGATATGGTGGTAGCGCACCCCGTCCTCGTCGAAGAAGCGCTCGTAGTCGCCGGAGGTCGAGATCGCCTCATCGTCGAGCGACAGGCTGGTGACGAGTTTCTTCGGATCGTCCGGATCGCGGATGCCAACGGTCCAGGGCTGCCCACGCCGGTCGCCGAGCAGGCGCGTGTCGCCACCGGCAGTGGCAAACGCGTGGCGCACGCCTGCCTCCCGCAGCAGAGCGATCACGCGCTCCACCGAGTAGCCCTTGGCGATACCGCCGAGGTTGATGCGGGTGCCCGGCGTGGTGAAGCGGATCGTACGCATGGCGGGATCGAGCACCACGTGCCGGTAATCGATCTGCGGCAGATGCTCGCGGATCTCGGCATCGGACGGACGCTCGTGCTTCCTGAAGTCATAGAGCTGGCCGACGCTGTCGAAGGTGATGTCGAAGGCACCCTGCGAGAGCACCGACATCCCGAGCGAGCGCTCGATCAGGTGGAAGAACTCCTCGCTGACGGCGACCGGCTCGGTCGCCGCGAGCCGGTTCACGCGGGAGATCTCCGAGTCGTCGCGGTAGGTGCTCATCACCGCCTCGATGCGGTCGAACTCCGCCATGGCGGCGGCAATGAGCCGGCGCGCCTCGGCCTCGTTCTCATGCCAGAGACGCACCTCCATGCGCGTGCCCATCTTCGAGGCTTCTTCGCTGTACCACCCGGCGCGGGCGGCACCGGCGGCGAGCAGCGACAGGCAGAGCAGCAGGCGCACGACGATCGAAGTCATGCGCGAGAGTGTAGGCGAACCGGCGCCGAAGTACCGCATGCAAAGCTGGCACCTGCACCCGCAGGCACGGTGCGTCGGTGGCGCCCTTGCGCACGCCTCAGCGCGGCAGCACCACGATCTCCGAAATCATCCCGAGCTCGGTGTGGCTGAAGATGTGGCAGTGGAGCAGCCAGCGCCCGATGCCGCCGGAGGCGGGCCCGTCCACCGCCCCACGATCATCGAACCGGACGCGGAAGACGACCTGGTGCGTGGCCGGGACGTCGACGGTATCCACGAACTCGTTGTAGTCGTAGGTGTACACCGTCTTGCCCACCGAATCTTCGATGCGGACCGGCTGGTAGGAGAAGCCGTGCAGGTGCATCGGGTGATGCGCCTGGGTGCCGTTGCGGATTCTCAGCTCGAGCAGATCGCCAATGCGCGCGAAGCGACTCGACGCCTGGTGCGGCACCTTGCGGAAGTCCTCGGCGCCGACTTCCAGCGGCAGCGCATGGACACCGTCGATGGATTCCCGCCGACCGACGACGGTGAACAGGATCTCGCTGGCGGCCGTCCCGCGCTGCGGCGGCTCGAGTCCGGCCGGATCGAGCAACGAGGCGGTCACCGGCAGCGTCTTGATGTTCTCGATCGGCTGGTGCACGAGCCGATGCGTACGCAGCGCATCGCCAGCCGCAATGCTGAAGGCCGGGCCCGGCGCCGGCCGCTTCACCAGCCGGATATGCGCCACCGGGACCGTCGGCACCGGCGCGTAGCCGAAGGGATACTCGGTGGTGCCGTAGTGCTGGTAGTCGAGCGCCCACAGTGTCAGGACGTCGCCGGGCTCACCGGCAGCCGCCAGCACGACGTCGGAGCGCTCGCCGTTGGCGAGCAGGATCTCGCCGCGCGCGAACTTCGAATCCACCTCGCCCAGCATGCCGCCTTCAAGCCGAACCGTGTCGAGCAACCCGCCCTGGCCACCGATCCGGTAGAGCGGCACCTGCCGGCCCTGCGGGTCGGTGGCACGCAGACGGAAGTAGCGGCTGACTGCGGCGTTCACGAGGCGCAGGCGCACGCCCTCGCCCGCGCCCACCTCGATGACTTCGGCATCGGCGGCGAGCGCGCCCGGCGCTTCCGGCGTTCCGGCGCGTGCCGCAGCGATGCGCCCGTTGCTCAGCACGAGCTGGCCTTCGTTCACGCGGCACGATGTCTTGCCGCCGCAGTTCCCCGGCGGCTGGATATTCGGAATATCGCCGGCCGCGAGCGGCCCGCTGCCGAGCGGCTTGCCGTGCCGGTCGCGCGGGGGCTCGCAGAGATCCTTCGGCGTCGGGTAGGCGACGTTGCCGGGAAAAGGCCCGAGCTCTTTCGAAAACGCCCAGGGGACCGTCGCGCCCGGCGCAAAAGTCACGGCGTCGTTCTGGCCCGGCGCCTTGCACACGGTGGTATCCGCGAGCATCAGCGTGCGCGTGTTGGCCGGGCCGGGCAGGACGCCCGCTTCGAGCAATGGCGCGGCGGCAGGATCCTCGACGATGAGCGGGCCATAGAGCCCCTTGAACTGCGGGTTCGACGGCATCGCGTGGGAGTGGTACCAGAACACGCCCGGTCGCACGATCCGGAACCGGTAGGTGAAGGTCGCGCCCGTCGCCACCGGGTTCTGGGTGACGGCCGTGCCGTCGTTGGCGTTGTCGAGCTCGATGCCGTGCCAGTGCACCCGCATGGGCTCGGCGAGCTGGTTGGTGAAATGCACGATGACGGTATCGCCGACGCGGGCACGCAGCTCCGGACCCGGCGTGGTGCCATTGAACGTGTAGGCGTTGGCGAGCAGGCCATCACCGCTCAGGTCCACGGCCGTGCGCGCGGCCGTCAGCCGCACTTCGAGCACGTCGGGTGCCGGGTTCAGGTCCTCGGCCACACGCAGGCTGCCCGGGCCTGCCGGCGAGTCCGCCGCGGCGCCAGCCACCGCGAAGAACAAGGTGAGGAGAAAGCCGCCGGCAGGCTGCTTCGCCATGCGCGCAATGCTCACTGGCCCGCTCCCTTCAGCTGCAGATACCCGCCCTGCCAGGAATTATCGTGGCCGGCTGGCACCTGGAACGAATCGGGCCCCGCTGCGAGGTTGTACTCCTGGGTCCAGAAGCCTTGGGCCTGCGTGACCCTGCCGCGGCTGTCGGTGACCACCCTGAGCAGCAGGTTGTCGAGCCCCGGCGCCTCGGAGAGATTGCGCTCACCGGGCTTCGGCTCCTTGCCGTTCCTCCACACCACATTGTGCGCGGGACAGGTGATGCCGCCGCGGTTGTCCGTGCAGGTGTAGTCCGCCATCACGGCCGTGGTCTGCGCTCCGGCGTTGCCGTCCAGGGCGCTGTCACGGGTAATGCCGACGTTGCCCGGCCCGGCCCAGACGTCTTCGGCGTCCTGGCCATCGGTAGTCTTCGGCGCGTAGGCGCTCGGAAAGCAGTCACCGGGATCGGCCTTGCGGCAGATGCGGTTCGGGAAACCCTTCGAAGCGATCACGTACTCGATGCCGCCGTCGATGCGCCGAGCCGAGGTCACTGGCGTCGGCGCAAGCGTGTGCGTCATGCCCGACCAGCTGATCACCGCGCGTGGCGGCCGCCCGGCAGGCCCGCCGGCCAGTTCGTTCACGTTGGCCACCACGCTGCGCGCCGCCGGCCCGACCACCAGCGTGCCGCTGATCGCGTCGTCAGCCGGATCGTCCGTGCCGCGATGATCGATGACGAGCGTGCCGTTCAGCGCCGGGGCGATGCGTCCGTCGCCGGGCTTCGGCACGAAGTTCGGCGACGCCTGCTCGCTGCCGGGCCTGTAGTACACCGGGTTCACCGTGGGCCCGGTCCAGGGAAGCGTGTTGCCTGCGATCTCCGTGCGGCTGCGCGAGTAGGTGCAGTCGGTGAGATAGAAGAACAACGAGACGTGGATGCAGGCATTCTCCTGCGACTCGTTGAAGGTGCCCTCGACCTGCGTCGTCACGGTCGCCGCCGACGCGGCGGCTGCGAACATCCACAGGATCAGCATCGACAGGTACCACGGGCGGCTGCGCATCGTAGGGCTCCTGCTGCAGGGTTTGCGGTGCCGGTCACCACCGGCGAAGAGGGGCTAATGTTATTACATTATTACCTCTCCGCAAACCGCAGGCTTGACCGACCGCGGCGCGAGCGGTACCACACGGGAGCCGCGCTGCTGTTGCATCGCTCGCAGCATCACCGCGCTGATACGCCGCGGCCAGGGACGACCTCACTCCCGGGCGGAAGCGGCGATGAATTCGATCCGGTCGATCTGCCAGTTGGCGACGTCGGGGTGATCCGGAATCATCCGGAAGTCGACGATCTCGGTGCGATTCCCGCGCAGCCTGATCTCCATGGGCGCAAACCGGACGTGACCGAGCCGGTTGCTCCCGCGGACCGTTATCCGGAAGAGTCCCGGCTCCGACGCGGACTGCAGGCGGCCGCGCAGTTCCAGCACCCGGCTGTTGGTGTCATAGGTCAGCGATCCACGGATGCAGACCGTGCGGCCCGCGGCGCAGATGAGTTCGTCGCGCGCAAGATCGAGCCGGCGCGAGGCTTCGACAGCGGTGGCGGCGAGCAAGGCCAGCAGGCCCACGGCCGGGAGGGATGCCGCGGCGCGCGCGGCTGACGGCCATCGGGTCACTGGCAACGCGGTAACTCCTGCCGGAGGTGTCCGGCCGCCCGCCCATTCTAGCGGTTCATCACCGATCGGCGGGAACGCCCGCGCCGTCGTCGGGCATGAGCGGATGCTGTGGTGGCCCGAAACCTCACGCGGCGGCGCTCACCGCCACGGGCGGCAGCACCCTGTAGGAGGCACTTCCGTGCCGACCGTATCTCCGAACGTCGCGGTGGTCGGGACTGAAGTCCCTCCTACACGGCTTCGTTCATCGCCACGGGCGGCAGCACCCTGTAGGAGGCACTTCAGTGCCGACCTTCAGTGTCTCGGAATTTGAACCGCAACACCTTTCCTGCGTATCGAACGCGTTGCCTGACCGGGACCGGGTCCCGGCGGGCACCGGGCCAGCACATCACCCGCATGTGCGGATGAGCGTGCGGTCAGGTCCGCAGCTCGGCGATGAAGCGTTCTAGAACCAGAGCGAGAAAAAGATCTGGAATACGTCAGCCGAGAAGTCGTACAGCGGCTCGCTGCCCGGGGTGCTGCCGGCTCTGATGTCGCGGAAATCGTCGTAGCTGAACATGATGTGATCCCAGACGAAATTGACCGCGCCCTTCTCGATGCGGGTGCCGATCTCGAGCGGCATTTCGTAGCCGACACCGAAACGCAGCGTGTGGCTCGTGAACGTGCTCAGCTCCTTGTCGCGGGCGAGAAAATTCTGCGCATCGATGTAGGGGAACAGATCGCTGTAGAAGTCTGCCGCGGTCTGGCTGTAGTAACGATAGCCGGCCTCGTAGGTGAAGCGATTGCGCGGGTGCGTGTATCCCACCTCCACGGTCGAGGCGTCGATGCCCCAGCTGTCGGTGAAGTAGCGGGCCGAGCCGGAGACCGCCGCCCGGTACGGCAGGAAGTAGCGGGCGCGCAGCGCCACCGCGTTGCTGTCGCGCGTGCGCGGATACACCTCGTCCTGGAAGCTGAAGCCCGTGGCGCTGTCGGGATCGAGAAACCGCACCCGCCGGTAGGGGTTGTTGAGAAAGCCCTCGTCGGCGACCGCTTCGTAGTCGAGCCCGAGCAGGAGGTTGCGCGTCAGTACCTGCGCCACGCCGACGCGGTAACGCCAGTGATCGGCCTCCTCACTGAAATCGGAGTCGCGCATGCCGACGTCGTCGGAGCCGCGCGCGTAGCCCATGCTGATGGTGGTCAGGCCGCCGAACACCGCCTGGCTGATGCCGAGGTTGAGCGTGTCGGCCTGGTAGTCGTCCTCGTCACTGCGGGTCAGCGCGAGGCTCATGGCGGTGTCGCCGCGGAGGTAGTCCGCGCCGACGGTCGCTTCCGTCCGGTCTTCGGAGTACTCGCTCGCCTGCGTCACGACGTCGATCGATGCGCTGCTGATGGTGTCCACGTAGTAGTTGCCCGCGACCGAGACGTTCGTGCCGAGCTTCTTGCGCACGAGAATCGACGGCCCGTCGATCTGCACGCCGCCGCCGTCGTAGTAGTGATAGAGCGCGTCGGCGCGGTCCTCCGGCAGCACGCCGGCGAACGCAGCCTGCAGACCGGACATCAGCGCCATGAAGGCGACGAAGCGGTAACCGCCGCGCGCTGGCCGCGCGAGCCGCGCCCGGCGCAGGGCCTCGGGGAGGCGCAGGATCACAGTGGCCAGCATCATCGCTTCACTCCGCACATCCGTGTCAGTTGCAGCCGCAGCCGCCGCCGGCGCTGCCGGAAGCGCCGCGCGAGGCTTCGCGCGCCTCGCGAACGTGATTCATGTAGGCAGCCGAGACCGGGTGACGCTCGAAACTCATGATGGGGTCGGCCAGCCGGTCGCGCTCGTAGGGCTTCACCCACGGCTCGACGGCACAGCCACCAAGCGCGATGAGCGGCAGCAGGATCGCAAGACACCGAGCGTTCATGATTTCTCCCGGATCAGGCTGCGGATCTGGTCCTGGTAGAGATTCTCCGTGCCCGGCGTGTAACCGTAGTGCACGTAGCGCACCCGGCCCTGGCGATCGACGATCACCGTGCTCGGCATGGCAGTCACGTCATAGAGCTTGCTCACGCGGTTTTCCCGGTCGAAGAGCACCGGGAAGCTCACCGGCACCTGCTGCAGCCAGCGCAGCGCGCCCTCGCTGTCCTCCTCGACGTTTACGCCGAGGAGCGTGAAGCCGAGCGGCCGGTAGCGTTGGTAGATCTGCTCGAGGAGCGGCATCTCCTGGCGGCAGGGGCCGCACCAGGTCGCCCAGAAATTGATCAGCACCACCTCCCCTTTCAGGGCGGCGAGCGACACATCGCCGCCGGCACGCTGCGGCAGGGTGAAGTCGGCCGCCGGCGACGGGGCCGCCTCGCCCGCCGTGGCCGCAGGGGCCAGCGTCACCAGCAGTGCGCAGATCGCAGCCGCTGCCGCCATCCGCCGGCTCATCGGTTGCGCGCCCGATGGCAGTCGCGACCCGGAGTCGTCTCCCGGCATGGCGGAATCCGGCGCGGAGTTCAACGGTCTTTTCATCAGCATCTGCATACGCGCTCCTCAGAAGAACCAGCTGGCACCGAGCGTGAACTCGATGTTGTGCGTCGTCTTGTCCTCGCCGGTGATGTCGATGTCGAACATGTGATCGCGCACGTCGAAACGCAGCGAGATGGAGTCCGTGGCGAGGATGCGGTAGCCGGCGCCGTAACTGAACGTGAAGAAATCATCGCCGGCGAAGCTCGTGTTGCCGGCGGCGAGCACGACGTAGAGCGCACTGTTGAATGCCCGGTTGCGCCCGATGAACACCTCGCCGGGGAGCACGTTGTAGCCGAGCGCGATGTTGTAGTACTTGTACTCGCGATCGTCGTCGGACAGCAGCGGCGCCTGGCTGCCCGACAGGATCTCGTAGCTCGTCCTGCCGGCGTCCGACTGGCCGTAAGTCGCCTCGGTGAACAGCCCCTCGGTGATGTGGTACGCGAGACGCGCCCCGTACACCGTGTTGCTCTCGAAATCCTCGATGCTGAGGAAGCCGATGAAGGCGCCGAGCTCGAAGTCCTCGGTGTCGATCTCCGGCGCCCTGGCGTCGCGCCGCTCGACCTCGGGCTCGATCACGGGACGGGCGCGGTCGGCCTCGGCCTCCGCGTCCATCGCGCGACTGGCGCACCCGCCTGCGAGTGCAGCGCCGAGGCCCGCCACGACCAGCCTCAGAAGAAAAACGCGAATCCTGCTTTCCATTCTTCCACTTCCTCGTTCTCGTCACGGCTGGTGAAGGCCACGTAGCCGGAGTATTCGGCGCGGACCATGAAACGGCGCGTGAGGTAGGCGCGAACGCCGGCGCCGGCCTGGCCATACTGGTCGGTGCGATCCTCGGAGCTGACCAGGCTCGCCTGGGGACTGATGTGCAGCACGCCGGTGCCCAGCAGAAAGAACGGCGCGATGCGCCACTCCGGGAACGGCGTGTGCACCAGCCGCACCCCCGCGAGCCAGCCGTCGGAGTAGTCTCCGCTCAGGTGCGCGGCCTGCAGTTCGGCCGCGATGTTCGCCGAGAACCGGTAGCCGGCGGTGAGCGATATGGCACTGGCGCCGTCGAAGTCGCCGAGCATGACCGCCACCTCGCCACGCCTGCCGGCGAACTCGTCCCAGCCGGGCTCGGCGAGCGCGAGCGGTTGCCCGCCGGTATCGAGCGTGCGCGCGAGCTGTTCGGCACGCACCCAGCCCTCGACTTCGCGCTCAGTGCGCACCTGGTACCAGTCGGTGCGCCGCTTCACCACTTCGATCTCCGCGCCGCGATCGGCCACGTGGAAGATGGGGTAGCCGCGTCCCGGGCCGGTATGCATCTCGATGTAGGGATCGGCGATCGTCACCCGCAGCAGTTCGCGCTTTGCATAAGCAGGTGCCACCAGGACGAGCGCGGCGAGCATGACAAACATGGTGGCGCGGGTCCGCATGATTTCAGTTCACTGGCGCATCGAAGGGGTTGTTGTAGTACTGCCCGCCGAGGTCCACCCATTCGGCAAGCAGGCGCAGCTCCGCGCCACTGAGGTAGCCGGCATGGCTGCCACCCGTGTTGAAGCGCTCGAAGAACGCCGGCGAGGCGAGCGCGCCGGCCGTCGACATCACCGGGCTCACGGGCACCGGGGCAAAGATCGGGTCGTTGGTCACCGGGTCGACCCCGACCTGCACGAGGCGCTCCTGCAGCACGCCGCCATTCAGCTCGAGCTCGTTGTCGCCGAAGAACAGCTCTGCGTAAGCCTTGAAGTACGCGGCGTTCACGTCGGACGCTCCGTCCGAGAGATCGAGTTGCGCCGCCGGCAGCTGGGCGGCATTCGCCGCGTCCACCACGTTGTGGCAACCCGTGCAGGTGTGGTCCGCCACCACGGCACCGCCGCCGTCGAGCACCTGCCGCGGCAGGCTCCAGAGCGGGTGGATATGGGTCTCGTAGTTGATCACGATGCGGCAGCCCGGCGTCCACGCCGACTGGCACTGGGCGCTCGCCGGTGCGGGCGTGTCGAGGTCCGCATAAGCCAAAGCGAAGCTCGCATCCGGCACGCGGCCCGACGCCACGGCATCGGTCCACACGTCATCGAAGCGCACATCGACGCCGGGGGTGATCGCCGCGCAGTCGGTCGCGCAGGACACACGCGCGCGCGCTTCCGCCATGGTCTCGCTCATGTCGGCGAACAACGCCGGATTCGCGTTCGGGAATGGCAGGCCGTCGAGGGCGGCGCCCGCCCACACGCTGTTGAAGACTCCATCGCGGCCGTGCGAGAAATCGCTCGCCGGGTTATGGCAGCCGTTGCAACTGCGGGTCTCGCCCGGGCGCAACTGCAGCCAGTTCTGGTGCCGCGCCGTGATGCGCCGGCCCATGCGGTCGAGCACGCTCACCGCAAACGGCACGTTGGCCGGCACTTTCACGACCACCGAGCCGTCGGGTTCCACCATGGTGTAGCCGAGGATTTCGCGCATCCCCTGCCCCGCGGTCGCGCCGAAGGCATCGTTGTCGAAGTCGCGCACGTCCTCGTCGGGGATCGAGACCGCTTTCTCCAGGCGCAGGAAGCGCGCCGGACGCTGGTCGGCCGTGGTGAGTGACGGATCCGCGAGCGTGCCGATCGCCTGCGAGGCGACGCCGTCCACGTCATACACGCTGCGGATCTTCAGCAGCCCCGCGCCCTCGGCCATGAGATCGGGATCGAGTTCGCCGGTGGCTTCCTTGTCGAAGATCACGGGCGGCGGCGGCCTGGGCTCCAGCGCCACCACCTCGGTGAACATCAGGCCTTCGGCCGGCGGCACGACGGACAGCTGTGTGCCGGCTCCCGGATCGTAGATCCAGATGCCGAAGATCGGGTTGGCGGCCTGCACGCCCGCCACTGCGAGCCGCGCGGCCGTGCAGGGCATCGGCTGCAGGTTCTCCAGCACCCGACACTGACTCCAGGCGACCAGCATGCGGCCGGTGCCGTCGTGCAGGGGAAACGCCGACGCGTACACGCCCTGCGGAGAGATGCCGCCGTCGGTGACGGCCTCGTTGACGCTCGCAGACACCTGCGCGGGGCCGGTGAGTATGCCGACGTTGTCGGCAAGCGGTTGCGTATCGTCGACGTACTGCGCGACATCGATGGCGACGAGATTCCCGCCCTGGCTCGCGGCCACGAACGGCCGCAGCACCGCGAGCAGGCGCCCGTCGGCGAGCTCGCGCGGCTGCAGGAACTGCACGGTGGCGCCATCGGTGCCGGTCTCGTGGCTGTTCGCGCCGTAGAGCAGCTGCAGGTTCGTGCCGTCCGGGTTCATGCGATACAGGGACATCTCGTTGACCCCGCCGGCGTTGTCCCAGCGGCTGAACACCACCTCGCCGGATGCGATCACGGCCGGATCGAGGTCATGGCTCTGGTTGAAGGAGACCTGGTGGATGTCGCTGCCATCGGCGTTCATGACGTGCAGCACGAACGCCGGCTCGCGCCGGTCCTCGTCGAGGCCGGGAAACTGCGGCTTGCCTTCGTCAATCAGGATGGCGCCCGCCTGGCGCTGGCGGGGCGATGAGAAAATGATGCGCCCGTCCGGCAGATAGTGCGGCGCGACGTCGTGACCGGCCTCCGCGCTCACATCCGACACGATCACCCGGCGCAGCACGTCAGCGGCGAGGTCGTATTCCCAGATGTTCCAGGTGGGCTGATCCTCCTCGTCCGCGCCTTCGATGAAGGGGCCGCGCATCGCGAAGATGACCCGTTCGCCGTCGTACGACGCCTCCAGGTCGCGAACGTCGAAGAGACCCTGCGTCATGCTCCCGGTGACGTTGCGCGCTGCGGCGCTCGGCGCCGCGCGATCGCGCACGAAGAGGTCCGCGCCGATGTTGAAGCTGCGCAGGCGACGGGCATCGGAAGCAATGAGCTGCCCCTGGCCGTTGACGGCCAGCGGGCGCTGCACGTAGGCAATCGGAATGTCGAGCACGACCGGATCCGGTCCCTGCCCGGCACCGACATTGACGCTGACCCCGCCACCGCCGCCGCAGGCGACGAGCAGGCAGGCAGTGGCCGACAGACCGGCCAGATTCCGGACAACACCAAGCACGCGCAAGCCTCGCGCAGATAAACGCATACAACACCCCCGGGAAACGCGCCGTCAGTTTGGACTCGCGGACCCGGGACAATCGCCGACGAGCTAACGTAATGCATCGCGTTTTCCGCGGACTGTTAATCCGATCACAGAAGGCGGTGCCGACCGCAGCCTTACACTGCCAACCAGCGCGCAATGCGCTGTGTTGTGTGGATGGGCGTCATGATTGGTCTGCTACTGCGGAAGCCCTGCGCGGCTTTCGCCAGGAAAAGGTTCGTCCGCCCGGGTGGCCTGTCGCGAAGCCGCCGCGGCGGCATTGCGCTACTTGCTGCTGCCTGTGCCCTGGTCGCTGCCGGCACGGCCCAGGCTGGCCCACGCGAGCAGGCGCGGCGCATGCACGACCGGCTCGCCGGCGTGCCCCCCTCGGCCGCAACGCTCGACGACATGGCGGCCGACATCGCCGGCGGCAACGCGCTCGATGCGGCGCTGACCGCGGTCGACGCACCGAGTTTCTACAATGTCACGCTCAAGAACTTCGCGGCGCCGTGGACCAACCGCGACCAGAGCGTGTTCGTGCCGCTGAACGATTACACGGCCACGGTGATCGGCATGGTGCGTGACGACGTGCCGTTCAACACCGTGCTCTCGGCCGACATCCTGTACGTCGGCTCCGGCGTGAACCCGCCGTACTCGACTTCCAGCAACGCTCACTACGAGGCCATCGAGGACCAGGGCCTCGACCTCAAGACCACGCTCGTCCAGACCACGCAGAGTTCGCTGACGGGCCTGCCGGGCACGGCGGCTGCCGGCGTCATGACCACGCGGGCCGCGGCCGAGGCCTTCTTCACCGCGGGCACCAACCGGGCCATGTTCCGCTTCACGGTGCTCAACCATCTCTGCAAGGATCTCGAGGAGATCAAGGACACGACGCTGCCCGTGGATCGCATCCGGCAGGACGTGTCGCGCTCGCCCGGTGGCGACAGCCGCATCTTCATGAACAACTGCGCCGGCTGTCACACCGGCATGGAACCGCTCACGCAGGCGTTCGCCTACTACAACTTCGACGTTGCAGCCGGCCGCATGGTGTACACCCCCGGCGTGGTGCAGGCGAAGTTCCTGATCAACCCGGACAACTTCCGGCCGGGCTACGTGACGCCCGACGACGGCTGGGACAACTACTGGCGGCACGGCCAGAACCGCCTGCTCGGCTGGTCGAGTGCGCTGCCCGGCTCGGGCAACGGCGCCCAGTCCCTCGGGCAGGAACTCGGCGCGAGCGACGCCTTCGCCCGCTGCCAGGTGCAGAAAGTGTTCCGCAACGTCTGCCTGCGCGACCCGGTGGACGGTGCCGATCGGACCCAGGTGGACACCATGGTCACGTCGTTCAAGAGCGGCTATCGGCTCAAGCGCGTGTTCGCCGAGGCAGCCGTGTACTGCCGGGGAGATTGACGGTGGTGAAGCAGCACATTGCAGGACCGGCCATTGACCTGAAGTCGGGGCGCAAGCCGCAGCCCCGGCGACGTGGCTTCGCGCAGCGCTGCGCGCTTGCCGCAGTTGCCGCCTTCGCACTCGCGGGCTGCGGCGGTGGCGCCGACGTCACGCAGAACCCGAATCTCTCCAGCCCCGGGGTGTCGACCTACAACGGCCCGAACCCGCGCACCGCCGACACCCAGAGCTTCATGTCGGCGCTGTGGCAGAACGTGCGCCCGGACAACCGCTGCGGCTCCTGCCATGAGGCGGGCGGCCAGGCGCCGATGTTCGCGCGCGAGGACGACGTCAACCTCGCCTACGACGCCGCCAATACGGTGGTCGACCTCACCGACCCGGGCGCCTCGCAGATGGTTGCGAAGGTCGCCGGTGGCCACAACTGCTGGCTCGGCTCGGACGGTGCGAGCCTGCAGGCCTGCGCCGCCATCCTCACGACCTGGATCGAGAACTGGGCGGGCGCCAGCGGCGCCGGCGGCGGGCGGCAGATTGCGCTCCAGGCGCCGACGCTGAAAGACGTCGGCGCGAGCCGCAGCTTCCCGGCGGATCCGTCGATCTTCGCGAGCACCGTGTACCCGGTGCTGCAGGACTACTGCACCACCTGTCACAACTCCTCCGCGGCGACGCCGCAGCAGCCGTTCTTCGCCGATCCGGACATCGCCATCGCCTACGATGCCGCGAAACCGAAGATCGACCTCGACGACCCGGACAACTCGCGCCTCGTACTGCGCCTGCGCGATGAGTTCCACAACTGCTGGAGCGACTGCGCCGCCAATGCCGCCGAGATGCAGGCCGCGATCGAGGCCTTCCAGGCGCAGGTGCCGGTCACCGCAGTGGACCCCTCGCTCGTGGTGAGCAAGGCGCTCGCGCTCTACGACGGCACCGTCGCGAGCGGCGGCAACCGCTTCGAATCGAACCAGATCGCGCTGTGGGAGTTCAAGGAAGGCCAGGGCGCGACCGCGTTCGATACCAGCGGCGTGGACCCGGCGATCAATCTCACGCTCTCCGGTGACGTCAGCTGGGTCGGCGGCTGGGGCATCGACGTCGTCAGCGGCAAGGCCCAGGGCTCGACCAACGCGAGCCGCAAGCTGCACGACCTCATCACGGCCACCGGCGAGTACACGATCGAGGCCTGGGTGGCGCCCGGCAACGTGACGCAGGAAGACGCGCGCATCATCAGCTACTCGGCCGGCACCACGGTGCGCAACTTCACGCTCGGGCAAACCCTCTACAACTACGACTTCTTCAACCGCAGCAGCACGACCGACGGCAACGGCGACCCGCAGTTGTCCACCGCCGATGCCGATGAAGACCTGCAGGCCACCCTGCAACACGTCGTGGTCACCTACGACCCGGTCAACGGGCGTCGCATCTACGTCAACGGCGCCTTCACCGAGGACATGGACCCGGCCGCGGCCGGCAACCTCAACGACTGGGACAACAGCTTCGCGTTCGTCCTCGGCAACGAGGTCTCGGGCGACCGGCAATGGAAGGGCGTGCTGCGCCTCGTAGCCATCCACAACCGCGCCCTGACGGAGGCACAGGTCCAGCAGAACCTCGCGGTCGGCGTCGGTGAACGCTTCTTCCTGCTGTTCTCCGTCGCCGACCTGGTCGGCGTCGCCGACGCCTACATCATGTTCGAGGTCAGCCAGTTCGACAGCTACAGCTACCTCTTCCAGAAACCGGTGTTCATGGTGCTGGCCGACGACCCGCCGCCGCTATCCATCCCCATCCGCGCCATGCGCATCGGGGTGAACGGCGTCGAGTCCACGATGGGCCAGGCCTACGTCAATCTCGACACCACCATCGGCGCCTCGGGACAGGTGCTGCACGACGTCGGCACGGTGATCCCGCTCAACCGCGGGCCGGATACCGACGAGTTCTTCCTGACCTTCGAGGTGCTCGGCAGCCAGACGAACGTGCGCACGGAGCCGGCGCCGCTCATCCCGCCGCCGCCACCGGATGGCGCGCCGCGGCCGGACATCGGGGTACGCGTGTTCGACGAGATCAACGCCACCATGGCGCAGATCACGGGCGTGAGCCCGCAGACGCCGGCGGTCAAGACGACCTACAGCACGATCCGGCAGCAGTTGCCGTCGGTCGAGAGCATCGAAGGCTTCCTCGCGGCGCACCAGGTCGCGGTCGCCCAGCTCGCCATCGAGTATTGCAACGCGCTCGTGGACAGCCCGCCGCTGCGCGCGGCCTTCTTCCCGGGATTCAACTTCGGCCTCAGCGCAAACGCGGCCTTCGCACCGCCGGCCGACCGCAATCTCGTGCTCGACCCGCTGCTGACGAAGGCGCTGAACAGCACCCCCATCGCCGCCGACGGCAGCATGACGAGCCAGCCGACGCCGGCCGAGGTCAAGACGGAGCTGAACAACCTGATCGACCGCCTGACCGCCTGCGGTGGCGGCTGCGCGAGCGATCGCACCGCCGTGGTGGTGAAAGCCAGTTGCGCCGCGGTGCTCGGCAGCTCCGGGATGCTGCTGCAATGACGCCCCGGGGGCGCGGCCGGAACCGCGACGACAACCGACCTGCAGGACGGGCTTCGGCCCCGACACGGACCTGACGAGATCTCAACCATGGCACGTAAACGCAAGAGCTTCGGACTGAACGATCCGCTGCGCCACCCGGACCATCGCCGGCCCGTATCGCGGCGGGATTTCATCGCCCAGGGGTTCGCGGGGGGCGGGGCGCTGGTGCTGGGTCCCACCATCTTCGGCCTGTTCGCGAACCCCCGGGCGGCCCGCGCCGCGCTCTCGCCGGACCTGCAGGCGTTGCTCGGTCCCTGCGGCATCTCGACTCTCGGCGCCGGCAAGATCCCGTTCATCTGCTTCGATCTCGCCGGCGGCGCGAACATCGCCGGCTCGAACGTACTGGTCGGCAAGCAGGGTGGTCAGCTCGACTTCCTCTCCACCGCCGGCTACAGCAAGCTCGGGCTGCCCGGCGACATGACGCCGGCGGTCGTCAACCCGCAGACCGGCACGAGTTCCTTCATCGACAGCAGCCTCGGGCTCGCCTTCCACAGCGACAGCGCGTTCCTGCGCGGCATGATGACGCGCGTCTCCGCCGGCACTGCGGCGGCGACCACCGGCGCGGTGATCCCGGCGCGCTCCGAGAACGACACCGGCAACAACCCGCACAACCCGATGTACTCGATCTGGCGGGCGGGCGCCGACGGCGAACTGCTCACGCTGATCGGCTCGCAAAGCTCGGAATCCGGCGGCAACTCCATGGCGCCGGCCGCCACGGTGGACGTCGCCGTGCGCCCGACGAAGGTCGACCGCACCAGCGACGTCACGGGACTCGTGGACACCGGCAAGCTCGTGGGATTGCTCAGCCAGGACGATGCGGTCGCGGTGATGGAGTCCATCCAGCGCCTGAGCGACCGCAAGCTCGGCCACGTGGACACGAAAGTCACTTCCGACGCGGTCATCAAGGATCTCGTGCGCTGCGGCTACGTCAAGTCCGCCTCGCTCGCCGACCGCTACGGCAACCCCTCCGCGCTGAACCCCGAGCTCGACCCGAACATCAAGGGCTCGACCGGCATCTTCTCCGACGCGGAGTTCGCTGCCGACGGTGAATTCCGCGAGACCTCCGCAGTCATGAAGATGGTGATCAACGGCTATGCGGGCGCCGGCACGATCACGATGGGCGGCTTCGACTACCACACGGGCGACCGTTCCACCGGCGAAGTCCGCGACTTCCGCGCCGGCGTATGCATGGGCGCGTGCCTGGAGTACGCCGCGCGCGTCGGCGTACCGCTCATGCTCTATGTCTTCAGCGACGGCTCGGTGGACTCCAACGGCAGCACCGACAACTCGGCGGAAGCGCGCGGCAAGGGCGTATGGACCAGCGACAACCAGTCCACCGCCGCCTCGTTCTTCATGGTCTACAACCCGGGCGGACGGGCGGCGCTGTTCACCGGCGACGGCAATCCCGCCGAGCGCCACCAGCAGCTCGGCTGGTTCCGGCCCGACGGCTCGGTGGAGACCGCCGGCACGCCGGGCGCGAACAACGTCAACCTGCTGGTCGAAATGGTGGCGCTCAACTACCTCGCGCTGCACGGCGAGCAGGGCCAGTTCGCCAGCCTGTTCCCGATGCACGGGCTGGGGCCGGCGTCGCTGCGTGACGCGCTGACCGCCTTCAACCCGATCGTCAACGGCACGATCTGAAATCGCAGACCAGCGGGACCTCCCGCACCGTCATCCGGCTTGCGAGAGTGGTGGGCGGGGACGTTGCGCCAGGCGTATTGCAGGAAGACCATCGCCGCACGCGGGCCAGGGCGGGTGAGTACCGGGGCCGACTGTCATCAAACCCCACTCCCCGGACAGCCCGATGAACCCCTTCGGTACAGGATGGCGGATTTCTTCAAGCGAGGATAATGAAACACTTCCTGAAGCCGACCACGTCTCACCAGGGATCGGCGGTGGTCGCTGAGGCGGGGAATAAGCTCGCGCGGCTTGCGCGCGTGGCCTTGCAGCTCGTCTTTCCGCGCGGCCGGCTGTGGTCGGAAAATCGGATGCGCTACCCTCCTCCATCACGCGGCACTACATCAACGTGTAAATGAGGCGCACGCCGCTCGGGACTGGCGCCCGTTGCGAAATGAATCGCATAGCCGGCCGGTAACGCCTGCCCCTTCGCCCGCCGCCGCTCCTCTATGACGTCTCGGGTAATGTCGATCGACGCCGCGATGGCTGCCTGTTCATCGCGGGACGCACGGAACCAGTTTCCGGTCGGCTCCCGCGTGAACAGGATCGCATGCTCCGGCGCAGCCGGTTCCGGTGCCCATATGCCGCGAACGTGGCTGCTCTCCAGGAAGATGCGGTCCGTGGGTGGATCGCAGAACACGCATGTGCAGCGTCGGTGCCGGGGATCCTCCGCCTCGACCTCGAGCGGCCTTTCAAGCGGCGGCAGCGGTTCGCAATCCGAACGCACTCGGGAATCAGCTCCGCTGGCACGGTTGCCCTGTTCTACCGCCCCCGCAGCCTCCGCTCCAGGTCATCGGGCGCCACGAATACCAGCGTCTTGGCATTGCGGCGCTTCTGCCGGAGCAGCCGCGCCTTTGCGAGGGTCATCAGGTCGGCACGCGCGGTCGCATAAGCGACGGCATGGCTCCGCTCGTGGGACTTGATGCTGTACTCGGCGCCGGGGTGGCGCAGCGCGTGGCCCAGGAGCGCCAGTTGCCGGTGATTGAACCGGGCGACGGTGCGCAGTCTGCTCTCGACGCTCTTGATCTGGCTGATCTTGGCCTTAAGGTACTCATCGAGGCGATCGATTCCGCGCAGGATGACCTCGAGCTGGAAGATCAGGAAATAGGTTGCGTCGTTTTCGTCGGACTCCGAATACAGGTACGACCGGCCATACTGGGCGAAGGCCTTCCTGAGAATGGCTGAAATCGAAACATATTCGAACAGCCAGTAGCCACTGTTCAGCATGGACCAGTAGAACAACGCCCGGGCGGTCCGGCCATTGCCGTCCTCGAAGGGGTGATCGTAGGCCAGCCAGAAGTGCAGCATGATGGCTCGCACGACCGGGTGTACGAACCGATCGGACGGAATCTCGCCATTGGCAAACCTGCACATGTCAGTCAGCCGCTGCGGCAACTGCCCGGCCGGTGGCGGGTGATGGAGGACTTCCCGGGTCCCCCGATCCACCACTGTGACGCGCTGCTCATCCGGCCGCTGTAGCCGGCCAGCGGCCGACGGATCCTCGAGCGTGCCGGCCGTCGTCAGAGCGTGCAGCTCGAGGACGTCCTCCGGCGTGATCGGGCGATCCCTGATCGAGCGCACGAATTCGATCGCCTCGTAGTTACTCATGATCATGCGCTCGCTCTTGTCAGCGGGTGGACGGCCCGTACGCAGCATTTCTGCCGCCACTTTGCGAGTAGTCGAAGCCCCCTCCAGCTGACTGGAGGTGATGGCTTCCTCGATCAGCGAGCTGACGATGTAGCGGTCCCGTGTTTCCGGATTGGTCAGCACCTCCGGGAACGCGATCCTTCCGGCGGCCCGCTGGTCGATCTGGTGCAACATCTCCTGCGCCCGGTCCACCATGGCGATCCTGAACGGCTGGCCTGCGCCGTCCCGCAAGGGAATCTCACGCAGCGAAGCGAAGCGCGAGAACTTGATGGCAAGCCACCATTCATCGGGCCTGAAGCCGGCAGGTGGGGTTCTGCGGCGCAATTCCTCCCAATGGAGGTAACGCCCGCCGGCGCGCACGAGAGACTCACGCGCCTCGATCACGGTCTGGATGCGACCGGTGGGCACGCGCTTCAGCAGCTCGTCCAGGGTGGGTGCCAACGGGATGGGCTTCATGGCGATATCTATCAATTTCCAGGAAATTGATAGAAAGCAGCATGCTCGCCTGAATTATCAATTTCAAGGAAATTGATAAATAATTGATAGATCCAGCGGCCCGGGTGTGGGATCGGGTTCAAAAACAAGGAGAATAGTGCGTTCAAAGCCGCATTCCGGGCAGTCTAAGCCGGGCACTCGCGGGCTGGCGCGACGCGACCGGGGCGGTAACGCCAGGCCGGCGAGAAATGCGCTGCACACAATGGCCACTGAAACGCCGGTTTGGCGCGGTGCACGAGCCCCCGTCGCTCCAGGTGCCGGGCGATGCGCCTGACGATCCGCCCGAGGAGCGCTTCGAGCTCGGCCGAAGTGGCTGGGGCTACCGGACGGAAGCGTGGGCCGGCTGCAGTGAGCTCATACACCCCATCGAGCACCAGAAAAGTGCAGCGTCCCCTTTCAAGGCGCGGGCGCCCACTGCACCGGCTGGAAGGTGATGGCGGTGGTCGAGCGGGCGCTGGTCGCCACGGCGTACATGGCGCCATTGAAGGCCACCACGGGCAGATCGCTCGTGATGAGCACGCAGCCCTGACCGAGCGTTGAGCCGCCTGTCGGCATGGAATCGAAACTGCCGAGCTGGCCGGGACCGAGCTCGATCTCGTCCTGTCTCCAGAGGGTGCCCGCTCCGCAAGCGCCGTTGAACAGCCTGACCGTCACGTGCGCCGGCGGCAGGAGTGCGGTGCCGGGCTTCTGGCGGGCCGGATTCAGAATCCAGCCACCGGTGAAGCGCCCGCCGTACTGCGGCCCACCGAGGGCTTCGCTGTGCTCGAAATGCGACACCCAGGCCGTGCTGCCGGCCTTGCCTGCGCGCCAGAACTCGGTGCGATAGGCCCACTCAGTGGTGTTGCCATCGCCGGGATTGACGACGTTCTCGAGCAGGCGGCCGTTCACCGGAACGATCGGCACGTCGCTCGCGATCGCCAGGCAGCCCCAGCCGTAGAGCTTGTCAGGGTAGGCGGCGAGCAGCGTCGAGAAGCTGCCGTGCTGGCCAGGCGGAATCGTCTGCGTGGCTTGGGCAGCGACCATGCCCCAGCAGCCGTACTGGAAGTAGGTGACGGTGACGTGGGCGCTCGGCGCGACCGGGTCGGCAGGATCGGCCGGGTTGAACAGCCGCCCGCTGGTGAAGGTCGCCGCGTTGGGGCTGCCCTGGGCATTGTTCCAGACCGAGAGCCATCTCTTCGCGGGTTTGAGCGGCGCGGCACCGGCGCTCGTTGCGAGCAGCGCCAGCGCGCAGGCGATCAGCATGCCGGCGACGACTGCGCGACCGCGAGTCCTGTGTGTCGTCGCGTTCATGGCTGCACCTCCGCCGGCACGGCGGCCCAGTCGGAGACGGGCTGGAAGTCGATCGCCGCAGCGCTCGCCGCGTTCGATGCGCTCGAATAGAGGTAACCGTTCAGCGGCACTACCGGCTGGTCGCTGGCGATGTCGATGCAGCCGAAGCCGAGATTGTCGTCGCCGCTGAGGAGGTTGGAGAAGAACAGGCCGTACTGACCGGCGGCGAGCGTCAAGGTTTCCTGCTTCCAGATCGGACCGCCGGCGCAGGCGCCCTTACGGAAGGTGACGGTCACATGCGCGGAGGGCAGCGGCTCGGCGCGTGACTTCTGCCGCGCTGGGTTGAGCACCCATCCCGAAGTCGAGACGCCGCCGTACTGGCTGCCGCCGAGCGCGACCACGTTCTCCCAGTACGCCGTCCAGCGCAGCGCGGGCAGCTTCGCAGTGCGCCAGAAATCAGCCTCGCGGCTCGACTGCAGGTACACATCGCCCGCGGCGTCGACCGAATCCTCGATGCGCCCGTTGATCGGCACGACGGGCACGTCGCTCCGGATCCACAGGCAGCCGTTGCCGCTCAACGACGCGGGATAGGCGGCCAGGAAGCTCGACAGGCTGCCGATGCTGCCCGGGGAAATGGTTTTGGATTCCTGTGCGGCGACTGCGCCCCAGCAGGCGGACTGGAAGTAGGTGACGGTGACGTGGGCCGGAAGCGCGGCGGGATCGTTCGCGTCGGCCGGGTTCAGGATGCGCGCATTCGTGGCGCGCGTGGAAGAGCCACCGCTGTAAACGTTGTTGGTGTTCTCCCAGATCGAGAGCCAGCTGCGCGCCGGGCTCTCGATCGCGAGCGCGGCCGGCGATCCGAGCGCTGCGCACGCGGTGAGCGCCGCCGCGCCGGCACGTGTCCAGAACGAACTGCGCGATGAATCGCTCATCGGTGTCTCCCTTCTTCTTCCCGCTTCCGTGTGGGGAAGGTCGGGATCATTGTATGCATGCCGCACCGCAATGATGTGAACGCGTTCCGGCGTTATGTTCGCTGGCGGGAGGCGGGGTCTCTGCCTTCAACGGCCTGCAACGGGCGTGTGAGGCCGGCGCAGCAGGAGCGCAGCCGCAGCCTAACCCGAGCGAGCACAGCACAGGGAGGTGCGTAGCGAGCGTCCCGGCGCAGGCCGTCCGGATCCGAAGCCCGCGCCTGCGTCGCGCATCGCGGCTCCCGATCTACACCGTCCGCGCATCCCGATTCCCGCCAAACATCCAGCTCACCGCGATGACCAGCGCCCCGGCGAGCACCAGCGCACTGATCGCGAAAAACACCGGCATCGAGATCGCGACCGCGACACCGCGCGCGACATTGATCAGCATGTGCCAGACGATCACCATGAGCACGCTCTGCGTACGCTCCCAGATCAGCGTCAGCCAGATCGCCGCCGACAGAATGCCGACGGAAAAACCGAGCCACTGAGCGAGTCCGAACTCCGGCCGCCCGAGGAACGCCGGCAGATGCCAGAGCAGCCAGGGCGGGAACAGCAGCAGAGTAGCCATCAGGGGCGTGAAGCGCTGTCGCAGCCGCGGCAGCAGGAAGCCGCGCCAGCCCGGCTCCTCGCCGAGGCCCTGCGCGAGCCCGGTGACGACGAGCAACTGCACCACACCCGCACTCGTCGCGAGCGGGCCGGCAGCAAGCACGCCGGGATCGGGCCAGGCCCCGCTGGTCGCCCGCACGACCAGGAGCGCGCCGGCCAGCAGAACCACGGGGCTCGCGACGCTGAACGCAAGCCAGAACGGCGCCACCCGCCAACGCCACATCGACCGCAGCAGGGACCACACACCGGCGCGTCCCTCCGTCTGTCGGATGACGAACAGCGCCGCGAGCAGCGGACCGAAAGCCGCTACGACCTCCCAGCCCTCCGGCACCTCGAGCTGCATCCAGCCACGCCGCGCCGCGAGCAGCGTGATGCCGATCGACCAGGTGAACAGGTAGGCCAGCGAGAGATAGGCGACCAGCGGCCGGTGACGCCAGAATTCGCGCAACGACTCCACCTCACTATCAGGACGATCAGCAACAGTCTAGAACCAATCCCGGAACTGCGGCGCGGATGTGAGCCGTGACAGGGCGGTGGTGTATCGAACGCGTTGCCTGACCGGGGCGGTGGTCGGGACTGAAGTCCCTCCTACACGGCTTCGTTCATCGCCGCGGCCGGCAGCACCCTGCAGGAGACACTTCAGTGCCGACCCTATTTCCGGGCATCGCGCGCGGAATCAACGCATCGACTTCGCAAGCGTCACCGCAGGTCGGCGATGAACCAATGAAAACGGCCGCCGGGTTGCCCGCGGCGGCCGTCTGGTGTCGGGTACCTGGAAATTCTGCTCAGTGGCGACGGCGGCGCCAGAACGAGGCGAGCCCGAAGCCCGTGGCGAGCAGCCACGCGGTCGCGGGCAGCGGCACCACGGTGGCGCCGTTGTAGGTAAAGCCGGCGATCGGTGCTGCGTCGAGGCCGACGAAGCCGCCCCAGCGATTGCTCGGGCTCGCGCTGAGCACGATGTCACCCACCCCGCCCGCAGCCTGCAGTACCTGGATGGTGCCGAGACTGTTCAGCCCGGTAATGCCCGCGAAACTGCCGAGGTAGATCTCGAGTTCCGCGTCACCCGGCGGATTGCCGTAACCGGTGAAGTCCGTGTCGCCCGACGAGTCTGTGTTCAGGTCGTTGAAAAAATCGGACGGCACAAAAGTCGTGTAGCTGAACACGCCGCTGAAATCGAGCTCGAAGCCGCCACCCTGCGCCGTGAAGTTCGAGAGATCCAGCATCACGTTGAAAAACGCCGGGACCGTACCGATCCCGACCGGCGCAACCGTTGCCGGCGTCAGATACACGGACAGGGGCGCCGCCTGCGCCGACGCACCCGCAAACATTGCGACGGCGACGATCGCGGCACGCTTGATCGAGGACAACATGGAACAATCTCCCCCAGTTTCTCTTGCGACTTGTTCTCCACCCGCACGAGCGCTGCTGACCTCGATGCGGGCAGTCATTTATGGGCCCACGCTAGCGCAATCGTGCAGCGACCGCAACGCATCTTTGACTCAATGAAACCAGCGCTCCCGGCGTCTTAACATAAACACAACATCGCCGGCGCAGGCACCCCTCAAACAAGGGCTTCGCTTTGCGGGGTTGCCGTTCCCACCGGTCGCGACCTGCCCTCAGCTGCGGCCTTGCCATGACGCAAGGGATCGGGGACAGTGGCACTTCAGGCCACGCCAACCAGAACCAGCGCAACCGCATCGCCATGCCAGCCACCCCACGCGCCAGCCGCGCACCCGTCGCGTGCTTCATCCTCGCCCTGCTCCTCGCGCCGCTCGCTGCGTTTGCGTCCTACCGGGACGATATCGGCTACACGGCGCTGCAGGCCGAACTCGGCGCAGGCAACACACCGGACGGCGCGGGCGTGCCGGTTTC
Organism: Gammaproteobacteria bacterium; assembly: GCA_021462865.1. Classification (GTDB taxonomy): domain Bacteria; phylum Pseudomonadota; class Gammaproteobacteria; order Steroidobacterales; genus QUBU01. The sequence goes on along the minus strand of JAJTYX010000030.1, from coordinate 2,497 downwards.
GCAGATCGAGGCCTCGATGCCCGTCGGCGGTCAGGACACCTGGATGCCCGATCCGTCGCACGCGGAGTTCGTGGGCAAGACCATCACCAACGCTTCCGTGCCGCCGGCACCCGCCGGGGTGTACTCGCCCCACGCCACCGACGTCGGGCGCCGGTACTACGGCAATACCACCGCGCTCGCCGGCGGCATCACGTCCATTGCCGTGTATTACGCCGACGCATGGCTCGGCAGCGACTTGCTGAAAACCACCGGCATCGTCCGGCCCGGGTATTCGACGACCCGCATCGGCAATCACAGCTGGGTGGGCGACGCGAACGATGCGGACATCAACACGGAGGTGCTGCGCCGGCTGGACTGGGTGATCGAGACCGACGACTTCATTCAGGCCGTCGCCATGAGCAACGGCGCGGCGCCGAGCAGCGTGGCGCTGCTCGCCAGCGGCTTCAATTCGCTGACGGTTGGCCGCAGCGACCTCGAGCACGGGAGCGGCTCCGTCGCGGTGGACGCCACCTACGGCTCCGACCGCGTGCGGCCCCATGTCGTCCTGCCGCTCAACGTTACGAGCGCCACGACGCCGCTGGCGGCCTCCATGATCGCGATGCTGGTGGAACTCGGGCACGGCAATGCGGCGCTCTCCACCGATCCGTCGGTGAAAAGTTACACCAACCGGGCGGGACTTCTGATCCGCAACGCCGAGCGCGCCGAGGTTCTCAGGGCCTCACTGATGGCCGGCGCCGACCGCGTCACCCACAACACGAGCATGGCGGACCTGCCGCCATTCCGTGACAGCATCGGCACCCAGTCAGCCAACGGACTCGACACCCGTTATGGCGCCGGCCAGGCCAACATCCGCAACAGCTACTGGATCATCGCCGCCGGCGAGAAGAACAGCACCGAGGACGGCGGTGTCGGCGTCGGTAGTGCGGAGCGCGGCTTCGACTACGACCCGGCCTTCGGCGGCGGCAGCGGGTCGAATGCGACGGCGAACTACCCGATGCCGGTGTCGGCCACGCCACGCCTGCTGACCGCGACACTCGCCTGGAACATCGACATCAACGGCGGCACGCAGTCGAGCTTCAACGGCACCGCCACCCTGCGCGACCTGGCGCTGGCCGTGGTCAACACCGCGAACTCCACGACGGTGGCGAGCTCGCAGGGCACCAACGACAACACCGAGAATATCTACGTCGCAGTCCCGGCGAACGCGCAGTACGCCGTGCGCGTGACCCGCGGCTCCGGCTCTTCGTTCAGCTATGACTACGGTCTCGCCTGGCAACTGCTGCCCGATGCCGACGGCGACGGCGCCCACGACGGCCAGGACAACTGCATCAACGTCGCCAACGGCCCGCTCATCCCGGACGGCGGCGGCAACAGCCAGCGCGACACCGACGACGATGGTTTCGGCAACGTCTGCGACGGCGATTTCGACAACAGCGGCGGCATCGTCAATTACGCCGACCTGGCGCTGTTTCGCGGTGCCTTCGGCACCGCCGATGCCAATGCCGACATGGACGGCAGCGGCGGCATCGTCAATTACACCGACCTCGCCTTGTTCCGGAGCCGGTTCGGCAAGGCGCCGGGGCCATCAGCCTACGCCCCGTAGAGACCAGGACTACACAGATTCGGCGGTGTCGTGGTCGGGACTGAAGTCCCTCCTACAGGGCTTCGTTCATCGCTGCGGCCGGACAGCACCCTACCCGATCAGGCGCAGAAACTCGTTGCGGGTCTGGGGCTGCGAGCGGAAGCTCCCGAGCATGCACGAGGTCGTCATGACGGAATTCTGCTTCTCGACCCCGCGCATCATCATGCACATGTGTTGCGCCTCGATGACCACGCCCACGCCCTTGCCGCGGATCGCGCTCTGCACGCACTCGGCGATCTGCTTCGTGAGCACCTCCTGGATCTGCAGGCGGCGCGCGAAGAGATCGACGATGCGCGCGATCTTCGATAAGCCGAGCACGCGCCCGTCCGGCAGGTAGGCCACGTGACACTTGCCGATGAACGGCAGCATGTGGTGCTCGCACAGCGAGTACATCTCGATGTTGCGCACGATCACCATCTCATCGGTGTCGCTGGTGAACACCGCGTCGTTGACCAGCTCCTCGACGCTCTGGCGGTAACCGCGGGTGAGGAAATGAAATGCGCTGGCGGCACGCCGTGGCGTCTCGACCAGGCCCTCGCGACGGACGTCCTCGCCGAGCAGGGTGATGATCTCGCGGAAATGGCCTTCCATCGTGCGGATGACCTGGTCTTCGTCTGCGGCCATGCGGCCCTCCTCTGGTACCTGCAACATCAAAATTGCGCCGATGATAACCCCGGCGGTTACCCGCCGCCCGTCGCCTGCCGCGGGCGCCGCCGCGGCGCGGGCATGCCGGGTGTGGCGGGCCCCCCGGCCGTACGTTCGATCGCAGCGGCGAGCCCTGCGACGGTGGGGTGTTCGAACAGGGCGATGAGGGGCAGCTCCACGGCGAAGGCATCGCGCAGCCGCGCGATCAGC
>JAJTYX010000003.1:0-7074 GCA_021462865.1 Gammaproteobacteria bacterium | reverse complement strand
CTATTTTACGGCAGGCCCCAAAGAAGTAAAGGCATGGACAATTAAACAAGGAACAAAGGCCCCTCAGGCAGCCGGCGTGATTCATTCTGATTTTGAACGCGGATTTATCTGCGCTGAGACTTACAATTATCATGACCTGATATCGATAGGCTCGGAACAAAAGGTCAAGGAGAAAGGGTTTTTGAGACTCGAAGGAAAAGAATATGTTGTAAAAGATGGAGACATAATGCATTTCCGGTTTAACGTATGAGGACTTCTATAGTATCAAGTAATGTCGCCGTTGAATGCCTGTGCATACGAAAACACACCGCCTTTTTCAACCCTGCCTGCTTGGAATATTTCCGCAAGAAAAGGACTCAGTTTGTCAAGCCTGTAGCCAACTTAAGCGTCTTTTAATAATCAGGGTTACCCGTTTCTCGTTCAGACAGGTTTTTTCTTTTTAACGGATGCTCATCCCAAGGTGAACATCCGTTAAAACCAAATCGAAACGACTGAAGAAAAAATTCGTCACTTAATTTTTAACAAAGCACTGACATAATTTGCCAATGGTGGGGTAATGGCGGTGCAAAACTCCTCTGCCATGAAAATAGAAATGACAAACATTTTTAAGACACAACCATGCGGAGATCTCAGCAACAATTATGTACGCTCGGATTACAGCAATCACACGGCTCGCAGCAAGAAGGTTGTTCATAACCATTGCACTGCTCAGGCTTGCAGCAACAGGAGCACTGCATACAAGAATTACCGTCAAAACGGCTGCCGCCGTAGAAACCCTCCATAAGCTGCAAACCACCGACAAGGCTGGTATTTATCAGGTCTATACCAAGCCGTAACATATTACCCAGACTATTGAACAACGGCTTTCCAGATTGGCCCAACGGTAGCGAAAAAGGCACTTGCGGACTATACTGGGCCTGTTGGGGCAACATATCAGGCGGTAGTTGAAACAGAGGGTGGGGCGTTTGTATAAATGGCCCTATGTTGGGCTGTCTGGCGACATACGGATGTGACATAGTATTTCCGGTCTTTATATCTTTACTCCCGGTTTTAAAGCCACCAGTTGTCATTCTTTTCTTATAAGCATCAAAGGACATCCTCGCCTCATTAACATCTTTATCTAATTTTTCAGCACCTCCAACCTCCTTTTTCTCTGTCTTATTTGGCATTTTACACCCTCCTGGTATTGGTCTGCGGAATCATCTTAACAACTAAAAATTTCACACCATCTGACCCGGGCAATAGCATTCAATACAGCCACAACTAATTTTGCTCCTGGCTTTGTAGCAATTATACCCTCTTTTATATGATAGCCGGCAGAGAATTTAAACTTACTCCATGACATTACTGTCCCCTCACTATCTAAAACACCTACTACTACAGCAGAAACAACATCCGGTTTCAAAAGCATAGTTTCATTAATATTTTGCATGTATTCAACGGACAGATGAACACAACATCCGCCGCCTATAATGGCATCACCCGAGCCAACCGCAACGTTAGCTGCGTCCAGTGCAGTATTCAATGCACTCGTATTAACAGATAGTCCGGCCGCTTTATCCGCTTCCATAGCCATTTCTGGCGAATGTCCAAAAGTTGAAAAGGACATTATCCTGTTTTTTATTAAGCCTAATGTGGCATTATCTGCTACGGTGCCGGTGCTGGTTTTGGTAGCAGGCTCTACCAATAATTCTTTGGACTCTTTAATACACTCCCTGCTACAGCAACATTTTGAAACAGGGTGACAGCATGATTTGCAGAAACTACCATGGTACGCTGGGTGACGATGGAAAAGTCCAGGTATCTGGCCGCTGTGTTTATGAGCGGCAGCCATAGGTCCGAAGGCAGCAGTCCTGTGTATTTCTCTATACATAATCAAATCTCCATTCTAATTAAAAAATCAAGAAATACCGTCACGCAAATATTAACAGCAAATTGTTTCACACCATCTCAAACGAGCTTTACAGTCAGCAACTTCAATTTTGACGTTTGCACCAGGCTGAATAGACGCAAAATCATCCTTTACATGATAACCGTCTGCAATATTTGTTTCCTTCCAAACCGTAGTACCCCCACCGCTTGTTATCGTAATTGTAACAGTCCTGGTACCAGGCGTACCTCCGTCAGACATGTATTCTAATGTAAGATTCACGTCTTCAATGCCACCGACAAAGGTATCCCTTGTCGAAGTTGCCGTATCAACTGCCAGATCCTCCGGAATCATCATTAACGTTTCATTGCTGCACGTGCAGAGATTGTACGGCATTGAACATGCCGGACAACATGACGGAGTAAAATAGGATTTATACCCTACGTATCCAAAATACGGATAATACACAATCACCGGTGCATTATTTCGACAACATGAATGAAACATAATTTATCCTCCTTCAGTCTAGTTTAGTTCATAGTTGTTTTCATAAGTTTATTTCACTATACCGGTTTTGTAATGTCTTGTACCTTCTTTAATGTTTCATTTACAGCATCAAAGCTTGCCGTGATAAAGGCATTAAGAATCTTTGCAGTATCTTCTGCAATCTTAGTATCTACAATTGCAGTGGTAGTCTTGTAAATAATCTCATTAAACGGACCGAAAATACCAAGCGCCATGTTTCCCTCCTTTCATCCATGTTTAATTGTTGTTGAGTTTAACAGAATAAACCTTGTCAATCCCTGCACTGAACAACGACGGCAGCATGATGTTGGATGCTGTACCGATTGCATTATTAAGAACCTCAACACCCCAGTTAAAGTTCCCCATTGGGTTAGACGTAAATCTGCTGATAGTTTTTAAAATACTTATCCCAGCCAGAAGGGCATCATCAAAAGGAATACTCCTTCTGGTTGAATTACCAGACAGAGTAATCCACGCAGAGAGATCGGCAGGAAATGCACTTAGTAATGCTTCGACCAAAACTAACCCTTTGACAGTTATTGTACCACTGAAAACACCTCCACAGAAATCCTTAAATTTCGGGTTAATCTTTGCCAGGCGGGCTATATACTTTATAAGAAGCATATAAATTTCCCTGATGTTAGGATTCTTCGCGATAGAAAGGAATAGTTGACGTATCTGCCAATCGAACCCACCTATTTTATTCCAGAGCAGCTCATATCTGTTCAGAGATGCAGATGAATAATCATCTATTGCAATACAGTGTGCTATAACCTGCGAGGCAACATAGGCACTCTCCATGGCCTTGTGTATCCCGGCACCGTTCATAGGGTCTGCAAGGTTGGCTGCATCCCCGATCAGGATCACCCTGTCAGACACCAACGTGCCAGGCTTGAAAAAAGATGCCCACCAGCCTGCAACCGGACTTACTTGTTTTGCTCCTTTAAGACATTTTTTAAGGTCATGCCTTATAAAACCGTCAAAGACCTTTTTCAGGCTATCTTTTCCAGGAAATCTTTTATCGAATATATAACCTATCCCTATATTAGCCTTTCTCCTGCTGTCTGTAAACACCCATCCCATTCCAGGGAAAAACTTATCATTTATGTGTATCTGGATTTTTGAACTTTCTATTTTTACGTTCTTGTAATAAGCCCTTACTGAAATAGCTGTTGTACCTTCTCTTAATACATTGCCAAGTGAACGAGAAACTATGGAATTAGCACCATCAGCACCTACCAGAAGTTTTCCTCTAAACAGGATGACTGTCCCTTCTGAAACAGCCGTAACTTCTACACAATCTTCTTTTATAAGAATGCTTTTAACAAGACAGTTCGGCTTAAATACCGCACCATTTTTTACGGCATTTTTCACCATAATATGATCTAACTTTGCCCTCTCAAGCAATGTGCAGAATCCCGGATACAAGGTGTCTTGAGGGAAGTCTCCTGTAAACAAATACTTTCCCTTTAGAAGTACATCTCCGCTTGTAATACATGTGTCTGCATGATTAAGAACCTCGTCAACGCAACCCAATTCATCGAGCCAGTACAGTGCTTGTGGTGCCAGACAATCACCACACACCTTATCCCGCGGAAAAATAGCTTTATCAAGAAATAGTACCTTAAGACCTTGTCGTGATAAGAATGTGGCAGTACTGCTACCCGCAGGGCCAGCACCAACTATTATGACATCAAAAATCATATATCAACCAGAGCACCAAAGATAAATTTTTTTCCTCTACGTCGGGATACTTACTGCCAGGATAACTGGGATCTTGATCTCTTCTACTCCAGAAACCTTTATCCAACTATTATACGAATCCGGAGGTGCCTCGGACGGAACCGTTCCTGCAAGAATAAATTTCTCAAAATCCATTGGGGCTATTACAATCTGTGACGGTTTTATTTCAAATACTCCGGATAACAGCTTAAAACCACTGGTGGCTCCAATAAAATCTTCAAGCTCCAAACTGATACCTTTAGATGCTGATGCTGAATCATTGTTTATAGAAAAGGGGATGTGAACAGGACTTCCTGGAAAAAGAGGAAGCCGATTTACTATAAAAAGGCTGCGGTGAGTATTCGGAGACTGAGGAGTCCCAGCCTCATCACTATATTGATAATCAGAAGCCTGGGTTCCTGCCTCCTCTGGTTTTTGCTGAAACGAAGCAGCTCCCCGAAATAAAGAACTCGCCATTTTGTCAATGACCTGACCCTGTACAACAGATCCAAATTTGTTAACTAAGTTTATGCCAAGCCGTATGCTTGCTTCTGCCAGATCAAGCCCATTGGTTACAATAGAACTAATTTGCCCTGTATGACCAAGAAGTTCACCAAAAGGCAGCTTACCCGAACCTGTCCTGCCGGCCTCTGCTGACTTTCTTCCAGTCCTATTCTCCTTTTTTCCGGTAGTTTTCTTTTTTTGAGATTTCTTTTTTGCCTCTTCTGCTGTTGATTTCATAATTTTTTCCAAATGATTAGGCTACTCTTTCTTCTGCCTCATGTTGAGACACAATCTTAAAATTATCGGCAACAAGATGTGTAAGTAGTTGGTACACACTCAATGCAGTAACAATGCCGATCGGGTTGAGAATAACAGCCAGGTTTATTGTGGCTTTGAGGGTAGCAATCAGACACTCCCTGCCATGCTGCGTTCTCAATAACCCGCCTAATTACGCGTGCACCACCATACAATGCGGTTGTAGCCAGATTTATAGTCCCGACCAGGATACCCGCAAAGCCGAGATGATGAACATGGCTGCAACTGTGTCCACGATGATTAATCCCGTTAAATCGGTTCATTTTTATTCTCCACTACTTACCGAACTACCGGCAGCGTTATCTGCTATCTCCGGTCCGGACATATAAAAGTTCATTTGAGACATACCAAAGGAAATGTCTCCCTTCTTTTTGGTACCCGGTGATGTGGTATATCCATCAGCCACCCGGTGAGAAGCTCTAAAACCCTTATTGATGTTAAATCCAACCCCTCCATGCCAGCTTTTATTTCTTGGCCTGCATGAAGAGCGGTACGAAGTAATTGTTGAAATCTCCTTACGTATGGATGGGATGGACGGATTTCCTGATGCTGAAGGCACAGCAAAACTCCTGCTCCCTGTTTTCTCCTGTTCCTGCCTGAACCTTTCTTTGGGAACAATTTTTGTGTAGCCATCAATACGGATACGGAAGAACTCTATTCCAAGAAGTCTGCCGCTTACAGTATAGTCGGAAGGTACCTGAAAATCCTGATACAACCCTACTGATACAGGCGGGAGTTTTCTTATATTCAGATCAACAGGGGGCAACTGCCGAAGCGACATATTTACCATAGGCAAGTTTGTCACATTGAATTTTTCAATATTAATTGGCTCAATGTTTCTGACCTCGCTTACGTGAAGCGACTCAACTGAAATGGGATCAATATGGTTGACCTCTTTTATGTGGGCGGCAACCGGCGCAATATTCTGAACCTTATCTATATCAATGTGTATATGTTCAGAATCTTTAATCCCCTTAATCCCCAGTACTGAATTGTCTTTAATAGTAAGGGTTGAGCCATCTCTAATAAGAATTGTATCTGATCCCATTGCTTTAAGTCCTTTCTAAGTGGTTTTTAGACAATCCCGGGCCATAAGTAATTAAGCTGTATTACAATCGCCTCATCCATTATTGCCGCATCAGATGCAAGACTTGCAATTATCCTGATTGTCTTTTGGGTGCCGGAACCCATAAGCTTATACAGATACCAATTTTTATCCCAACCTGCAACAGGTACAGGGGGCGGTGCTGGAATGGAATCAGCATTATCCTGTATTGCCCAGTTGACATGGGTGGAATCCGTGCCTTTGATAAGGGTACGGAACATCTGCATTGTATTGCTTTTGTCTATATATTTGTTATCCGGGCCGTCCTGGGCATGGGGATCAGGATAATATATAAAAACTGTTTTAGGAAATATCTCCAATTTTTTAGCAGGCAGGGGTTCAGGTCCACGACCTATTACGGCAACACGAGCATAAGCCATCCTCATAGGGCTATCTACAGAGGTAGCAACCACTATGTCAGTTAACGTAAAGGGGTGGCCTCCTTTTAACGGCGCTGTATAAAGTCCTGCAGAATCAATAGTGCCTGCACCTGTACCACCAGTCAAATCTACAACATGCCATTTAACCTTTTCAGTGGGGGCATTATAGACCATAGCACTGAAGCGCACCTGAGTATCTATCGGATCTTCATAGCGTTCGTCTTGAAAATAGACCTCTGCAGTGGCAGGAAAAACCTCAATCTCGACCTGATGCTGGCATATAATATGGTGTTTAACGGTTGGGATGCACGGGATTCTTCGATGAGGTACAAAATAATCCATCAAGACACCTCCATCTATCCACATTCAGGTTCATCAAAATCAAAATCCTCGTCACCAAAATCTATATTTAAAACACCGGCCTTTCCATGCATCTCACCTTTGACCTTCATTTCTGTTTTGCAGGTTACATGGGTGTCTGTCTTTAACTCTATGCCTTTTGCTCCAAGCAGTCCTTTAACATTCACATTTCCAATTTCCATTTTTATTCCAAAAGGATTTAGTTTTACCTTAAGACCTCCAATAGAGGCAACAACAATATGCCTTTTTTTACGCCGGAGAAATGGTATGGTGAGTCTGATGGGAATTTCTTG